>DATIFP010000213.1:0-13697 GCA_035455165.1 Blastocatellia bacterium
CGCACAGTCAACACGATCTCGAAAGACGCGTTTCAATTCGGCGCGGACCGAACATCAGCCACTTGCGACTTGAGCGCGCTGCGACCGGCAGGCAAGTTCACGCGCGTCGACGGCCCGGTCTATGCCTTTGTCGCAAGCGGCAAGCTAGTTCTGATTCGATCGCATCCAGGAGCCACCGGTGAGATGAGCTTGGATAAGCTCTGGGAGACCGTTCCAGTTTGGCGCTCGGTGATGAAGAACTACGAACCTAACGCCGAAGCCGTGTCCCGGATCAAAGCCGACGACAAAGATACGACGGTGACTCTCGCATTCGGTACCTGGTGCCCGGACAGCAAGAACTACGTTCCCCGATTGCTCAAGGCGCTGAATGCCGCAGGCAACCCACGTATCCAGCTAAAGCTCATCGGGATAGACAATCAATTCCGCGAGCCGGTGGCTTCGGTTCAGCCGCTTCGAATCACCAATGTCCCGACAGTGATCATCGAACGAGACGGTCGAGAAGTCGGACGCATAGTCGAAACCCCAGCGGCAAAAACAATTGAAGAGGACCTGGCGGCCATACTCGGAGGCAAGCAACCCATCCACAACGGGCGCTGGGAGCGCGGGCCGCGTATCGCAAGCGGCACATATTCGTACCGCGAGCGAGGCGGTAAAGAAGTCGGCGCCGAATCCTGGGACCTCTTCAGCACCCCCGAAGGCGGCTTCCTGGTTCACAGCCGAATCACAAGCGGCGATCTTTCGACCGATGTATTCCACCGCGTGGAAGCAAGCCGCCGCCCCTCCTTTGCGGAAGTAACGAAGCTCCACGGCAACGATAGAACGCGCACCAGATTTAATGTCGAGGGCAACACGCTGACCGCTCGCACGCGCGGCAGCGTTTCGGGCGTTATAGCGCAGACGCTCGAAGTGCCCGAGCGGTTCTTCATCTCGTCGCCGGCCGTCGCGGCGCAGGGGTTTATGCAGTCGTCGAACGTGACGCGCTATCAGATTTCAACCTATCCGACGCCGACGGAGTTTGAGAATGCGACGGCGTTGCTCTCGCTTGCGGCTTGCGAAACCGGCGACGAAGAGAGCGTGCGAGTTCCCGCCGGAGAATTTCGGGTCCGGCACATAACGCGAAAGACGGAGAGAGAAAAAACAGAGTGGTGGATAGATGTGAAGCTTGGAGTTCCGGTGAAGGGGCAGAGTCGAGGAGTTGAGTACGTTTTGAAGTCCCTGGAGATTTCATCCGCCCGTTGAAACGAGCTTGTTTAAATCCGCACAAAACTCGGTTTCTTCATGGCGGTGCTTTGGCTTGATTATTCGCCGAGTTCGCTTCGGCCAACGTTTTGAGTGCTTGATAGTGCGCCGATCTGCGATTCGATCCCACGCCCTGAAGGTATTGTGAACTGAAACAAAGCCAAAGCGCCGCCGGCGAGACTCCGAATGCGTGAGTGAAAACTGGGCGGCGCAGTCCAAAAGGGCGGCGCAGTCCATATCGGGCGCGAATGACAATCAGAACCAAACGGTGTCCGTCAGCTCATCCTTCCACGCGTCCAGTGACTTCTGATCGAGTTTGAGGATCGCGTCTCTCGTGATCTCCTTTGGAAGGCCGACCAGTTCGATCATTCTGTCCAACACCCGAACTCGCTGGTCTCCGTTGACGCGCGAAAGCAATTGCCACAGCGTGAACGTGTCGCGCTCCCGAGACTCGTTCAGCACCGTGCGCAGCGCCTCATCGCCGCCGCTTTCGAAGTCGAACCTCTCGAGCGCGCTCACAAACGCGGCGCTGGCATCGTCAAAGTAGGGTGTCCCGGGGCCGATCCCATGCCGCGCCTGACACATCGCGAAGCGAGGGACCCACACCTCGCGCCCGTTCCTGACCAGTGCCACGAAGCCGAGAGTCACGTGAAGCAGACTGCTGCCCGAGTCGTCTACTTCGAGCGTGTACTCGCATCCCAGGTCAACCGCTACTGCCGCGGGAGTGTCGACGAAGAACAATCTGGGCGGCGCTTTAATTCTCGCCTTGATGCGGCCGTGATCCAGCGCAAGCCGATGCTCCGTCTCTTGTGTCTTCACCAATCGGATGCGCGTGTCGGGATCGACTTCCACTTCTCCGATATTTGCAACAGTGATCTTCGCTTTCGACGATCTTCCCGTCTCGAGCGTCTCGCCAACCGCCAGCTTGCCCGCGTCACGGATTTGACCGCCGTCGATCCGTACACTGCCGATTGCTTCCTGTACTGCCCAGGAGACTTTCGGACCCTGGTAGAGTGTCCACCACAATCCGGTCGCAACCGCGACCACAATCACCGCCGCGACCGCAGCCGCGCTATACCAATCTAAGGCCATACCAAACCGCGGCGTCGCCGGTTGAAGAACCGGCCTTCGCGCCTGCGCATCAAGCATTGCGTCGATTTCGCTCCACATTTCCTCGGGTGCCGAAGCAACGTGGATTTGCTCGGCCAACTTGACCCCGAGTTTTATCTCGTCGTGTTCCTCGCGGCAGCGCTTGCAACTGAGCAGGTGCTCGCGGACGCGGCGCGATTCTGCGTCCGAGAGCTCGCCGTTGTAAAACGCCGATAATTGTTTTACTACATGCCTGGTAAACATCTTCATTCCCCTGACGCGACCTCGCTGCGCAGATGATTCAGCTTTCGCGCCAGCATCTTGTGCCCGCGATTGAGCCGTGAGGATACGGTGCCGATCGAAAGTCCGAGGGCTTCGGCGATCTCATCGTAAGACATGCCCTCGACATATTTGAGCAGGATGGGCAATCGCAGTTTTGGAGTCAGCTCTCCGATCGCGCCGCGGACCGAATCCGAGATCTCGCGGCGATGGAAAGCTTCCTCCTGATGCGGGTTCCCCGACATGTTCTTCACCTCAATCTCCGGGCTGAACGGCACAAACCGTCTTCGCTTGCGGTGCTCGTCCGCGCACGCGTTGGCTACGATTCGATAGAGCCAGGTTGTGAACAGCGAGTCTTCGCGAAACTGACTTATGCTCGTAAACAGTTTCAGGAAAACCTGCTGAGTCACATCACGCGCGGTGGCTTCGTTGCCGCTGTAATGAAAAGCGATCGTAAAGACTCGATCCTTGTGAGTCTCAAACAGCGAGTGAAAGGCTTCGCGATCACCTTGTTTACAGGCTTCAATAATGTCAGCCTCTGTTCGCCAATCACTCATTCTCGCAACCTGTGCCATCACCCCAGCCATCCATAAGTTCGTTAATTAGACGGGAACGGCAACCGTTTTCTTCCATTCCATTTAGCAATCGATACATCCCTTGGTTCATGCAAGGGCGGCCCTCCGTGGCCGCCCCAGCTTGCCCGCTTGCCGCTGAAGCGAGCTCCCATTTGTGGGGCGGCCACACGGGGCCGCCCCTACAAGCAACAGTTATTGTTCGGTACAAGTGAAGTTCGCAAATCAATACGATGACATTGTATAATCAACGGCCTGCATCGCAACAAACACACTGGATTCATAAGAAGGGGTCGCATGGGAACAAGGGGGATAGGCACACATAAGGGTCTACTGTTCGGATTAACATTCTCGCTGTTGCTGCCACTCATCGCAATTCGGGCAACTGCCCAGGGCGGGGCCATTGAACTAGCCGTCGATACAGCCAACTTCAATCAGGATGGCCTGCTGGTCCTGTTCGGAGGACTACGGTTGCAGGGCGACATCGGGCTGCCGGTTGGCGCGGGCGACATAAACGGAGACGGACGCGCCGACGTAATCTTTTGCGGTATGTACGGGAACATCGGGTCGCGCGAGAACAACGGGGTTGTGAATTTCTACATCAGCGACGGGCGAGACAGCGGATCGATCAACGCGGGCGACAACCCGCCTAATATCTTCAAGCTGAACGGGCAGCGATCAGGCGACCTCCTCGGGACTTCGGTGTCCGCAAACGGCGACGTTAACGGCGACGGAATACGGGACGTGGCGATCGGCGCCTGCCTGTGGGATACGCCGGGCGGCGGCGTGGCTGATAATCGCGGGGCGGCTTATGTCGTATTCGGCTCACCCAACTTCAACCTGAACGCGGACCTGTCGACCAATGACGGTCTCCCTCCGCCGGGCATCACCGCGATCTACGGTCCACAGTCCTCCGGGCGCATGGGGATTTGGATCGACGAGGGCGACCTGGACGGCGATGGATTCGCCGACGTTGTGATCGGATCGGATCAGATCAACACTGACGCGGGTCAACACGTCGGCGGCGCGTACATCGTCTTTGGCGCCGCGAATCTTCCTTCGGTGATTGATCTGGCTGCTCCGCCGCCTGGCGTTCGTACTGCGCGCATTGCCGGGCAGAGGTCTGAAGAGCACTGGGGCGCCGCGCTTCAGATTGGCGACATAAACAACGACGGGATCGGCGACATCGTCATCGGCGGATCGATCTTTCGCGACTCGGCTTCGTACGTGACGCCCCAGGATCAAAACAGCGGACACGGCAACAATGGCGCGGGCTTCGGAGGTCTGCGCCCGGGTTGCGGCGAAGCTTACGTTATCTACGGCCAGCACAACTGGCCGGCGAACATCGACCTGCGCACGCCTCCGGCTAACGCCACACACGTTATCGGCGCGAATCAGTTTGACCTCCTCGGCTCGCAAGTCCACAGCGGCGATGTGAACGGTGACGGGCGGACGGATCTGATCATCGGAGCGCTTCAGGCATTGGCGCCCGACAACAAGGGAAAGACGGGGGCGGTCTACGTGATCTACGGCGCGGCTAACCTTCCGGGCGCGACGATCGATCTCGCGGACCCAGATTCATCGGGGTTTCGAGTCACGACTATCTATGGAGAACACCACCTCGACTGCGCCGGGGATTCCGTCCGAACTTACGACATAAACAAAGACGGTCTCTCGGATCTTTTCATCGGCAGCCCCGAGCGCACGTTCGATCTTGGCGGCGAAGAGCGCGAAGATGCGGGCGTTACCGAAATCATTTTCGGCCAGCGCGACCCTCTGCCTTCAGTTATCAAGCTCTACGACCCGCCGGCGAGCCCGCGCATATTCCGGCTCGCGGGCGCGCACGGAGAACTCCAGGGCGTCGAAGGCGGCGACGAGTTTTCATATCGCCTCACCGGGGGCGATGTCGACGGCGACGGCTATATTGATTACATCGCGAATGCCATGCACGGGGATGGTTTCAACAATGCCCTGATAAACGCTGGCAACGTGTATATCTTCAGCGGGAAGAAACTGTCCGCCAAACTCGGGATGCTCCCGCCTGACCAGGCCCTCACCCCGACGCTAACCTCGGCAAGGCTCTTCGTAAACGGCACCGGCCCCGTGCAGCAAGCCAATGCCGGTCAGTCGGGATTGGTCGTCGAGATCGCCGGAACCAACACCCGCGTCGATACTCAGGTACTGATAAACGGCATCGTGGTCCTGCCCCACGTTCCAAATCCGCAAGACGTCAATCCAAGCTTTGCGGTGTTACTGGATGAAAATATATCAATCAAAAACAGTGCCGGGCCTCTGGCAGTGAGGTTGCGCAACATAAGTCCAACGCTGTCAGAGTTGTCTAACGAGATCATCGCGGGAACGCTGGTGGGTCCGCAGATCACCAAGATAAAGGTCAAGAAGAAAGCATCGGGTCTGCTGGTTTTGAAGATCCACGGCTTGAACTTCCCGGGCGATGCGAGCGTCACTGTGACAGCCAACGGCTCCGCGGTCCCGGTCCAATCCGCAAGCTTCGATCCGCCCGACTACGTGTCGGCCAAGATCGGCGCGGATGCGGCGCCCGCGCCGGGCACGACCATGCTCGTTCGCGTGGTAACAGCGCAGGGGATTCAATCAAACGAGTTCGCGGCGACAGCAAAGTGACAGTGCGCCGCCTGTCAGTTCACCTTCGGGAAAGGGTGGGCCACTCACTATCGATGAGTTGCAGGCACAGCCGTTCAAACCCGTCCTTTCCCACGTACCTGTTGCGCAGACTCGCCATGGCATGAAAACTCAACTGCTCACAGTTCAACATCACGAAGTCAAACTCGGGCGGAGTCTGGGTTCCGACCAGCCGGATGCCAGAGCGACTCACGTTCTCAGTCTTCGCCAGCTCCTCGCCCATCGAGTGCATACTATGATCGAGATATTCGATTCTGACCCATTCACTTCGGTCTTCTCGATTTGGCCTTCTGCGTTCGTTCCCCGCCCAGCGCTTGACTCGGAATACTGACCACGGTTTCTGCAGAAAGCCCGGCGGCGGGCTCCCGCCAATAAATTCAAGACTGACGGCGCGTGTCCCGTTGCTGGACGGTTCGATAGTTCGAACAAAGGTATAGACGCTGTAGCTGGCATCTCCGAATCCATGGCTCCGCAACTTGGTCGGGAGGGGTAACGTCAAGTGCAAGACCATTCCGTGCTTTATCCTCTTTCTCAGGCGGAGCCTCAGACCGGTGCGGCTGACGTCAATCGTTTCAGTCATCTCATTCCATTTGCCGTTCTGGCGGTCGTAACCGGTGACACGAACCGGAATTGACATCTTGATCCGAGGACATCTGCGCCGGTTCTCTGTCGAGGAGGCCCTTGAAGACTCGACGTAGGCGGCGCTCGTGCGATGCACGCCCTCCGCATTGATCTCACCGCCTGACGCAGCGGATGGCGCCGGGCGGGGCGCCCTTTCGGCTGGGCCGCCTTTGGGCTGATGTTCTTTTCGCCGCGGCAATTCGCCGGCTTCCTTTGGCCGCCTTGTGACGGATGCCAACGCGGCGTCGTATTCCCTTCTCTTGACGAAGCCTGCAAGCGCGGCGAAAGCGCGCGAAGCTCTTTGAAACGCGCGATCGATCCGCGAAATCATCGCCGCCGGGATGTTCCTGTTGATTGCGTACTGCGGGTAAAGCAACTCGATCAGTTGGTGGAAGCCGGTCTTGATCTCCTGCTGTCCTGCCGACCGGTCAACCCCGAGAACCTGATAGTGGGTTGTGGCGGAATCAACGCGGTGCAGCAGTCCCTCGAGTTCCAACAAGTAAGCGCTCATCTGCGCCGGCGAAAATTCGGCGGGCGCAATGGTGGATTCAGGCTTGATCAAATCGTCTGTTGAACTCAATGCTTTTACGTCGCAGCAGAACTGTTCCACTTCGGGAATTGCCAGCGGGAGCTTATTGACCGCTAGGATCAGAGTCGTGGTCATTATGACTTCGCGACTCGCTTTGTCAATATTCATGTTACTGGCGCGTTCGCGATGGTTACCCTCGCGCCAAAATCGTCGCGCATTGCTCACAATTCGATTGATGGTTCTCAATTTTTGCGGCGTCTTGCGGATGCTCTTCTACTAAGACCGCTACTTAAAATCGCTTGCGGCGGCATCTGCGCAAAGTTAGAATGTGGCCGCCAGCCGAATAGAACGTGAGCTACCACGCGACGATCAGAGTCGGATTCCCGTGCGTGAGTGAAAGCTAGCTCGCAAGCGCTTTCATTCTTCTCCGCAATGGAGGCTCAAGATGCGCACCCTCGCTCGCATTGCCCTCTTCATAGCGGCGGTCGTCGTTGCCCTCGCAACGACGGCGACCGCACAGCAGGCTCAACCCAGGAAGGAGCCGGCCGGCTCGATTTCGGGTCGCATTACGATCGGCGACAAACCAGCGGTTGGCGTGCCTGTGCTGCTCGTTCCTTACCAGGGCCCCTACGACAAGCCAACCGCGAAGAGCACAACTGACGAAGACGGTCGTTATCAACTGAACCACATACCGGCGGGCCAGTACCAACTCCAGAGCTTCACGCCGGCATTCGTTACTGGCGAGGACCTTCGCGGGCGCCCCGGGAAGACAATAAATCTAAACGAAGGAGAGAGTGTCGATCAGATCGACATAACTCTCACGCGGGGCGCGGTCATCACCGGTCGAGTGTTTGACGCCGACGGGCAACCCCTGATCCAGGAATCCGTCCGCCTGTTTTTTCTCGACGATCGCGGACAGAGGTTCCCTGCTTACCTTCCATATGCGTCCCTGTACGCTACCGATGACCGCGGGATCTACAGGATATTTGGTATTCCTGCGGGCCGCTACATACTGAGCGTCGGAGTAGACACAAGGAACGGCGGCGCCAGGTTGGGGGCGAGCACATACTATCCGCTGACCTACCACCCAGACGCGACCGACCAGTCGAAGGCGACTACCGTTGAGGTGGCCGCCGGAGGCGAAGCAACTGGAATAGATATAACCGTCGGGCATAGCGCAAAGTCATATCAAGTCTCGGGGCGAGTCATCGACGCCGATACTGGGAAGCCGGTTCCTGGAGTGAACTATGGGTATGGCTCGCTGCAAGCGGATGGAAGCAACTTCCAATCGTCCGTCATCACCGGTTCGGTTTCCAACGTCAGAGGAGAGTTCCGGCTTGAAGGCGTTCTTCCGGGTCATTACTCGGCGTTTGCGACCTCGATGGCCGCAAGCGAGTTCTATAGCGACTCCGTGCCCTTCGAGGTAACCGATGCTGACGTCAGCGGCATCGAGATCAAAGTTCATCGCGGCTCGAGCGCCAGCGGAGTGGTGAACATCGAGGGCGACGCCGAAGGTGCGCCCCGGCTCGCGGACCTGCGTCTGGGTGCAAACATTGACGCGCGATCGCCCACTGCTCCCCGTAACGCTCCCATCAACCTCGGAGCGGACGGGAGCTTTCGCGTGTCAGGATTGAAGCCAGGCAAATTGGGGTTCTTTATAGGGACGTACCCCGCTCCGAAGGGCGCCGTGGTGCTGCGCGTCGAACGAGACGGTATCGAACAACCCGGCGGCGTCGAGATAAGAGAAGGCGAGCACGTTACCGGATTAAGGGTAGTCATCGGATACGGCACCGGCGTGATTCGAGGACAGGTTTCCGTCGAGGGAGGCGTGCTTCCCGAATATGCAAGACTGATCGTCTCCTATAGCCGAATAGGCAGCAATGACGGGGGGCGAGCGATACAGCCAGACGCGCGCGGACGCTTCGTATTGGAGGGACTAGTCCCGGGCGATTACGAATTAATTGCCAATATCGGGTACATGTCCCGCGGTCAGCCTCCGGTTCGGATCAGCCCCGTAAGACAAACGGTGTCGGTTGCCAACGGTGCCGAGGTGCAGGTCAACCTGGTTATCGAGGTCAACAAGAAGAATCAATAGTCACGTGAGGGTCAAAGTCGAATGACTGGACGTTTTGCATTTGCCGGGTTGCTGTTGATCCTTGGCGTCACGTCGGCCAGGCCTCAATCACCCTCGCCGCGAACGAACAATGAGCCGGCGGAGAAAGCGATCGACAATCGAACCGGCCCTATCACCGGACGCGTAGTTGATGAATCAGGCCAGCCGATGGCCAATGCTGTTGTCAACGTGTTCGCGGCCGGCAAGCAGCAACCCGACCGACGCACAACCCAAGCCGACCAGGCCGGCAGGTTCCAGGTCGACGATCTGCCGCGAGGTATTTACTCAGTCACTGCTCAGGTGCGCGGCTACACTTTCTGGAGAGAGCCGGGGGAGCAAGCTTACTTCAGACCCGGGGCCTCGGTGACCCTCCGCGTCCGCAAGGGAGGGGTCATCACCGGCACGGTGACCCGCGCGACCGGCGAGCCCGTCGTGGCCGTGCGCGTCAACGCAGTTCGAGTTCGCGACCTCGAAGGCCGTCCAATCACGGCTTTTGCCGGCGGCACCCCCAGGTACACCGATGACCGTGGCGTCTACAGACTGTTCGCTTTGGCTCCGGGAGTGTACCTCGTCTCGGCGGGCGGCAAAGTTCCCGGATACTCGTTTCCTACCGCTTTCGATGACGATCTGCCGGTCTACTATCCATCATCAACAAGAGACACCGCGGCTCAAGTTGTTGTCCACAGCGGCGATGAATCGACCGGCATCGATATCCGGTACCGCAGCGAGCAGGGGCACTCGATCACCGGCGTGATCACCAACATCGGGTCCGAGCGGTCAGGAGCCAACGTATGGCTCACGCGACCGGGCGGCGATGCCGTCGAAGCTCAGTCATTCTCGCAGCCGCGCGGCGACGAGTACGCGTTCGGGTTCCACGGCATCTCGGACGGCGAGTACTTCGTCAATGCTCGGCGAGCGCCCTATCAAAACGACGATGGCGCCGGATCGAAACCGGTTCGAGTGAGGGTCAAGGGTCAGGACGTAACCGGAGTCGAAGTCGCGCTCGTTCCGTTCGGCTCCGTCGCCGGCCGCATCATCCTGGAACCTCTCACCGCGAAGGAGAAGAAGTGCGAGTCCAAGCTTCCCCTCTCGGTCGAAGAGCTGCTCATCACCGCCCGTCGAGATGAAGAGGACCAAGCTCGGGGGCCTGTCCTCTCCGTTTTTGGGTCGTCATTGGCTGCGCCAAACGAGAAAGGAGAGTTTGCGATTCGAGGCCTCGAGGCAGGTAACTTTCATCTCGAGCCCATAGCCCTCGATCAAGCGTGGTATGTTCGCTCGATCACTCTGCCTGCTTCAGCGCGAGCAACAAGAACCCTCGACGCCGGCCGGAACGGCTTTGCGGTGAAGCCCGGCGAACACAAGACCGGTCTCGCGGTTGTTCTCTCGGAAGGTGCGGCGTCCTTGGAGGGGCGAGTCGAACCTGAGAAGGACGCATTGTTGCCGGGACGGCTTCGAGTTCATCTGGTTCCCGCTGAACCGCAAGCCGCCGAGGACCTTATGCGATTTGCGGAAACGGAAACCGGGTCCGACGGAACGTTCAAGTTGAGCAACCTGGCGCCCGGTCGTTATTGGTTTGTTGTTCGTCAGGTGGACGAGGCCGAAACAAGCCAATCGTCGCGGCAGCGCGCAGCCTGGAATGCAACGACTCGCGCGAGCCTTCGCCGTGGCGCCGAAGCGCTCAACATCGTCGTCGAGCTCAAGCAATGCCAGCGAGTCGTGGATCATGTGCTGCGATACAAGAGGTGATGAGTCCTCACTGCCGCAACACCTCCAGTCGATCTCAATCACGCGAATGTCGATCTCGGCTCAAATCTTGTCGGCGCGCTGAGAAATCCAACTTCACTCGCGGCGATAAAACGGACCGGAGGCCGGGCTCTCAGTCGTGTCGGACGTTTCAGCTTGCTGGAAAAACACCGGGCCGATAGTATTTTTAACCGTGAGCCCAAACCGAGATTCCGATTGGAGGAATAAGTCAAACATGAGCCTCAAGAAGATTGTTCTAATCTGCACGGTGCTGTTGCTGGCAGTCAGCGCGTTCGGACAAGGCCGCGGAACGGCTGAAGTCACCATAAAAGGCAAGAAGGTCTCGATCGATTATGGAAGGCCGCCTCTGGGAACGCACAGCGTTTCCGAACTTCCGGCGGGCGGCGTGTGGCGAGTTGGGATGAATGAAGCAACGCGAATCGAGTCGGCCGGGGCGCTTGGCATCAACGGCACTAATCTGGCAGCCGGCACCTACACGCTGTGGGTAAAGCGGGTCAACGACAATACGTGGGTGTTGGCATTCCACCCGAAGACTCAGGGCCCAAATGGTAAGAATCTGTGGGGCGCGCCGCCTCAAACCTCGGGGTTCGTAGCAGAGCTGCCCCTGAAGATGGAAACGGCGAAGGACTCCGCGGATCCATTGGCCATTACTCTGGCCGACGCCAAGGGAAAGGCCGCCATCAAGATCCACTGGGGCACATCGGTGTTGAGCGGCGCCTTCGACGTTAAGTAAGCCGGACAGAATTCCAACACAAAGGGCTGCCGTCAGTGGGCAGCCCTTTGTAGTCCGCGGATTGTAGATCAGTTTTGCTTTCGTCTGAGACTACTTCGAACCCTTCGATGCTCGTTCGGTCTTCGCCATGCTCTTAGCGTCCACCGTGAAATCAAAGAAGGCGTTCATCATCTCGTCCCACGTCTGCTCGCCGAATCTCACTTCCCTGTTAGGATCCGGATTCTGAGGATTGTTAGTCGAGTTGTCATAGTGTGCGACCGCTTCAATGCGAGTCCCCTTGGGAATCGCTATCGGCGTCTTCGGGTAGTAGTACACCTGCCAGTTGAAGTTGTACCGCGGCACGGCAAGCAGAATCTCCGACCGCCCGTCCGGATAAATCGCGCGATAGGTAATGTCCTTGCCGCGAAGGTGCATATGGGGCATCAAGCTTATGATGTGCGAGTCTTCTTCGAACTCATATGTGGCTCTGACCTCGTAGTTGGTAGCGCCGGGAGGAATCGCAAACTTGATGTCGAATGCAGCTTTGGTCGTGATTATCTTGTCGACCGGTTGTTTGGCGAAGATCAACCCGACCACCGACCGATCCTTCGCCACCTGTCCGTTGGGCGTGTAGTGCATCTGAAAGATCAGCTGCGAGCCGGCCTTGATCAGCTTGGCCTCCCCGGGCTTCGCGATGAACGGCGTCATGCCAGGTGATAGCGCTCCGAGTATTCCGTCGCCTATGTTGAACTTTCTCTGGCCGCGCTGTCCCTGGCCAACTGCGGGCTGACCAGGTTCGCGCACATAGATTACGGCATGGTGCACGACCGAGAGATTACCCGCGCGCGCTTCGAGCGCTTGAATGTAGCGGTCCTCTTTGAAGTTGGTCGGCACGGTGAAATATTGATACGGCACCGAGCCTTCGGCAGGGATGGTAAACTCCGTCGGCATCTGCAACACCATATCCGGCTCGCCGATCTGCCACCCGCTCGCGAGTTTCGGCGCCGGCGGTAGATCTTTGGGATTGCCTTCGGGCGCGCCGCCGTCAACCCACGCTACGACGGTATCGATGTCCTTCTGCGATAGCCGTCGATCGTTCTCCCACGTCCCATATTTGGGGTCCGGGTGCCACGGAGGCATTTGCTTGTTCGCCACCTTCTCACGAATCGCCTTCGCCCAGGGCCGAACCTCCTTGTAAGTCAACAACGACATCGGCGCGATCTCACCCGGTCGATGGCAGCCTATGCAGTTCTTGTAGAAGATCGGCGCGACATCCTTTGAAAAGGTCGCCGGGGATTTCTTCGCGTCACCGCTCACTCGATTCGAATCGAATGCGGCGGCGGCAAGAAAGCATGCTGACACCAGCATGATCAAACGGGTCTTGTTCATGATCGACTCCATTGGGTGAGCTCGATTTTACCATCTCGGTGAATTGATTCGAGACGGCTGCTCCACTGGCAGACAGATTCTATTGTGAGTGGGCGCCAACGTCAATTGTATAGCTGAGGATATCGAACAGCAGGTATACGAAATGGAGCAAGCCTCCGGCTGGTTTCCCCCAATCCTCTGCGGTTTCTACTTAATTTGGCTGCCACAACTACGAGCGTTGCTGCTGGCATTCGGGTTGCGGTCCAAATAGAGAAATCGAACCAAAAACAGGAGGGAATCATGCTGAAGAGAACCGGAGCAATTGTCCTTGCCGTTGCTTTTCTCTCTCTGGCAATGGCGCCGGAGACGCTTGCGTGCCACCGCAACCGCCGAGCCGGTTACTACCGGCCCGCGGCTACATATTACCGGTCGTATAGTTACAGACCATATACGAGAGTAGCAGGCGCTCGATACTCGCGGCCTTACTACAGCAATTACTATGGCCAGCGGTACAGAGGTCATTCGACTCGAAACCTCGTCCTCACCATAGCCGGCCCCGCAGCGGTAGGCGCTGGAGTCGGCGCTATCGCGGGCGGTGGCAAGGGAGCGGGGATCGGCGCACTGGTCGGCGGAGGCGGCGGCGCTTTGTTTTACTTGCTCAAGCATCGCGGCCGCAGGTAGTCGCGGGTACTTGAGTTTCATCTGGGAACGCACGCGGCTCGCGAGCCGAATACGAACGATTCCAAATCAAGC
>DATIFP010000214.1:0-70163 GCA_035455165.1 Blastocatellia bacterium
AAGCGTCTAATCGCGCTTTCGATGCTTTCGTTGTCGTGAACCTGTACTCTTGCCACTCAAATCCTCCGTTTCATAAAACCGAGCCAAAAGCTTACACAACACACAATACGAGTGTCAATCTTACCGTGCGGAGGGTGTTCAACGAATTCCAGCATTTCTGACGCATCGATGAGACAGTGTCTCACCCCTTGCCTCAATTTGAAAACTATCGAAATCAGGCTCCTTGTCTTAATACACATCCAGACCATAAACTACAGCGCTGATGATAGAACGCGTCCGTCAAATTGCGCGCGAAAGCATCGAAACAAAGAAGTCTTTTTTCGATGCGCAGGCTGCCTCAGTTGCCCGCGCCGCCGAGTTGATAGTTGCTTCAGTCAAGGCTGGCGGCAAGGTCCTGCTGTTCGGGAACGGCGGCTCGGCCTCGGACGCTCAGCACATCGCGGCTGAGCTTGTAAACCGGCTCAACTACGACCGGCCTCCGGTTGCAGCGATAGCGCTCACCACCGACACGTCGATTCTGACTTCGATTGGTAACGACTCGTCTTTCGAGGAGGTCTTCGAGCGCCAGGTGCGTGCGCTGGGCCGAGCGGGGGACGTGGTGCTTGCGATATCGACGAGCGGCAATTCTCCGAACGTTTTGCGTGCGGTCGCAGCCGCTCGCGAGGTCGGCATCAAGATTATCGCGTTAACCGGTCGAACGGGCGGAAAGCTCGGCGACGCGGCTGACGTTGCCCTGGTGGTTGATGCAAAGTCGACCCAGAGGATTCAAGAGACTCACATAACCATAGGACACATCTTGTGCGAATTGGTTGAAGACGAGCTGTTCGGGAAATAATCCACGCCGATGCGTTTAGCTTATGTCGCGGTATAAAGTCGAGCCAATCGATCTCTCGCGCATCGCCACTTATCCGCTTGCATCGCGGCCGAGCAAGGTGACGACAGATGATTTTGCCGCGCCGGTGACGAACGGCGCAACTGTTGCGGAGTTCCTGGACAGCTTGCCCAATGTGCTCGCCTCGCGTGAGCTTCGCGAGCTCGCCGAGTTGATCAGAGAAGCGAAGAGAAAGGGCCGCGCGATTATCGCCGGGCTCGGCGGCCACGTGATCAAGACGGGTCTCGCGCCGATATTGATCGATTTGATGAAGCGCGGCTGCGTGACGGCGTTTGCGATGAATGGCTCGGCAATGATTCACGATTTCGAAATTGCGGTGGTCGGGGCGACATCTGAGGACGTGGAGGCCTCGCTGGGATCGGGCAGCTTCGGAATGGCGGAAGAAACAGGGCGAGGGATCAACGAAGCAATCATCGCCGGAGCAAAAGACGCATTGGGAATGGGGGAGGCGATCGGCCGGCACCTTCAGATCATGAAGCCGGCACACGCCGACAAATCTCTTCTTCTGTCAGCATATCACGCCGCCGTTCCAGTCACCGTTCACGTAGCAATAGGGACCGACATCGTTCACATACACCCATCGGCTGATGGCGCCAGCATAGGTCAGACGAGCCAACGAGATTTTCGTTTGCTGTGCTCATTGGTGCGGGAACTCGATGACGGGGGTGTCTACTTGAATCTGGGATCGGCGGTTGTGTTGCCCGAGGTCTTCTTGAAGACGGTGACGGTCGTTCGCAATCTTGGATTCAAGCTGCAGGATTTTTGCACTGCGAACTTCGACTTCATTCAGCAGTATCGACCGTTGACGAACGTCGTACGGCGCCCGGTTGCGGGCAGCGGCCGTGGATTCTCGTTCATCGGTCACCACGAGATAATGATTCCACTCCTGGCGGCCGCTCTCGTTGGCGAATAGTTTCAAGCGTCCGCACGTCATATGGCAAAGCGCGAAATAGCCATACTCATCTCAGGCCGCGGATCGAACATGGTCGCGCTGCTGGATGCGATTCGCGAAGGACGTCTCGACGCGGAAGCGGTCGTGGTGATCAGCAACAACCCCTCGGCGGCGGGGCTTGCGAAAGCCGAAGAGCGTGGCGTCGATACTTGCGTTATCAGTCACAAGGGCCGCGCTCGCCAGGAGCACGACTCGGAGATCGTCGCAGAGTTGAAGCGCCGCGACGTTTCAGTTGTCTGCCTCGCTGGATATATGAGACTGCTCAGCCCGCTGTTTGTTCGCGCTTTTGAGAATCGAATCCTGAACATTCATCCGTCGTTACTGCCAGCCTTTCCGGGGATCGACGCACAGCGGCAGGCGCTCGAGCACGGCGTGAAGATAACCGGGTGCACCGTTCACATAGTGGACGAACAACTCGATCACGGACCGATCGTGTCGCAACGAGCGGTTGAGGTCCTCGACGACGACACGGTCGAAACTCTATCCGCGCGAATACTCGAACAAGAGCATCGGATCTATCCCGATGCGGTCGCCCGGGTGCTCAAAGACGGCTTCAGCGTCGAAGGCCGGCGGACGTTTTTGAAAAAATAGGTTCCGGTGGGCTGGGAAGAAGGATGATGGCAACGACCCGCGTGTCGGACTGCCTCGAAAGGACGATTCTACCAGCGTTATTTAGTCGGGTCGTTGCCTGTGGGTTAGATTCACTAAGCCCCCGCTGCGGGTTGCCTCATTAATTTGAAAGATGCGTGAGCCGCTGACTCCGCCGAAAGGGGATCATCCGCCTCAAAAGCAGCCAGCGGCGCGCCGGCATCCGCCCGGCGGCTCTGTGTTGATCGTTATTCGACAAAGAACTGGACCGTGCTTGATCGCTTGCCGTCGGGGTTCAGCACGTAGACCTCGTGCATCCCAGGCCTCTGCTTTCGTTTCACAGTTGCCAGCCTGGTCACATCGAATCCTCCAACTTCCAGACGTTCGCCGTCCACAAAAACTCCCGCGCCATCCTGAAAGTCATCTCCGTACAGGATGACTTTCTTCTTCTTGTATTGGACCTGGGATATTGATGGCGGGAGCCCGGCAGGCTTAACCACGAGTGTGAAAAACCGTTGTGAACTGTTGCCCGCAGAATCCCGAACCTGGGCGGTGAAGCTGAAGTTGCCCGCCGCGCTGGATGTCCCGAAGAGCAAACCGCTC
Source organism: Blastocatellia bacterium (assembly GCA_035455165.1). Lineage (GTDB taxonomy): Bacteria > Acidobacteriota > Blastocatellia > UBA7656 > UBA7656 > Onstottus_A. The sequence continues at coordinate 3,036 of DATIFP010000214.1, forward strand.
ATGGTAAGCGCGATCCCGGGCGGCGTTTGCCCGCTGACGAGGTCCCAGTGATAGCCGCCAGTGCCTCCGCTTGCTTCCAGGGTCGCGGTGTAGTCGCGATCCACATTCGCGGTGGCAAGGCTCGAGGTCATGATGTTCAAGCTCGGTCCGGCGGACCCTCCCGGATAAATGCTCGTGATGCCTTGAATGTCGTCGGCCATTATCGCTGCGGCGCGATTGTCGAAATGGACGTAGGGCGCCATCGTCGCGCCGGAATCGGCCGAATGCCCCAGCCCAAGCGCGTGTCCCATCTCGTGGGTGGCGATTTCCTGGAGCTGCGCGCGATTCGTAAAGTTACAAAGTGCGTAAGGGTTGAACGACATATTTGCTTCGATCGCCTTAGCATATGTAGTGCCGCCGATTCTCTTCGTTTGGTTCGGCATGTACCTGACGATTCCGGATACAGCTAGCAACCCGGAACAGCTTTGCGACGCCACAAAATACTTATCGCAGTTGTTGAAAGAAATGGTGTTCGAGCCATCCGCCACCTGCACGCCGCAGCCGCTTGTCGGTCCGCCGTAGCTGACACGGATTGAGGCCCCCGCTCTCGACCACGCATTCATCGCAGCTTGGATGTCTTCTTGTAGTGGCGAAAAGCTCGGCGCGCCGTTTGAATTGACGTAGAACACGACCGGTTGATTGCTATCCGCTTCGAACCAACGAGAGGGGTTGCTCGGGTTTAGAAGCACCCACATTGGAGTGAAGTCGGGACGCAAGGAGTCGAACTCGACGGGCCTCGCAAACATAGGGGTGTCTGAGTAGAATCGCTGCTCGAACGCCAGCATTCGCTGCTGGTTTGTTTCCATCAAGCGCCCGAGCAGTTGCGTGTACGCGTCTAGTTCACTGCTATCGGTCCCGACGCTCCCCGAACCAGCCATGAAGTGCACGTTCTCGCCTGCACTCTGTCGTTCAACAGTAACGCGACCGGTGGACGAATCGCGGTTTACATTGAACTTGCCGAGGAAGCCTTGATGAACTCGTAACGCGCCGTCCGGCCACGTATTCAGGTACAAGAGCACTTCCTGGCCGATCTCAAAGTGCGGCATTCCGTAGATCATCGTTCCGTGATCGACCGTTTCGCCGCCAAGTTCTTTCACAACGATTTCCTGTTCGAGAATGCTTCCCTTCAGGACCGTATTCACTGCCAGCCGGACGTACGTATAAACATATCGGTTATTTGAATCGACTGCCGTCGAGAGTCCGAGGACCCTGCCCATTATGATTGCGCGCGATTCGACCACTAGGTCCTCGTCTCGCGGCATTACCGCGGTGGTCGCCAAGGCTGTCTGGCTCAAAGCAAGTACAAGGAGGCATCCCAGCAGTGAAAGGACGCGGCGTCTTAGTGTCGGCATAGTCTTCCCGCTTGAAGGTTGTTTCTGCAATCGTGCTGGGAGCAGACGGAAACCTCGCGGGGACGGCTACATAGAGGCAAGGCTCATGCCAACAACCGATAGGGGAATGACTCCGACGCAATGCTCGCTTTGGCGCGAGATGCACTACCCATTCTTGGAGGACGGTACGGGAGGAGGCAAGTCTCATGAGGGGGCACGGGGCGAGAGGCTTTCCCCGACTCGGTAACCTAGCCTCAAAAATGCGCGAAAAGCAGTCGCCCGTGAAAGGAAGAGCGGCGACGCCGGGCGGTCGCGAATCCACCGCCCGGCGTCGCCGTCTAGGAAGTCACAATGATCAGATCAACTCGAACTCATTCAGCGATCTGACCGAATATTGAAAACGATGGGCTGGGTGGTGACCATCCCGATCTCGGTGCCGCTTCTGAGTTCCGCTTCGTTTCCCTTTTGGAGCATGACGCCGGCGACTCCCGCACCGGCGCCGACGATCGCTCCGATTCCGGCGCCCTTTCCGCCGCCAATGACGCCTCCAAGCACCGCGCCTCCAACGGTGCCGCCACCTATGTACCCAATGTTACGTTTCTCCGAGGAGTTGCCACTCACCTCGTTTTCGGCGTCTACTTTGCCGGCGCGAGCATCCTGAAGCTCGGTCAACGCACCGTCGAGCGGATGCTTCGTCCCATCCGGAAGGACGACCGAATCGAATTGCACGGCAAGCTGTCCCTCACGGCCCCGCGTACGAGCTGGAGACACCGAGCTAACGCGTCCTTCAACGATCGAGCCCGCCGGTATGACTTCGACGCCGCTTGCGTAAACCGGAGTCACGACTGTTGTCTGAAATCGATCGCCGACGCGCGAGGTTCGAGAGCTGAGGGTCTGATTCATCCGCAGCCGAAAGTATTGGTTTTGAGGCAGCGTATACGTGGCGTAGACCGGCCCGACGACTGCCGCGTTGGCTCCGCCGTTCTGTAACGCCGCCGTGGTTGCGCGGGTCGCGGCTGTACGCCTGGTTCTGCGTTTCAAAGCTGGATTGCAACTACAGGCTCGCTTCTTCTGCGCGGCCATGGCAACGGACTCAGACAGCGGCGCCAGCAATAGTATGGTCACGGCAGCCACTGCGATGGCGGTGACGATGCGTCTGTTCATACTCCCTCCTCGGATGGTTCGTGCTAATGGTGGAAAGATGCTCGAAAGCGGTGGTGGGATGAAACTACCCAGCCGGGGTGTTGCCTCTGAAAACTGCCAATAAGCCAGAATTATTGGTGAAAGTCGCGCTTGGTAGGAATTCTCAATCCCCAATCAGCCTCTCCAGGACCGCTATGGTCGCTACCGGAACGGCGTTACGAGAATCCTAGGCGTCCATGTCATAAGCCACTTTGAGCCAGTGCCTGACTTCGTCGTCGATTTCTTCGACCGAGCTAATCGGAATCCGGTGAGTTATTCGATCTTTCTTAGCGAACCCGCCCGTATCGATCAGACGTCCGGTCGCTTTCATATCCTTCAACGCGAATCCCATGTCGATCCGCGTCTGGGTCGTGGGTTTGATTTGCGCGAACACGTGATTTCGATACAGAGGAACGATAGTCTGGCACGGGGAGGCCTTTGCGTCTTTGCCGATACCGAGGCCAAGTTTGAGCAAGGCATCGTAGATTGGCCGAAGCGACGCTCTTGGGCCGGCGAACATTTCGTCGACGTACCTCTCGGCGGCCGCCAGATAAGCTTCGGGGTCTCCGTCTTCACCGCCCTTGCCTTCGGCTCTCTCCGCAAGCCACCACGCGCTGTTGGTGCCAAGCCCATGTTCCTGCTTGAGCCACTCCCGACGTTCCTTCTCGGTCTTAGGCCCGTGCTTCTTAATGAAGCTGAGCCACTGCTCAAGGCTCTTGCCGGTCTTCGAAGGAAGCTCGCTGACCCACTTCTGAACCATCACGACGCCCGGATGAACGCCGTATACGGATTTGGTCTTTTTCCTGTTTGCGCTAGCCATTGGAGTTCCAGCTCCTTTTCTATTTCCTTCGCGCATAGGCCGTGACCTGACGCGGACCCGGCTTGCCGACTGGAGTCTTCCCGCTCAACTCAACTTCGAAATGGTCGTCGTCATTCAGCCGCATTATCACCACCAGCTTCTCCTTTGCGGCGCCAACGCCGTTGAAGCTGGCAGCCAGGTTGATCGTCCTGCCGCGGTCCGCGGCTGTTCCGTTAAGCGTCATTATCGCGGTGGACATCGTGTAGGTCCAGACACCTTCGTATTGCTTGCTCGCATTGTTGTAGCCTAAGAGCCTAAAGCCCTTCAACGGCTGATTCATAAACGTGCCTGAATTGTCCTCCACCAGAAAGCGGCCGTCGAGCGTCATCGACAACTTAGCCTCTCCCGTGGATTCCATGGCTGGCGCACCTGGCTGCACATAGAACTTCGACACAGTGGTGTATTCGCCTGCGAGACTAGCGAGCCTCGCGTGCGGCGGGCCAGGCGCAGCATCTTGCATGTCGCGCCGCATCCTCTCGTCCGGGGATGGCTGCGATTTCGAAACCGCTTTCTTTTGCTTCGTTTGTGCTCCGACTGTCACGACTAACGAGATCGATATCAGGAAAAGAACGATCGTCGAATTTATCACTTTCATCTTTATGCTCCTTGAGCCTGGTGCGAGACTGTCCGGTCAGTCTTCTCTGTGTTGGGTCAGGCTGAACCAGTTGCCGGAGTTGTCCTTGAAAATCGCCTCGATACCGTAAGGGCGTTCGGCGGGCGGCGAAAGAAACTCGACGCCGTTTCCGGATAGTTCTTCGTAGGTGGCCTGACAGTTTGGTGTGTTGAACACTCCAGCTCCGAGCTTTCCTCCTTCGATCAGCGCCCTCAACTGATTAGCTGCTTCCTCCTCAAACATGAATCCAGGTTTTGGCTCCATCAGAATGATCTCGAAGTCGGATTGATCTTTGGGAGCGACGGTCAGCCAGCGAAAGCCGCCATCCATCGTTACGTCGTTGATGACTTGAAAGCCGAGTTTGTCTCGGTAGAACTCGAGCGCCTTGTCCTGGTCGGTTACATAGATCGTCGCGTGCGACATTTTTGAGATCATATCTGTCTCCTTTTCTAAGATCGGCCAGCCCGACAAACGTCGGCTTTGTCGACTCCTAAGCTCAATCGCGGTATTCGAGACATCCGCGACAAACTGGAACGTTTGTCGGACATTCGAGAGGATAAATCAAGCGCTGGTGATCTGGCTTCTCGAAAATTGCTAATTTGGTTTTGCGGTGGAAAGGCCCTCGACGCGATGCATCATCAGGAAGCAAGCGGGCACTCGCCGTTGCTTTTCGAGACGGCGTTCGAAGATTATCGCTCGATAGGTGATCGGCGGATGTCCGACGTGTTTGTGAAACAAGCTGCTGAACGAGCCAAGACTCTCAAAGCCCACCTCGAAGCAAACATCCGTTACCGTCAGACCGCTTGAAGAAAGCAACTCTTTCGCTTTCTCAATGCGCCGCTGAGTCAGATACTGATGCGGGGTTTTGTTGAACGCCCTTCTGAAGAGCCTCAAGAAATGATAGCGAGACAGGCAGGCCTCGCTGGAGATCTGCTCCAGGTCCAGAGGGAGGTGGTAGCAGTCGTCGATGAACGCCCGAGCGCGCACCAACCTTTGAAATGTATCCGCGTTTGCATTTGAAAGTCGGTCGGTGATCTCTTGTTCTTGTCTCTCCATCACGTCCTCACTGCTCCCGGCCGGCTTTCGCGGAACGGGGCAGCGGCCAGTATACACCAGGGGCCGTGGGGGCTTTCAATCGGACGAGGGCTTCACGCCTTGGTTTGAGCTCCGGCTGGCTGGGCCGTTTCGGAAGCCTTCAAATTCGCAAAGTGTTCGACGATCCGGCGAGCTTCGCGCGAACCAACAAACGGCGCCAACTCTGCAAAGCTCGCCTCGGATACGCGTTTCAAGCTCCCAAAGTTTCGCAGCAACCGCGCCTTTAACTTGTCCCCGACCCCGGGTATCGAGGTCAGTTCGCTCTCGAAGTCGCGCATCGCGCGCCGCTGCCGGTGATACGTAATCGCAAACCGGTGCGTCTCGTCGCGGATCATCTGAATCAAATGCAGCACCGGTGAATGGTGATCGATCCGAATCGGCTCCTCCTTGCCTTTCACAAAGAGCAGCTCTTCTCGTTTTGCGATCGACGCGCTCGGCAGAGCTTCGAGCCCAAGCTCGTGAAGCGCTCGCGCTGCCGCCGCGAGCTGGCCCTTGCCGCCATCGATAAGGACAAGGTCCGGCAGTTCTTTGTTTTCACGCAGTAACCGCGAGTACCGCCGCCCGACCACTTCATACATCGACTGGAAATCATCGGCCTTGCCCTCGACCGTTCGAACCTTGAATTTCCGATAGTCTGATTTCTTCATCGCGCCGTGCTCACACACCACCATCGACGCGACGTTCTCGGCGCCTTGAATGTTCGAGATGTCGAACGACTCGATGCGATCCGGCAGCGTCGGCAATTCGAGGATCTCGCGAAGCTCGTCCAGCACCTTTTGCATGTCCGGCCGCTGCATGCGAAATCGCTGATCGAAGTTCAATCGGGCGTTCTTCTCGACCAGATCGATCAGGTCGCGTTTGACGCCACGTTGCGGCGAGAAGATGTGCACTCGGCGTCCGCGCTGGCCAGTCAGATATTCCTCGAGCAGCTCGCGGTCTTCAAAATCGACCGGCACGTAGATTTCGCCCGGCGCGTAATCGCCCGCGGTGTAGTACTGCTTGAGCGCCTGGCCGATGAACGCCGCGGGATCGAAAGGATCCGCAATCTCCTCCCAGTAGAACTCGCGCTTGCCGACCACTTTTCCTTCCCGCATCGTGAACAGCGAAAGCGCGACGAGCGCGCCCTCGCGATAGTAGCCGAAGATGTCGATGTCATCGCGCGAGATGACCATCACCTTCTGTTGTTCGCCGAGTTTCTGAATCGTCTTGAGCTGGTCGCGATAGCGCGCCGCGGCTTCATACTGCAACTCGTCTGAAGCCTGCTGCATGCGCCGTTTGAGCTCAGTCTCGAGGTCGGCTGTCTTGCCTTGCAACAGCAGCCCGACGTCGCGAACGGCTTCCGTGTATTGCTCGATTGAACACAGCCGGCTGACGCATGGGCCCAGACAACGCTTGATGTGATATTCGAGGCAGGGGCGATCGGCCTTGCCGTCGATCTCCATCGTGCAGGTTCGAAGCTGAAAGTTCTTGTTGATCAGATCCAGCGTGTTCCACGCGAGCGAGACCGGCAGGAACGGTCCGTAATACTCAGCGCCGTCCTTCAGGATCTTTCGAGCGATCATCGCGCGCGGCGCGCGTTCGTTAGTCACTTTTATATGTGGATACTGCTTGTCGTCCTTAAGAAGCACGTTGAAGATAGGCTTGTGCTTCTTGATCAGATTGCATTCAAGCGCGAGCGCCTCGATTTCGTTGTCGGTCACGATCAACTCGAGGTCGTCGATGCGCGCGATCAAATCGCCGGTCTTGAATTCGGTCGCGCGGTCGGAATGAAAGTACTGGCGAACACGATTCCGAAGGTTCTTCGCCTTACCGACGTATATGATCTTGCCGCGTTTGTCGCGAAAGAGATAGCAACCGGGTTGCGTCGGCAGACTAGAGAGTTTGTCTGGAAGAGACATCGTCAGACTTGTAGGGGCGGCCCTCCGTGGCCGCCCCAGAATGGTCAATCCCTCAACGATCCAGGCCTCTAAGCCGGCGCAGTCCTCCGTGGCCGCCCCAGAATGGTCAATCCCTCATCGATCCAGGCCTTAGCCGGGGGCGGCCACGGAGGGCCGCCCGTACCTACTCGAGCTTAAACAGCGGCACGTACTTGCCTTCCTCAAAGCGAAACTTGACGTTCCCTTCAAACCGGCGAATACCCGAAACGCCCGCGCCGCTAGCAAGCGTGGGCATTCTCAGCGTGCCTTCATATTGATTGTAGTCGATCGTCGCGTTGAACGTTCTCATCTTGCTCGCTTCCTTATCCAGTGCTTCGAGGTTATGAAGCCCCTCGATCTTTATCGTCATGACTTCGCCCGTCTGCGGATCGAGTTGCGCGATGCCTGACGCCAACGCCTTGTCGGTCACTTCGGCCTTGGGTACAAAGCGAAACCATCTTTCGTTCTTGCGCTCGGAAACGACTTCCTGGAAGTTGTAGAACTTGACGCGTTCCGGGAGCAGCGGAAAGAACGCCACATCCCAGACTGCACCGAACGAGAGCAACGTCGGTTCATCCTCCTTCACTCTGTCTTTCGGATTTCCCTTCTTATCGGTGTCGGAGACGACGCGAACGATGACCGGCACAGCGCCTGTTTTGTCGGGCTTCTTGGCGGGTTCGACGGTGACGGTCGTATCGCGTGTCTCTTCGAGCGACTCCTTATCACCTTTGACTTTGAACCGCTCGACGTGAATCCGCTGCTCGTAGCGGCAGTGATCGCGAAAGTAGAGCGACCGGTCCTGATTTGCTGCGGCCTTGCAAATCAGCTCCGGAGCATCGCAGGTCTGGGCGCCTGCGCTTGAGGCTCCGAGCGCGATGGCAGCAAGTGAAATGACGATAAGGTGTCTCATCGACTTCTTGACTCCCCAAACGTTTTTAAGGTATTAACTTAGCGTCGCTCATCAAGAGTATAGGTGAGTTGATGACATCACGGCAAACGTCACCACTCTAGCGCCTCTCAGTTCGAGCTGACAGCGCTTTGCCTCGATTGGGAAATCAAAAAGGTAATGGAGGCTCCCATATGAAGCTTAAGGCGATGGCTGTAGTCGGCATCGCAGCAGCAGTCCTGCTTGGCAACGCTTGCGCAACCAAGAAGTACGTCCGAAATCGGGTGAATGAACGGGCCACTCCGCTCGAAAGCCGCACCGGCGAGTTGGAAGAAACCTCGCGACGCAACACCCAGGACATCGGACGACTGGGTAAGGACATTGAAGAAGTGCGGCAACGAACTGATCGCGCTCAGCAACAGGCCGACCGCGCGGCCTCTTCAGCCGAACAGGCCAACACTCGTGTGACCGGGGTCGAACAGACGGTTTCAGATCTGCGAACCAACCTCGACAAGTACACCGTCCAGAAGACGGTGACCATCCAGTTCAAGGCGGGCAAATCAGACCTGCTTCCCGAGGCGACCGCCGCGCTGGATGAGCTCGCCAGCCAGATCAAAGATCGTAACGGCTTCCTTCTTGAGATCGAAGGCTTCGCTTCGGCCGAAGGTAAAGCTGACCTGAACGACCGGTTGAGCCAGGCCCGCTCGGAAGCGGTCAAGAGATACATGGCCGAGCAGCACAACGTACCGCTGTTTCGAATGTCGATACTCGGCTTCGGCACCAGCCGGCCGGTCGCCGACAACGAAACCAAAGAAGGCCGCGAACAGAACCGTCGCGTCGAAGTTCGACTGCTGACCAACAACGCCGTCAGCCAGCAGACACGTTGAGATTCAAACACGGATCGACTGGATTAGCAGGATAGCCCGATTCTCAATCATCCTGCTGATCCCGTCCATCCTGTTTGAATTCTACCGATGGATTTTGGCATTGATATTCCGGCCCCCAAAGCTTTTGACGCCGTCGCTCTTGGGCTCAACGCGATTGATCATCTGATCGTCGTTCCTCGCTTCCCCGAATTCAACAGCAAAATGCCCTTCCTTTCGCACACGCTCGCTCCCGGGGGGCAGTGCGCCACCGCAATGGTCGCGCTGGCTCGGTTGGGAATGCGGGCACGCTATATCGGCAAAGTCGGCTCGGACGACATCGGCCGCGTGCAGCTCGATTCGATAGCGTCCGAGGGTGTCGACTGCAGCAGAGTCGATGTTGTCGAGGGGGCCGAGACTCAAACTGCATTTATCATCGTCGATCAACAGAGCGGCGAAAGGACGATCCTGTGGCACCGCGATGAGCGCCTGACTATGACTCCCGATGAGGTCGATGGCGAAGCAGTGACCTCCGGCAGGGTGCTTCTTCTGGACGGCCACGATGTTGAAGCTTCGATCGCCGCAGCTGCATTTGCTCGCGAGGCAGGCGTTCCTACGGTGCTCGACATCGACAATGCTTATCCCCGATTCGAAGAGCTGCTTCCTCTGATTGATTTCATCGTGTGCTCCAGCAACTTTGCCGAGCGAGTGACCGGAGAGGCGGACATTCGCGCAGGACTCAAGAGGTTGAGTGACAACACGCAGGCTTCATTCGTTGCCGCAACCCTCGGCCGCGAAGGAGCGCTTGCCCTTTTCAAAGGCCGTTACATTCATTCGCCCGCCTTTGAGATCGATTGCAAAGACACAACAGGCGCGGGGGATGCGTTTCACGGTGGTTTCATCTACGGGCTACTCGCAGGATTGTCGGTTGAAGGCACTCTTAGGTTTGCCAACGCAGTGGCCGGATTGAACTGCCGCTCAATTGGAGCTCGTACAGCCCTGCCAACTCTCGGCGAGGTGAATGCGCTGCTATCCGAGGCATCATAGACCTCAGTCTGTGCCCAGTTCCAACACCATTACGAAAGATCGGAGTTCCTGTTAGCGGGCAAGCGTCGAGTCGCGCATGTCTACATACCGCGTCAACTCTATGCGTACTCGAACGTTCTGTTGACGCACGAAATTGGTGTCGGCTAACATCCGAGTGTAGCAAGAGGGCCGTTAGCTCAGGTGGTAGAGCAGCTGGCTTTTAACCAGCGGGTCGCAGGTTCGAGTCCTGCACGGCTCATTTTGGATTCATTGGAGCTGCCGGAATGGTAGCCCACGACGAAGGCAGCCGATAAAATTGTGCTACATCAGAGCCGGGAAGCCCAAACTCGACTCTCTCGTCGCCCGACCCGCCGCAGGCCAACAGACGTCCTTGCGAACGCGATCGCTTCGGCAGCAAAGGTCAGCGAATCTGCAACCAATGGAGGATGCATGGAGACGCCAGTTATTCCTGGCCACATAGTGTCTGTCCACGATATTGAGATGTACTATGAGACTTGTGGAGACGGCGAGCCGCTGCTCTTGTTGCACGGCGGCGGCGGAATCGGCGCGAACTGGAACCTGATATTCCCCGCACCTCCCCCGCGATATCGCCTGATCATTCCCGATCTGCGGGGCCACGGAAGATCCACCAATCCATCCGGGCAGTTCACGTTACGACAGGTAGCGTTGGACGTGTTTGCTTTACTCGATCTCTTGGGCATCGAGCGATGCAAAGCCATTGGCCTGAGCCTCGGAGCAAAAGCCCTGCTTCATCTGGCAACCCAACAGCCGGGCCGGATCAAAGCGATGGTACTGGTGAGTGCGACCCCCTACTTTCCACCGGAGGCGCGCGCGGCGATGGCTGCGCTGACTGCGGAAGACAAGTCCGAGGCTGAGTGGAACCAGATGCGACAATGGCACCAGCGTGGCGACGAACAAATCCTGGCGCTCTGGCGAAACATGCATGCATTGAAGGATAGCTATGACGATATGAACTTCACGCCCCCATACTTATCGACCATTACCGCACGGACTCTGATTGTGCATGGTGACCGGGACCCCCTCTATCCGGTAAGAGTTGCGCTGGAAATGTACGAGGCTATTCCTCAGGCATCCCTTTGGGTGATTCCAAATGGCGGTCACGGGCCAATCTTCGCCGAACACATCGGCGCCGGCGAGACGACCAAACACTTTGCGGAGGTCGCGCTGGCCTTTCTGGGCGCTGAAACAAATTGAGAGCACCATAACTGGTCATTTAACTTGTCGCCGAACACTGAGATGCACGAGCACATCTATCCTTCCCTATATCAAATCAACACGCGCGTGTTGTTGACGGATATCTGTAGAGTTCTAAATCGACCGGCCACGCTGGATGACATCCCGGACGAAGAGCTCGATCGCGTGGCCGCGATGGGTTTTGACTGGGTGTGGCTCATGAGCGTGTGGCAGACAGGCCTGGCAGGCCAACAATTCTCACGCAGTGATCCGGAATTGCGGAGGGAATTCGAGGAGACGCTGCCCGACCTGCGAGAGGAGGATATCGCCGGCTCCGGCTTCGCCATCACCGACTACGTTGTTCATCGCGATTTGGGAGGCGATGGGGCGTTGGCCAGGTTGCGCGAGCGTCTGGGCAAGCGCGGGCTTCGCCTGATGCTCGATTTCGTCGCTAACCATACCGCTCTGGATCATCCGTGGGTGGAGGATCACCCCGAGTACTACGTTACCGCAACCGAAGCGGACCTTGCTCGTGCCCCACAGAACTACCTCCAGGTGAAACGAGTGAGTGGCGACCTTGTCCTTGCTCACGGACGAGATCCCTGTTTCCCCGGATGGTCTGACACTCTGCAACTGAACTACGGTAACCCGGCCCTGCAGGAAGCGATGATCGCGGAGCTTCGGAAGATCGCCCGACAGTGCGACGGCGTGCGCTGCGATATGGCCATGCTGATGCTGCCCGAGGTCTTCGAACGGACGTGGGGCATTCACGCGCCTCCTTTCTGGCCGCCAGCGACGAGCTCGGTGCGCGAGATTTTTCCTGGGTTCACCTTCATGGCCGAGGTCTACTGGGACCTTGAATGGACGATACAGCAACAGGGCTTTGATTACGCATACGACAAGCGGCTTTATGACCGCCTGCGCGATGGACAGGCTCGGCCGATACGCGAACATCTCCAGGCGGGACTCCACTACCAGAACAAGTTGGTGCGTTTCCTGGAGAATCACGACGAAGCGCGCGCAGCCGCCACGTTCTCCCCGGAAGTTCATCGGGCCGCGGCGGTCGTCACCTTTCTGTCCCCCGGTCTGCGATTTTTCCATCAAGGGCAATTAGAGGGACGAACCAGGCACGTATCCCCACATCTTCGCCGCGCTCCGTCCGAACCCGTCGATCTGAATCTTCAACTTTTTTACGAGCAGCTTCTCGGAGTTCTTCGTCGCCCAGTTGTTCGCGATGGCGATTGGCAATTGCTCGCATGTTCAGCGGCCTGGGAGGGAAACTGGACCTGGAACTGCTTTGTTGCATTTGCGTGGCAAGGCATCGGTGACGAGCGGCTGCTTGTAACGGTCAACTACGCTCCGAACCAGAGCCAGTGTTACGTTCGGCTGCCGTTTGAAGATCTGCGGAGTCAAGAATGGCGGCTTGTTGATTTGATCGGTAGCTGTGCGTGTGTGCGCGACGGCGGCGATTTGCAGGTACGCGGACTCTATCTGGATGTGCCTCCCTGGAATGCTTCGGTATTCTCGATGACCAGACAACCCTGACGCAAGGGGATAGGGCAGCCCTTTCTTCTCTCTGCGAAACCTCTGTAAGCTCTGCGTCTCTGCGGAGAACCCTCAAGGCGAATGGAACTCTACCGCAGAGACGCCGAGCTCGCAGAGGCCGCGCAGAGAGCGCAGCGGATCGCTTTCTTGCGAATCCGTTGAGAACGTGTGTATTCTTGTTGCTCGATGTTTCCCGAGCATTCACCCGCTGAAGCCTCTGACCTGCGGGGCGCAAGTTCGAGGACCAAAGGGCTCACTTGCTCAGATCGACTCGTTCGTCTAGGGGCCTAGGACACCGCCCTTTCACGGCGGTAACACGGGTTCAAATCCCGTACGAGTCACCACTTTCCTATATAGCATCGTCCATCAAGCGCCGCAGATCGTTTGCCCCAGCCAGAGTTTGGAACTAACCTTTGCTCGAAGAATTTGATTGAATGAACAGAGCAGATATCCGAAGGAGCAGCAATGGAATGAGGCACCACCTACTGAGCTTGTTACTAGTAATCACGGCGGCGATCGCATGTTCCGCATCGAGCGTTACCGCGAAAGCTAATGCACAGGAGTCATCCACAAGGCCCCGTCGCGCGCCAGAGCAACAAGTCTCAAGCGAAGCGCGCTACGTTGTGCAACTCGGAGCTTCGTTCAGCACCGCCGAGAAGGCCAATGAGCTGACTTCGCGATTGCAGCGCAAGTATCCGAACGCACACACCGAGAGCCCAAGCGCGTCTGAGACACTTTATCGCGTCCGTATAGGTCCCTATGACACCCGCGAAGATGCCCAGCAGACGGCAATCGAACTCGAGAGCCAGGGATTCAAAGGAGTGACAATCCTCCCGTGGAGGCAGTCGTCACGAAAGCCCGCGTCAGAACAAGTCGAGAAACCGGTATCGACGAACCCGAGTCTGGAGCTGGAGGACGCGATGCGCCGCGCGATAAGCGACCTTTCGACTCAGATCGGATTGCTCGCCGACGAGATGCGAAAGCTGAGGGGCGATACCGAACGCAACTCGAGCATGATTGAGCTGCTGCTCAACGAAGATCGACTGGCGAAGGTGGAGGATAGAATCCAGGATGCCTCCAACAACAAGGAACAGCTCGACGCTCGCGAGCAGGAGATTCAGCGCCGTATGCGGAATATTCCGGCCGAGGCCGCCCTCCGCGGCGGACGCCGCGAGGAAGTGGAGGCCGCGCTACGCAGCGAGTTTCAGCGAGCGCTCGACGATACGCGAGCCCAACAAGCGGGTAATCAGCAACGTCTAGCCGAACTAGTCGATCAGTCTGCGCGGCTGCGGACGCGACTGGAAAGCCTTCGAAAGAGGTTGGAACAAACAGACGTAAAGACGGACAAGGAGAAGGAGTGAGCTTTGCGGGCAATCTCAAGCGCAAGAATATAAGCCGCCGACGACCTTTTGATCGTCGGCGGCTCGATAAGTTCTCACGTAGAGCCACGCCCCCTTGTGCCTATACGTTTCGAACTCTTGTACTGTCTGTCGCTTCTCTCAGTGTTGCTTACTACTTCGATGCTGTCAGATTGGCCTGCTCGCCTCTCGTGACATCGCTTTGAATGGAAGGCAGGGCCCCCATCCTCCCTTCCATTCTCAGCATTAGTTCTGCATCCCGCAGTTTTGCTCTGAGCAGAAGAGGTTTCTATTTCCAACTGTCGAACTGCTAGAACCGTGTGCTGCTTGAGCAACGGCTGTGCCAGCACCATTTGCGAGCGGTCCCTTGCGGGCCGACCCACCTTTACATTTTTCGATTAGCGACCGAGCCTTGAGAAACAACTTTAGTCCAGTAGGTGCCATGAGGCCCGATGAGTGCCAAATTCCGTCAGCATGGTACTCACAAATTGTGTCATCCGTCACCTTTGCGATGCCCCAAAGCCGGAGCAATCGAGGTCACAGCTTTGAAAAACGAACCGGCAGGTCATTGCGGCTTGCGCGATTTGGCAATCGGTCAGTGACATTCGAGGGTCCGTGCTCTTTTTTGTCGGTCTTCTTCGGGCAGTGCGCCCCCAAATGGCGTTCCGTCGAACCAACGACCGGCTGGCGGTTGCGACCCGCTTCTCTTAACCGGATAATTGCGACTTAATCTTTGAAAGGAGAACATCAATGGCGGGTCCAGAAACCGAACGATTTGTGAAGAGTTGGAACCGAATCCACAAGGAGACATCGCGCGTTCTGAAGGCGGCACCCGACGGCAAACTCGACTGGCGACCCAAAGATGACATGTTTACGCTACGAGAGTTGATCGGCCATATCCCGCAGGCGGAGGACGTGCTCGCGCGTTCGGCCCTTGCGGGGTCCCCTCAGAAAACTCGGTTCGATTTCTCGAATCGCAGCGCGGCGGAAATCACTGACATGTTCGACGCGCAGCATGAGGAACTCGTCAGTCAGGTGTCGCAGCTCACCGCCGACCAATTGAACGAAGAAGTCGAGTTTCATAGTAGGCGCATGCGCCGGATTCTGCTCTTGTGGTTCATGACCGAGCACGAGATACATCACAGAGGTCAATTGTTTGTCTATTATCGTCTGGCCGGAATAGAGCCGCCGAATATGCACGAGTAAGATGGTGAACAGGACATCACGGGGAAATCAGGGCAACAGGCGAACGGGCGAACGCAAGCGAGGCCGGGCGGCCGCGTCACCCCTTCGCATAACCGACAAGTTCGACAAGGTTTTTGAGAAGATCTACAGGCTTGTTCTACGCATACCGCGCGGGCGCGTCATGACCTACGGACAGATCGCGCGTTTGCTTGAAGAACGTTATAGCCCGAGGCTCGTTGGCTGGGCCATGCACGCGACGCCAAAGGACGACCGCAATATTCCCTGGCACCGGGTCATCAATTCGCGAGGCGGCATTTCGACCGGTCGGGTGATTCTGACTCAGCCCGACGTCCAGCAGTTGCTGCTCGAGGCCGAGGGCGTGCTGTTCGATGAGCGCGGCCATTGCGATCTGAGCGTTTACCAGTGGTCTCCGAGGCAGCGCACGACCCGCGCAAAGCTCAACGCGTTACGAAAGAAGGCGGCTAAGAGCCATGCCACAACAAAGCCGAGGCCCTCGACAAAGACAAAGACGAGAGAAAGATAACGAATGGAAATCACGCCCGAAAGATTGCGATTGATACGCGAAAAGTTCGAAAGCAATCACTTTCCGAGATCGCTGGGCATCGAGCTGGATTCGATTGAACAGGGCGCAGCTCGGTTGAGTCTGGAAGTCAAGCCGCAACACCTGCAGCTTGCAGGCGTGATGCACGGCGGCGCGATCGCAACCCTGATTGATACCGCGGTGGCCTTCGCGATAGTCGGCGCTTCACATCTCGGAGCGCGGTTCACCACGATCGAAATGAAAGTGAATTATCTCAGCCCCATCCGCGAGGGTCGAATAGTCGCGGAGGCCAAGTTGATTCGTGACGGAAGGCGAATCGTAGTTGCGGAGTGTGACGTCCTCGATTCGCGGGGCCGGCTCACGGCGAAAGGGCTGTTGACCTACATGCGCCTCGACGAGGCGATGTAGCATGGACTTGAAACCTGGGAGCGCACGCGGCTCGCGCGCCTGTCATAAATCGCATGCCATTCCAGCACGCGGGCCGCGTGCGGTCCCAGGTACGAGGTATGTGCCCCTTCCTTTCACCCGACGACAAGCGTCGGTACAATAACTCGTGGCGGGTGCGTTGCGGCCCGCCAATCTCTTATGACCCGGCAACGCCAACTTCGAACCTTGCAGGACCGTTATGACACCGCTCGGTAAGCTCATAAGCTACTTCGCACCATACAGACGCATACTGATCTTCGGCGTCGTGTGTGTCTTCATGACGAATCTTGTGCGGCTCACGGCTCCGCTGGTCCTGCGCAATGCCGTCGACGAACTCGCCGCGGGGGTTACGCACGCGCGGCTGCTCGAATACGCCGGACTGCTGATTCTGATAGCGCTCGGGCAAGGCGTCTTTCTTTTTACACAGCGTCGCCTGCTGATCAACATGTCGCGCGACATCGAATACGACTTGCGCAACGATTTCTACGAGCACTTGCAAAAGCTTCCGTTCGAGTTCTATCAGACGCATCGTACGGGAGATTTGATGGCGCGCGCGACCAACGATCTTTCGGCGGTGAGAATGATCGTCGGACCCGCGCTGATGTACTCAATGAACACGGTGTTCGCGATGGCGTTGATCGTGCCGCTGATGGCGGCTATCAGCTGGCGGCTGACATTGCTCGCGTTTCTCTCAATGCCGCTGGTTGCTACCGCGACGAACTACTTTTCAAAGCGCATACACGATCGGTTCGAAAAAGTGCAGGAGTATTTCGGCACCGTTTCGAACCGGGCACAGGAATCACTGGCCGGCGTTCGCGTGATCCGAGCCTACACACAGGAGCGAGCGGAGATCGAGAGCTTTAAACACGTCAACCGCGAGTTCGTCGACCGCAACCTGAAGCTCATCCGTTTGTCAGGAGTCTTCCATCCGATATTGCAGTTCTTCATCGGGCTCGGGTTCATCGCCGTGTTGTGGTACGGCGGGAGCCTGGTCATCGGCGGCGCAATCAGCATCGGGCAGTTCGTTCAGTTCACGCTGTATCTTGGCTACCTGGTCTGGCCGATGATCGCGCTCGGCTGGGTGATCAATATCTTCCAACGCGGGATGGCTTCGATGGGCCGCATGCACAAGATAATGTCAATCGAACCCGCGATTCGTGATACCGATCAAGCTTTGGCCATCGCTGGAATCGACGGCGAGATCGAGTTTCGCGACCTGACTTTCACGTATGGCGGAGCAAGCGAGCCAGCCTTGAGAGACATCAACCTGCACATCGAGCCCGGCCAGACGGTCGCGTTTGTCGGAGCAGTCGGGTCCGGAAAATCGACACTGATGAATCTGATCGCTCGGTTGCTGGACGCCCCACCAGGACAAGTCTTGATCGACGGCCGTCCGATTCGCGAGATCCCGCTCGGCGTGTTGCGCAGCTCGATCGGCTACGTCCCGCAGGAGACGTTTTTGTTCAGCGAAACCGTCGCCGAGAACATCGCATTCGGGGTGGAGAGAGCGACCGGCGAAGAAATCGAGCGCGCGGCTACCGAAGCCGGAATCGCGGAAGATATCCTCGAGTTCCCGCGGGGGTTCGAGACATTGGTTGGGGAACGCGGAATCACGCTTTCAGGCGGACAGAAGCAGCGAACGGCAATCGCTCGGGCGTTGATACGCCGGCCTCGAATTCTAATCCTGGACGACGCGTTGTCCTCGGTCGATACCTACACCGAAGAGAGAATCCTCGGCCACCTCCGGCGAATAATGATCGGCCGGACGAGTTTGATCGTCTCTCATCGGGTTTCGACGGTGAAGGACGCCGATTTGATCGTCGTTCTTGAAGACGGCCGCATTGCCGAGCGCGGCACACATGATTCGTTGATCGATCGTGGCGGGCTTTATGCAGAGTTATATGAGAAGCAATTGTTGGAAGAAGAGCTGGCCGCGAGCTAGCGTCCGGAGGAGTTCAGACTTATGGGGACGTTTTACATTCGGTGCAAAGTTGAGAACATCACTGATAGAGCGCGCGCCGCAGTCGTTCCAAAGCTGCTGGTTGATACCGGGAGCGACTATACGTGGATCCCTGCAGCCACTCTTGAAAGGTTAGGTGTTGCTACGGAGAAGAAGGACTTGCCTTTTGTTATGGCAAACGGTCAACAAATAACTCGCAGCGTCGGCTTCGCGATTATCCGCTTCGACAAGTACTTCACGGTTGATGAAGTTGTATTCGCCGAAAAGGGCGATCTGGCGATTCTCGGCGCTCGAACGCTCGAAGGCCTTAACCTCGCGGTGGACTCGAAACGCAAGCGGCTTGTCGCCGCTGGTCCGCATCTTGCGGCTGTGACCGCTGATTAGCTTTTGATTTCATGGCAGATCATCACGAAGAAGAAATCCTAGGCAAAGCCTACGACGCGCGGCTGATGAAGCGGCTCCTCAAGTACCTGTGGCCGTACAAGTGGCACGCGCTCACCGCGCTCGTGCTCACAATGGGGAGCGCGCCGCTGGTGCTCGCCGGCGCGCCGCTCACCAAAGCGGCGATCGATCTGTTCCTGGCCCCCGATCCGTCAAAGCCGCCGTCCGGCTTTGCGCTGTTTCTTAAACATCTCGCGGAAAGATTCGGTTTCGGCGCGAGCCCATATCAAGGGATCGTCTTCATCGCAATCGTCTTTCTTATCGCAAATCTCGCCGCATTCGCCGTCCAGTACACGCAAGCCATCGTGATGCAGGCGATGGGTCAGTACATAATGTACGACCTGCGCAAACAGATCTTCGCGCACCTACAAAAGCTTTCCGTTCAGTTCTACGACCGCAATCCCGTTGGGCGCTTGATGACGCGGCTGACGACTGACGTGGACGCCCTCAACGAGATGTTCACCGCCGGCGTGATCGCGATCTTCGGCGACGTCGCGATGATCTTCTACATAGTGATCTGGATGTTTCAGGTCAACTGGCAATTGGCCCTCGTCTCGTTTGCGATTCTGCCGCTGCTTGTCGCGCTCACGACGTGGTTCCGTCTCGGCGCGCGTTCGTCGTTTCGAGCCGTGCGGGTCCGCATCGCGCGAATCAACGCGTTCCTGCAGGAACACATAACGGGAATGCCGGTCGTCCAATTGTTCAATCGCGAAGAAAAAGAGATGCGCAAGTTCGATGAGATCAACGAAGCGCATCGCAAGGCCAACATCGACACCATCTTTTACTACGCGGTCTTCTATCCGGCGGTCGAGATCATCGGATCGATCGGCATAGGTCTGATCATCTGGTACGGCGGCGGCCAGGTTGTCCGCGGCGTCGCTACGATCGGCACGCTTGTGGCCTTTATTCAACTCGCGCGCTCGTTCTACGAGCCGATCTCGGACATCAGCGAGAAGTACAACATCCTTCAATCGGCGATGGCCTCATCCGAGCGAATCTTCAAGCTACTGGATGAGCCGGTCACCATCGCTTCGCCCGAGAAACCGGTTCCAATCGGACGGGCAAAAGGCCGCATCGAATTCCGGGATGTCTGGTTCGCCTACAAAGATGAAGACTGGATTTTGAAAGACGTCTCGTTCACCGTGGCGCCGGGCGAGCGGGTCGCGTTCGTCGGCCACACCGGAGCGGGCAAGACCACCATCACGAATTTGCTGCTGAGGTTTTACGACATTCAACGCGGGCAGATCCTGATCGACGGCGTAGACATCCGCGAGCTGGATCTTGAAGAGCTGCGCGCCAACTTCAGCATAGTCCTTCAGGATGTGTTTCTGTTTTCGGGCGATATCGCGGCCAACATACGCCTGGGCAATAAGGCAATCAGCGACACCCAGTTGCAGGAAGCGGCTCGC
Organism: Blastocatellia bacterium; assembly: GCA_035455165.1. Classification (GTDB taxonomy): domain Bacteria; phylum Acidobacteriota; class Blastocatellia; order UBA7656; family UBA7656; genus Onstottus_A. Next base: position 22,947 of record DATIFP010000214.1, read on the forward strand.
CAGGTTCACGCGGATCAGTTTGTTAAGCGGTTACCGGAAGGCTACGCTGCGGAGCTTCGCGAGCGAGGCGCGGGTCTCTCCGTAGGCCAAAAGCAACTTATCAGTTTCGCGCGAGCGCTGGCGTTTGATCCTCGCATTCTAATTTTGGACGAAGCCACAAGCTCGATCGACACCGAGACCGAGATCTTGATTCGCGACGCGGTCGAGCGCTTGATGGAAGGCCGGACCTCGCTGGTGATCGCGCACCGGTTGTCGACGATTCAATCCGTAGACAAGATCATCGTGATGCACAAAGGCGAGATCCGAGAGACGGGAACTCACCAGGACTTGCTCGCTCAGCGAGGCCTCTACTGGCGGCTTTATCAATTGCAGTTTTATCAGGACTACAAGCGCACGTTTGCGGAAAGCGTCGCGGATGATTAGTTCGCACTGCGCGTTTGTGTACCCTGAACACTCGGCTCACTTCTTGCAGTTGATAACATCAACGGTCACCCCATCCGTTTCAAACGTCACCATCCCATCACGGCCGGTCTGTAACAGCTTCACTCCGTGGGCAAGATAGCTGTTCACGACCGATGGATGAGGATGACCAAACCGGCTGCGCTCGCCGACGGAGATTACTGCGTATCGAGGATTCACTGCGTTAATGAACGCTTCGGTCGAAGACGTGCGCGAGCCGTGATGCGGGACTTTCAATAGGTCCGCGTGTAAGTTGATCCGTGACCGAACAAGCCGATCTTCCGCGCTTTCTTCGATGTCACCAGCCAGCAGAATAGAAACCGAACCGTACACAAGCCGCAACACAACTGAATCATCGTTACCTGATGTTACCCGGCGGCCATCCGCGGGCGGCGGCCAGAACACTTCAATCAGTACGCCATCGATCTCGAACTTCTCTCCTGCTGAGACTGAATATATCGGCGTGCTCTGCTCGTGAGCTGCGCGAGCGAATCGCTCATACTCAGGATCATCCGGCACCGCGTAACCGACGATGGCTTGACGAACGTCAAGGTTCCGGACAACGTCGGCAAGACCGCCGATGTGATCGGCGTGCGCGTGGGTCGCAAGCACGTAGTCGACTCGGGTCCGGCCCAGCGACCAGATGAACCTCGAGACGACCGCCTCGCCGATCGAGAACGAGCTGTCGCCAGGATATCCTTCGCTGTCCTCCGCTTGAGTCATTGCGCTGTTCGTTCGCCGCGCACCGAATTGAAGCTCGCCGCCTCCGTCAACGAGCAACGTCTTGCCGTGAGGAAACACGACGAGGGCCGAGTCCCCCTGTCCGACATCGAGAAAGTGAATCGCGAGCCTGCCGGCGGACTGCTTGACTGGAGGTCTGACGACCGCGACGAGCGCGACGGTCAAGGCAAGTGCGCAGATCAGAGAGAGGACGAACCGGCGTCGGGTCGACGGGGCGGCGAGGCGCGCTCGAGGTCTAAGGACCGCTTCGATTTGATCGATCGGGAACACTCGATCAATCGGCTCCCAACGATCTATCAACACCGCCACCATCGCTAGCGGGGCGAAGTACATCGCGTATACAACAGAATGCCAGCTTTCATAGTGAGCTACGCGAAACGTCGCCAGCGGCAAGTGGGAAAACGGCACGATCGCATTAACGAGTATGTCACGGGCGAAATTCACCACGTGCTCGAGCAACGCTGCAGTCCACTCGCTGAGAGCACCAAACGCAATCGCGCCGAGCGCCGCGAGCATCAACACTCCGGTCAGCAAGCCGGCTGCGACGTTGAGCAGAACTCCGATCGGCGCCACTCGATTGAAGTACAACGCCATCAGCGGCAGCGTCGAAAGTTGAATCGACCCTGAGGTGACCACCAACAGAACGATGCCTCGGAGCGTCGATTGAATCCGCACTCGCCCCAGCACACGCGCCGCTTCTGCCTTAGGAAGTCTGTAGCGTATCGGCGCGTGCTTCATCTCGGCCTCGAATGCGCGGGCATCCCAGAAAAGAGCTTCGGCAAAGTATCGAACGGGCCCTGAACAAGCAGGCGGGTGTGGCGTACGTGAGGTCGGGCGCCACTCGCCCACGCGACGAAGCTTGTCCGCCAAAGGCACCGCAAGACCCACGATCCCCGCAACCGCGACGAAGCTCAACTGAAACCCGGGATCGGCCACCAGAGCCGGTTTCAAGGTGAGCATCACGAACGCTGCGAGCGCCACCGTATTGACCGACGCGGCTCGCCTGAACAGCATCGGCCCGATCAGTCCGACGGTTATCATAGTCGTCGCGCGAGTAACCGGCGGAGCCAGACCGACCATGATGGCGTATGCCCAAAGGACGACAATGCACACGAACACGCGTGGAAGCGCGCGCCGCCTTAGCGCCGAGCGCCCGCCCAAAAGCGCCCACGCGATGATGCCTATGTGCAGGCCCGCGATCACCAGCGTGTGAAACGTCGAACCCTCACGCAGCTTTTCCTCCGTATCGGCGTCCAAGAAATATCGGTTGCCGGCGAGCATCGCCTTCAACATGCCGGCTACCTGAGGCTTGAAGCGCGCGTCGATCGCGCTCATCAGGCTCAATCGTATATGGTAAAGAAATGCCAGCACGACATTCCTCGACCCTTCATCCAGGTGTTCGATTAGCAGCGGACTCTTGATGGCGCCTTTGAGGTCGTAGCCTCGACGTTCCAGAAACTCATTGAAGTCCGGCGAGCCCGGATTGGAGAATTGTCTCGCTCGTTCGAGTCTCACCAGGACTCGAATGCGAGACCCATAGTCCAGGGTGAGATTCGCGAACTCGCGTTGCGACTGTTCATCGCTTAATGAAATGACCAGCCGCGCGCGACCCGAAGCGACTATGGTTTCATCGAGCACCCGTATCGTCTCGGCGTCAACGTCGAGGTAATAGGCTCCCGGCGCAGGTTCGGGTGGCGCGCCAAGCCTACCGGTCAGCTCAACCGGATCATCGGGAGTGATGACTCTCGACTCGTAGAGGCTTACAAGTCTCGACGCGCCTACGCGGGTCCGATCAACCGTCGCGAGAAGCGCTCCGGCGACGCAAAAGCTAAGCATCAATGCCGCAGAAGCCCAGAGCTCTCTCCTTCCGTGGATCAGCCTTATTACCCCGACGACCGCCAGTAGCCCAGCCGCGACGATACCTGGCCGCCCGAACTGGAGCCATCGGTCAGCGAGAATTCCGGAAACGAGCGCGATCATCAGATAAAGAAACGGCTGGCGCGCGGGAATGAATGATGACTGAGAGAGAGACCGGGACATGAGAACCGTGATGCGTGAAGAGTGATTCGTGAAGAGTGATTCGTGATGCGTGAAACGTGAATCATCCCATCACGGATCACGCATCACTCATCTCTCTTCGTTTGACAATGGCAGCCGCCAAGCTCGATCATTCGGCTATGAGCGCCGGACCGCCAGACGACCTTCCAGGAAGGGTGTTTGAATTCGCCAAAGCTACTGAAGCGCCCGAAGATTCATTCTTGATGAAGCGCCTTAACCTGCACGACGCAGATGAGGTTCAAGAAGTCATCGACGGCTTAACTCTGTCTCTTATCAGCTTCTGCTATCACCGCCATCCGCGCGGCGAAAATGTTCACGAGGTGATGGAAGAACTTGACCGAGCCCGGTCCGGTTCACCGGAAGCCACGCGGCTGGAAGAGCGCGCCGACGACGCGGCCGCGCTCCAGATACCTTTTATCGTAAACCTCAACAAGCTTGTCGAGGATTATTACCACCTGAGGCGGCGCCTCGAAGCAAGGCTGCGGGCCGAAGAGTGAGCGCGAGATCACCCGAACTTTACTCCGGCCTGATTAGAACTCCTGGAACCTGCGCGAAGTTCGGCAATCAGACATTAGCCCGGTTATTCGTCGCCGTCATTGCCTTCGTCAGGCTCCGCATCCGCCCCTGTGAGCCCTTTTATCTCCGCCGAGATCTCCGCGCGTCGGCCCTTCGCGAGCTTCATTATGGCCGACAGATGTTTTCTGGCTCGGCGCGCGGCCGCCTTGTTACCCTTCTGGCGAAAGACCATGTTTTCGGCGGCGAACCTTCCGACTTCTACGAGAAGCTGCCCGGTAGTCGAGCCCTGCACGCGACGGTCAAACAGGCGGCGCTCACGCCCCGTGCGGCGCTCGGGCACGCCCGGCGGGGGACCTTGGTCCTGCTCGCGGCGTTCTCCCCTGCGGCGGTCCTCTCCCTGCCGGCGCTCGTCGACGGTCAGGTTGAAATCGTTTTCTTCCATCTTAGTCTCCAGCTTGTAGTTTCTTTTTAGCGGCCGACTGGGTGAGCCATCCGATAACTGTGTGACTTGGGAACCAGGGGCGTCCCAGCACGCGGTAGTCTATCACAGAGGGCTCAGGTTGCAAGAGAATAGACGAGCGTATCGGTTGAGGAGCGTATCGTGTCGTTAGCTCCATATCGGTGCGCTAAGACGACGCCAACTTACGCCTCGCTATAGTGGTCTCTCGGCAGTGCTATGCGGACAAGATAATAGCAGAACCGAGAACTCACGTGTTCCGCGTAAGGAGTCACCAATCTGCACCGGCGCTTTGTATCGAGGTCTAGTCGGTAATAGACCTCCTCAGTTGGAAGACTAAAATAGCGTTTGAAATCAATACCAAGCTCCGGGAGGCCCACATCGCACGCATCGTCTTGCGGTTGAACCTTTTCGAGGAACTGATACCGCTCATCCTTGTTAGCCCTGATGCGCTTCCAAATGTCCGATTTGATGCCCTCCCTTCCTCGAAGTTCTTCTGCCGTCACTACCTCACAAAAAAGAACTGAAGGGAGCAGCTTGTCAGAGGAAACACCAGCGTTGTTCCTGGCTCCAAAATCCTGAATCAGGTCGCAGTCCTGACTAACGATAATGGCATAGGGATGATTTACGGAATCGATGAATGCAGTTTCCTCAGTGAGACTATCCAGCTGCAGTTTGACCTGAACAATATCCGTCAGGATCTCACCTTGCCGGAGAGATTTCGCCCGATCAGATCGCTCGTAAATTCTTGTGTGTAGAGCTTGCGATACCGATAGTCGTAGTTCAGTCGATTGTTCTTCAGACGCCAAGACACTCTTACTCCTCAGTTGCCTGGAAGGCAGGCCTATCGTACTTATCTCCCAGCCTTACTCTCGTGCCTGCGGAGTGTAAGAACTGAGCGGGACTAGTACTGTTTCGGCTGCTATAAAACCTACAGATTTCCGCGATGGATTCGCAAGCTTCAGGCAGGCCCTTATCAGAGACTAAATTGACTAAGTAATGACAAATTATGCGATATCTCAGACTCTCGCGCGATTCTGCTTCGATTGAGGTCGCGGGAGCACTTACAGAAATGGTATGCCTAATATTTCCGCCCGACACTTCCTGCTGCCATCCCAAGACAAATGTAGGCTTCGCACCTCCTGTCTGAGAGCTTGCTTCGTATTGGAAGCTCGTTTCAAATTGGCAAGGGTTCCATTGCCTCATTAAGTCGCTCCGTAATGCACCAACGGAAAAGGCGAGCAGATTGCTCGTTGAAGAAGTCGAGTATCTTGATGGCATCGTTTAGCTCCGTTCGTTGATCAGTGGAAAAATCGCTATCGATGAGGTAGCACACCTCTTTTTCTTGGTTGAAGGCTAGCCCATGGTTGATAAGAACCTGGCCGCGACCGTCCAACCGAATCGTTACCTGATTGGCACTATGAACAATGTCATGTGCTATCTCAGATGATAGTTCCCCGGCAATATGAGGCTTCAGCAAAGCAGACCAAGGCGCTTCGGATAGCCCCAAGTTCGATCGCTGAATAACATCTCGATATCGCAACCCTATTCTACTATAAAAGAGTGGTGAATATAACTGTACAAAAGATTCGAGGGCGTGAATTAGTTTCTCCTTAAATACCTCCCATCGCTCGTATTTCACCGTCGATAACGCTAGAGATTCTCTGTCCATGCTGACCTTCCATGACTGGTCGCCCGAGATAAACTCGTAAGATGCCTTCCCGCCACGGAGTGAAATTGGACCGCTCGAACCAACTAGGTTTGCGAGATCAGGTGCCAAGTTGAGCTTAACCTCGGAGGTCTGAGAATCACCAAAAATTGGATAGGTTTCTCTAAGCTTCTCCTGGTACTGCGCTGGAACCTCTGTATCAATGCGCAGGATTGCGGGGAATCTTAACTGGCAGATAACCTCAACCAAAGGATTCTTTCTGTATATTACTCGGGACGATTCGGGGAATGCCATCTCCTTAGCAATAACCTCCTCAAGACTAGCCAGAGAGTTCAGGCGACCGGCTGCGACTCTACAAAAAACATTATACTCCGTCAACCGCGCTTTAAGCTATTTTTGGCGGAATCAGAATTGAGCTGTCCGCAACCGTCGCAATCCCCGTTTGACGAGCCGAGCTTTGGGTCGCCCGTAGGCCTAAGTCTACCTCAGCATCTCTCGAGCATGGCGGCGGGCGCTTTCGGTGATCTCGGCGCCGGTGAGCATTCGGGCAATCTCTTCGATCCTCCCGCGGCGATCGAGAGATTCAACGCCGATCTCGGTTCGCCCGCCGGCGGCATCCTTGCGCACGAGCAGATGCGTGTCGGCGAAGCGCGCGATCTGCGGTTGGTGAGTCACGCAAAGAACCTGATTGCTCTCCGAGAGCTTCTTCAGCTTGATACCCACCGCTTCACTTACGCGGCCGCCAATGCCGCTGTCGATTTCGTCGAATACGATCGTGCGAGGAAACTCGGAGGCGCCCGCCACCGTCTTCAACACAAGCATTAGCCGCGACGCTTCGCCGCCCGATGCTACCTTGGCCAGCGGCCGCACCGCTTCGCCGATGTTCGCCGAAAAATAGAACTCGACACGATCGATCCCGTTCGCCGTAAACGAAGCTCGAGCCTCATCGCCCTCCAGCTCCGAATCCGGCGGAGTCGTGATCTGTACTTGAAACCGGCCGTCTTCCATCGCCACTTCCGCGAGTCCTTCTTCTACCGCGCGCTCGAATCGCTTTGCCGCGCGCACACGTTCGCGATGAAGCTTTCGCGCGCGGTCGAGATACGTATTCCGGGCAGAGACGAGTTCGGCTCTGAGCTCGTCCAGTATTTCGTCGGATCGCTCGATCTGTCGCAGCCGGTCCTCTGAGCGAGCGAGGTGCTCGAGCGCAGATTCGATCGAGCCGCCGTACTTGCGTTTCAAACGCGATAGCTCGGCAAGCCGGTTCTCAATCTCCTCCAGCCGCGCGGGCGAAAACTCCAGCCCGTCGGCGAAGTCTCGCAGCGCGAACGCGAGGTCCTCCAGCAACGCCCGCGCCGTCTCGAGCCCCTCGCGATACTCGCTGAAGCGCGACTCGTACTCGGCTAGCTCGTCGACCCGACGCGACGTTTGCCTGATGCGCGTTATCGCCGAATCGTCGTCTTCATACGTGAGGCTAAAACCTTCGGCGCAGACAGTCGTGAGCTTCTCGACGTTGTTCAGCCGCCTCCGTTCCTCTTCCAGGCGTTCGTCCTCGCCGACGACCAGCAGGGCGCGCTCCAACTCATCAATCTGAAAACGAAGGATGTCGATGAGTTGGAACTTCTCGGCTTCTTCCTTGCTTTGTTCTTCGAGTTGGTTCCTGACCGACGACCACTGAAGGTGAGCGGCGGCCACTTGTTTTCTCAACGAGGCAATGCCTGCAAAGGAGTCGAGCAATTCGATGTGCGTGCGAGGCTCGAACAACGTCTGTTGATCACCTTGCCCGTGAATGTCCGCAATGTACGGCTGGAGCTCGCGCAGCAATGACTGCGTGGCGAGCTGGTGATTGACGAATATTTTGTTTCTGCCGCTCGCGGCAAGCTCGCGCCTGATGATGATCTCAGGGCCGTCGGCTTCTATCCCCGAGTCGCGCAGGAGCTGCGCGAGCGCGTTGTTGCCCTCAAGCGTGAATGATCCTTCGATTGATCCTCGATCGCGGCCGGTCTTCAGGAGATCGGAGGCGAATCGACCGCCGATCAGCACGCCGAGCGCGTCCACGATGATCGATTTGCCAGACCCGGTTTCACCGGTGAGGAGGTTGAGCCCTCGATCGAATTCGACCGTGAGATCGTCGATCAGCGCGATGTTCGAAATATTGAGGAGCGTGAGCATCAACAACTCATGTGATTGACAACGCGCGGCCGCAAACCTAACTTTCGGGCCACACAGTGTCAAGTATTCGTTCCAGCGCCTCCAGCAGGTTCTCGGCGACGATATCCGGCTCGCAAGGCCAGCGGTCGGGATGCTCAAAAGTCTCGCGTCCGTACCCGGTGAGCACCAGTGCAGAGCGAGCTCCGGCGTTGCGCGCGAGATCTATGTCGCTGGCTTTGTCTCCGATCACAAACGATCTCGCAAGGTCGATGTTGTGCTCGCGCCGGGCAGCCTCCAGCATTCCAGTTTGAGGCTTTCGGCAATTGCAATCGATCCTGTAGAGGGGGCCCCCGATCTCTGGATGATGCGGGCAGTAATAAATCGCGTCTACGATAGCGCCCTCGCTCGCGAGCTTTTCGAGCATCGTCGAGTGAATCGCGTTAAGAGTCTGTTCCGAGTACATGCCCCGAGCGATTCCGGATTGATTGGTTATTACTATCGTCTTGAGTCCCGCCCTATTGACCAATCGCACGGCTTCCGCCGCAAACGGAAAGAGGATCAATCCCTCGGGGGTCGACACGTAACCGATATCCTCGTTGAGCGTTCCGTCGCGGTCGATGAAGACTGCCGAATGCGGATTGCGGATTGCGGATTGCGGATTCGAAGGTGTCTCCCCATCAACCATCGCGCGAATCATAGTTTCAGGACTCCGCAATCCGCAATCCTCAATCAGTAGAGCGTCTCGGCGACCCCTAATAACGACGAGATGTTGTGTTGCACGAAGTCGATGCGAATCTTTGGCGCGTATGGCTGTTCATAGAACCCGCCCGCCGCTCGAGCCGGATTCGGAACCGCCGGCCTGTTTTCCTGTGAGAGCTGTCTTGTGAGCTGAAACTTCGCCGAGGCTTTCAAAGCCGTTGCAATCTTCGACGCTCGCGCGTCTCCTGTTGCACGGGCGATTCTATATGCCGCCACCATTCCTTCCGCTCTCGATGCGGCAGGCGTCACTCTTGGAGGACCGGGTCCGAATCCCCCCGCATTGCCTTCGGGGTCGTCGTCGGAATATTGATCGGCGATCATCGCATCGGCGAGAGCGATGACGTGGTCCGCGTACCTTTTCTCCTTGCCAACGTTGTACAGCGCTTCGAGAGCCTGCATCAGCCACGCGTCTGGGGGAAGGGTCTGAATTTGGCGCTGAGACGCGATCAGATAATCGGCGCCTCGCCGCGCAGTCCTGAGCAGTCGCTGATCGCCGTTCAACCTGAACAGACGAACAAGACCGAGGATCGCCTCACCCGGGTAGTAAAGTGAAGCGGGACCGGGCGGGTCCTTAGCTCGAAGTCGATATCGCGTATGGAATGACCCATCCCTTCGTTGCAGCATCACGATGAGATCCGCCAGTCGCCGCGCGTTCGTCCGGCTTGATGACTTCGGATCGAGCTCGATGAGCTTCGCCAGAGCCGTGAGCGCCAACCCGTTCGCTCCGAGTTTCGCCTTACCGTCATAATCCAGCACGTAGAGAGCGCGTCTCCCCGGGACGCGTCTGAAGCGAGTCTCGAGCAACTTCACCGCGCGACGCGCCGATTCCAGATACCGATTCTCTCGCGTTGCCGAGTAGAGGTCGAGGAGAGACAACGCAGTCCCGGCGTGCCTGACGATGTTGTAGGTTTGAGATTCGAAGCGGTCGTCGGCCGCATTGTAGTAGTAGTGGAAACTGCCGTCGCCGCGCTGTACTCGCAGCAGGTAGTCGCCGCCCGCTCGCGACGCGGCAATAAGTCGATCGCGATTCAGCTCGGCGGCGCGCGCGGGTTGCCTTTGCTTGAGTGAAGCTGACGTTAGGGCTCCTGGCCCGTGTGCCAGCGCTGTCGACAGGAGTAAGAGTGAAAACGCAGTGGATCTTGCGAGCGGCATCTCCACCAAAGGTTTATCACAGCGCGCGAGTCGGAGTCATGATACATCCGTGTCGACTGCGCGTGTGTGAAGACCGAGGCTTTGCCGAGAGATCTCCGGCAGACGTACTGGGCCTACCGCGTCGCTGAAAGAGTCGTTGGCGGGTGTCGCAACCTGCTAACCACGGGCCGCCGCTAAAGCACTTCAATGCGGCTCGCATTGTACGAGCCATCCGGTTGCGCCGTGCCTTTGACCTCGACCTGCGCGCCGACTGCTGCTGCTCCTTTGTCCTGGCGGATCTCGGTAGAAGAGAAAACGTGAACAGTCACCCCGGCCACTTGCCAGTTGCCGACAAAACCGCTGGGAGGCATGGCCTGGACTGTGCCCTTAAAACTTGTTTCGCTTCCTCCTCCTCCGCCACTACCACTCGACTTGACCTCAACGCGAGTGGCAATCGTGGACCCGTCCGGCTGGGTTGTGCCCCGGACCTCGACCAGCGCGCCGACGACTGCCTGCCCCTTATCCTGTCGAAGCTCAGTAGAAGCCAACACGTGAACCGTATGGCCCGCAACTCGCCAATCACCGATGAGTCCGCTGGCGGGCAGGCTCTCGATCAAACCTTCAAAAGTGGTTTCGCTGCCGCCGTCGCCAGACCCGCCGCCGCCGAAATCATCGCCTCCAGCCTGGAACGTGCCGCGAAGGACCACCTGACCGGCGGGAGTGCGAATTTCTATTACTTGAATCGCGGTTACCGGCCTGAGCGCCGGTGGCAGCACGCTGCCACTCGACCCGTCGCTGGTGAACTCGACTCTCAGATAGCCTCCCTGAGCGAGGAACGAACCAAGGCTCACCGTGTCGGCAAAAATTTCATAAGCGGATCCAGATGCGAGTCCATCTGCTTCCACTCGCAGCTTGTCTCGCTCGGACTCTATCTCGGCTCGCGCCCTTCCGCTTGCCTGCCCAATCACACCGGTCGGGTTGAGCGTTGCCTCTTTTTCGACCGACTGCCCTCCTCCCTGTCCCGGGGCGGGTGTGGGCAAAAACGTATTCGAGAGTACGACTCGATCTTGTGCATCGCGCACCTCGACTCTCTTTATGTTGGTTACAGGATTGAGAGCGGCAGGCAATGCCGGGTGCTCACTCGACGCCACGTTCGAGAATTCGATCTCGAATGCTCCGTAGTTACTCGACCTTGCGCGATCGCGATTGGGGTCGGTCGAACTCGTGCCGTCGACGATCACGTTTCCGTCAACGACTAACTTGTAAGCAGCACGGGGCTGAAGCTGTTCGGCTTCGACTTCGAACTTCTGCTCGGTGCCAGTGACCGAGACCTCAGCCTTGCCGTGCGCCGTCGGCTCGACGCCGGTCGGGAGCAAGGCGATCTCACTGCGATTGCTCGTGCCCGAGTCGAGACTCTGAAGCGCGCGAAGTGGATCGATACGGCCCTTGCCGAGCCTTCCCGCAAATCCAAGGTTTTTGTCGTCAATGCCGGTCGCGGTTCTCTCAATCACGTCTCTCACGTCGCTGCGCGGATTGTTTTCGAGAATGAGCGCCGCCTCTGCGGTGGCGAGCGGGGCGGCAAACGAGGTTCCGCTCCAGCTCGCATAATCCGGAGTGTTATTAAGCTCGGGGTAGAGGCTGAACAGATTCACGCCCAGCGCGCTGACCGAGACGTTGCTCCCGAAGTTGGAGAAACTCGCCTTGCGGTTGCTGGAATCAATGGCGGCTACGCCGATTACTTCGGTAATCCAGTTTGCGGGGAACTGCGGCGCGAGGTCGTTGCCTTTGTCCTCGTTACCAACGGCCGCGACCAGGGACACGCCGCGCTGACGCGCGTAGGCAACGGCGTCGTGCAGAACAAGCGAATCTTCCGTTGTGCCAAAGCTAAGATTGATCACGCTCGCTCCGTGATCCACCGCGTACTTGATTCCCTGTGCGACGGAGAATGCATCGCTGACGCCCTCGGGCGAGAACGCGCGAATCGGCATGATCTTTGCGCTCGGAGCAATCAGGGCGATCAATCCGGCTATAAAAGTCCCGTGCCCGGCGACGCTTGCTTGAGGGTCGCCGCGCTGTTCCATCGTATCCTGGTTGCTGTCGAGGAAGTTCCATCCGAATACGTCATCAACCAGGCCGTCGTTGTCGTTGTCGATGTTGTCGCCCGGAATCTCGCCGGGATCCGTCCAGACGTGATCCCGGATGTCCGGGTGATTGCGATCGATCCCGGTGTCGATCACGGCAACGATTACCCCCGCGCCTCGCGCTCTCAGTTGAATCGCGGAAAGATCGCCGACAAGTTGTTGCGACAGGTAATTCGCTTTGGCCTGACCGGTCGTCGGGTGATCTCCGGGAAAACCGATTACCGCGCGCCCGAAGACGTTGATCGGCGTCGTGATCACCGGGTTTAGCGTCGCGCTCAGGACATCCTGGTCTTTGCTGAGCTTCTTGCGAAACTTGTTCTCTTTCTTTCGCTTCGGGGTTTGCAGGCGGTAGACATTCGTGCCGTAAATGCGCTGGATCGTAATGGTGCCAAACCGCTCGTTGATTGCGTCGATCGACGCGCCGGGTTTGACTTCAACCAGCACCTCGCCGCGTCGAAAATCATCCACGCCTTGCGCCCGGGACTGCGCAGCAAACAGCGCGGTCGCAAGGAACAGGATCAACGCGAAAGAAATGGCTTTGAACGATCTGAACAACATGGCGTCCCTCTTATGAGTCTGTTGCTTCTTCATACTGGGTTCCCCATGAGCACAAACGGCGCCCAGTAATATGGATGGCCGTAGGCCTCCTTGATGACAAGCTGGGCGCTGCGCAACGCACTACTCTTGCTGGCGCCGGCTCGAATCTGCGAGTACATTTCGCGCATGAACTCGGCTGTCGACCGATCGCTAACCGCCCAAAGGCTTGCTACCACCGACGGCGCGCCGGCAAACAAGAAACCGCGCAGCAGTCCGTGCAGCTCGTCGCCCGGAAAAACCTTATTCACGCCTGTGTGACATGCAGACAGCGTCACGAGCTCCGCGTTCAGCTTGAGATCCAGCAAGCTGTAAAAATGCAGATTCGCGTCTGCCAGCTTCAAGAATGAAAACATAGGATTGTCGCGGCGAAAGTAACCGTGTGACGCAAGGTGGAGGAATCGCGCGCGCGGCGCAGCTTCAAACAAGTTTTCAAGCGTCGCTTCCTCACTTGTCAATCTCACCGAGTCAGGAAACAAGACTCCCAGCTCATCAATCTCGTCGTCGATGTTCGGCGTGCCCGGCTCCGCCAGACCGAGAGCCACGAGGGTGTCGCTCGGCGAACCATCGGACGTCCCGGCCCTCGTCCGGCACAGCTTAAGGACGGTCGCGCTGGGCGCGTACGATATTTCGAAACGGTCGATCAGATACCCGCTGCCGTCGTGCAGCGCGTGAAAGGGCACGTAATGCAACGCGCCGTGTGGAATGACAATCAAGCGATCGCAGGTGAGCGCCGCTTCGATGGGCGCGGCGATCAAGTGATAGAGTTGGCCGAGGATTTCGTTGGCCGCCCGGCGCAGCTGGCCGAAATAGGCTTCGACGTATTCAGATCCGTAATTGAATTTTTCGATCTGAAACCTCAGCGTCGCCAGCAGCCGCTCAACCTCATCCTTTCTGGCAATGCGTCGCGCGACCTGGACTTCATCGCGTGAAGCGATGAAAGCCGAGACGTGGCCGGCAGTCGTAAAATACTCGACGACCGTTTCACCGGGCTCGAGCACAGCCTGCAGGTCTTCGAGAGAGGCGCCTCTCATCCGATGTATATCGGCGAATGCCGGCGCTTCGGTCTCAAGCCGGTTGAAGAGTTGAGCGATCTGGCGTTCACATCGCGCGACTGCGTGCCGATAATGGCCGGCCCTATCGGCGCTGCGCTGATCGCCTTTGTCTTCGGCTAGCCCGGCTTGCGCCCCGTACCAGTTCAAATCCTCGATCAACTTCGAGATCCGTTCGCGCGTCCCGGGCGCCACCCTGCTCTCGGCACGGGTTTCGGAGGTGCCCCGGACGTAGCGCGCCAGCAGATCCGCGAGCGCTCGCGACTTAGACGATTCGACCAATCCGAAGGCTTCTTCGACGGAGTCGTCGGTGCCGCTGTCGAGGCAGGCAGCGATTGCGTCTTCGTAGGCGTGAATCTTGTCGTGGAGAAAACTCGCTTTGAATTCGTCCGCCGCGATCCCTCCTCGCATCTTTTCGATTATCTCGACGGCCCGTCGAAAGCTATCGAGGGCGAGCGGGCTGTCTTTGCGTTCTCGAGCGACGCGCCCGATGAGGTGGTGACACTGATAAGCCACGGAGGGAGCCGACAGATCTCCTAGCGATTTGAGCGCAGCCTTCGCCATCCGCGACGCGCGTCTCAGATCGCCCGCGCCGTAAGCGGCGCGCGAGCCGAGCGACCGTGCGTAGGCGGCTCGCGTTGAGAGCTTCTGCCGCGCGAACACGCGCAGAGATGAGGCTGCATAGCGCGCCGCTCCCGTATTGTCGTTGCGGCGGAGAGCCAGCTCGGCGAGATAGGACTCGATCAATGCGGCAAGTGTCGTGTTGCCGGTTTCGGCGAAGATCTGTCTGGCTTCAAGGAAGTCTCGCTCCGCTCGCTCGTGTTCCTCCTGACCCATCGCGGCGAGCGCGTGGACAACGGCCGCCTGCGCGGACTCGTAAGGCAGGTTCAGTTCGGCGAATGCTTCGCGCGCTGCCGCGGCGTTTTCCGAGGCGTCGTCAAACGCATTCAAAGCGAGCAGTATCTCGGCGATCTCGTGTCTGCACCAGGCCACAAGCTGAGTGCTTCCAAGCCCCTCGAGATCTTCGCGAGCTCGATAGTGCGTGGTAAGAGCGGCGTTGTAGTTGCCGCGGAGGAATTGCAGATAGCCGATGTGGAACCGCGTCTGCGCGGCCCACAGCTTCTGTCCCGATCGCTCCATGGTTCTCGCCGCGCTTTCCAGCAATCGAAGCGCGTCGCTGTGCCTGTCCACCTCCATCAAAGCGTGTGATAGGTTGGTGTCCACAACTGCGCGCATCGTGTCGTCCCCGCAGGATTCGAGGATCTTTCGCGCGCGCTCGTAATGCTCGATCGCTTTCCGGTACCGATCCAGACGGTAGTAGAGGATTCCGACGTTTGTTTCCAGTTGCGCGAGATAAACCGGCGAGCGGACGGACAGCACCCGGCGGGAGGCTCGCGCCGTTGCGAGCGCTTCGTCGTAGCGGCCCATTTGCGTGAGAGCAAACACGCGATGCATCTGTATGACCGCGGTGTCCGTCGTGAGCCTGGCTGCGCGCGTGGCCCGAATCGCGCTCTGGTAGAGCGAGTCGGCCTCGTCATATCGGCCGATATGATGCAGCACGCGGGCTCGGCTCGCTTCGGCGAATCCCTTCGAGAGACCATCGCCGAGCGCCGCGGCCACCTGCTCAACGCGCTCGGACAGGCGCCTCGCAGCGTTGAGGTCGGAACCAATCAGACGATCCACTTCCGCTTTGAGCGCGGAGACTGTCTCCCAACTCGACGAAATCGCTTCCTCGCGCAGAAAAACATCCGCGCTTTCGGCATTGATCAGTTTTTCTCCGAGTTCTCTACTCACAACTCATCCATCAATCTGCCGGTGTCGCCCGTCTGCTCCACTTTCCAGCGTGTGCTTGTTTCCAAGCTGTGGGCATCAGTCGATGCGGGATTATTTTCGGTTAGGATTCGATTAGAGGAAGATCCGGAACGGTGATGCTTCCCTCGGACAACTCGACTCGCAGATCGTAGACGCCGGGCTCCATACCGCTGATTTTGAACTCACCCATCGCATCGGTCACCGTCGAGAAAACAACCGTTCCCTCGCGCGCAAGGTTCAGCGTCAGGCCGGAGACTGATTCAAAGGTGGTTTCGCCTTCCTTGAGCACTTGTCCGATCAAGTCGGCGCGCGCCTGCTCGGATTGCGCGATCTGTAAGTCCACGCTGTAATCGCCCGCACTGTAGAGCAATTGCCGGTTGGCCGTCTCAGTCGAGCGGACCCCGGCCAGAGCCGGGCGCGCGAAACTATCGAATACCAGCGCGGCGATCGCCTGCCCGATGCGTTTGCCCAGCCTGGGGCGCTGTCGCGCGGTGTCAAAGACTCTAACCGCGCGTTTGAGCACCCAGGCCGGCGGCGCAATGGAGTCATCACTGGCGGCAACGCCTCGCACCCTCTGATACCAATCGCGGTTTTCCGCACAACCCTCACATCCCCTGGCTAGATGGTTCGCGATTTGTGCGCCGTCTGACTCCTGGAGCCGGTTATCGAGGAAGTCGATCAGTCGCTCAAAGCTTGGGCAATTCATCGTTTTTTGCTCCTGGTTCATCTCCGCCATTCCTGAAGAGGGTCGCACGGCCCTAAAAATACATTCGTTTTCCTGTCAAATCTTGCCCTCCAGGAGCTTTCGCAGTTTTTCCAGACAACGGGCTCGTGTGGGGCCAACCGAGGGCACCGGCATCCTTATTCGGCGCGCGATGTCAACATAGCTTAACTCGTCTTTTTCGTAAAAGAGCAGGGTTATGAGTTGCCGGCACCGCTCTGGTAGCGAATCCACCCCTTGACGCAGGTATTGTTGCTGCTCGAGGGCTTCGCGCTGCTCATCGGCGAGCGGTCCGATCGCCGGGATTTCTTTCACAAACTCGACGCTCTCATCGTCGGTGGAGCCGGCCGGGACACCCCCTTTTCGATTCCGCGCTGATAAGCGCCAGCATTCCCGAGACGTCGTAGTGATCAACCACGAGCTTATCCTCTCGGTATCGCGTATTGTTGCGAGCTTTTGGTATAGCTTAAGACACACCGATTGAAAGATGTCCGAGGCGTCGTCTTGTGAGAGGCCGGTCTTCATCGGTATCGAGTAAATCAACCGTTGATATCGGGTGATCAGCGATTCCCAAGCGGATTGGTCACCGGATAGACAAGCAGCCACTAACTCGCGATCATCGCGCACCGCAGTCGTAGCCGGCGCTTCAGCTAGAGTTTGGCTCTTCATTCCGTGTTTCCAGCCGACTTGATTTCCAGCAGGAGTGAGGTGGCATCCCAACAAGCGGGCACTGAGATTTTATCAAACCGGGTGACGTCAAGGAAGAAGATGCGAGAAAAAAGTAAAATGCCGCCAGAGCCTCGCGTCCGGCGGCATTTCTTAATCTCGTTTTGATTTTGAGATGTCCGACAACTTCCGTTTGTCGCTTGTCAATGAGTGCGCGCGCTTTGAGATCATTCGACAAACTAAAGTTTGTCGAACAAGTTTGTCCGACCATTGACACTACGCTGCCTTGGCGCGCTGAAGCAGCAACCGGCGAAGCTTCAATCTCGCCTTATGCAATTGCGACTTTGAGGTACCCGCGCTGCACCCGAGCAGCCTGGCTATCTCCTCGTGCTCGTAACCCTCGACGTCGTGTAATACAAATACTGTGCGGTAGCCGGGAGGAAGTTGGCCTATCGCGCTTTCGAGTCCGATGCGATCGATGATCGGCATGGATTCGGGGTTGATCGTCTCAGGGTCTATGGAGTCGGGCATTTCCCCATCGTCCGTCGTCAATTCAGAGCGGACCGACCGTTTGCGAAAGTGCATAAGCACCTGGTTCACGGTAAGCCGATGAAGCCAGGTCGTGAAGGCCGCTTCGCCCCGAAACGAACCGATCTTGCGATGAAGTTGAATAAATACTTCTTGAGTCAGGTCTTCAGCTTCGGCTATGTTGCCGGTCATCCTGAGGCAAATCGAATACACTCTGCGATAGTGTTTGCGGTAAAGATCCTCAAAACCGCTCATCGCGTCGCCGGCCAATGCCGAGTTCAGCCCTGCGTCTGATTGAATCGAAATCGCGTTGGTTGCCATTGTCGTTCCTCCGAGTGTCCGCTCACGTGCTTCTCGATTGTGAGTGCTTCTGACAAGGGCGACTGGCGTGCCACCGGCCAGCGTAACGCCATCTTGACGGTAACTCCTCCCATTACAGAGACTTACCAGTGATGCGTTTTCACGCTGGCGGACATGGCGGTTCTGCTTATCGTATGAACTCACACGAAATCGTGTGGGGTAGGTTTGGGGGAGGCTCGCCAGAGTGCAGGGCGGGCGGCAATTAGATTCTCGGCGCGATCAGCTCAGCGACTCTCGCCAATAGAGACTCGTCCTCGCTTCCGAACGCGTCTTCGAGATCGCTGTCGATGTCTATCTGACCCAAGATGTCCGGACCACGCCTTATCAACACGACAATCTCCGCGCGAGTCTCGAGGCTGCAGGCGAGATAGTTATCCAGTTTTGTAACATCGCCGATTATCTGGTTCTTTCCTTCGGCCACCGCCACGCCGCACACGCCCTGGCCGACCGGGATGTGCGTATGTTCGGTTGGCTTGCCGATGTAATTGTGAAGCACAAGCGTGTCGCCTTCGAGCAGGTAGATGCCCACCCAATTGTAGCGTTCCCGCTCCTGTTTGAGGATCCGCACAGTCTGTCGAAGGACTTCATCGCGCGTCTCGCCCGACTCGACCAACTGGTCAACCAGGCGCACTATCTCTTCAGCACTCTTCATCTCTCAGTAGGACTCCACATTCGGTTCTTTTGGACAAAGGTTGAGGATAGGAGGCGAGATCGATTAATGCAAGCTTTGGTGTCCCGGTGGCAAGAGACCATCCGCGTCGTCAGCATGCTATTCCACCACGACTTTCTCGATTGCAAATTTGACTTCTCATTTGGTTTCGGATAGGCTGAAGGCCCGTGAAGGGAGAAGTAGTCGCGATCATCCCTGCGCGGTACAACTCGACTCGTTTGCCGGGTAAACCCCTCCTCCCCCTCGCTGGAATTCCAATGGTAATGCACGTCGTCCGGCGCGCGTCGCTGGCCCGACTGGTTTCCAGGGTTATTGTCGCAACCGATGATGAACGGGTCTTTGATTCGGTTCGGAAGCACGGCGGAGAAGTGCGATTGACATCACCCGCACTCACATCGGGAACGGATCGAGTGGCAGAAGTCGCGGCGACTCTAGATGCGGACTTCTTCGTCAACGTTCAGGGAGACGAGCCTCTGATTGAGCCCTCGACTATCGATGCCGCCATCGACCCGCTGCTTGTCGACGACATCGGACTCATTCAGGTCAGCAGCACGTCCGAACCCATTACCGAAGTGGAAGACGTGTTCAAGACCAGCGTCGTCAAAGTCGTCAGCGACTCATACGGGTGTGCGTTGTATTTTTCGCGATCACCGATTCCCTTCGTGAGACCCGCTGAGGGCTTCACGCTCGAAGAATCACTGCGCGCCAATCCAAGCCTGTTATCGAAATACCGCAAGCATTCCGGACTGTACGTTTATTGCGGCGAGTTCCTGGCGCGATTCGCTCAAATGGAGCCCTCACCTCTCGAGCGCCTCGAACAGCTCGAGCAGCTTCGCGCACTCGAAAACGGCTGGGATATTCGAATCGTACCGGTCGAGCATCGCTCGATTGGCGTCGACACCGAGCAGGACTACGAACGAGTAAAACGGTTGATTGAGGAGAACAGGGTATGACCAAGTTTATTTTCGTCACCGGTGGGGTGGTCTCCAGCCTCGGCAAGGGACTGGCCGCGGCTTCTATTGGGTGCCTGCTCGAAGCGCGCGGGCTAAAAGTCACTCTCCAAAAACTCGATCCATACATAAACGTCGATCCGGGGACGATGTCGCCCTTTCAGCACGGCGAGGTATTCGTCACTGACGACGGCGCCGAAACCGATCTGGATCTGGGGCACTACGAAAGATTCACTCACGCAGAGCTTTCTCAGGCCAACAACTGGACGACGGGTCGGATCTATCTTTCGGTCATCAACAAGGAGCGGCGCGGCGATTATCTTGGCAAGACGATTCAAGTGATCCCGCACATAACCAACGAAATCAAGGACGCCATTCGGTCTATCGTCGATTCGACGGACGTTGCGATTGTCGAGGTAGGCGGGACCGTGGGCGACATTGAATCGCTCCCCTTCCTGGAGAGCATCCGACAACTCGGCAACGAAGTCGGACGCGAAAATGCGCTGTTCATCCACCTCACGCTCGTCCCATACATCGCCGCCTCGGGCGAGCTGAAGTCGAAGCCGACACAACACTCGGTGAAGGAGCTTAGAGAGATCGGTATTCAACCCGATATCCTGCTTTGCCGTTGCGATCGTCCGTTGCCCCAGGACATGAAGGCGAAGATCGCGCTCTTCTGCAACGTGCGCGAGGAAGAGGTCATCACCGCTCAGGACGTAGAGACAATCTACCAGGTTCCGCTGATGTTCGCCGGACAAGGCCTCGACGAGATGATAGTCAAGAAGCTTGGCCTGCAGGCAGCGGAGCGCGACCTGCGCCGGTGGTCCGAGCTCGTCGAAACGATCAAGAAACCTGATGCAACCGTGACCATAGGGATCGTCGGCAAGTACGTAGAGCTTGAAGACTCCTACAAGAGTCTTCACGAAGCCCTGGTGCACGGTGGCATCGCCAACCGCCTGGGCGTTCAAGTTCGATGGGTTGAATCCGAAGACCTGATGGAGGATCCGAATTGGGAGGATCGATTGCGCGACTACGACGGGATCCTGGTCCCAGGCGGTTTCGGCAAGCGCGGCATCTCGGGTATGCTCCGCGCGATTAATTATGCGCGACGCGAGCTGAAGCCTTACTTCGGTATTTGCCTCGGCATGCAGTGCGCGACCATCGAGTTCGCTCGCCATGTGTGCGGGCTGGAGGGCGCCGATTCGACCGAGTTCAACGACGACGCGCCGCATCCGGTCATCTTCAAGCTCCGCGATCTGATCGGCGTCGAAGCCATGGGAGGCACTATGAGACTGGGAGCGTATCCCTGTGTGCTTCAACCCGGCTCGCTTGCGGAAAAAGTCTATGGCACAAGAGAGATCAGCGAGCGGCATCGTCATCGCTACGAGTTCAATCCGCGCTATGAAGACGAACTGGGCGGCCACGGGCTGGTGTTCTCAGGCAAATCGCCGGATGGAAAGTTCATTGAGATCGTAGAACTCGCGGACCACCCGTGGTTCGTCGGTTGCCAGTTCCACCCCGAATTCAAGTCAAAGCCGCTCGATCCGCATCCGCTGTTCGTTTCGTTCATTCAAGCGGCTTATCGAAACCGCATTCGGGACGAAGCGACGGCAGATCGAGGTGAGTCCGCCGCGACCGCTCTGGAAAGCATGGGCGATGGTTGGAAGATCGGCCTGTCCGGCAGCGACTGAGCCCCCCAGATCTATTTGACTTGCCATAACTTCGGCCTTAACATACGCGCACGTCTGAGCGGCGGATACGGAATACCCTCAATCGAGGCCTGAGAAACAACGGGAAAATCGCGAAGGCAACCAGTGGTCGGGGTTGTTCTGCCTCGACCTCAATAAAGACAATGCTCGTGATTCCTAAGGAGGATCGCACCATGAAAACCCCTATACCGAAAATAATCTCCTCAATCGCAATGTGCTCGCTTATAATCGCTTCGCTTGGTCAGTCGGGCTTGAGTCAGCAGGCAGTCCCAGCGAAGGAAACAACCCCCAAAAAGGCCGCGCCCACGAGAAAGGCAAAGCCCGCGGAGTCGCCAGCCGCGCCCGGGTGGCTTTCGATCAACATAGTTCGCGTGAAAGCAGATATGCTTGCGGAGTATCAGGACTTCGCGAAGAACGAAACAATTCCCGCCCTGCAAAAGGGCGGGGTGAAACAGCGAGAAGCCTGGGGAACCGGGGTCTTCGGCGAGGCATTCGAGTTCGTCTATGTGACTCCAATCGATAGCTTTGCTCAATACGACAGTCCCGGCCCTATTGTGAAAGCTCTTGGAGAAGAAGGTGCGCGAGCCTATGGCGCCAAGGCCCGGCGTTTGATCGTCAGCTCGCACACGTACGCCGTCCAAACCCGCCCGGACCTCAGCCTGATGGGCAATATGTCCACGCCGAAACTGGCGGTAATAAATTCGATTCGCGTCGTCCCGGGAAAAGGTCCGGCGTTCGAGAGTCTCCTCAAGACTGACATTCTCCCGGCGGTGAAAAAGGCGGGCGCGACCAACTACTTCGTGAGCCAGACAGTTTTCGGCGGCGACCCGAATGAATACGTCACGGTCACGCCAATGGATAGCTTTGCCGAGATCGGAAAGGGTTCGCCGGTGGTCCGAGGAATGGGAGGACAAGCGGCATTCAATAGATGGCTTGCAAAGGTGTCAGGAATCATAGCGAGCCAGGAGCGCACTGTTGGTCGCTATCTTCCCGATTTGAGTTTCCCGACGCCGGCCAAAGCGGAGAACAAGTAAGACCGTTTGAGGAAGATCCTCAATCCACGGGCGCGTGGGTTCCACGCGCCCCTCAACCCTTCGGCCCGCACAGGCAGGGTACCCTCCAGGCACGTAGAGATTACTCTATCCGACGTCGGCGGTTTGATATACCTTGGACCTGTAATGACCGCCTGTTCGCAGTGCAAACAAACCTCGAAGGTCCTCAGGATGCAGAAGTGCGCGTTGTGCTTTAGGCCGGTCTGCGAGAAGTGTGCGATCCGTCGTTACGCTCAGAAGTTCTGTTCGCAAAACTGCGCGAAATCAATCTTTCTTGACGAGAACGGAGAATTTGGGACAGAGTCATAGGACAATTCCAGCAGGAGTCGACACCATGAACCTGATCCAACGCCCCCGAAGGCTTCGCCGCACCGAATCCATCCGAGCGCTCGTGCGCGAAACAAAGCTGTCGCCCGATGATTTCGTCTATCCGCTGTTCGCGTGCGAAGGCGAAGGCGTTCGCCGCGAGATAACCTCGATGCCCGGTTCGTTCAATCTCTCGATCGATGAACTGGTAAAAGAAGTCGAAGCGGCATGGCGCGTCGGTGTGAGATCGGTGATTCTGTTCGGAGTGCCCGACGAAAAAGACGCGGCAGGCAGCGAGGCTTATGCAGAAGACGGAATAACTCAGCGAGCGATCCGCGCCATCAAGCGAGAAGTCAAGGAAGTCCTGGTGATCGCGGATAACTGTCTCTGCGAATACACGGATCACGGTCACTGCGGGGTGATCGAGAACGGCGAAGTGCTGAACGATCCAACGCTCGAGTTGTTGGCGCGCACCGCGGTATCGCAAGCCGAAGCCGGCGCTGACATAATCGCTCCGTCGAACATGATGGACGGCTTCGTCGCGGCGATTCGCGAATCGCTGGACGAGGCAGGCTTCGATCAAACTCCGATCATGTCCTACGCGGTTAAGTACGCGTCGGGCTTTTACGGCCCATTTCGCGAAGCCGCCGGATCGGCTCCTCAATTCGGCGATCGGCGAGGCTATCAGATGGACCCCGCCAACTCTCGCGAAGCGATGCGCGAGGCCGAGCTTGACTACGAACAAGGCGCCGACATGTTGATGGTCAAACCGGCGCTCCCCTACCTCGACATCATTCGCGCAGTGCGCGAGCGGTTCGACCTTCCGATTGCCGCTTATCAGGTTTCCGGCGAATACGCGATGATCAAGGCCGCGGCGCGGCTGGGATGGATCGATGAACAACGCGTGGCCCTGGAGACATTGACGTCGATCAAGCGCGCCGGTTCTGATATCATTCTCACCTATTTCGCCCGCGAGCTGGCGGAAAAGCTTGCTTAACGCGCGATAGCGAGATCATTTGAAGCCCGGTTGTCGGGACCTGATCGCGGCCACCCTTAGGCCGTGTCGGCATTTCCGGACATTGCCTCACACCGACGACTCAGGAGAGGAGACGGAGACATGATCGCCGATGACCAGCTGGCACGAATAGCCACGGCGCTCACGCCCGAGCAGCGCAGTGCGTACCTGGATCCTTTGAATGCGGCGCTGAGTGAATTCGAAATCAATACTCCGCTTCGTCAGGCTGCTTTTCTTGCCCAGACAGCACACGAGTCACAGAATTTCACGCGCCTGGTCGAGAACCTGAATTACTCCGCAAAGCGACTCACGCAAGTTTGGCCGAAACGTTTTCCAACTCTCCAAAAGGCCCAACCATACGCCAATAACCCCCAAAAGCTGGCCAACTTCACGTATGGAGGGCGAAACGGAAACGGACCGGAAGCGAGCGGAGACGGTTGGAAGTATCGGGGTCGCGGGTTCATTCAGATTACCGGCCGGTCCAACTACCAGGCGTGCAGTGATGGTCTGGGCGCCGACTTCATTTCGGACCCTGACAAGCTTGCGCAACCGGACTTCGCATTTCGTTCCGCCGCCTGGTTCTGGAGAACTAACGGGCTCAATGGGCTCGCTGATAAG
Source organism: Blastocatellia bacterium (assembly GCA_035455165.1). GTDB lineage: Bacteria > Acidobacteriota > Blastocatellia > UBA7656 > UBA7656 > Onstottus_A. The sequence goes on from DATIFP010000214.1 coordinate 47,079, forward strand.
GCGGACCTCAAGACGATCACGATCAGGATCAACGGCGGGACGGTCGGACTCGACGAGCGCATAAAGCTGTATAACAAGGTGAAAGCGATTCTAGGAATATGAGCCCTCTATCGGGCTCTAAGGGTCATTTGCCTCAGGCGTCCCCCAGTCCCGAGGATTGCAGTTTTGTCCTTCGTAAGCCGCATTCCTTCAACTCGACAACAAATCCCTAACGCCCACACTTAACAAGTTGCGGTCAGCTCCTGGAGAGTTGTACCTTGTGAGAGCGAGTCGTGGGTGTGATGAAACGAGCTTCGATCAATAGAGTCTCCATAACCTTGCTGGTTTGGTCGTGCGTACTCTGTGCGCCCGCCGCCCAGACGGCGCGTTCGCAGAACCGATCTCAAGCTTCTGTTCGCGAGCAATCGACGAGCACACAACCGGCGGAGACCGTCGATTCCCTGGCCGCGCGGATCAACGCTCATATTTCACAGTCGAGGTTCGCAGCCTCCGCCTGGGGCGTGAAGATTGTCTCCCTCGACACCGGCAAGGTCATCTTCCAACACAACCCTCAGAAGTATTTCAATCCGGCTTCTAACGCAAAACTCTACACTGCGGCGCTCGCGCTCGAACGCCTTGGGGCAGACTACCGAATACGGACGTCGCTCTACTCGACCACGAGGCCGGACGCGTCAGGCGTTCTCAAGGGGGACCTGATCGTTTACGGCAGGGGGGATCCGACAATGGCGGCGAGGTTGAATGGCGGTGACTACCTCAAAGGCCTCGAGCCGCTGATCGCGCAATTGGTCAACGCAGGAATCAAACGTATCGAAGGCGACCTTGTAGGTGACGAGAGCTTCTTCACCGGCCCACCTTTTGGATCGGGATGGGAGTGGGACGATCTTCAAGCCTACTACGGAGCCGAGGTGTCGGCTATCACGGTAAACGACAACGCTCTAGATGTGTTCGTCAAGCCGGCCGAGCGTGTCGGCATGCCTTGCCGGATCAGCACCGGTCCCCGGACTTCGTTTGTCACCTTCATCAATCGAACGCAGACGGGGCCAAAAGGGACTGAGACTCGGATAGTGGTCTATCGTCCAGTCGCCGAGAACATCATCTACGTTTCCGGCCGGATTGCGATTGATAGCGCCAACGGTTACTACAGCGCGGTTGCCGTACACAATCCCGCGGGTTTGTTTCTGAGCTTGTTGAGGGACGCCCTTTCAGCGCGCGGGATCGTGGTCGCCGGCCGAACACGGGTGATCGATTGGAAGTATCGGGAAGTGACTCCTATCGACCTTACAAAGCTGATCGAGTTGGGCGCAGTCGAATCGATGCCGCTCGGCGACATCGTTCGCGAGACGCTGAAGCCTTCCCAAAACCTTTATGCGCAGCTGCTGTTGATGCAGGTTGGCGCGAACGCTGAACGGGAGTCAGGGGTAAGCGGTTGGGGGTCAGGTGACAAGCCGAACTCCGGGCATGCCGCAAAGCCCAATCCTCAACCCCCAAACTCAACGACTGAGGAAGCCGGCATCGGAACGTTGAACGATTTTCTGGACACCATCGGCGTGAAGAAGGGAGATGTATTGCTCGAGGAAGGATCGGGCCTGTCGCGCCGGGACGTCATCACTCCTCAGGCCACAATAGCATTGCTGACTTATGCGAGCCGCAGTCGATGGGCCGACGTGTTTCGCAATGCTTTACCGGTGGCCGCGGTCGATGGAACGCTTCAGAACCGAATGAAGGGAACAGCGGGGGCGGGAAACGTTCGCGCTAAGACAGGATCGCTTCGTTATGTGTACACGCTCTCGGGATTCGTGACGACCGCGGCGGGCGAGCGACTGGCGTTCTCGGCCATGCTGAACAACTATTACAATGCGGAGCGTTCCGCCGCACTTCGCGATCCAGTTGCAAGTCAAGCAGGACACCCTGTCCCACCTGCTCCCCGAGACGACCTCGACGCGGTAGCTGTTATGCTTGCCGGATTCACCGGGCGAACTCAATAACGAATCAAGATGTGACTGTTATGACGGAGTTCTCCCTCCCGCGCCAGCGGTTGGAATGGTGGGTGTTGAGCTTTCCGTTTGGAAGGCGCCGCCGGTGATCACGGTGGCGCGGGATCTACAACGATCGTCAACGAGCCGGATGTGGCACTCACGTGAGGATCTTGAGAGTCGGTCAAGCGCACCGTAAAAGTAAAAGTCCCGTTTTGTCCTTGCGCCGGCGCACCCGAGATCACGCCGGTATTCGCGTTCAATGATAAGCCGGTCGGCAACGCGCCGGTTGCGATCGTCCACGTGTACGGGGTCGCCCCACCTTTGGCCTGAAGCGAATGTGAGTAGGACACTCCCACGGTTCCTCTGGCAAGCGTGCCTTCGGTGAGGATGACCAGCGGGCCGGGTACGATAGTGATCTGCAATGGCTGAGAGGTTACGCTGGCCCCCGTGGCATCGGTCAGCATCACGACGAAATTGAAAGTGCCTACTTGCGCCGGTGTCCCCGAAATCACGCCGCTGGTGCTGCCAAGTGCGAGCCCGGACGTCGCGGGCAACCCCGCCACCACGCTCCATGTTCGAGGAGCAACACCGCCTGCGAAGAACAATTGTTGAGAATAGTCGACGCCAGTGCTGCCCTGAGGAAGCTCACCATGGCTGATGATTTGGAACGGATCAACGTCGGAGCTGATGGCCAGAGACAAGCTGGCCAGCGCAGTGACGCCGGCGGAATCTGTTGCTCTCACCGTAAGCGGGAATGTTCCGAACACCGACGGCGTCCCGGAGATCCTACCCGACGCGTTCATCGAGACTCCGGTCGGCAGCGAGCCTGAACTCAACTGCCACGTGTAGGGCGGCCGCCCATTGGCCGCCGCGAGATCCGTCTCGTAGAACTCGCCCTTCTTACCTTTCGGTAACGCTGTAGTGACAATCGTGAAGATATTATTCTGGATGGTGACTGTCCGCGACCCAATAACCGTTGCGTTTCCGGCGGCGTCCAGCACTCTAACTGCCAGCGTGTGGTCCCCAAGAGTGAGCTTGGTAGTATCGATCTGGAAGCTGAATCCTGAATGTGCGGCATTCGGGAAGGTCCCCCACACCACTCCGATGTCGGGCCGGCTCAGCGCGTAAACAGCCTCGCTCACCTTCTGTCCATCCATCAGCACCTCGATCTGCACGACCCCGACGTTGTCGAGCGCCCAACCGCTCCCGCTTGCCAGATTGGTCAGTGTGGTGCGAGCGCCCGGCGTTTCGAGCGAGCCGAACGGTGCGAGCCTGTCAGACGGCTTAATGATGATCGCAAGAGTCCTGGTAACAGTCTGCGCGGCAAAGTCGGTTACGCGCACCACGAAGACGCTGGTTCCTGGCGAAGCCGGCGTCCCGGAGATCAAACCATCCGCGGAGAGATTCATTCCTGGCCCTAGGCTCCCGCTCGCTATGCTCCAGGTATATGGCGGCAAACCACCCGCCGCTTGAAGCGCTTGCGAATAAGGACGCTCTGCCGTCGTCTCGGGCAACAAGATCGTCTGAATCACAAGTGGCGGCGGGGGCGGAACGACCGTGAGGAACAGGGGCTTGGTGCTGGAGCTTCCGACTGCGTCCCGGACCCTGGCCAAGAACGAACTCGAGCCCAGGGTGGTTGGTCTGCCCGAAACCTCACCGTCGCTGCTTACTGAAAGCCCGTCAGGCAAAGCACCGGCGTCGATGTTCCAATTGTATGGCCCAACTCCGCCTGATGCTTCCAACCGGCCGCGGTATGGAAGACCTTGCGGCGCCTGTGGAAGAAAATCGGTCCTTATCGACAGCGGCGGCGGAGGCGGGCCAACCTCCAATGTCAACGGCTTGGTTGCCAATCTTCCGACGGCGTCTTCAACGCGCACGGTGAAATTAAAGGTCGCTTGAACCGTCGGCGTCCCCGACAGTATTCCATCCGACGTGAGCGATAACCCATCAGGCAGCGTGCCGAATTTCTTCTTCTTCTTCTTTTTAGCCCAGCTATAAGGCGCGGTGCCCGCGGTCGCCTTAAACTCGTATCGATAAGGTACCCCGATCGCCGCCACCGGAAGCCCGGAGGGGCTCAGTATCGTCAGGCCGGGCGGCGGATCTACATCGATCGACAGCGGCGCGGTCAGCGACTGCCCGCCTTGATCGGTTGCGCGTATTTCGAATTGCGCTTCGCCCGATACAGTCGGTGTTCCTGAGATCGTGCCTGCCTCTGAAAGCTGTAACCCCTGCGGGAGGTTTCCCGATTTTAGCTCCCATCGATATGGACCGTTCCCTCCGGAAGCCTTCAGAGCTTGAGAGTACTCCTCGCCGACCACGCCGTCGGGCAGCGAAGCAGTGTCGATAGAAAGAGCGAGGGCGGAAGGATTGATCGTTATCGCGAGAGTGGCTGTGACGCTAGCATTGACGGAATCGGTGAGCCTGAGCACAAAGCTCGCAGTGCCCGGCCGCTCCGGCGTGCCCGAGATGATCCCGCTTTGATTAAGGGTCAGCCCGTTGGGGAGATTCCCCGATTGGATGGACCAGGTGTAGGGAGTCTGGCCTCCCGACGCTCCGACATTCTGGCTGTACGTAGCGCCGACCGATCCTCGCGGCAACTGACTGCTTGTAATCGACAGTGGTGCGGCAGATCTGACTATCAGGGTCAACGCCTTTGAAGCGACGCCTCCCCTGCTGTCGGATACCCTGACGACGAAGTTGAAAGTTCCCGCAGTCGAGGGAATGCCCGAGACGGATCCGGTTTGCGAAAGCGACAGGCCCGGAGGCAGCGACCCACTCTCTATCAACCAGGTGAAGTCCGGGCTGCCTCCCAGGGCAGCAAGCGTCCGGCTGTATGCAACGCCGACTGTCGCGTCGGGCAGATCCGCGGTCCCTATCGACAGCGCAGACGAAGTGGATGGCGTGATAACCGTCGCTTCGTTTGAGTACGAAGAAGCACCCGTGCCGTTGAACGCACGGACCCTATAGGCATAGGCGGTGTTGGCCAATACGCTGGAGTCCGCGTAGGTGTTGGTGTTGAACGAAACGACGCCGATCTGATTGAAGTCGGCGCTGGTGCCTCCACGCCGTTCAATTTGATATCCATCCTCGACCGCGGATGCGTCTTGCCACACCAGCGTAACTTGCGTCGGCGAACTTGCGCTCGCAACCAGTCCACCCGGCGCAGAAGGCGCCGGTTTTGGCACAGCCGAGGTCCATCCGATCTGCGCGACCGTAAAAGCACACAAGGCCGATTCGTTGATGCGCATCATGCATTCGGTCGAGGTGCGCGTGCACGCTAGGTCCTGGCAGTTTCCATTGAGAGCGTCGGGTCTGACTTCAGGCGCACACGTGCAACTGCACGTCTGGTATCCAATCTGGAAGTATTCATCACAAGCATAAAAGATGTGCCCGGTCTCGTGACTTACTATCCGCGCGAGCTGCCAGCCGAAGCTGTGGAGCAGGCTGACCGAGTACGGACCGCCGATGTACGCCCACGACGAAAGCCCATCGGTGAACGACTGCCGAGCCGGAGCCGGGTTGTATCCGATGAACATCGAATAAGCCCAGTTGGCATGATTTTGATCGCGGATCACGCGGTCGAAAGCGGCCACGCGCTCAAACACGTTGCCGGCCGTAGCTCCCATGTTGCTCATTATCTGGCTGACCCACAATTGTGCGTCGGTTCCGGGATGCAGCACTGGCTCATAGGGAACCTGACAAACCGGGTTCGTCGATGAAAAGAAGGCAATCGAAAACTGAAGGGGCCTCGCAAGGTTGAACGCTCGTGATTGCTCCACCCACCAGTTCAATCCATCCAGAACCTGCGTAAACGCGAAGTCTTGATCTGCTTGAGTCCACGAATAAACATTGGGATCGATCCCACCCGCGCTTTCCACCAGAAACACCGCCACCGCAACGCTGCCGTCCATCACATCCGTGTTGCTGAGGAACTGGGGAGTGACGGTCGATTGAATCCCCTGCACTGACTGCTCGGCGCCGAGCAATCGTAGATTCCGGATGAAATTGTTCTTATCTAAGTCGGGATGCGGAAGCGAACAATCGACCATTCCCGGTCGCGCGGTGGCGGGTCCGGTCGGCTGGGCAGACTCGCGGTCCCTGCGTCTGGCGCTCTTTCCGGACGCAATATCGTTGAAAGCATTGATGGCCAGTTGTGTCTCCCGATCCCTGAATCGAGCCGGAGGCGACCCAACAGGCGAACGGTAGATCGACCGAATGCCGTGATGTCCCAGGATCGCGGAGTCGGATTCCGGGGGAATCCAACCCATTATCGCATGGGGCGGCACAACGATGGCGACCGAACCTCCCTGGGCGACGATGAAGTCACGCGCGTCTGCAAGTTCCGCCTGCGACTGGGCGTCCACAAGCACGAGCGTGTAACCACCGCGGCTGTCCGTCGAGAAGCGTGACTGACTGTGCGTATTAGCGGAGGCTGTATAGCTGCAGGCGGCCAAAACCACGAAGGCGGCTAACGGCCGCGTTATAAGGCGAACCATCAATCAGGAACCTCGATGCGTAAAGCCACGGCCGGTACTGCCCGCTCTATGACCGTGGGGGGCCAAGGTCAAACCAGGAACCTCTGCTTCGAATCATTATTCAAAGAGTTTCAGGTTAGCCGTAGTCCTTTATGGTGAAGAGAGATCGCCACGGGGTAGCTCGGCCGGGATGCTCAAATGAGTGCCTTCTGGTCATCGCGGGGGTCTCGATTCCTCAACGTTCACCGAGTCACACTCTTGTGCGTCGGTCAGCCCGGCCGTTGCCGTGCTTCGGAGCTCCAAACTTCAAATGATAAGGCGGCGAGTATACCTTAAGCCCTAAGTCGTCGCAAGCGGGAAAGATACCTACACTTAGAGCCTTCGTCGCTTTGGCTCATGGTATTCAAAACGGGAGACCTTCGGTTTTCGGCGATCAACATAAATAATCAACATAAAGGAATCGGACGACCGGCGTTGAATCCGGCGACGCGCTTGCCCATGGGCCTTATTAATCGTGCGATTCCACCTTGAAGCGCGTATCCTAAACCACCGCTTCTGCATCGCTTGTGCGATCCTTGACACACCTAAACCGAAAGTGTAGAGTGTGGCCTTGCCACCGGACAATATGAAGCGAGCAACATACAAGCGCGCGTACTCAGAGTCCTCACACGATCTCTCTGAGCAAGAGAGTCCCTCAGCTGCCTCGACAACGTCAAACTCACGCGATAATCGGCGGTGAGCGCGGCGGTGTTCTAAGGAAGCTTCGCAGCGCGACCGCGCAAAAAGATTCTGCGTCGTTGTTGGTTCTCGTCCTTCATACCTGAGGCTTGAACGTTGCCGCCCCGATGAAGCATACTATCGGGCAAACAGTTCAATCGGTCCGGTAACACCATTCCGATGAATTCGAATACGGGAGTTGGAGGAGTAGGAATTAATGCCGACAGATAACGTAAACCAGTCCGGGGCTACCGCGACGGCCGACAGCGCAAGAGAAGAGGCTGCTGCCGTCGACGAACAGAGCACCGGCCCAGACAGTGCAGCAGCTGAGCCATCTGCTGCGATTGAGTCGAACGAGACTGCTCCGAGCGGCGAGGCATCTGCCACCACACCTGAGCAACCCACCGAAGGCGAAGCGAGCGGCGCGCAGGATTTCAGCGCGATGCTCGCTACCTACGAAAAGGAAAGCGCCGCTTCACGGCAGGAAGGCGAGATCGTTCGCGGCCTCGTTGTGGGCATCTCCGACCAGAACGTTCTGGTGGACATCGGCTATAAGTCGGAAGGCGTCGTTGCGCGCGAGGAGTTCCTCGATCGCCAGGGCAACCTGACGGTTAAGCGCGGCGATGAAGTCGACGTGCTCATAAAGAGCCTCGAGAACCAGGACGGTTACGCCATTCTCTCTCGAGCGGCAGCCATGCAGGTTCAGTCCTGGGAACGGCTCCGCATCGCTCACCAGACGCACGAAACCATCAAGGGCCGCGTGCTCGAGAGGATTAAAGGCGGACTCAAGGTTGAGATCGAGGGTGTTCCTGCGTTTCTACCAGGTTCCCAGATCGATGTTCGGCCCGTGCGCAACCTCGAAGGTTTCCTCAGACAGGAAATCGACGTGCGCGTCATCAAGCTCAATCGCAAACGCGGAAACGTCGTCGTTTCTCGAAAGGCCGTCCTTGAAGAAGCCTCAAACAAAAAGAAGACTGAGACCCTTGCCAACATCGAGGAAGGCGTGGTGCTGGAAGGCACGGTCAAGAACATAACCGACTACGGCGCGTTCATCGACCTGGGAGGGATCGACGGGCTGCTTCACATCATCGATATGAGCTGGGGCCGCATCCAATCGCCACACGACATAATCAAGGTCGGCGACTCGATTCAGGTAAAGGTGCTGAAGTTCGATCGCGAGAAGGAACGTATCTCGCTTGGGTACAAACAACTCCTTCCCGATCCCTGGCAGAGCGTTGCCGAGCGATTCCCCAAGGGCTCGCACGTGCGCGGCAAGGTGGTGAGCCTGACCGACTACGGCGCGTTTATCGAAATCGAGCCGGGAGTCGAGGGGCTTGTACACGTGACCGAGATGACCTGGTCGAAACGACTGAAACATCCGTCGAAGCTCCTCTCGATCGGCCAGGAAGTCGAAGCGGTGGTGCTGGAAGCGGACCCGCATAGCCGCCGCATAAGCCTCGGCCTCAAGCAAGTCAGCGCCGATCCGTGGGAGACGCTTCCCGTCCGCTATCACACCGGCTCGCGGGTTACCGGCAAGGTCCGTTCGCTTACCGACTTCGGCGCCTTCGTCGAAATCGAAGACGGAATAGACGGACTCGTTCACGTTTCCGATATTTCATGGACCAAACGTATCAAACACCCGTCGGACGTGCTCAAGAAGGGCCAACAAGTAGACGCCGTGATAACGAACATCGACGTCGATGGCCGGAGGCTCAGCCTCTCGATCAAGGACCTGGAGCCGAACGCCTGGGATCGCTTCTTCGATACGCACAAGCTAGGTGACGTGATAAAAGGGCGCGTGGTGCGCTTCGCCAACTTCGGCGCCTTCGTCGAAATCGAAGAGGGCATCGAGGGGCTTTGCCACGTCTCGGAGTTGAGCGACTCGCGCGTCGAGAAGCCCGAGGATGCGGTGAAGATAGGGCAGATGCTCCCGTTCAAGATACTCAAACTCGATCCGTCGCAGAAGAAGATCGGTTTGTCTGCGCGCGCGGTGGGCAAAGAGAACGACCCCGAAGACGTGCGCACCTATCATGAGACCGGCGGCGGTATGGCTACGCTGGGCGACATAGCCAATCTGCTCGGCGCCACGGCAGACAAGTCTGATAAGAAAGACGAAGAGTAGAAGCTCCAGCTTCCAGCGATGCGGCCTCGCGGCTATCAGATTTCGGTAGTGACGCGATCCAGAGCCCCGGGTGACAGACACTCGGACACGCTCCGGGTCGCGTCGTTGTTTTTGGGAAGGGGTTTATGAAGCGACTCAATCTGACGACGGTTTTGATCCTCGCCGGTTTCGGATTCGTCTTCTTCGTTGCGATCATCTTGCTGGCGGCGCTTGCGCTATCGCGCGACGGAGGTTTCGCGGGATTCGGAGGCGATCGCATTGCCGTCGTCTACATCGAAGGAGTGATCTTCAATTCGAAGACCGTCAACGAACAACTCAAGATGTACGCCGACGACTCGCGAGTCAAAGCCATACTGATCCGCATGGATACTCCCGGCGGCGGAGTTGCCGCATCGCAGGAGATCGCCGATCAGGTGAGGTGGCTCCGCAACGAGAAGAAAAAGACGGTGGTCATATCGATGGGTTCGGTCGGCGCGTCTGGCGGTTACTATATCGCTTGCGCGGCCGATAAAATCTATGCCAACCCGGGCACGATCACCGGCTCGATAGGCGTGATCGCCGAGTGGGTTAACTACGGCAATCTGCTCAAGTGGGCGCAGATGCAACCTGAAGTCATCAAGAGCGGCGAGTTCAAAGATGTTGGCTCCCCGACGCGCGAGATTACACCGAAGGAGCGCGCGTATCTTCAAGGGTTGATAAACGAGATGTATGAACAATTCGTCAGCGCGGTAGCCGACGGCCGCAAAGACGTGCTGACCCGAGACCAGATCAAACAGCTCGCCGATGGACGCGTCTACACCGGACAGGAGGCCCTCCGCGAGAAGCTGATCGATGAACTCGGGAACTACGATGCAGCCCTGAAGGGAACGGCACAACTGGTAGGAATAAAAGGCGAGCCTCAGGTCGTAACGCCGCCTAAACCGCGGCGCGGCTCGATCCTGGATTTGCTGACCTCCACCGACGTCGGCGAGCTTCTATCGCGCAACACGCTTCAGCCGCCCGGCGCGACGCTGCAGTTTGAATATCTTTGGAAATGAGAAGTGAACCGTGATGCGTGATCCGTGACCGGAGTGTTGGTCGCTCGGCATCACGTATCACGCATCACCTATCACGCTTCAGCTTCATTATGGACCACCTCTGGAGTCCCTGGCGCTACAAGTACATCGCTTCGGCCGATCAGCAGTCAGGATGCGTGCTCTGTAGAATTCACGGCGAACACCAAGACTCCCAGAACTACATCGTCCATCGCGCGCGACTCAACTTCATCGTACTGAACTTGTTTCCTTATACCAGCGGTCACCTTATGATCGTTCCCTATGAGCACAAGGCCTCCCTCGCTGATGTCAGCGAAGAAACTACTTCCGAGATGATCGAGTTGGCGAAGCGCTCACAGCTGGCCCTGGAAGCCGAGTACCATCCGGACGGTTTCAACATCGGGATGAATCTAGGCCGCAGCGCCGGCGCCGGATTGGCGGACCATCTCCATCTGCACATAGTTCCTCGGTGGAGCGGCGATGCGAATTTCGTCTCCGTCATTGGCGAGACTCGCGTGCTGCCTGAGGATCTGGCGACGACCTATTCGAAGTTGAAGCAACACTATTGATCGCGTCACAATTGTTGAGCTATGCCGCCTCATCGGGAAAACATTATTTCAGCCCTTCGTTTTTCTTGGTTCTGTCGCTTCTTCGTTCTCGCGATTGCAGTAGGCGGCGCGGCGTTGAGCTCGTCAACCTCGACGCTGCCGTTTGAAGCTGCGCCTCTGCAGGCGAGCGCAAATCAACACAGCGTTTTAGTTATCGCGCATCGAGGCGGGGCGCTTGAATCCACCGAGAATACAATCGAAGCATTTCAACGCGCCGTGAGGATCGGCGCCGACGGCATCGAGACCGATATTCGCCTGACGCGAGACGGCGTTGTGGTCATTTATCACGACGACTATTTCGGCCGCGTGGAAGGGCTCGCCGAGAGGCAACGAACTCGCTTGATTTCGGACCTCACCTATTCGGAGATCGCCGCCGGCACATTGATTCCGGCCGGCGACGACAACGGAGGCCGGCACGTCCCGACTCTCGACCATTTGCTGGCAAGCGTAAAAAGCGTGCTTCTCAACATCGAGCTGAAACGCTGCGTCCGGTTCGACGAACTGGTCAACCAGACCATCTCGAGGCTCAAGCGTTTCAACGAACTCGATCGCGTCGTGCTGGAGGTCCCGGACCTCGAAACCGCGCAGAAGGTCCGGGCGGCGCTGGGCCTCCGTCTGAAGCTGCACATCAATCCGGGGTATGACGACTCGGTTCCCTACTCGCAATCGCTCGAGCGAGTTCTTAGGTTCAAGCCGCACTCCATCTCCGTCTCATACAAAAAGATGTCGCGCGAAATCGTCGAGCTTGCGCACAAGGCCGGCGTTGAAGTGTGGGTGTGGACGGTAAACGAGCCGGATTACGCCCAGGCGATGGCGCTGTTGGGCGCCGATGCTATCAAAACCGATAGACCGACGATGCTCATGGATCTATTGAGAAGGCCGGATTCGAGAACTCGGTGACGTTCTAGTTTCTGGTTTCTGCCGAAGAAACCGGTCGCACCGGAAAGTACGAAGCTCCAAAACAAACTGGTTGGTAGTTGCCGTCGACGCCGCTCTCCGTGTAATTCGGAGCCCAACCGGCCGGGTCCTGAAACAGACGGATCGCGCGGATCTCGCGGCTCTCACACAGGTTGAACCAGTGCCAGGTGCCTCGCGGGACGCGTATCAAATCCCCGGCCTCGACTTCAATCGATACGACCGAACCCGCCTCCGGATGAATATGAAACAAACCGCGCCCTTGAATGATGAACCGAACTTCGTCCTCGTCATGCCAGTGTTCGCGATTGAACTTGGCGAGCATCGCGTCGAGGCCAGGAGTGTTTGCGTTCACGTCGATGACGTCGGCGGTCACGTAACCGCCTCGCGTCTTCAGCTTCTCGATCTCAGCCGAGTACGCCGCTAGAATCTCTTCGGCCGGCGCGTTGGCAGCCACCGTACGCGAGGTATCCCATCGCTCATAGTCGATACCAATGCTGCTCAGATACTCGGTGACAGCCTGAGGGTCTTCAATCGTTCGCTTCTCATCCGGTATGTTGATGATGGCCATTGTCTCTTCCTCTCATCTGGCAGCGCAGTATCTGCGGCCCAGAACCTCCAATAGAAACTCCAATATCTCGACATGGCGTTTTGCTTCTTCGATATTCGAGCCCCAGGTGTAGAGCCCGTGGCGCCGCAGCAAGAACGCGTGCGATTGCGGGTTCTGGTTCAGCGTGTCTTCAACTGACTTCGCGAGCGCCGTCATATCCTGTGAGTTCTCAATAATCGGAACCCACTCGCGGTGTTCGTGAGTGGTAACGCCTTCCAGCCCTTTGAGCATCTCGTAACCTTCGATTATCAGGCCGCCCTCGGAAACGTAGGCGTCGGAAAGAATATTGCTCCACACCGAATGGGTGTGCAACACCGCGCCCGCGCCGCGAAGCCTCACGACCGCCAGGTGCAGAAGCGTTTCAGCCGAGGCGCGACCCTGGCCCTCGAGCACTTTGCCTTCGGCGTCGATTTGCAGGATGTGTTCCCGGGCAAGGGTCCCTTTGTCTACGCTGCTCGAAGTGATTGCGAGTCGAAGCGGGTCGCGGCTAAGGACCGCGCTGAAGTTGCCGCTGGTGCCAAGCACCCACCCGCGCGCGTAGAAGCCCCTTCCAACCTCCGCGAGTTCGTGTGCAATCTTAGAATCCATGCCCGGTCCAGTCGAATTCATTCCCGCCATCGGTTACGCATATCCCTGATTGGTTGCCATCGAACGCACACGGGCGCGTACGCCATCATCAGTGAATTCATCGCGATAAACAAACTCCGGATATATACTCAAACGCTCGGTCAACTCAAACCCTTCGTCCGCCGTTCGCTCGGCAAGTCTCTCGATATGCGGCCACGGCTTTTCCGGATTGATGAAGTCCGGCGTCAGCGGCGAGATCCCTCCCCAGTCATTAATCCCGGCCCTGAGCAGGAACGGATACTTCTCATCCGACAGGTTCGGCGGCGCTTGCACGTTCATCTCTCTAAACAGCAGCCGCGCGACGGCGATCGTGCGAGCATGGTCCATCTGGCTCGGCTCCGGATGATCGCGCATCGGGATCTCAGGTTTTGCCCGGAAATTCTGAACGATTACTTCCTGAATGTGGCCGTAGCGTTCGTGCAGCTCTTTGATCGCGAACAGCGCGTCGACTCGCTCATCGAGCGTCTCGCCTATGCCGATGAGGATGCCGGTGGTGAACGGGATCCTCAATCGCCCGGCTTCTTCGATCGTCCTCAACCGAAGAGATGGCGGCTTGTCAGGCGCATTGTCATGAGGCATTCCCGGAAGGGTCAGCCGGTCGCTCGCGCTTTCGAGCATCAATCCCATGCTGGGGTTGAACCGTCGAAGCGTCTCCAGGTCCTTGCGTCCCATTAAGCCGGGATTCGCGTGCGGCAGGAGTCCCGTCTCATTCAATACTCGCTCGCACATCTCGGCAAGATATGACAGCGTAGTCCGGTGACCGAGTCGAGCAAGCGTCTCGCGCATCTCGGGGAAAACTGCTTCAGGCCGGTCGCCCAGACTGAACAGCGCTTCCTTGCAGCCCAATCGCGCGCCGGCTTCGGCAACCGCAATCACCTCGTCGGGCAGCATCGTCCGCGCGCCCGGTTGGCCGGGATCCTTGCGAAACGTGCAATAGCCGCAGTAGTCGCGACACAGATTCGTCAGCGGTATGAAGACCTTCTTTGAGTACGTGATCCGCCGGCCCTTCAAGGAATTGCGCAAATCGGCGGCAGCATTCAACAGCGCCTCGAGTCCTTTGCCTTCGCGGGCATGAATCAGAGTGCGCGCCGCGTTGCGCGAGATGGGACCCTCGCGCGCAGCCGAGAGCGCGTCGTCGAATGCCGTTTGTGATCTCGATGCGCGGACTTCCATTCTGCGAGTCTGAGCCGCCTCTGCGCCGGACTTATGTTGAGTGCCCGGGACTATGCGCGAAACGCAGGTATCGCCTCTTCGGCAAACTGTCGAATCCAGTCCAGGCCGTATGGAGCGTTCGCGATCAAGATGAAATGCGTCACCCCGGCTTCGACCAGCTTGCCGATCCGATCGCGCACTTCATTCAACGACCCGACCAGCAACCCGGCTTCTACTTCTTCCGGACTGCGGCCGAAAGCCGCGGCCGTTCGACGCACGCGTTCGTCCTTCTCCGATTTCGAACCCGTCACAAGGGCCGTGCCCGCCCACGAGATTTCAATTTCGTCTACGTTGCGCCCAACCGCGGCGCAGTGTTCGCCAAGCACCGCGATCTTGTGCTTGAAGATCTCCGGCGAACCAAACGTATTCCAGATGTCGGCGTGTTTGGCGACCACTCTGAGCATGAGCTTCTCACCCGACCCGCCGATCATTATCGGGGGCTGCGGTCGCCGAATCGGCTTGGGCTCGCAGTATGCATCTTTCAGTTGATAGTAACGCCCGTCGAACGTGGTCTGCTTCTCGCTCCACAACCGTTTTACCACTTCGAGCGCTTCGTCAAGGCGGCGAATGCGTTCCGCGGTCGTGTAGAACGGAATGCCGTAGGCGTTGTGCTCCATCTCAAACCACGCCGCTCCCATTCCCATGATCAACCGGCCGTTGGTGACGTGATCGAGCGTCGCCCCCATCTTCGCAAGCACCGCCGGATGGCGGTATGTGTTGCCGGTCACAAGCACTCCGGTCTCCACTCGCGACGTCTCCATCGCGAGCGCCGCAAGAGACGTCCATCCTTCAAGGCAGGGTCCCGACGGGTCGCTCAATATCGGAAAGAAATGATCAAATACCCAGGCGGTGTCGTAGTTCAGCGAGTCGATGAGCCTCCACGCATCGCGGAGTTCCTGCCAGGTTGTGTTTTGAGGCGGCGTCTGCACTCCGAATCGAATCTTCCTAGTCATGTATGTTTCCCTTTATCTCTGGGCGTCCACGACTTGATTCGCACGGGCGTAATCCTGATGATCGGCCGGTCGTCGATTGCCATCGAGCGGTACTGCGGATACTTCTCGCGCAGGAGTTCCACAGCTCGCGCGTGCTCCGTGTTGCCGGATCGCGGCTCGAGTATCTCCGCTTCGCCGATCACGAGAACATAAGCAAGACTGCTCCAATCTTCCGAGTAATCGTCGATCACCATCGCCACTCGCGAATTCCCACTGATGTTACGAACGCGCTTCAACGACCCGCCGGCGACGCTCTTGGGCTTCTCGTCGATGGGCGAAAAGAAGCTCTCCCCCTCAAAGGCGTAACAGATCGGGACTATTGTCGGTTGCGCATTGTCATCGACAGTGGCCAGCCTGGCGACGCGATGCTCGCGGATGAATTTCTCCGTTGCCTGATCGATAAGAAACGGCATTACCAGTGTCACTCACCCCGAAGCCATCGCACAAACGCCGGAACGACGAGAGCCAAAAGCATCGCGAGCAGCGGCATTAGACTGAAGATCGCTAATAACCATAGCGACTCGGTCTTGAATGAGAATCTGAGTGTTTTCATGAGACTCAACACCTCCGTGATCTCTGAATCGATCAGGGCGAGACCTCAATCAACTGCTCCATCAACCCTAGCATGTCCTTGAGGCTGGTTGACGGATCGAATCCGATCGCCGGCGGCGATTGAATGAGATGGGTGACTCCGATGTCGCGAAGGCGGCGCGTGTCTTCGCGAACCTCATCGATCGTGCCCATCATTGGACCGCGCGCGGCGGCGTTCGGTTCCTGAAACACAATCGTGAACGACCGGAGGACGACCTCCATGTCGCGGCGCCCGGCGCGCTCGGCGGTTTGATGAAACTGCTTGATCATTGTCTCGAGCAACTCGAAGCTCATTATTCCCGCCGGGTTCCATCCGTTGCCAAACCTCGCGGCGCGTTCAAAGGTGAACTGTCCGAATCCGGCGACGTAGATCGGCGGATGCGGCTTTTGCACAGGTTTCGGCCCAACTTTCGACTCCGGAATGTGATAGAAGTCGCCATCAAACCTCACAGGGTCATTCGTCCACAGATCGATCATTGCTCGAAGAAATTCGTCGCAGCGCGCGCCTCGCTTCTCGAAAGGAGTGCCGGCCGCCTCGAACTCGTCGCGCGACCAGCCGGCGCCCACTCCCACCAACGCGCGTCCTCCGGACAGCACGTCGAGGGTGGCGATGCGCCGGGCCAGCTCAATCGGGGTGTGATAGGGCAGCACGAGCACGCTCGTCCCGAGTTGTACTTTCTTCGTGTGCGCGGCCACGAACGTGAGAGTCTCGATCGGATCGAAGACCAACTGATAGGTTTCAGGCAAACGGCCGTCAGGCGAAGCGGGATAAGGCTCCTGCGGGTTGAGGGGCCACAGCAACCGCTCGAGCACCCACACCGAATCGTACCCAAGCTCTTCGGCCCGCCGCGCCACGGCGATCAGGTTGTCGGCGGAAGCTTGCGGACCGAGCTGCGGGAGTGACATTCCTACTTTCATCGTCCTGCACACCTCCTCATTCGAAATCGCCAGTTGATTTCACGGTATAAACTTTGAGCACGCAAGTCAACAACCTGGGAGCGCGGAACCTGGGAGGGCAGGCGTCCCGCCTGCTTGATCCCAAATCCCTTACAAGGGCCGTCCATAATCCCACCCCGGTTGAAACAAGCAGAGGCCTGCGCTCCCAGGTTCTATCCCGGTCAGATTGTATTGGCATGTTGGATTGTGTTAGAAACTAACCACACGCAACATCAGACGGGGACAAGGAACATGCGCAGAAGGTTTGTGCCGGTCGCACTCTTCATCCTTCTTTTTGTTCTTGCGGCTACAGCGCAGACGCAGACGCCGCCTCGTCCTATGCCGAGGCCTGACGACCCGAAGATCGTAGACAGGACAAAAGATGACAAGGACGGTCCTCATCTCCCCGACGAGATGCTCAAGAAGATGGAGATAGCGCGCGCAGAGATCGAGTACAAAAAGGTGCTCGATGATGTCGACAAGCTGAACAACCTGTCTAACGAATTAGCCAAAGGCTACACAGAGCGAAAAAACCTATCAGCTGAAGATGTGAAAAAGCTTGGTACGATTGAAAAGCTCGCCAAGCGCGTGCAGGGCTACGCCGGCGGTGACGAGTTCAGCGATAAAGAGAGTCCCGCCGAGCCGGTCACGCTCGCCGAAGCGATCGAGAAGCTGAACACGAATGCTGCCGATATCAAGAAGGACATGAAAGCTGAGACTCGGTTCGTAGTTTCGGCCAGCGTCATCGCCAAATCCAACGAGATGATTCACCTGGCCCGCTTCATCCGGCGCTCGCAAAAAAACTGATGTTCAAGATCACGCGAGACGACCCTCTCCGCACTCAATACAGAACTCGAAGGTTGTCCTCCATCGGCATCGCGGGCGTGCTCGGGCTGCTGATTGCCGTGCCGGCTCTTTCAGCGGGCGGCCAGAACAAGAAGCCAAAGCAGGAGCAGCAACAGCAGAGCGAAGACGACGCTGTTCGTCTGCATTCGGATCTGGTTGTTGTGAACCTGATCGTGACCGACGCGAAGGGCCAATACGCTCACGGGCTCCGCGAAAAAGACTTCACCATTTTTGAAGACGATCGGGCGCAACCGATCAATACGTTCTTCTCGGAGGAGGCCCCGTTCGCCGCCGCGATACTGATCGACACCAGTGGAAGCATGGATTACAAGTTCGGTCTCGCGCGCGCGGCGGCTGCTTCGTTCGTGGACCACATTCGGGAAAACGATCAGGTGGCCGTCTACGGCTTCAACAACGAGATTAAACTCTTCCAGGATTTTTCGGACCTGCACGACATCTCGGAGTACATCTGGGATGCCAAGGCTGAAAATATGACTCGCATGTACGACTGCCTGTTCGAGGCGCTGACTGCTCTGGACAAGCGATCCGAAAAACGTAAGGCGATTCTGGTGATCTCAGACGGCTGGGACACCACGAGTGCCAAGGCAACCTTTGGGTCGGTGATGAAAAAAGCCTTAGCCGACGGAGTGACGATTTACTCGGTTGATCTGATCGACGACAGCACGCGGCTTGGGAGCAGCAGTTGGTCGGTCGAACTCCGGCGCGGAATGGCCGAGTTGCGAGAGCTCGCCGCGCAGACGGGCGGGCGCTACATTCACTCGCCTCAGGGCGACAAGCTCGAAGAAGAATTCACGAACGTCGTCGATGAGCTGAGGAACCAGTACACCGTCACTTATTACTCCACCAATTCAAAGCGGGACGGGCGTTGGCGCAAGCTCGGCGTCGGAGTCTCGCGTCAGGGACTCACGACTCGCACCCGCAAAGGCTACTGGGCGCCTAAGGGATGAGTGATTCAACAAACAGGGTCCCAGGAGTTGAAGAGAGGCACGTATGGATCGCTTGAAGATCTAAGATCGCGTCACACGGAGCTTAACAATCCGCACTAATACGGTAGAGAATGATGAAGCAGGCTGACGAACGCGCATCCGTGAACAATGGAGCAAGAATGAGGCGACGCACAACCAAGCCGTATAGAGTCACCCACATATATCTAGAGAATTGGCGGAATTTTGCCAGGGTTGAAGTCGACCTGCAGCGCCGCGTGTTCATTGTGGGGCCGAACGCTTCTGGAAAGTCAAACCTTCTCGATGTATTACGGTTTCTCCACGACGTAGTCGCAGTTGGTGGTGGGTTTCAAAGTGCGGTGAGGCGCCGAGGTGGTGTGTCGAGGCTTCGTTGTTTGGCCGCCCGTCGTCATCCAGACGTCGTAGTAAGCGCCCGGATTGGCGATGACGAGAATCCCTCGGCTTGGGAGTACGAACTTCGATTGAATCAGGACAACCTTCGTCGGCCTATTATCAAGAGAGAGAGAGTTGCACAGGATGGTCGTGAGATTCTAGTACGCCCAGACCAGAAGGACCAAGAAGATCCCGAGCGCTTAACTCAGACATTCTTGGAACAGGTCAACACAAACCAGGCCTTTCGAGTTGTTGCGGAGTTCTTCGAATCCGTACGTTATCTTCACATCGTTCCACAACTTGTGCGGGAACCGGATCGCTCCGTAGGTCGACGAAACGACCCTTTTGGTGGCGATTTCCTCGAGCAGATCGCGCGCACACCAGAGAAAACGCAGGCCGCACGCTTACGGCGTATTAGAGAGGGCCTGAGCGTCGCGGTACCACAACTTAAGGAACTGGAGCTGTGGCGTGACGTGAGAGGCACGCCTCACCTGCGAGGAAGGTATGAACACTGGCGGCCTCAGGGAGCTTGGCAAACGGAAGAGCAGTTCTCAGACGGAACCCTAAGACTGATGGGTCTTCTGTGGGCAATTCTAGATGGAGAAGGACCTCTGCTGCTTGAAGAGCCGGAACTTTCACTTCACCCGGAAGTCGTTCGGTTCCTGCCTCAAGTGTTCGCTCGCATTCAAAGACGGGTTGGCCGACAGGTGTTGGTTAGCACGCACTCAAACGACTTGCTGCAAGATACCGGGGTAGGCCTCGACGAGGTGTTATTGCTGATGCCCGGAACCGAAGGCACTTTGGTTCAGACGGCAGGCAGCTTGCGCGACGTAAGGGAACTTCTTCAAGGCGGGTTGAGCCTTGCCGAAGCTGTGCTACCACGGACCCGTCCTGCTAGGGTCGAGCAACTATCCCTCTTCCCGGAGTGAGGCAATGAGCGTTAACCCTTGTGTCGTTTCAGCGGCCGTCGAAGGACCGCTAGACGAGGCAGTAGTTCGGCGATTGATTGATGAGGTTGGAGCAAGTGTCGGACCCGTTTACGGAAGGAAGGGGAAGGGACACCTCTTGCAACGAATCAATGGCTATAACGCCGCAGCTCGCTACTCCCCCTGGATGGTGCTGGTGGATCTTGATAATGATGCCGACTGTGCCCCGCCTTTCAGAGCGACTTGGCTGGCGACCGCATCCCCAAACATGTGTTTTCGCGTCGCGGTTCGAGAGGTGGAGACGTGGCTGTTCGCCGACCGCGACCGCATTGCTCATTTTCTGAGCGTTGCCAAGTCCCGCATTCCTCAAGACCCCGAAGCGGAGGGTGATCCAAAAGACGTAATAGTACGGCTAGCGAATCGCTCGCGCCGCCGGGATATCCGCGAGGATATGGTTCCGAGAAGAGGCAGCGGTCGCTCGGTTGGGCCGGCCTACACTTCGCGACTTATCGAGTACATTCAAGACAAATCGTCTGGCTGGCGTCCACAAGTCGCGGCAAGTCACTCTGAAAGCCTCAGGAGGTGCATCGCGTGCTTGCACAATCTGGCTAACGCTGCCGCGAGTGCAGGGTGACGGGGGCTGTGCTGACGCCAACCAAGCGAAGGCGCCAGCGAAACTAACGGAAGCCGTTGATGGGTTCAACTTGAGAGGATCTGAATATTAGACCAGCCCTGCGAGTTCCTCACTCGAATTCGATTAGCTCCCGCCTTCAGACCTAGTTGACTCGCGTCGCCGTTGATAACGAGTTTAGCGGAGCCCTTCGCTTTGATCTTGAGGGGAGGCGCGACGTTTTGTCCGTTGATTTCAAGCTGCAGGTCGTCCGCCGCACCGCTCACCTTCAATGTCAGCCTCGATCCGTCGAACGACGCGGACCTTAGTGTCAGCCCGCCCCTTTCGGCTTTGCTGAAATCAACCGCTCCCTCGGGGCTTCGATTTCCGGCGCGGTCGATCAACACAACGCTCGCACGCAATGCCGTTGGGACCAGCTTCATTCCGGCTAACGATAATCCGGAAACAGAGTGCCGGGAATCCCCCGACTCGATCGCTATGCTTGAAGAACCGGCGACGCGATCCGACTCGTCGAGAAGACTCACTTCGGCGCCGGCAAGATCAGCGTCGAGATCCACCGCGGCACAGTCGAGCCTCAATGAATCGCCCTCGAGCTGCGCCCGGATGTCGAAAATCGCGGGCGGGCGCGTGTTGTTTCCGCCGGTGATCGTTGCCGTGACCGTATAGTCCGCGTCACCCGGTCCGAAGTTCGCCACGGCTATGTAATACGTCCCTTGCTTCAGCGGCGGAGAAGCTGACGCGGTGATCGTTATTGATTCGGAGCCGGAGTCCGTCGCGGAAAAGTAATCGCTCTCCGGACGGAAGCCTTGATTGAATACTCGTTGACCGAAGCGAGCAAACAGATCTACGTCCTGGTTCCCGTTCAGATCGATTCTCAGGCCGGTCGCGCCTGCCGGGACCGCGATCGAATACTGCGTGTGACTGACGAAGCCCAGACCCGACGGCGGTCCCGGCATGCCTCCCGTCTGCGGGCGTCCGGAAATCAGCGGAACCAGGAAGAGCGACCGGAGTCGAAAACCAATAGTCTCGAGGACGAGCACATCGTCACTGGTCATTGAGTAATGCTCGCCGGGCCCGATCGTCGGGTCCATGACCCCGATGGTTTCACCGGTGAGATTATCGTCCTTCCAGTGCGAGGCCTCGCGGCCGTCTCCGCCCTGGCCGTCAGGCCGCCCCGTCGACAATGCCAACGCCCGGTCGCCAGTAAAAAAGCTCTGTTCACCGCCGGAAGACAGCAGGCGCGTGGCGCCGGTTAAGCCAGCCTGCCCGCTATCGGGGCACACCCGGAACAAGTCCCAGATGGAAGGCTGGGCGTCCACGGTGAGATCCAGTTCCTGCTGGCCCACAGTCGATACGAATCCGAGCACGTGTCCCAATTCGTGGACGGCCATCGCCTCGAAATCCAACTTGTCACTGTCGATACCGTCGCTCGAATCAAAATCAAAGTTGAACTTCGAATTAAAGCCGATCGCAGGTGGTGCGCCGAAAGCGCCCCTCTCATCCTCCAGGTCGGGAGTTCGTGCGATCAGACCCAACGCTCGAAGCGTCGCCGATGAGGTCGCAATTCCCGCGCGCTCCCCCTGGTCTGTCGGCACGACCCTCGACGGCAGAGAGCTGTAAATCGAAACTCTTCGGGCTGACTCGGCCTCGGAAATCGCGGCGGCGCGAAAGGCTGGGTACACAGAATTGCCGCCCAGCACCTGCGCATCAGTCGCGCTCACGACATCGTCATCAAAAGGTTCACCGAATAAGGTTGGGCCGAAATCTACATCAACCACGATCGTGACTTGAGTTTGAATCAAGGCTTCCCATTGCGCGGCCGCTCGCCTGAAGGCTTCGCGAGCCGCCGGGAAACCCTGCAATTGTGATGTGCCGCGCAGGAGCATTCTCAAACCCGATGGTTGAGACTCGGGAACGAGGTCGCTCATCGGTTGGCCAGCGTCTCGATCCTTGAGGCTGCTGGCTTGCCGCGCGCTGGCCTCTATGCAAGTGGTCTGGCCTCCGCCAACCGACTTGCGCACGAACGTGCCCAGCGCATTTGGACCCGACCACGGAGATCGACTATCGATACTCACTGAATTTGATTTAGCGGCCTGCGAGAGCTGAGGTACTACACCAAGGGACGCGCTCAGGAGAACAATTGCGGTGCGAACGGGGGCAATGCGCATGCTACTACCTCGCTTCTTCTAGAGGATCGTCGAAGAAGCTGTCCGACAAGGCAGGACGATTTAATTCTCACTGCTCGGGTTTGACGGAACAGTTCGAGTTTTACGAACGAGGCGAAATCGGGTCCATTGTAAGCCCAGGCCTCGCAAAGGCGCAATCACGCATTCGGGCCACTACTCCGACCGGGTGTGATTAAGAGTGGGACTTGGTTCTGAATGAGAACCTGTCCTTCTCATTAACACCTCAATTCATTGAGGTGTTGGAGCGGGCTTCGATTGGTCCTAACTGTTTCAACAGTTTTCTGGTGGGTCGGATAAACCGTTGAAACGGTTCCAGATCACCC
>DATIFP010000215.1:0-5625 GCA_035455165.1 Blastocatellia bacterium
ACTACTTCCGAATGATGGGGATTCCGCTCATCGCCGGCCGCGACTTCACCGCGCAGGACAAGGCTGACTCGCCGATCGTCGGACTGGCCAACGAGAGCTTCGTCCGGGAATACTTTCCGAATGAGAATCCGATCGGCGGGCGAATCGCCTGGGCCAGAGCAACGCCACTTCAGTGGATGACGATCGTTGGGATCGTCGGCGATGTAAAACACTATGGTCTGAATCTGCCCGAACTGCCTGCGTTCTACACCTCTTACATGCAGTTGAATCAGCCGTGGAAGCGATGGATGTACCTTACGGTTCGGGGCGAACAGAATTCCGCGGGGCTGATCGCGCAAGTGAAGAGTCAGATCTGGAAGGTAGACAAGGCCATTCCGGTGACCAGGCTCAGGATGATGCCGGAAGTCATGGCTGCTTCACTTTCAGCCCAGCGATTCAATATGACGTTGATGGCAATCTTTGCGGGAGTGGCGCTGGTGTTGGCGGCGGTCGGCATTTACGGGGTCGTATCTTACTCGGTCACTCAGCGCACGCACGAGATAGGCATCCGCATGGCGCTGGGCGCCGAGACCGGCGATGTGCTGAGGATCGTTTTGAAGCAGGGGCTGGCACTGGCGGGACTCGGCGTGGGGATCGGGCTTGTGGCTGCGTTCGCAGTCACCCGAGTAATGTCGACGTTGATCTTCGGAGTCAGCACGACTGACCCGGCGATCTTCACGACGATTTCCGTCGTGCTGGCAGGAGTGGCTCTGGGAGCCACTTTAATCCCAGCTCGCCGAGCAACAAAAGTGGACCCGATGATCGCGCTGAGATACGAGTAACTTGCTCGCTTGTAGGGCGGCCCTCCTTGGCCGCCCCAGATCAAAAGGTTCGAAAAGTCGTAAGCATCGCGAATCTGGGGCGGCCACGGAGCGCCGCCCTTACCTGAAACGCACTGGTGATTAGGAAGGAGAAGAGAAATGAAACTCAGAGCTCTAAATCTAGCAGTTGTACTCTGCGCGATGATGCTTTGCGTGACGTCGGGGATACAGGCACAGGACGCCGCAAACAAGCCTCGACCCAACATCGGCGCGTTTGGCAGCGACTCGCCCGAACGAGGCACAACTCGGGTAGGCTACTGGAACAATGCGAAGAACCAGGGGGCCGGTCAGTTCGCGATCGACTACGGCCGTCCGGTTTGGAAGAAGGAATACGAGGACGCCGCGAACTTCGACAAGATGACCAAGGGACAGGTCTATCGGCTTGGCAGTAACTTCTGGACGACCCTCGACACCGATATGCCGCTCAACATCGCGGGCAAGACGATACCTGCGGGAGCCTGGTATCTGGGATTGCACCGGTCTGAGGACGGGGCAACCTGGAGCCTCGTGTTCATCGATCCCGCCAAGGCTCGCGCCGCGCATATCGACGCTTCCGAGATTGGGCGCGCGCCAATCGCTTTCAAAGCGCCGATGACAGTCGAGCAGGCGACGGAGATGAAGGAAAAACTGCAGATTGACCTGACCTGGCAGAAGCCAAACATCAAAGATGTCACTCTGCGAATCGCGTGGGGCAAGATGCAATTGAGCGCGCCGATTCAAGTGCCGGTGCCCTCGAGCTAATTTTGGAGTGCGCCGCCGTGTGGCTTGCCTATCGCAGTCAACAGCTTGGCGGCGCTATGCCTTTGGACTGCGCCGCGGTGCCCATTGCTTCTCGCGGTCATGTATCTGGCGGCGCTTTGATTTTGGTCTGCGCCGCCGTGCGGATTGCCTCTCGCGGTCGTGCATTCGGCGGCGCTCTGCCTTCCGGTCGAATTTCCCGGAAGCCAAGCCAAAGCGCCGCCACCATGCGTCAGTCACCGGATCGTGAGACAAGGCGGCGCAGTCCAGAAGCGGGAACAAAACTCGAAACGCAGTGTCTAAGCAAGCTGGAAAGCTCAACCTCACTTGTCAGCAATTTCAAAACTTCTAACGGAGAGCGCCCTTGAAAGCGCCCGGCAAGCTTTTGCTCATCATCCTGGTAATGGTCGCCCAAGCAGCCAGTGCCCGATCGCACCCGCAATCCTCGGATGAAGCCTCTCTCGCCACTCTGATCACGAATTACTTCACGGCTTATGCGCAACTGGACCTCGAGGCGCTCGTGAAGCTGTGGAGCTTTCGCTCACCCGATCTCGCTTCGGGCATCGAGGAGGCGCAACGAACGCAGGCCGGTCGAAGCTCCAGTGTTACGAATGTCGTTGTTTCTAGAGTCAGAGTCGCGGACAACAAAGCAGTCCTGCAAGCTTCCGCGGACTTTACCCTCAGCGACGCGCAGCCACAGGCAAAGCGGCAAGAACGACGGATTCGCAACTTCGCTCTGATCAAAGAGGCCGGCGCGTGGAAGGTCTGGCGAGACGCGCCCGCTTCGGAGGACCTGTCAGCGTTTCTCGACAAGGGCTCCGAATGGAAGGTTTCCGCCGATTCGATCGAGCAGTTCGCTGTGACTCTGGTCAATTCAAACGAAGCCGACCGCGACAGTCTGCTTGCTGAAAACCCTAAAATGGTGACTAAAGAGCTGGCGGACGCCTTGACCAGGAAGGCTGGCCCTCTCCAAATGCCGGGGAGCTACGATCGCGCAATAAATTTGCTCAGGTTGGCAGGAAAGATCGCCGGACATCTTAATGACACGGGGCGCATCGCGAACGTGGAGCGCGCATTGGGCGACGTGTACCGCGAATGGGGCCGCTCGCCGGACGCGCTCAAGCACTATCACGAAGCAGTTGCCGCGTTCGAAGCGACGGGCCGCGGAGGCTCAAAAGCGGTGACCCTGCTGAGCATCGGCCAGGTCTACTTCGCCCAGAAAAACTACAAGCTCGCGATTGAGACCTACGAAAAGGCTCTCGCCGAGTTCGACAGCCTCAAGAACAATCGCGCGATCGCCGATACGCTCGAGGAGCTCGCCAGCGTCTATTACGAACAGGAATCTTACGACCGGGCGCTCGAACTGTTTGTGAAATGCCTCAAGCTCCGCGAAACCTACGCCAGCAAGGCTGAAATAGCGTCCACGCTCAACAGCATCGGAAACGCGAACTTTCAACGGCACGAGTATGAGGCCGCAATTCAGCAATACGAGAAGGCGCTCGCGGCCTTCGAAGGACTCAACGATGCCGACGCAGTAGTAAGTACGTTGAGCAACATCGCAAGCGCCCACTATTCGGAGGGCAATTACGAGGCCGCGCTCGACCGCTATCTGAGAGCGCTAACGCTGCAAGACGGTTTGCGAGACAGACAGATCGGCGCGAGTCTCAGGATGTCGATCGCGAATATCTATTCGGCCCAAGGTAACTACAGCCTCGCGCTCGAGCATCTGCGAAAGGGTTTGGGGATGTTCGAGTCCCTGCGCAACCGGAGCAAGATCGCCAACGCATTATCAGAGCTGGGCGAGGCCTACGTTCAGCTTCAGAACTATCCGGAGGCGCTGGCCCACCATCAAAAAAGTCTGAGCCTATATGAAGAACTCGGGAGCCTCGCCGACAGCTCGATGCGCCTATATGCGATTGGTAACGTACGCTTCGTGATGGGCGATTACGATCTCGCAATCGAAAACTACGAGAAAGCGCAAACACAATTCGAGAAGATCAAGCACGCGCCCGGCGTGGCAAGCATGCTTGCGAGCATCGCCGGTGTCCGTTACGCCCAACAGAAATACGACCTCGCGATTGAGTTTTATCAGAAGGGCCTCGCAGCGTACGAAGCGCTCGGTGATCGGCCACGCGCGGCCGGCTTGATCGAACGCATCGCTGCCGTCCGTTACTCAAAGGGCGAATACTCAGAAAGCCTAGAATTGGCGGCGCGCGCGGGCGAACTGGCTGAGAAACTCTCAATTCCCGACACGCTCTGGCGCGCGCGCCTCACTCAAGGATTCGCTTATCGGGCGAGCGGCGACGCCGAACGCTCGAAGCAGAGTTTTGAACAATCGATCGCTACGATCGAGTCGATGCGCGAGACGCTTGTCCACGGCGAGCCCGATGCGCAGCGTTTCTTCCAAAGCAGGAACGCCGCTTACGTCGCGATGCTCGAGCTTCTGGTTGCGCAAAACAAAGCGCCCGAAGCCTTTGCTTATGCTGAACGAATACGCGCGAATTCGCTAATCGACATGCTTCAACGCGTGCAGATAACCAAATCGATGACCTCGATTGAAGCAGAGCAAGAGCGCAAGCTCGAGAGGGCGGTTATCGCCGTAAAGGCCCAGATGAATCACCAGCGCGAGCGGACGCGGCCGGACCTCCAGCGCTACGCCACTCTGCAGTTGCGGCTGCAACGGTCAGTCGAGGACTATCGGGCGTTCGAGAATGCTCTCTATGCCGCTCATCCGATGTTGAGAGCCTTGCGCGGCGAAGGAGGTTCCTTTAAGCCCGAGAGTGCGGCGAGTCTGTTACGCGACCCAGGTGTGGCTCTCCTGCAATTTGTCGTCGCGGACACAAGGACTTATTTGTTCGCGCTGACACGCGACTCGAGGAGAGCCGCCGCTGCGCACGCGCAAGCCTCGCCGTACATCTTGAACGCGTACGTGATCAACGCCGGGCGGGCGGAGATTGCCGATCGCGTTCGAAGATTCCGAGAGATGATCGCGCAACACGACGACAAGATTCAGCAGGGCGCGCGCGAGATTCACGATCTACTGTTTGGTCCGGCGCGCGAACAGGTGAGCGATAAGCCCACGTGGGTGATCATGCCCGATGATGCACTGTGGCAGTTGCCCTTCGCTGCGTTGCAGCCGGGCGATCACCGATTCCTGATCGAAGACCACGCTCTCGCGCTTGCGCCATCTCTAACAACGTTTGCCGAAATAATGCGTCCGCGCGCGCAGAAAGCGGGTCGCGTCACCCAATCAGCCTTGCTCGCGGTGGGCAACCCTGCGATCAGCAAACGAACGGCGGAGCAATCGAAGTTGATGGGCGGCCCCGAAACTTTCAACCTGTCGCCAGAGTCTGAAAACGAATTGAAGTCACTCGAGCGTTTGTACGCTCCCGCGAGCAAGGTCCTAGTCGGCACAGAGGCGGGCGAGTCGGCGGTAAAACAGGAAGCGGGCCAGTTCGGCGTCATTCACCTCTCGGCGCCTGCTATATTGAGCGATGCAAGCCCGATGTTCTCGCGCATATTGCTGGCGGAATCTGGAAAGGAGGACGGTCTGCTCGAGACGTGGGAGATCTCCAAGCTGGAGCTCAAAGCCGGCATCGTCAGCTTATCGGCGAGTGATTTAGTCGCGAGCCGGGCCGGCGGGGGCGAAGCGATCTCGAGCCTTGCCTGGATGTTGTTCGTCGCGGGGTGCCCCACCGATGTTTTGACGCTTTGGAGCCAAAACTCATCTAGCCGGCTCATTGCGGAGTTTCATCGGCAGATCGCGGCACCCGCGCCCGCGATCTCGAAAGCGAAGGCTCTGCAGCGAGCGGCATTAAAGCTTCTGAGAGATGGCCAATATCAATACCCGGTCAATTGGGCCGGGGTGGTTTTGGTTGGGAACCCACATTAAGGCAACACTGAACACCAAACAAACGCTTTCCAAAAGATCGGGCGGCGTTTTGTCGCGCCGCCCGATCTCTGGAGTGAATCTGGTTGCCAACCGTCGATGCAGTTCTTCACTGTATCGACGAGGACTCATCCCTCT
>DATIFP010000216.1:0-80325 GCA_035455165.1 Blastocatellia bacterium
AAGTATCTGCGAACCAGCGATGCGGCTTCCTTTGGATCGATGTCGCCGGCGATTACAAGCACAGCATTGTTAGGCGCGTAGTAGGTTGCGAAGAACCGGCTGACGTCCGCCACCGTTGCGGCGTCGAGGTCCGCCATCGACCCAATCGTCGAATGCGCGTTGGTCCAATTTCGAAAGACCATCTCGTCCATTTTCATCAGCGCCGGCCAGTAGGCTTGATTGTCGTAGCTCAGTCTCTTTTCCTCTTTTACGGCTTCCTTCTGATTCTTCAGATTCGCCGGGGTGATCTTCAGGGAGCGCATTCGATCACTTTCCAGCCACAGCGCCAGGGCAAGCTGGCTGGAAGGAAGAAAGTCATAGTAGCTGGTATGGTCCGCGTAAGTCGTGGCATTCATCACACCGCCGTTGCTTTCGACGAACCTGAAGTGTTCCGACTTGCGAATATTCTCCGAGCCTTGAAACATCATGTGCTCGAACAGGTGTGCGAATCCGCTGCGGCCTTTGACCTCATTGCGAGATCCGACGTCATAGAAGACTGCGACTGCCACAACCGGGGCCGAGTGATCCTCGGACAGGATGACGCGAAGTCCGTTGTCGAGATGAAACTGGGAGAAGACAACGTTGAATGACGGCGACGGCGCCGGCGGGGTCGCGTTTGCGATGACGGCGCACAACAGGATGATGTGCAGAACTCTTTTCACGAAGAGTAACAAGTCTAAGCGGCGGCTACGCGATTTTCAACGTCGCGCTTGAAAGCAAAGGGCGGCAGATAGCCGCCCTCTAGTATGGACTGCGCCGCCGTGTGAAGAACTCGCGCGACCACTGCCTTGCGCGGCGGCGCTTTGGCTTGTTTGATCAATACACAACGAAGCAGAAGCCAAAGCGCCGCCGTGTGAAGCAGTGGTTGCGTAAGTTCTTGAAACGGCGGCGCACTCCAAATGCGTACCCCGTTTCTCATTCAAGCCTTGAGTTTCTTTTTCGCTTCAGGATACGCAAGCGCCCTTTCGAGCGTCAGTTGATTGAACTCGGTAATCTCCTTATAAAGCTTCTGAGCAGTTGCGTTGTCTCCGCTCTTCTCATATGCGCGAGCCAGGAGCACTTTGTGAAACGGATCCGTCAGATCGCTTTGTTTCAGATGCTCGATCGCTTGCGCGTAGTCGCCGGCCTCAAGTTTCAAGTAGCCGGCGAGGTAATGATAAGCGGGAACGAACGGCTCGCCGTCTTTGCCCCCTTCATCGATCATCTTCTTGATCAACTCGGCTTCCTTCCACGCTTCGTCTCGTCTGCCCATCTTCGCAAGTGTGCGGGCCCTTCCGTGATGAAGCCTGCCAAGCCAAATCTTCTTCTGGGTTTCGTCCAGATTGCTGCCCGGGATGGTCGCGTACCCATTGTCGTATGCTTTGAGCGCATCCTCGCCCTTGCCGAATTCCAGATGCAATCGCGCAATTGAATTCCAGATAAACACAGCTGGGAAGTTTTGTTGCTGGGTCGAGCTGTTGTAGTCGGCGACATATGCTTCAAGCGTCTTCACCGCGTTCTTGATATCACGCTTGTAGATATACGCGAACGCCAACCCGTAGTTGGGACCAAACGGCGCGCTCCCTTTGACTTGCTTGGCCAGTGACGCGTTGAAAAGCTCGCGGGCCTTGTCATAGTTGCCCTTGAGCAGCTCGACGTTTCCCATGAACGTGTAGACACGCGGCGTGCTGCCATCGAGTTTGGCCGCGTCTTCGAACGCTGCCTTGGCTTCGTCGAGTTTATTCAGGTTCATGTACACCTGACCGAGCAGCATCCGAACCATTCGATCGTTGGGATATGTCTTTGCGAGCTCCAGGAAAAGCGGAAGCGCTTCGTTTGGCTTCTGCGCGCGAGTGAGAAGCACGGCTTCGATGTAGCGGCGCTCGCCGTCCGAGGCGTTCTTCGCAAGCTCAAGCGCTTTGTCGCTGTATTTCTTTACGTCTTCAGGCGTTGCCGAAGTGGTTCCCAGCAGGTAGTAGCCGAATGCGAAGTTAGGATCGGCGTCCACCGACTTCTTGGCGAGAGCATTGACGTCGGGACCGAACTGAAAGGTTTCGATCTTGTTTACGATTTGTGCGACGTAGTCTTTCGCCTCTTTGGAGGCGGTTGAGAATTCGATCTTCTTGCCGTTTGCGGCCTTTGCTCCAAAGGCGCTCGAGCCAGTGAGCAAAATGAGAATCGAGACGGTAAGAATACCGCGTGACCAGTTGCTGAGTTTCATCCTTTACTCCTTTTTCGAGGAATCTCTTGAGGCACACTGCGGAGCCGGCATTGAGGCCGGTTGTTCATAGTCTGAACGGATAGACTAGACTAAACGAACAATGAAAGGACGAAGTTTCAAGGCGTGGTCCAGGTATCTTCTTAGACGAGGTTGGCTGTTGAGAGCGAGCTTGTCACGAAGTCACAAAGGCCCACAGCACGAAGGAATGTCTTGGGGTGCGGCCTTGTGTCTTCGAGCCTTTGTGGCAGATGAGATGTAAATTGAAAGCCAAGCGTTACAGTCGCCGTGTTTCGATCGGCTAAGCCAAATCCTGCACAAGTGTAGAAGTTCAAATTTGTGAATTAATCGCCTGCCGTTCCAGAACCGACCCACCGGCCCGAAGCTCCGTGCTAAGAGATCACACCGAGTCGGCGGCCAACCTTATCAAACGCGGCAAGCGCGCGATCGAGATCGTCGCGTGTGTGAGCTCCCGAAATCTGTGCGCGCAGCCGCGCCTCGCCCTTCGGCACAACCGGATACCAGAGCCCTTTGATGTAAACGCCTTCCTTCAACAGCTCCTGGCTCATGTCTTGAGCTATCGCCGCTTCGCCAAGCATCACCGGGACTATCGGATGACGCCCGTCGATGATCTTGAATCCCAGGGCCACGATCTCCCGACGGAAATAAGCCGTGTTCTCGCGAAGCGACTCGACTATCGTCGGATCGCTCTCGATGAGGTTGATCGCTTCGATTGATCCCATCACGACCGAAGGTGGAACCGTGTTTGAGAAAGTGTAAGGCCGCGACTTCTGGCGCAGGAACTCGATCAGCGGCGCCCGCCCCGCGATGAAGCCTCCTGAAGCCCCGCCCAGCGCCTTGCCGAAAGTTCCGGTGACCACGTCGACCTGTCCGTAGACGCCTAGTTCCTCGATCGTTCCGCGGCCAGTCTTGCCGAGGGCTCCCGTCGCGTGAGATTCATCCACAAACAGCAGCGCATTGTGCTCGCGCGCAAGCCCGACCAGCTCGGCAAGCGGAGCGAGCAAGCCTTCCATCGAGAAGACGCCGTCGGTCGCGATGATTCGGATCCGATAGTTCTTGCCGCGGTCTTCTTCGAGCATTTCGCGCAGATGATTCACGTCGCCGTTTCGATAAAGGCGCGAGACGGTCTGTTTTGCGATTGCGCGACAAAGCCGGACGCCGTCGATGATGCTCGCGTGATTGAGCTGATCGCTGTAGATCACGTCCTGATAATCGGTCTGTCCCAGGTCGTTGGCGATCAAGCCGGCGAAGAACGCTTCATTCGCCGCGAAGCACGAGGAGTGCAGGATCGCGGCTTCGCAACCGACGAAGCGCGCGATTCGTCGCTCGAGCTCGAGGTGTATGGGCTCGGTGCCGCAGAGGAATCTCACCGATGCGAGGCCATAGCCCCATCGATCGATGGCGTCGTGAGCGGCCTGTTTGATTCGAGGATGGTTCGCCAGGCCGAGGTAGTTATTCGAGGCGAGCATCACGACTCTGTGTCCGCCGACGGTGACTTCGCCCCCCTGCTCGCTTTCGAGCGGCACTTCGTACTTGAAGGTCTTTGCTTGCTTGATGCTTTCAAGTTCGCGATCGAGCGTTGAATAAAGTTGGGCCGGTGTCATAGGAACGCTCCCTCTTCCGCAGTATTGATTGAATGACAGATCAGTTCATCGAGCACGCACCAGGGCCTCGGGGATCTCCGCACCTGCCGCACGGCCTCGCCTGAGGCATTGCCTCCAAGGCGCCCTGCGCTTTCCCCGGCGCAAAAACGGAAAGCTGCTTTTCGAGTTTGGTCCCTTTGCAAGCCGGGCATTCTACCGCCGAGGACCCCTGAACAAGCTTCTCGAATCGCTGATCACATTGTTTGCAAATGTATTCGAATATCGGCATGCGACACTCCCAATTACGGCGTGAGCAACAGCTTCACTGCTTCGTGATTGCGCACCAGTTCGAAGCCTCGTTCGAAATTCGAAAGTGGGACCGGCTCGCGAGCGATGATCTTCTCAAGCCTTGCCCTCAACCCGCTCTTCTCCGAAGCAAGCAGATCCAGCATAGCGTACCAGGTCTGGAATAACCTTCGCCCGAAGATACCCCGAATCGTCACGCCTTTCCACACGGCGTACTTTCCAAAATCGTATGAACGAAGCGGGCGCGAGGGGATGCCCAGCAAAAGAATCTGCCCGCCGTTCTTCACGATCGTTCCCGCGTCGTTATAAGCCGCCTCGGCGCCGGACATCTCAAGCACCACATCGACGCCGCCCCCGTGCTCGTCGCGCACTCGCCGGAGCATCTCCTCACGCTGCCCGGGGGCGACATCGTCGTTTGTGTCGAAACAGAAATCCGCTCCAAGCTGTCGAGCGGTCTCAAAACGCTTTGCGAGACGGGCCGCGTCGAAGCCCTCAGGGACGGAGAAATCCGTTATGTAGATTCGAGCGGCGCCCAGCGTTCTCGCAACTGCCGTGGACATCAACCCTTGCGCCCCACATCCGAGTATCGCGACGGTTTTTCCTTCAACCTGTCCTTCCATCACCGTGTGCACTGCGTTGCCGAGCGCATCCAGAAACGCGCCGAAGCGCGGTGGTATCACGTCGCGGCCGCCGAAGCGCTCCAGGTTGACGAGATTGCTGGCGGGCACGACCACGTATTCCGCGAACGCGCCGTTCAGGTGTACGCCCTTTACGCGGATATTCTTGCAGATGTGACGCCGGCCGGTTGCGCACTGCTGGCAGTGGCCGCAGAAGATGTGCATCTCGGACGTCACGTAGTCGCCTACCCGCGCGATGCCGGGATGAACGTCTTCTCCTACTTCCGCGACCTCGCCGCAGAATTCATGTCCGATGATGATCGGTTGATACCTCGCGACCTCTCCTCCGTTGTAGACGAGCATCTCGTCGCGCATCCCGGCTTTCGAGGTGATCTGATAAATGCTCTGGTCGGTTCCGCAGATCGACGCGGCTTCCATTCGGATTTTCACCTCGGACCGTCCGACAGCAGGTTCGGGTTCGTCGGTGACCAGTCGCAGACCGTCTTCCAGAAGAGTCGTTTTCTTGAGTGCTTTCATTCTTGCTCCTGTTCCGATGGTTGGCCGCGCGGGGTATTTCGCGACGCCTATTCCTTGTTCTTTCGAGTCATCGATTTCCTGGTTGCGCCGAGCTCCACCTGCGCCTTTCTGGTCAGCTTCGAAAATATGATCTTGTACGAATCGCTGATCAGGCTCTTGATTTCACGGTCAGGAACCACACCGAGGGCTTCGAGCATCACCCACTTGTTGCGAGCCATGTACGGAGCGGGGATTATGCCATCAATCTCGATGAGTTCGTCAAATTTTTCGGGCGTGCATTTGAAGAAGAGCTGGTTTGGCGGATCCAGGTTCACCCCGGCGAATATCTTTCCCGAGATTCGAAAAAGCAGATCGTTGCCCCATTGAATGTCTTCTGTTGCGTGCGGCAGCGAAAGGCAGTAGTCGCGAATGGAATTGATATCCATTGTAGCTTCACTCGAACATCTCGGGAAATGCGGCCTGGACAAGCTCATGCACCCTTGCCATCGAGATACCCTGTCGCTGTTCAGCCGACAACGGATGAGCGCTCGGCTTCAGATGAACCATCGGGCGTTCTGTTGTCGGTCCGAGTTGAATATCCGCATTCAACATAAACGTACTCGGGTAACCGGGAACTTCAGATGACAGGCGACCTTCAAAGGAAGGCTCGCCCGAACCATCGCCTTCGAGGGTCATGTACTTCCGAAAGTCCGGCTCCTCGACCAGGACCCAGACTCCGTGCCTGAATTCGGCGGTCTCTTCTACCGGTATCGGCAAGTATGCTCGAATCAGGAATGAATCTCCGTCGATTACGCACAAGTCGGCATTCGTCTCCTGGTTGAACCACACTCGCTCGTCGCGCTCCTCCTCAGGGATTTCAAAATACTGCTGAGGGCGCGCGTACGCCACGTCCATCGGCAACTCATCGTGTTGCTCGTTGCAGTATGCGCACTTCCAATTCACATGGCCCCCGTTCCGGCAGGCGAAATCCTAGCGCGCTTCGATTTGCGCGGCGGCGCGACGCAATCGATCCATCACCGCCGCGCCTTCCCCTCCATCGCTAATCCCCTCGACTACGATCACTCGAAGGTTTTCTTTGTCGAGGTCGCGCAACGCCGCGTAGATCGAATGGGCATAGTCCTGCACATTGCCAGCCACCCGTATTGAGCGGAAGGAAGGATCGTCGAGAACGAGGTCGGTGTGGCCTATGAACCCAACGCTGCCATTGCTCAAGTGCTTCCTGCAGACGTCTTCGACGGACTCCGGTGATCCGGGCTCGATCAGCACAACTCGAGCTCGGGGGCTGTAGTGCCGATGACGCGTGCCGGGCGAACGCATTCGCTCCTCATCAGAGGTCGCGTGTCCTATCGGCCCGATCAATTCTGTCAGCATTTGTTCCGTTATCCAGCCGGGGCGCAAGATCACCGGCGGATCAGTAGTCAAATCGAGCACGGTAGATTCGATACCGATGTTGGTTGGTCCTCCATCGAGGATGAGATCGATACGACCGCTCAGATCATCGACGACATGCTCCGCTGTCGTCGGGCTCGGACTTCCCGACAGATTTGCGCTTGGGGCAGCAATCGGAGTCCGTGCACGGCGAACCAGCGCAAGGGCGATGTTGTTCCTTGGCATTCGCACGGCGACGGTCGACAATCCTGCCGACACCGAGGGCGCGACATCGGGTTTTCGCCTGAGCACCAGAGTAAGCGGACCCGGCCAGAATTTTTGAATCAGAAGCTCGGCTTTGCCATCCACGCCATTTGCGACGCGGTTAAGCATCTCGCGATCGCCAACGTGCACTATTACGGGGTTGTCGGCCGGCCTCGCTTTAGCTTCAAAGATCCTGCGAACGGCGCTTTCATTCGTAGCGTCCGCGCCCAGCCCGTAGACGGTTTCAGTAGGAAACGCAACGAGGCCGCCCTCGCGAATGATCGACGCCGCGCGTTCGATCGCTTCCTTTTGCGGGCGATTCGGGTCTAGCTGGAGGACCTGCGTCATAAGAGGGTTCGGGCGTCAAGAGTCGGGCGTTCAGAGTACCGACTTTAGTCGGCTCCGGTATTCGGAATAATCGCTCGCGTTAATCGCCGACCAAAGTCGGTACTCTGAGCGCTCGCCTTAATAGTCGAAGCTCGCTTCCGACTTGATGCGGTCGATAAACTCTGCGAGCGGAACCGGGCCTTCGTCGCCCTTCTCGCGCGAACGAACCGCGACCGCGCCTGATTCAGCCTCTTTGGCGCCGGTGACCAGCATGTATGGCAACTTTTCGAGTTGCGCGTCGCGGATCTTCGCGCCGATCTTGTCGTCGCGCGCGTCGAGCTCGGCGCGTATTCCTTCGGCGGCCAACCGAGTGTAGACCTCTCGCGCGTAACCCGCGGTCTTCTCGGAGATCGAAAGCACTCTGGCCTGAACTGGCGCAAGCCAAATCGGAAACGCTCCCGCGTAGTGTTCAATCAAGATCCCTATGAATCTTTCGAGCGATCCGTATATTGCGCGATGGATCACGACCGGAATCGATTCCGCGTTGTGCTCGTTTACATAAGTGAGTCCGAAGTTGCGAGGCAACTGAAAGTCGAGTTGAATCGTTCCGAGCTGGTGCTCTCGCTTCAGAGAATCCTGAACCAACTGGTCGATCTTAGGTCCGTAAAAGTTCGCCTCGCCTTTTTCGACAGTGTATTCAAGGTTGTTGGCCTCCAGAGCCTCGGCCAGCAGTTTCTCGGCCTGGTCCCACACCGCGGGATCGCCCATATATTTGCTCGGGTCGTCTCCGCGCACGCTCAGCGTAAATCGATAAGACATCCCGAAGGCCTGATACACGCGCGCGACCAGCGCGAGAAGCCGATTAACTTCTTCCCCGATCTGGTCCTCGGTGATAAACAGGTGAGCGTCGTCCTGCTGGAACTGTCGCACGCGAGTCAGCCCGGCGAGTACGCCCGCTCGCTCATTCCGATGAAGGACGCTGTGCTCCGACAGACGCAGCGGAAGCTCGCGATAGCTGCGTCGCTTGGAGCCGAAAATCAACATGTGTCCCGGACAATTCATCGGTTTGAGCGCGAAGTCCTGTTCATCCTCGTGGACGATGAACATGTTCTCCTTGTAGTGAGCCCAGTGTCCCGAGGTCTTGAACAGGTTCTCGCTGAACAAGAGTGGCGCCTTCACTTCCACGTAACCGTTCTGCGCCAACATACGCCTGATGGTTTCCTGCAGGGTGTGGTAAATAACGGTACCCTTCGGCAGCCAGAACGGGGCGCCCGGAGCCCACTCGTGCGTCATGAAGAGATCAAGCTCGCGCCCGAGCTTGCGATGGTCTCGCCGTTTAGCTTCCTCGATGTTATGGAGATATTCATCGAGTTCTTCTTTCGTCGGCCATACCGTTCCGTAGATGCGTTGAAGCATCGGGTTGCGCTCGTTCCCGCGCCAGTACGCGCCTGCGATCGAAGTGAGCTTGAAGTGTTTGCACTCGGCGGTGCGCCGCACGTGAGGCCCCGCGCACAGATCGATAAAGTCGCCGATCGCATAAGTGGATACCGTCTCGCCCGGAATCCCGTTTATCAGCTCGATCTTAAAATCCTGATTGCGCGAACCAAAAAACTCGAGGGCCTTTTCTTTGTTCCAGGTTTCGCGATGGAACTCGCGACCTTCCCGGGTGATCTCGCGCATTCGGCGTTCGATCTCCACCAGGTCATCGGGTGTCAGTGGGCGCGGCAACTGCATGTCGTAATAGAAGCCGTTCTTGATAGGCGGGCCGATTCCAAACTTCACATCGGGAAACATCTGCTGGACCGCAGCGGCCATTATGTGCGATGTCGAATGCCGCAGGCAGTGCAGTTGATAGTCGCGCTGGGAAGCAAAATCTTCCGCGCCGAGCGCGAAATCCTGGTCGCTTTGAAAATCCTCACCCATTGGTCGGGTCTCCTGAAAGGTCTCTTCTCAAGGTTGTTGGCGCATGCTGCTAGCCCAAAGTCATTATCGTACATCACCAGCCGTCAAACAGGCATGCGGCGAGGGGCATAAACCCGATCTCGCGGCCTGCAAAACAGAATTCGCGGCAGCCATTTGATCAGACCCGAATGGTCAACTCATTGAGATCTGGATCTCGCGAGCTGAGAACGATCGCGCCGTCATCTCGATAAAACGTCTGCCGCGATCTTCAAGTCATCGACGAAGCGCGCAAACTCAGTTTGTCTGGTTTGTTCGTCGGGCGCCCGAAGGATCGATGAGGGATGCACCGTAGCAATGACTGCCCGAGCGAGGTCGGATTCGATCAAGCGCCCTCGTTCCCGGGTGACGCGGAACGCTCTTCCCAGCATGGCCTGAGACGCAGTCGCTCCGAGACATACGATTATCTTCGGCTTGACCAAAGCGATCTCCGCATCGAGCCAGGGTCTGCACGCCCGGATTTCTACGGAGTTCGGTCTCTTGTGGATACGGCGTTTTCCACGAGGCTCCCACTTGAAATGCTTCACGATGTTGGTGACGTAGGCCTCGCCGCGATCAATGCCCGCTTCATCCAAAGCTTGATCCAGGACTCTTCCGGCCCGACCAACAAAGGGTCTGCCCTCCAGATCCTCGTCATTGCCAGGCTGTTCGCCGATTAAGAGAACTCTGGCCCGGCGAGGCCCTTCGCCAAAGACCGTTTGCGTGGCGTTTTCCCACAAGTCGCAAGCACGGCAGTCGCCGGCTGCTTCACGAAGGTTCGCCAGCGTCGGCTTCCGAGGAATTAGATCTTTCGCCGGCACGTCAGAACTCACGATTCTGTTCGCCGTTTTCTGCTCAACCTTTGAAGCTCGGCTATAGAACGACGCCGAGAAGCGAGCGATCTCGAATAACCTCAACGGAACAGTGAGCGTGAAGCGCCGCCGCTTCCGAGACGCTTCCCAGCAGGTAGCGTGTCACACCGCGACGCCCGTGCGAGCCGACGGCCACAAGGTCGGCGTTCCATTCCCTGGCGTCTTCCACGATCCGCTTTTTTGGTGTTCCATCAAGCACGGCGGTTTCAGTCTTCAGACCCGCACTTGCAACGATCTGCTGGGCGGCAGCGACTGCATCTTCTGACCTCTTCGCGTTTTCCTTGCGAACACGATCTGCAACCGCCCCCGCCGCGTACCACGGATCTGCAGCCGGCATGACGCGTTCAACCACGCTGACTATTCTCACGCGACTCCCGTCGGGCCATGGCCTTTCCGCGACCGACCGCGCCGCGGAAAGCGAGTAATCTGAGCCGTCGGTAGCCAACAGAATCTTCATGGCGCCGGACGAGCGTGAGACTGCATCTTCTTTGTCGTCCCTGGGGCGTCGAACCACTTCGACTGAGCAGGTTGCGTTCTGCACAACCGCCTTTGCAATGCTGCCTATCAGGAATCGGACAAACCCGGTGTGACCGTGTGAGCCGACCAGCACAAAGTCAGCGCCCCACTTCTCGGCCTCTTCGACAATCGTAGTGCCGGGGTAGCCTTCCACAGCCGTCGCCGTCGTCTGGAGCCCTCGACGGCTGAGGCGCTCGGCCGCTTGCTCGACGAGCGCCTTTGCAGCCTCATTCTCGCTCTTGACGAACGGCTCCAGGTATCCGACGCTGGCGGTCAACGCGAATAGATCGATCACCGTCAGGACACATACCTCCGTCTCCGGTGGCCACGGTCGCATCTCAACTTCGCTAATAACCGCATTCGATTCGGCTGATGAATCAACCGCGAGGAGTAGTTTCACTGGGTCCTCCCGCTCGGCCTCAATACCCGGCAAGCCTTCCCTATCACGAAGCGCATTGCCCAGTCCTAGCGGAGCGTTTCAGGGTTTTCTATTGCGGAAGAGCAGCCAGCCTGCAAGCACGCCGCATGCAAGGGCGCATACAACCGAACGCAGCGGATAGCGTTTGATCCGATGAGATGTCTCATCCACAAAGTCTTCCGCCGACTCGTACCCACGCTTGACCGCCCGTTTGGCATTGACCACCGAGTCCTCGACCGCATCGGTGACTGCACCCTTGAACCGGGTGGCTTCCCGCCCCAGGTTGGATATCTGTTCCTCAACAAAGTGAGTTCCTCTTAGCACGTTCTCCTTCATCATCGTCGTTTCCTTTCAGCAGTAGTAAGGTCTCACCCTGCGATCCACACGGTCTCGAGCTTGCGACCATTTGGGTTTATCACGCAACGGCGAGGCCGCTCGATTTTGGTTGGTTTTTGCCCTTTGCTGGAGTTCCTTGCGAGAACTTCCTCAAAGCTTGGGCCAAAACGCCCACCTCGCTAACGACCTTCGAGCGCCGGTTGCTCTTTGCGGCCGCCGCTTTAATTCTACGGCAACCTTTCCCGCGGTGGCCAACTACTCGCGAGACCCGCAGTAGTGAGGGCATCTCGCATCGCAGCCACTTGCGGCGGTTGATTGGCTTCAGAAGCCAGTCTGCGCCGGTTCGTCACATTGAGAGGCCGGTTCATCACAAACATCTTCCGAACTGACTGGAGACAGGAGAAGATGATCCGCTCAACGTCCGATGCTGGAAGTCTCAGGCAGCCGGCGGGTCACGTCCGCCACTCGCAAGACCAAAATCCCGGGGGAAATCGTCAAGTCGCGTCGAACGGCTCGCAAGCCGCATTCGTACACTCACGAACGGCCGTTGTGCCCGGCACCGCAGCCAACCGAGATCCGTGTCGGCTTTGTGTGCGAGGATCGCTAGGGGAGGCGGAAAAGAATTGGCCGAGATGAAGTCCCTCAAGTTATTTCAACGCGGTTGGTTTCGGGGAGCGCTAATCCTCGCGGCGTGGACCGGGTTTGCCGCTTTTCTATCTAGCCAGGTTTATCTCGCCTACAGCCGCAGCGAGATGCCAGTACGATATGAGCGAGTTTTCCTGGTCGAGCTGATATATGCCTACATCTGGGCGGGCCTGACTCCGTGTATTTTGTGGCTTGCCCGCCGTGTCCCAATCGAGCGCACGAACTGGTTGCACAGAGGGATCGTGCACTTCGGTGCTTCTGTGGTCATTGGTTTCGCGACCAGGGTCTTGCACGATCTGATGTTCTTCTTTTTGCTCGCCAATTCGGGCCGGCAACTCAGTTTTACAAGACTGCTGATGAATGTCTACTTCATGAGTGATTACGGCGTAATGATCTACTGGCTGATTCTGCTGATCAGCTACGCTCTCGACTATCAGAAACGATATCGAGAAGGCGAGGTTCGGGCGACGCGATTGGAGGCACAACTGGCACAGGCCCAGCTCCAGGCGCTCAAGATGCAGCTGCATCCGCATTTTCTCTTCAATACTCTGCACTCGATTTCGGCGTTGATTCACAAGGACCCGGTCGCCGCCGACAAGATGATCGCGCGGCTGGGAGATTTCCTGAGACTGACGCTCGAGAACTCGGGGATGCAGGAAGTATCGCTCGGCCAGGAGCTCGAGTTTCTGAAG
Organism: Blastocatellia bacterium; assembly: GCA_035455165.1. GTDB lineage: Bacteria > Acidobacteriota > Blastocatellia > UBA7656 > UBA7656 > Onstottus_A. The sequence continues at coordinate 12,677 of DATIFP010000216.1, forward strand.
TGTTATCTGGAGATTGAGCGTATTAGGTTCCAGGATCGGCTGACGGTACAGATGGACATCGAACCATCGACGCTTGGCGCCCGTTTGCCCAACCTGATTCTCCAACCCATTGTTGAAAACGCCATACGGCACGGCATCTCACCCCGGACGCGTCCCGGCCGCATCGAGATTGGAGCGAAGCGCCTCAACGGCACCCTTCAAGTAGCGGTGACTGACAATGGTCCCGGCCTGCCCTCGGATTCGAACACCGGGAGCATTGTTAAGGAGGGCGTCGGGCTCTCAAACACCGAAGCGCGGCTCAAGCAGCTCTACGGCACCGAGCATCGATTCGACCTTTCGAATACCTCAAAAGGCGGCCTCACCGTGGTCCTTGAGATCCCCTTCCGAGAGAGCGGCCCCCTTCAGATTTGAAACTCGCAACCAGCTTTCGGCGTTAGAGCGTTAAAGGAGTCACTCCAATGTCACGCTCGGAGTCTGTTCGTACGCTGATTGTTGACGACGAGTCCCTCGCACGCGAGCGGATTCGGGATATGCTCACTCGTGATCCTGAGATCGAAGTCGTCGGCGAATGCGCCAACGGCGAAGAAGCGATCAAGGCTATCAACCTGCTTTCACCGAAGCTGGTCTTCCTGGATGTCGAGATGCCGGGCATCGATGGCTTCGGTGTGCTCGAGGCGCTCCCGCCGGATCAAATACCAACCACGATCTTCGTAACCGCCTACGATCAGTATGCGGTCCGTGCATTCGAAGTATTCGCGCTCGACTACTTGCTGAAGCCGTTCGATCAGGAGCGTTTCGACAAAGCCCTTGCGCGCGCGAAATGCCACTTATCTTGCCTTCGAAGCGACGCGATCAGTCAACGCATCCTGAACGCCCTCGAGGAGATAAAGACCAGGCCGATTCACCTGGAACGGCTGGTCATCAAAATGAACGGGCATGTTTTCTTCGTGAAGGCCGATGAGATAGATTGGCTTGAGGCTGAGGGAAACTACGTCCGTCTCCACACCGGCAAGGAGTCTTATCTATTGAGGGACACAATCAGCGCGCTTGAAACGCAACTCGATCCAAAGAGGTTCATACGCGTCCATCGGTCTGCAATCGTCAACGTCGATCGCATAACCGAGTTACAACCGTGGTTTCACGGCGAATATCGCATCATCCTCCGCGAGGGTGTTCAATTGACTTTATCGCGAACCTACAGAGAAAAGTTGCACGAGCTGCTGGGAAGACCGCTGTAACCGAAGAGACGCCGGTCACGTGGTTCGGTCAATCGATCACGATCTTCAACCCCTTCATCCCAAAATCGTTCTCCTATCTGTGCGTTCGACCTAAACTCCAACGCTGACAGCGAGCGTTCGGCGGGACGCCCGTTGTTTCAAAGCCGCGGGCTCGCCACGAGCCGCGACGGATCTTGACCTGTTGGAGTTGGTCATGAAAAGGATTGTGCGACTTCTAGCAATGCCCGTGGTGTTAACATCCGCTGCCGCGCCGGCATACAGCTTTGGTCTAACCGGCAGTCTTTGCCGCACGCTCTCGGCAGTCATCGAGGCGTCAACGAATCGCCTGAAAACGCCGCGCGTATTCAGCGCCGACTTCGCAATATCGAAGTTTTCCGGACCTGGGATGGTCGATGCGTTCCAACGCGCCTGGCGGCGAGCGGGGAATGGGCTCTCATTTTCTGAAGGCGTCGTGTTGATTCTGAAAATGGCGGACGGGAGCGTCAGCGCCCGCGAGATGGGCGCCACGAATGAATACAAGCAGTTTACCTTCGGATGGCATCCAGCCACGATCGCCGTTGTGCACACCCACCCTAATTCGAGCAATCCAAAGCCGCAAGACCACGATGTCGCTCTTGCCGATAAGTATCGGGTTCCGGTCTTCACAATCACAAGCCGGGGAATGTGGGTTTACGATCCGAGTACCAGGAAAATCACTAAAGTGAGAGAGGATCTGGACTGGCTGGATCAAAAGCACTGGGCTCAGCAAGTTGCTGTGAACTAAGAGGAATCCCGACGTGAGGGCTATTCGCGGCACTCGAGGAGAGCTGAGCCCGGAGGGCCCCAGCGTGTTTCGCGACGGAACGCGAAAGTTCTCGTCATTCTTTTAGGCCCGCCCAGACCATCAGAAGGGGCGCTCGTCCCAAACTTGTTTCACGGTACAGGCACCCCGTCTAAACTCGACCGAGCACATTTCGGGCGAGACCTGTGACTGCCATCGACTGCAGCCGCGGGATCTCTGCCAGGTAAAACTGAGTTAGCAACGGCGAATCCCGTTTTCGAAGCGAGGCGCAGGGGTTCGCATGCTTCCGCTGGAACGCCGTTGCTCGATAACCATGCCCGCTCTGGAATACCAAACAGATTCTCAGCTTTAAGGAGAACAAATGAGGCACCTTAGAAAACTTAACACGCTCACTCTTACGGCGGCGTTGCTGATGCTATCGGCTTCGATTTTGCCGCAGTTTGCTAACACAGCCCTTGCGCAATCCAGCAAGGGAATAATCGTGGGGACTATCAGTGACCCGCAAGGCGGAGTGGTGGGTGGCGCCACCATCAAGATCACCAACAAGGCGACCAACGTTTCGCGCGAGACCACGACAACCAGCGAAGGCGGATTTCGCATCGATGCCGTCGACCCGGGATCATACCGGATTGAGGTAAAAGCTTCGGGCTTCAAAACCGCTTCGCTCGATGACGTCTCGGTCACTGCCGCGCAGGCGGCGACCACCGACTTCACACTCGAAGTAGGTGCGCAGACCGAGGTGATCAACGTGAATGCCGACTCGGCAGTCGTTCTTCAAAAGCAGGATGGCGCTCGCGTCAACACGCTCGAGTCGCGCCAAATTGTCGATTTGCCGATCGCGGGGCTGAATCCGGTGAACCTGGTGTTCACGCTCCCAGGCGTCACCAACCCCGGTGTGCTTGCCGGCGGATTCGTGCAGGGCACAGAGTTCAACATCAATGGTCTGCGCGCCCGGGCCAACAACCAGTTGATCGACGGCGCTGACAACAACGACAACGCCATCACTGGTCAGCAGCTACAGCCGACGCTGCGCGACGGATTCAAGGAAGTTGCCGTTCTCGGGGGCGATAACTCCGCTGAGTTTGGTCGATCGGGTGGCGCGGTCGTCAATGTCGTCACCAAGAGCGGAACGAATCAGTTTCACGGTTCGGTCTATGATGTGATCGACACCAGCGCCCTCGCTTCCTTGTCGCCAGGGCAGAAGGTAAACGAAGGACTTGTTTCAGTGCCGGTCTACACCCAGAACGCTTTTGGGTTCTCTTTGGGTGGGCCAATCAAGAGGGACAAACTGTTCTTCTTCGGAACGTTTCAACCAACCTTGACTCGCGCGGGCGGGACTTCGGCGGCTGCGGCGGTTCCCACTGCGGAGGGGTTCCAGATCCTGCGTTCGCTGTTTCCGCAGGGAGCAAGTCCCAACCTCGACCGCTATCTCGGAGTCGTCGGGAACTTGCGCGGCACGACCAACACCTTCAACGTCCAGCTTGGCGGCGGCAGACCGGACATTCCGTTCGGCACGGCCACGACTTTCGCTCCGACGCCGGTCAACACGTACGACTTTTTGACTCGCATCGACTGGACGCCCAGCGAGAACGACAGCTTCGCGGCTCGCTATCTGTTTAACAACCAAACCTTCACCAATCAGTTTCCGGTTCCCTTCGAGGGATTTGCGGTGGATGTTCCCGGCCGTGTGCAGAACTTCTACGGGAGTTACACGCGCATACTGTCTCCACGGATGACCAATGAGTTCCGCGTTTCTTACGGCCGGTTCAACGTCTTGTTCGGGGCCCGCGATGCGGCTGCGCTCGACTTCGGCCCGGAGTTTCAATTCGCCGGGATTCCTGTTGACGGAGTCGGAGTGATCGGAGGAATCTCAGCGACATTCCCGCAAGGGCGGGTGTTCAACAACTTTCAGTTTCAGGACACGATAACCTACAGCTTCGGTGGCCATACGATCCGAGCGGGCACCGATATCGTGCGGCAGCTCGCAAAGGACATCGTGCCGTTCAATAATCGAGGCACGTTGACTTTCTCTTCGGGCGGCGGCTTCCCGACCTTCGGTAATTTCGTCGATGGATTCTCCGGCACGGAGGGAGCATTTGCGGCGAAGGTGTTCGGGACCCCGGTAGTCTATCCGAACGCGCTGCAGCAGGCCTACTTCGTGTCGGATAGCTGGCGAATAAAACCGAACCTGACATTGAACCTCGGATTGCGTTACGAGAACTACGGCACTCCTTTCAACGTGCTCCCATTCCCGGTGTTCGCCGGTTTCGGGGTGCCGATCGACACCGTAGTGAAGCAAGATGCCGATAACAACAACTTCGCTCCGCGGTTCAGCATCGCCTACACGCCGCACTTTGCAAGCTGGCTGTTCGGCCAGGAAAAGACCGTGATTCGCGCCGGCTACGGTGTGAGCTACGACCTGTTCTTCAACAACGTGCTTGATAACAACGCGGCGTCCTCGCCAAACGTCTTCGGAGTCACCACCTTCGGAGAAGATGCGGGCGGGCGCGGTTTTGCGAATGCCGGAGTCGGATCGTTGCCCGCAACCGGAACGCTGAATCCGCTCGCGGCGATTACGACGATTGTTCCGAATCTACGAAACCCGATGACTCACACCTGGAACTTCGGCATCCAGCGGGAGCTTCCCGGGAAGTTCATCCTTGATACTGCTTACGTTGGGACTCGCGGAATCAGACTGTTCATCAACGAGCAGCTGAATCCTGGCGTCAATCGTGTGCGTTTGCATTCAGACCGGGGATCGGTGGTCGCGCGCACAAACGGCGGCGACTCGATCTATCATTCTCTGCAAACGCGTCTCGAGCGTGGATTCAGAGACGGTTTGATGTTCCGTTTCGTGTATACGTATTCGAAGGCCATCGACGACGTGAACAGCGAAGTGTTCGTGACTAGCGGAGGGGCGAGCCGGGCTGCTAACCCGTTCGATCGTCGCGCCGACCGCAGCGTGGCCACCTTCGATGTGCCGCATCGGGCTGTCTGGACCGCCATCTACGATCTTCCAGGACCGAAGACTGGATGGATGAGCCAGATAGCAGGATTCTGGACGGTATCGGGGATCTATCGCTTCCAATCCGGCGCGGTCGAGTCGCCGTTCGTCGGAGGCATAGACCTCGGCGGTGACCTCGAAGCATTTAACGATCGCCCGGCGATCGTTAACCTCAACGCGCCGGCGAATTCGGTCGGAATTCTGGCAAGCCTCTTCGGCCTGAGTTCTCCAACCGGATACATCGACGCCAACGGAAACCCGATTAATCCCGCAAACGTGCGCTACTTGGTCGATCCAGCGGTTCGAACGAACATCGCGGGTCGCAATACCCTTCGAGCCGATATGGTTCATCAGGTAGACCTGAGCCTCAACAAGCAGTTCAAATTGCCGTTTGAGAATCACAGGCTCGAAGTGCGCTTTGATTTCTTCAACGTGCTCAATCATCCGAACTACACGTGGGCGCGTCCGGGCACCAGCGATAATGGGAACGGCGATGTGTTGAATACCTTCTTCAACACTCCCCGCTCCAATGACGGAGGCATCGGCGGGCCAATCGGAACACCGGTCGGACGCTACGGCCGGATTCAACTGCGTTACAGCTTCTGAGTTCGCCAAGCCCCTGCTGTCTGCACACTGGAGTTTGCGAAGCAATGCAACTTTCTAACAGACAGCACGACTAATCTTCCTCGTGTGAGTACCTCCTTGGGGAGCCACCCGGCTCCCCGATTTTTTTGAGTCAACTACGCCTCGGGAATCCCCGTTGCCCTGTTTCGCCGCTTAAGCGATACTCGCAAGGCGGACCCTTACGATGAACATCGATGCATACCTAAGGCGGATCAACTATCCAGGGCCGCGGGAGCCGGCGATCGGAACTCTCGCCGAGTTGCACAAAGCCCATCTGTACACAGTGCCCTTCGAGAACCTGGATATTCATCTGGGTCGGCGGATAGTCCTCGATGAGGAGAAGATCATTCGAAAGATTGTCGAGGAAAGGCGCGGAGGCTTTTGTTACGAGCTTAACGGCGCGTTTTGCGCTTTGCTTCGAGAAATGGGCTTCGAGGTATCGATGTTATCGGCGGGAGTAGCTCGCGGGGATGGCACATTCGGTCCGCCGTTCGATCACATGACCCTGCTGGTTCAAAGTCAGGAGCGATGGTTGGCGGATGTCGGCTTCGGCGATTCGTTTCGCGCGCCACTGCGCCTGGATGTTAGAGGGGAACAATCTCAGGACGGCGACGCATACCGTCTAATCGAGGACGACGCGCAGTTAATACTGGAGCGGCGCGAGGGAGGCTCGTGGAAGCCCCAGTATCGGTTTTCGCTCGAGTCTCACGAACTCCCTGACTATGCGGATATGTGTCTGTATCATCAGACGTCGCGCGAGTCGACCTTCACACAACGACGGACGTGCACTCGCGCCACGCCGGACGGACGAATCACGGTCACCGGCATGCGGCTGATCAAGACGATTCGCGGCGAGAGACAAGAATGCGAGCTGGCGAACGATCAAGAGTGGCGCGCCGCGCTGAGGGACCACTTTTGCATTGAGCTCTGAGGTAACTATGGCGGGTTATTCAGGAACTCCGCTCGTCAAGAAGCTTGGCATCAAGGAGGGTTTTCGAGTTTCCCTGGTCGGAGCGCCAGCGGGCTTTCGGCGTGAGTTGGTTGACCTGCCGAAACGTGTTTCGTTCATTACAAGTCTCGAGGACGGGCTCGACTTGGTCTTGTTCTTCGCAAAATCGCGAGCCGAATTGGTCGGAAACTTTTCGAGGCTTGCGTCGAAGCTTGCGCCCGCCGGGATGCTCTGGATCGCATGGCCAAAGAAATCCTCAGGGATCCCAACCGATCTGGCTGACTATGTTGTCCGCGAGACCGGTCTCGATGCCGGGCTCGTCGACGTTAAAGTCTGCGCGGTAAACGAGGTGTGGTCCGGCCTGAAGTTCGTGATTCGAGTAAAAGATCGCCCCAGAAGATGACGGCGAGTAGCGGCAAAGCAGGGAGTTCGGGCCTTAGCCTGGTCTTTTCCCCTCGTGGAGCAAAAACCAGGGTAAAGCCTGAACTCCATGCATCACTGCCCGTGACGCGCTTATTCTCAAGAGCCTTTCTCTCAAGCGATATTGCCATCATTTCGTACTTTGCGCTCTTCAAGCTGCTGCTTCATTTTGTTTTCAACGGCGGGTACGGATACTTCAGAGATGAGATTTACTACGCGGCGTGTGGCGAACACCTGGACTGGGGCTTTGCCGATCACGCGCCCATGGTCGCCGTCGTAGCTCGGGCGACGCGCGCGCTGCTGGGTGATTCGCTCTTCGGGCTGAGGTTCTTTCCCGCCGTCGCTGGCGCCATGAAAGTACTGCTCACGGGCTTGATCACCCGGGAACTCGGCGGGCGCCGATTCGCTCAGGCCCTTGCTTGCCTGTCGGTAATCATTGCACCGATATACCTCGGCATCGATAACTTTCTGTCAATGAACGCATTCGAGCCCGTGTTCTGGATGGGGTGCGCTTACATCGTAATTCTGATTCTGAACGGTGGAAGCGAGAGGCTGTGGCTGTTATTCGGTCTGAGCGCCGGGCTTGGTTTGATGAACAAACACTCGATGCTGTTCTTTGGCTTTGGGATCTTTGCAGGACTGCTTCTCACTCGCGCGCGAAGGTTGATGCTCAGCAGATGGTTTTGGCTTGGGGGACTCGTAGCGATTGTCGTGTTTCTTCCAAACGTTATCTGGGAAATACAACGAGGCTGGCCGACTCTCGAACTGCTCCGCAATGTTGCAAACAGCGACAAGAACGTCGTGCTCTCGCCGCTGGGATTCCTGGGCCAGCAAGCCCTGATCATGCATCCGTTCGTATTTCCGATCTGCCTCGCGGGGCTGTATTTCTATCTCTTCAAGGAGGAAGCCCGAAAGTATCGCGCGCTTGGAATCGCCTACCTCGTTGCGCTCGTCGAGTTCATCGCTTTCAAGGGCAAGCACTACTATCTCGCGCCAATCTATCCGATGCTTCTCGCTCCTGGAGCCATCTTGATCCAGAACTCAGTCGATCGGCGCGGTCTCAGATGGCTCAAACCAGCTATCATCACCATCTTGATAATTGGCGGGCTGATCACCACGCCTTTCGTATTGCCCGTCCTGCCGGTGGAAACCTACGTAAGGTACGCCGGCGTGCTGCCCCTCGCTGAAGGCGCCAAGACCGAAAACAACCGGCAGGGCAAGCTACAACAACAATACGCCGATATGTTTGGCTGGGAGAATCAGGCCGCGACCGTAGCGCGAGTGTTTGAGAGCCTGCCCCCGGAGGAACAATCCAGGTGCGCGATTTTTGGTCAGAACTACGGTGAGGCCGCGGCGATTGATTTCTTCGGACCCCGTTACGGTCTTCCAAAGGCCATCAGCGGACATCAGAGCTATTTTCTGTGGGGACCTCGCGATTACTCCGGCGAAGTGATGATCGTGATAGGGGACAATCGAGAAACACTCGAGGGGCTCTTCGAGCGAGTCGAACAGAGAGAGACGATTCATTGCGAGTACTGCATGCCGTATGAAGACGACCTGCCTGTCTGGTTGTGCCGAGGTTTGAAGATGCCGATGAGTGAGCTATGGCCAAAGGTCAAGAAATGGATTTGACCGGCAACCGGAAGATCTATGGACCGAGCGATTGTCTGATTAACGCTGCCTGGTTCTCTGCCTCGGCCTGCACAACTCGGTGGTCCATGGTTGTAAGTTCTCGCCCGCGCATGACGACGCGTCCGTCGATGATCACTGTCTCGACATCGCTCGCCTCAGCTGCGTATACGATCGTCGAAATCGGATCCGGATGCGGAGTCGTGTGAAGTTCTTGCAGGTTCAGGAGCACCAGATCGGCTCGCTTGCCCAGCTCGATGCTGCCGATCTCACTGTCCAGACCTAAAGCCCGAGCCCCGCCTATAGTTGCCATTCGAAGCATCGTCCGCGCAGTCAAGGTCTCGGCTCCGTGAAGCGCTTTCTGGATCAACGCCGCGGTGCGCATCTCGGTGAACATATCCAATCGGTTGTTGCACGCCGCGCCGTCAGCTCCAAGTGAAACGGAGACACCGCGCTCGAGCATCTCGGGTATTCGCGCGAAACCCGATCCCAATTTGAGATTTGATGACGGGCAGTGCGCGACGTGAGTTCCGGTGCGCGCAAGGATTTCCAACTCGTTATCGTCGACATGAACACAGTGCGCCAGGACGGTGCGAGCCGAAGCGACTCCAACCAGGTCGAGGTACTCGATGTTGCGCAAGCCCGTCTCGCGCTCGACGAACGCGATTTCGTCTTGGTTCTCGGAGGCGTGGCTGTGGACCAGGATTCCACGCTCGCGAGACAGGCGGCCGATGCGCTCAAGGAGTTCGCGAGTGCAGCTCACTGCGAAGCGCGGCGCGAAGCAATAGCGCATCCGACCATCAGCCTTCTCGTGCCAGCGTTCCAGCAACGCGAGCGAATCCGCGATCGAAGCTTCGGTCTCTTCTCGCAAGGCCGGCGGCACATCATCGCCCTTGTCCATCATGCATTTGCCAACCGTCGCCCGAAAGCCCGATTCCGCGACTGCCTCGAAGGCTGCCTCGGTGTGGTTCACTGTTTCCATAGTGAGCGCGGAGGTGGTCCCTCCTCGAATCAGCTCTGCGATGCCAAGGCGCGCGGATGCGTAAACCGACTCGGCAGTGTGAGCCGCTTCCATCGGCCAGATTCGTTTTCTTAGCCAGTCGATCAGCGACAGATCATCGGCGGCTCCGCGAAACAGCGTCTGGCAGAGATGAATGTGAGTTTGCACAAATCCCGGCAACAGCAAGCGGCCTCGCGCGTCGATGACGTCCGCGCCCTTGTAGCTCAGTCCGCCAAGCGACGCTCCGATCTCAGCGATGCGGCCTCGGTCGACGAGCACGTCTCCTTCAAAGAGGTGGTCCTCAGCATCGAGCGTGACGACGGTCGCACCTTTAATGAATAACGATTCGTTCATGTGTGAATTGGCATTTCGCTGGGTACTTGTTTGCCGAGCAAATCCGTATCATCCGTGGTGCAATCAAAGCAGGCAACGTTATTCATCGCAGCTCATAGACCGTGTTGTGTCCATCGATCGCCGGCATATGGTTATGACAAATCACTGCCAGCCAGCGGACACGCCTGAATCGCTACCAATTGCCAGCGCCCGTCTCGCTCGGCATAGACATGGATTGTGCGGTAATAGCCTGAAATGGCGTGTCCCATGTACACCCATTTCGAGGTATCGAGACCGGTGAGCACAGCGGTTCGTCCGAAGACGCGCACCTCAACGTTATCGCGGGTCATCGACTCTACGGTGAGATCGCCGGACTGAACATCCGCTATGAACTGCTCTGTGCCGTCACCTTCAAGAGGGTATGTGAATGTACAGTCCGGAGCCATTATGCGGGCGAGCGTCGCGACGTCGCGGTGAGTCAACGCATTGATCCACTCGGCGTTCATTCTTCTGACATCGTGCTCGATGTCGCTATCAGTGCCTCCCACGTCTCTGCTCCTCTTTGCTCGCTCGGACTCGCATCGGCTTTCCGCCATCGGTCATCCGGGAAACCAAGCGACAAGCTCGTCCTTTGAAAGAATACTGCGCTTGTTAGATCCACGAGCGATTTTACTTATGCAGAGCGAGGATTGAAAGAGGAACGAGAACCCTGCCGTTTGCGAATGAGGTATCGAATGCAGAGGACGGCGAACACTCTGGAGCGGTACTGGGATTCGGCGTCGGAGAGGATACTTCAGAGAGAATAGGATGTTCCGTTCTGCGGATGTGAGCTTAAGCTTTCGAGTGATAATTTTATGCGCGAGGTCAAGACCAGCCGTACTACCGAGCTACATCGGCCACTTCCGGTCTACAAACTGAAGGCAGATTCGCTCGCGGCCATCGGTCGCGCTGTACCGATTGCGAACCAGCGCCAAACTGTTGAAGCCTCGCTTGGGATTTGTAATCCTGACAGCCTCAATTTCGGGAGGTGCGGACTTTACGCGCACACGCGCCCCGCTCGCGCTTACATTTTCGGTGACCGCCGCTTCTTTGGCGACGGGCTGCATCGACTCGTCCAGGTATTCAACCTCGACCGGCTCGGCGCGATCCTCGCGAGGTTCGCGGCGGCGCTCCGGACCATTCCATTTCTGTGTGCGAAACGTAGCCCAGGGTCTGTGCAGGTAGTCTGTAGGCGGGTGAGCGCCAATGAATTCGAGCCCGACCACTCGAAACCCTTCGGTTAGCGGTTCGACTCGTCGCACGATCGCGTACATATTGTAGCCTTGTTCCGAAAAGCCGTGGCTCCGCAGCTTGGCCGGCAACGGCAGCGTGACGTGCACGACCAGGCCGTGCTTGACTCCTTTGCGCATTCGAACAGCGACGCCGATGCGGCTGACATCGATGGTCTTGGTCACCTCCTGCCACTTCGCGCCTTCCGGACCGTACCCGGCAACCATGATCGGCACCGAGAGTTTGAACCTGTCACAACGTCTGCGGTCCGTGGAGGTCTCGTGCGCCGCGGATCTGGTGAACACAGGGCGAAACTCGGGCGCAGTCTTGATCTCCACCGACTCAGAAGCAGATTGTGGCTCGTCGAGTTTGTTCGTCGTCTTTGATTTCGGTTCGGAAGCGGACCTTGACCCCGTCTTCCGCTTGCGCGGAGTCCCCGTCCCTCGCGGGCGAGGGTTCAGAGATTGGTCGTACTGCTCTCGCTTGCTGATGTCGGTTAGGTCTGAGAAAGCTTGCGAAACTTTTCTGAACGCCTGATCGACTCGCTCTAGCATCTCGTCGGGCACCGCCGCGCGGACTTTGTGATAGGGAGGATGAAGAACCGATACCGAACTCTGATAGGCGTGAATTACCTCTTCGTTAGTTGCCGAACGTTCGATACCGAGCGTTTGATAGTGAGTGCCAGCGGCCTCGACTCTCTCGAGCAGGTATTCGATTTCGAGATAGTGCGCGCTTATGAGCTTGCCGGTGTTGAGCGGCCCTGAACCGTTATTACGACTGTTTAGTCCGCCGGAGTTGATCATCCGCGTCCCCGGTCAGTGAAAGTGATTTTCTTCTCCGGGGGTAGAAGCCAAGAAATACTTGGAGGATGGAGCCATTATGAGTGGGTTAAGAGATTCGTCAACGGTTTTTTCGAATGCGGCTTGAGCATGCTTTGCCCCGCGTAGGTTACTCGAGCGCCGGACACAGATATCTGAAGGTCAAGGAGAGAGGTTCGCGATCTTCACTCAAGCCGCACACCCCGTATGAATCGCGACGCGGGAGAGTCTTTCATTGGCAGCGTGAATCTGCGAACGCCATCGAACCTGTAAAGCGCCCCGGCGACCGCGGGAGCGGTAGGCACAAGGCCAATCTCGCCCACTCCCTTAGCGCCGTAAGGACCCTGAGGGTGTTGATCTTCGATCAGGATCAACTCGACTTCGGGCATGTGCCTCGCGCGCAGCAGCCCTTGCGAGTTGACGGTCAGCGTTTGTGGAATTCCGTTCTCGACTCTGAACTCTTCGGTCAGCGCGTAACCAAGGCCCATGTGAATCGAGCCTTCCAACTGGCCTTCAAGCAGCACCGGGTTCATTACTCTTCCGACATCGTGCGCGGCCACAACTTTCTTGACACGGCCGTCGTCGTCCAGGATCACGACCTGGGTGGCGAACCCGTAGGCAAAATGCGTCTTTGGCTTTTCGACGTTCGCTTCCAGTGAGACAGTATCGTCGATCAATACCTCGCCGAAATAAGTCTTGCCCGCCAGATCTCTCAACGTCTTATTCGAGTCGAGATCAGCCTTGAGCTTACGCGCAGCTTCCTGGACGCCGCGGCAACCGAGAAACGTCCCGCGGGAGCCGGTCGTCTGGCCGCAATCCAACTCGTATTTCGTGTCCGCCGACACAAGACTGAAAACACTCGGCGGAAGCCCGGTTTCCTCGCAGGCTGTCTGCTGGAGCACGGTGAACAGGCCTTGACCCATCTCGGTGTACCCGGTGTATATGGCGACGGTTCCGTCGTCGCGGACCTCGAGCATCGCCCTGCCGTATTCCGGCATTCCATTGCCGATGCCCACGTTCTTGATTCCGCATGCTATGCCTGCGTACTTGGCGCTCTTATAAATGTCCTTCACTGCCTCGAGCGTCTTCTTCAAGCCAACGCTGGAGTCCATCGGCTGCCCGGTGCAGAAGGTGTCGCCGACATCGAGCGCATTCAAGTAGCGAATCTCCCATCCGTCTATCCCGACTCTCTCCGCGAGGATGTCGACCATCGAGTCGATGGCAAACGCGGCCTGGTTCGCGCCGAAGCCGCGCATAGCGCCGCAAGGCGGGTTGTTGGTGTAGACCGCGAGCGACACCACCTGCACGTTCTCTACCTTGTACGGCCCGCAGCAGTGGCCCGCCGCGCGTTCGAGAACCTTTGATCCCACCGACGCATAAGCGCCCTTATCGCCCAGCATAACCGCTTTTACAGCCGTCAAACGACCCTCGGCGTCGCAGCCCACCGTGTAGGTCATCTTGATCGGATGACGCTTGGGATGAAGGCGAAGGCTTTCTTCTCGGCTGAGCGTGAGTTTCACCGGGCTGCCCGTGACTCTCGCAAGAAGAGCGGTTTGAGCTTGAATGCTCATGTCTTCCTTGCCGCCGAACGCACCGCCGTTTGACACAAGAGTGACAAGGACTTTCTCTTTTGGCATGGCGAGGAATGAGGCTATCTGGCGGCGATCGTCAAACACCCCCTGTCCCTGCGAGTAAACTCTCAAGCCCTCGCCCTCAGGCATCGCGATGCACGACTCCGGCTCGAGATACATGTGCTCGATGAACTGAGTTTGAAAGGTGTGCGTCGCCACGTAAGCGGAATTCTTAAGGGCCGCTTCGGCGTCACCACGCTTGATCTCTGACCTGCTGAGCAGATTGCCCTTCTTGTGGAGCTTCGGCGCGTCGGGCTTCAGCCCGTCTTCCGGATTGGTGATCGGCTCGCGTATCTCGTAGTCGACTACAATCGCCTGAGCAGCCCTTCGAGCAGTGCGCCGGTCGATCGCTGCAACAGCCGCAATCACGTCTCCGACGCAGCGAGTCTCTTCGCCCTCGGCGACGAACATCGGCCAGTCGGGATAGATCAGACCTTGATGTCTTTGACCCGGAACATCAGCCGCGGTGATGACCGCAGCCACGCCTGGGATCTCTTTCGCCTTGCTGACGTCGATTCCTTTAACCAGCGCGCGCGGATGTTCGGACAACAGCACCGCTCCGTGCAGCATGCCCGCGAAGCTCATGTCGTCGATGTAAGGTCTGTCGCCAAGCGCAAACTCGCGAGCTTCATATCGTGCGGCGCCGGTCCCGATGCGGCCCGCTTTGCCGTCGTATTCGACCGAACCCTCGCCTCGAAGCGCACGGGCTGCGAGCTTGATCGAATCGACGATCTTCACGTAGCCGGTGCACCGGCAATGATGCATGCTGAGAATACGATTTATCTGATCATCAGTCGGGTTGGGGTTCTTATCGATTAGGTTCTTGGCTCGCACCACGATGCCAGGGGTGCAGAACCCGCATTGAAGCCCGCCTCCGGCGATGAAGCTTTCGGCGAAGATATCGCGCTCCAACTCGCTGAAGCCTTCAAGAGTCAGCACTGCCTTTCCGGCGGCGCCTTTTGCGGGCATCGCACAAGAAACCACTGCTTTGCCGTCGACAATCACCGTGCAACAGCCGCACTGACCCTGCGGGCTGCAGCCGTCCTTCGGAGAGATCACTCCGCACTGGTCGCGCAGGACTTCGAGAAGCGACACCCCATCTTCAACATCGAACGCGCGTGCATTTCCGTTGACGGTGAATTCAATCCGGGTTTGCATCATCTCTCCGCCATTGGACGCCGGAACTCTCAAGCTAGCGCGACATTCTAACACGTCCAGCCACACTGATTAACGATAGATTGAGTGATAACAGGCCGGTCTCCTAGAGTTGAACGGGGATAGATCCCTGGTTCGGCCGCTCAAATGGAGGTCGATGACTAAAGCGCGAGCGTGGCACTCGTTCGCGACGTCGTGGGTTGTCAACCGAGGCGCCTGGTAGATGCAGTGAGAAGCAGCATCGTCATCGGCGCTGTTCTTTCCTGGCGCGCAAAATGGTGCGGAGCCCATCCTCGGGCGCCCAGTGCGCGCCGGTCAATCATCTAAGGGTTCAACTCCCATTGTTCGGGGAGGGCTTGGGGCCCCGGCTTGATGCCTGCAATATCCGGGTCTTCACCGCCCACTCCCGGGACGACATCAACACGACGCTCCTTGGCCTCCAACCGTCGCGCCTGTTTGTCCTTCTGTTTCTGCTGGCGCGCCTTCTCCCTTTCTCGCTTCTGGAATGTGGGTCTTGATTTCTTTGGCATTCTCTCTCCTGTTCTGCTCCCGGTTCGTCGCTCGATCGTTTCGCCGTAAGCGGGCGGGGATCTATTCTGTATCGGAGTCGCTCACGCGGCTGGCGAAATTGTCACCGCTGAGGTCATCGTCGGAACCGTCGTCCTCGGACTCGCCAAAAAACCGCCCGCCAGTCTTCTCGCGTATAGGCTGCTTCGGCGGCCGATCCGACGACTGTCCGCGACCGCCCGGCCGCCGACTTCGGCGAGGCGCGGCGTCGGGACCGAAGCTTGGGCCGGTCCGTTCGGAACGGGCAGGCGGCTCGTTGAGCTCGCGGCTTGGGGCATACGATCCCATTGACGAAGCAGGCCGCGGGCGATTGTCGCGCTCGCGAGCCTCGTTGACGGCGATCTGTCTGCCCATGAAAAGCTGATTGTTGAATCGGCGGATTGCCTCTTCGGCTTGAGCGCGGTCGCCGAATTCGACGAACGCGAAGCCGCGCGGCTTGCCGGTCGTCCGGTCGGTGGGAAGAGAGACGTAAGAGAGCGGCCCGACCGCCGAAAAATATTCACGCAGAGTCGCCTCAGTGGCGTTATATGGGAGGTTCCCAACAAAAAGACGAACAGTCATCCTGCCTCTTCGATATCAGCGTGATCTCGTCGTTCTCATTCATCCCTCTCCCGGCGCCAGTCCTGAAAGCGTTAAAAAGCTTCCAAGACACTAGAAGAGAGGACGAAAATGCGGGGATCAAACACTCTTCGGCAAAAGACGAGATCAGAAAACAAATAACAACGTTTCAAAGTACACCTCAAGCTTAACAGCTCAGGCAATCCACGTCCACTTGTGCGCAACTCGGTATTGGCCGGTTCACCACCTCTGGAGTGGTACCCTGTTCTGCGGTTCTCCTAATACCGTAACGTTTCACAGGTCTTCGATTCGCAACCTGGTATCGGAGTTCTTCCACGCGGTTTCGAACTCGTATTGAACAAATTGGGCGGCCGTAGTCTTCCCTTGAGCCTTCAGGCTCTCGGCCAGCCCGAACAGCGCTCGGCCGCTGCGAAGATGTTTCTGCAATTCAGCTCGAAAGACCCTTTCTGCTTCAGCGTAGTCGCCGTTCAGCATAAGCGCGCCGCCTAACGACTCCCTGACTGGAATGTACCAGTCTTCCGGTTCATCATAGTTTAGCGAATCCTCAAGCTCGACGGCCTTTTTCAATCGCTCGATTGCGGTTCGCTTGTCGTTCCTCGCCCACGAAATCCTGGCGCTCGCAACACTCTCCGCGACTGCGAGCACCGCG
This sequence comes from Blastocatellia bacterium, assembly GCA_035455165.1. Classification (GTDB taxonomy): domain Bacteria; phylum Acidobacteriota; class Blastocatellia; order UBA7656; family UBA7656; genus Onstottus_A. The sequence goes on from DATIFP010000216.1 coordinate 29,323, forward strand.
CCGGCTGAGTTCATTGCAGTGTACATGACGCCCGCCGGCAGACTCTTGATTCCCGATACCAGGGCGGCATGCTCTTTCTGGGCGACGTCAGGCTTCCCGGTGGACGCGAAGGCCATCGCTCGGGCGAAATGCCACAGCGCGGTGTTGACTGCCAGCCTTGGGTCCGGCGCGGGCGATTTCAGAATGTCATCCCAGCGTCGGAACCGAACGTTGATCAAGGTCGAAGTTGGCAAGAACCCCTCGAGCAAGGGCGACGCGGCCTCGAACGTAGGCCCGCTCGCCTGGAGGTTAGGGCTGAGATGTGCCGCGAGCTGATCGGCCGCCCGCCTCGAGTCCTGATAGCGACCCTGCATGGCATGCGCTACAGCAAGAAAATGCAGATTGTGGCTGTAGTACATCATCGGATACATGCCCTGTTGGCCGGTCATCTTGAAGTATTCGCGGTCCGCTTCCGCGGCGTAGGCATTACTGCGCGCGGCGGCTTCATAGTTCCCCGAACGAATATCAATATGCGCCGGCATATGAACCAGGTGACCTGCCGCGGGGGCCAGCGTCTTGAGCCTTTGAGCGCTCGGCAGCGCCCACTCCGGGTGAGGAGACGCCTCAACCGCGTGGATGTAATAGTGGTTGGCGCCGATGTGATCGGGATTTCGTCTGAGGACGGATTCGAGCACCGCGACCATTTCTTCCGTGCCTTCGGCTGGTTTGCCGTCCGGGGACCAGAACTGCCAGGGTCGCAGGTCCATGACGCTTTCCGCATACAGCGTTGCTGCGTCCAGGTCATCAGGATGGCGGCGCACCAGATCCGACATCGCGTTCTTGTAATCGAGCGACAGTTTCTTTAAGTCGGCTTTTGGGTCGCTCGAATACCGCGTCGAGAGAGCCCTGATGTAGTCGCGCTCCACTTCGGAAGCTCTTGACGCCAGCGAGAGCGCTTTCTGCACGGCTTCGTAAGCGGCCTTCTCGCGCTCGGCATCCACGTCCATATTGATGTTTGGCCCAAGAGCGAGCGCGACTCCCCAGTGGGCCATCGCAAGATTGGGATCAAGCTCGGCCGCGCGTTTGAAGCTTCTTACCGCCTCATCGTGGTTGAATCCGTAAACCAGCGCAAGACCTTGATTGAAGAATCGCTGTGCCTCGGGATTGCTGGTCGAAACCGGATGATTAACCTCTCCCAGCCCGGGTATCAGCGAGGCTGGCTTCGTTGCGGTCGAAGAATCGTGTACGTGTTGCTGCGCGGACACGTTGGACGATACTGAGAGCATCATGAGAGCTAGTAACGCAACCTTCATATTGGTCTCCTTGCCGGTTGAAAGTTAGTTTGGATAGCTTTCGCTACCTGCCGGTTTCAAATCAGCCGGCAGACACGCACGCATTGATCCGAAAGATGCTAAAAGATCACATCGAAGTCAAGGCGGAACCTCCGCCGGTGAGTGTTGAAGAAGACGCCGAACTGCGGGTCGTCGATGTTCGCATGAACCTGCAACGGATTGAAGTGATTGCTCACGTTGAAACCGCTCACCGAGAAACGCAGAGTGTACTTGTCGCTCATCTTGAAATCCTTCGACACGCGCGAGTCGAGCGAAAAGAAGTTTGGAAAGCGCGTTTGATTGGGTGTTCCAACGAAGCCCTGCTGCGCATCGGTGACAGCGTAGGGGAAACCGGTGCGCCATTCAGCCAACGGGGACACGCGCATTTTCCAGGGCAGTCTGAGCGTGCCCCACGCAAGAAAGCGGTTGGGCAGGTCACCCGGGAGGTTGGTGAAGCTGTTTGGCCTCACTACCGGAAACGGGAAATTTCCAAGGTAGTTGTTAAACTCGTTCAAGTCGCCTTGCGTGCGGCTGTGAACGTAAGACACAAAAAACTGCTGGCTGTCCCTCAACGAAAGCCGCGCGGTCAGCTCAAACTGGCGGTAGCCCGACTTGCCTCCGCCTCCGAGCACCAGCGCATCCTGCCCTTCGACTACTTTGGGTGTAAAAATCACAACGCCGAATGAATTGCTCTGGAGGTAGTTCGCTCGAACCCGCAGCATCTGGGTAATCGGATGTTCGACCTCGACGTTCCAGGTTTCGCTGTATGGTGCGAAGTTACCGACGATATTGTGGCTGAACAGGAACGGAAACCGGCTCGACTCCGCTCGGTCAGTTATGTTTCTGAAGTGGCGCGGGCCATCGACGATCTCCCCGTTCGTTCCATAGGTGGTAATGACTTGCTCGGGGTAGCCGTTGAATGCGTAAACGCTCAGCGGGACCCGATCATAGAACAAGCCGAACCCGCCTCGAACCGTAGTCTGGCTGTGGGCGAACGGCACCCAGGCTAAGCCAATGCGCGGGGCGACTCGAATGGTCTCGGTGATGCCTTGGCGTTCGAACCGCACGCCGACGTCCATGGCGAGCCGCGGGGTCATCACCCAGTGGTCCTGTCCGAAGAACGCGGTCTCGAGATCAAACAGGTTGAACTGGTTGCCCCCAACCCAATCGATGCGTTTTAGCAACTGGCCGGTGCTGTCTTTGATCTCAACCGGCCTTGCAACAAAATCTCCCCGATTGCCGGTGCGAGCTATGGTGGACCCAAACTTCAGGTTGTGCGCGCCGTAATAACTGATGGGAGAAAGCGAATACATCTCGATCCACTCGGCGCGCGACGCTTCACGGCTCTGTTCGCTGAAGTAGTTTCCCGCATTCCCGACCGGCGTCAGCACCATGTTCTGTTGGCCCTGGCCCCACACATTGCCGGTAAAGCGTTTGACCGCCAGGGTGCTCTCGAGGAGGTTATTGCCGATGGTCCAACGATCGATGACCGTGCCGGTGTAGTCGTGCGCTCGAAAGGTTGGCGTGACCGGTTGCGGGTTGAAGAAATTCAGATTTACGAATTCCATTTGCCGAGGCGCAACGTGAAATGTTCCGGTCAGCGTGTTGAGCGGAGAGATAATGTAGTCCAGTTGGGTAAACGAATTGATCGACTCCTGTTTGCTCTCGTTGGAGCCGAATGGCAACGTGCGATCCGGCCGTTTCTGAAGATCGTACTCGAGGCCCTCCGAGAAATAGAACCTGTTCTCGATCAGCGGCCCGTTGAACGTGACTCGGGGAGAAGCCTCTCGCAACCCTTGAAGGTGACCGCTTCGAATTCGAAACTCAGGAAGAGGGTCGTTAAGCTCGAAATTCCACTTGTCTCCGCCCCTTCGCGTCTCCACCGAAACAACACCCGAGGTGAAGCGCCCAAACTGTGCGAGGTACGGTGTCTTGAAAACCTCGATCGCCTGAACGCTATCTACCGGAACCGTCACGCCAAACTGGCCGGTAGCCGGATCGGTCACGTCCGCTGAATTCACGACGAGCGCGCTGCGATGCTCGCCGGTGCCGGAAATCTTGATCTCGCCCTCGGCCGAGCGCACCACACCAGGGAGCAACGGCAGCGTGTCTGTAACCGTCGCGGGTTTGATCGGAGTGTTCTTGACTTCCGCCGGTTGAATTTGAGTCGCCGGAGAAGCACCCTTCTCGACCGGCGCCGCTTCCGCGCCGGCTTTGACGGTTACCGTGTCTTTCAGCTCGACTTTCGGGACCATCGTGAATTTGATTTCGATTGGAGTGCTTGCGGTCAATAAGACATCTGTTTGGGTGAGCGTCTCGAAAGACTCTTTGGAGACCACGACCTCGTACGTGCCCGCCGCCAGCGACTTGAACTCGGCATCACCCTTCTCGTCGGTTGCTGCGGTGGCGACGACCGCGCCTTTCAGCTTAAGTTCGACCAGCACACCCGGAACGGGCTTTTCGGCCTCGTCGGTCGCAGTCACTCGGATTACAGCGCTACGCACCTGCTGCGCAACCGCGTTGGTATTCAGGATTATCGCTAGAGCAATCGCAGAAAGCAGGAGGGGAAGTTGCCTTCGAAAACGGGGTCCACTGGCACGCAACATGGTTCGGTTCCTTCTCACTTTTTACTGCTTCAAAACCCGCGTAAATAATAACCGATTTGCTCGGTTTTGACCACCGCCGATGATCTCATTCAGGCTGAACGAATCCCTGCACTTCACGTCCTTATTACGGCTCTCCGTGACGATTGGATTCGAGCAATGGAGGCAAATTAGCAGCCCGTTTTCGTGGATGTCTTTTTTTGCGAGACCTTTGCGTCCACTTCTCTGAAGCGACTGAACGCCAAAAGCACGCCGGAAGCACTCACCGCGGGGCGCAGGAGCGCGCCGAGAAGGAGGCGAAAATCTGAAAACCGGACAAACTGGTCGCGACCGGCATGCGCAAAGAGAAGGCGCTTTGCTATAACACCTAGGTCGATGCTGAACCGAAAACATCTCTTCGCTCTCGTTGTTGTTTGGGGGATCATCTACGTCGCAAGCTGTCGTTATCCGCCCAGCCTGCTCGATGACGCCGACAGCGTACACGCTGAGGCGGCACGTGAGATGGCTGAGTCGGGCGACTGGGTCACGCTTCACGCCAACCAGATTCGCTACCTCGAAAAGGCACCGCTGATGTACTGGTCGATTGCGCTTTCCTACAAGGTTTTCGGAGTGAGCGAGTTTTCTTCGCGGCTTCCAATTGCCCTCGCCACTCTCGGATTGATGCTCGCGACGTTGCTCCTAGGCAGTCTTGCGTTCGGCGAAAGAGCGGGCTTCTATTCGGCTTTGTGCATAGGCACTTGCGCAGGCATTTATTTGTTCACCCGAGTGCTGTGGCCCGACGTGTTGCTGACCTTATTCATAACGATGGCTTTCTATTGCTTTCTGCGCGCCGTCGAGGATCCGAAGGGGTCGCGCTACGCCTATGGCATTTACGTTTTCGGCGCGCTTGCCGTGCTGACGAAGGGTCTGATCGGAGCGGCATTTCCAGGGATTATTATTCTTGCGTATCTGCTGATCACAGGAGAACTGCGAAGGCTCGCCACGCTCAGGCTGTTTACCGGGGCGCTATTGTTCCTCGCGATTGCCGCCCCCTGGCATCTCGCAGCAGGGCTGAGCAATCCGGGTAGCTTGATGGCCGGCACACCTTATCCGAGCCAGGGTCGCGGGTTCTTTTGGTTCTACTTCATGAACGAGCACCTGCTGCGCTACATCGGCAAGCGCTTCCCGGCCGATTATGACACGGTTCCACTGCCGCTCTTTCTGGGCTTGCATCTCGTCTGGATCTTTCCCTGGAGCTTTTTCTTCCCGCTTGCAGCCAGGGAACTTCCGCGGCGGGCGAGAAACCTGAATCGCGACGATCGTTTCAAGCTCTTCTTTGTCGTCTGGGCCGCTCTGGTAATATTCTTTTTCTGTTTCTCGACGACTCAAGAGTACTACACCATGCCCTCTTACCCGGCGTTTGCCCTGTTGATCGGTTTTGCTCTCGCGAAGGCTGAGGCTGCGTGGCAAGCCGGAAGAAAGATGTTCCTCAACAGCACGCAGGTGGCGTTGGCGTGCCTGGGAGTATTGGTCTTCGCGGCGGGGGCCATTGCTTTTTGGTCGACGAGGAATACGGCAGTCGCGGGCGACATATCGTCGACGCTCACTCGCAATCCGGATGCCTATGCGTTGTCGCTGGGTCACGTGCTGGATTTGACCCCCGCCACGCTTGCTGAGCTTCGAGAGCCAGTGATAGGCACGGCAATGGCGTTTTTATTCGGAACGACAGCCGCGCTGTTTCTGCGGCGGCGCGGCAGACACCTGGCGTCGAACTTGTCGATTGCTGCGATGATGGCCGCGTTCTTATTCTTCGCCCAGACGAGCTTTGCCGCGTTCGGGCCGTATCTGTCGTCCCGTTCGCTTGCAGAGGTCATAAACCGCGAGTATGAGCCGGGCGACACAATCGTGATCAACGGCGAATACGAAGGCGGAGCGTCGATTAACTTTTACACGCGTAAGATGGTGTACATTCTCAACGGCCGTTCGGCGAATCTCCAATACGGTTCCTACTTCGTCGACGCACCGCGAATCTTCATCGACGACGATGAACTCGGCAGATTGTGGAGCATGTCCGGCCGCGTATTCCTCTTCAGCGATTCATCAAGGCTCGGCGAGCTTTCGCGCGCGCTGCGGGGACCGTCGTACACCCTGGCGGAGAGCGGCGGCAAACTCATTCTCACGAATCAACAATCAGATTGATATGACGAAACTGATCCTCATCGCGTCGTTGTTGTTCTCGATTCAGGCCAGTCCGATTTCGCGAACGGACGAGCTGTTCGCGACTCGGGACAGCGCTGACAGCTTGAAGCAAGCCGCAACTCTGATGGAACAGCTTACAGCGAAGGAGCCCTCTAACTACGAGGCGTGGTGGCGTCTTTCGCGGCTCAGATACTATCTCGGCGATCGGGAAACGGACGGCGCGAAAAAAGCGAGGATGTTCCAGGCGGGAGCCGACGCCGGGAAGAAAGCCGTGGTCCTTGATGACAAACGCGTAGAAGGTCACTTCTGGTATGCCGCCAACGAGGGTGAGTACGCCGATCTGAAAGGCGCGCTTCAAAGCCTGGGGCTGGTCAAGACGATCCGCAAGGAGTTCGAAGCCGCGCTAGCGATCGACGCCGCTTACGAGAACGGCGCGATCTACTCGGCGCTCGGGCAGATCGATTGGAACCTGCCGCGGCTGCTGGGTGGAAACGAGCGGCGAGGCATCGAGCGACTCGAGGAAGGATTGAAGGTGGGACCCACCAACGCGGAGCTCAAAGTGTCGCTTGCCGGGGTGTATCAAAAGAAGGGCAGGCAGGAGGAAGCCAGGAAGCTGCTCGAGAGCGTCCTCGGCGAAAAAGATCCGCTCAGAACTCCGAAGGAAATGGATGAGCTTAGAGCCAAAGCCCGCACGCTGCTCGACAAATTGAAGTAGCGATGGTCAGGTGCGCAGGACCGCGTAGATCAACTCGTCAATAGTCTGACCATCTTTTGTTACGCTCTTTCTTAATCGGCATTCGAATTCGTAACCCGCCTTCTCGAGCACTCGCATTGAACCGAGATTCCACTCGAAGACGCCGGCATATACTCGACAGAGGTCAAAGGTCGCAAACGCGTAGTCGGTCACTGCGCGAACTGCCTCGGTTACGATTCCACGTCCCCAATACTCTTCGCCGAGCCAGTAGCCGATCTCAGCGGATCGCCGAAACACGTCCTCCTTTAACGCCAGCCCGATCGCGCCGACCGCGGAATCGTCGACCACAATTGCGAAGTTGGTGATCGGCGTTGTTGGGTTGGCAATCTGAATCCAGTGCTTCGCGTTGCTGAGTGTGTACGGATGCGGAAATGCGTCACGAAGGTTCCGCCACACGCTTCGGTTGTTGGCGTGGCGCACCAGCGAGTCCTCGTCGCCCGGCCGCCATTCTCGAAGCGTAGACTTGCTGAGCTTGAGCTCCATCGTAATCTCTTCCGTGTCCCGGCCGACTGATTATAAGGCATCCTTTAACGTGGGTCCTGGGAGGACTTGGTATCTCCGTGCTGATTGTCGGTTCACGAGGTCGCGGCGAGAGCAGAGACGCGGGCGAGTGTGATTCCCGGTAGTTGATGGGGAGATGAACAAAAAAAGGGGGTACGCATGCAAGTCCGTCACCCTGGGTCGGTCGACCGTTCCTGCAAGCGCACCCGCTCAAGCCGCTAAAGGAGAATTCAATATGATGCTTCCTAAACGCTTTGTCCGACTGATCGCAACTTCACGCCGGTGTGATACTAGTTAAAATCCAACGAGCTGTCAAATAATATTTTGACGCGCAGTCCACAAAATATTGGCGAGTTTTCCGGCCGCGTGTCGCGGCAAGGCGAGAATCGCGTCAAGCATAATGTCCTTCACACGTGCTTGTCGAAAGAGCGAGCTTAGCTTGGTGATGAAACTCTGAATTGGAACCTCTCATCCACCAAACTTAGTTGCGCGGGGCGCAACATTCGGCAACACACCTGTAGCCGACTATCCGGATTCGCGACGAATTGAAACGCCTACCCCTGCGTGATAACCTTTCTGCATCGCGATCGAGCCGGCAGTCTAGAGTCTAGAGTTTATGAAGAGGCCCGCCGTAGTTTTCTCAAGCATCATCGCCGCGCTGGCCCTCATCGCACCGGCAGTCGGGCAGCAGGGCGACCAGGTAATAAAGCTTCAAGCCGACCTCGTAACCGTGGATGTCACGGTCACCGACAAGGACGGGAATTTCATACGCAAGCTAACGCAGGACGACTTCGCGTTGTACGAAGACGGCGAGCTTCGATCGCTCGACTTCTTCGAGGCCAGCGAGGAGGCGGCCATAACCCGCCCGCTTGCGGTTGTAATTGCGATTGATGCCTCGGGCAGCATTAAGCCGGAAGAGATTACGCGGCAGCGTGAAGCCACCGACCATTTCGTGAACCTCGTGCAACCTGAGTCGGTCTTTGCGGTCATCGCCTTCAACGGTGAGATACGAGTGCTTCAAGACTTCACAAACGACAGGATAAAAATAAGCCGAGCGTTTCAGAAGATCGGTGAAGTAACCGGCTCGTCGCGAATATTCGGGTCGATTGATCGCGCGGTTTCCATGCTCAAGCGCGCGCCCCGATTTCGCGGCGGACGCCGGCTTCGACGCGTAGTCATCGTGCTGACGGACGGCTACGATAACGTCTCTCCAACCGAGCAGGACGATCTGATACGCCGGGCAAACGATGCGGAGGTCACGGTCTTTTCAATAACTCTTCCGTCGTATATGCCGGGCGCGGGCTCAAACGAGCGAGTCATGACGCTCCTCGACGTGTCCCGCATCGTGCCGGGCACGGGTGGTAAGGATTTCTCGGCGGATGTTAAGGACTTCACGCCCGTGTTTAAAGCAGTGGCTGAAGAGATTCGATCGAGCTATACCCTTGCCTTTTACCCCTCCGACAAGAACAAGCGCGACGGCCGCGTTCACCAGATTAGAGTTGAATGCCGGAAGCCCGGCGCCATCGTCCGCACCAGCCGGACCACATACCAGGTTTCCAGGCTGAAGAACAATTAGGTCGCCATTTGAAGGATTCGGCTTGGATCCCCTCTCCGAATCCGCAGTCCGGAGCTTGAACTCCTCGCCTCGCTAGTAAAAGCCCTCACCCTTCCGTTAAGATCAATGTTTCTCGAAGGACCGAAGGAGCTGACTGAGAGATGTCCGATAAGAAACGTGTTGGCATGGTGAGCTTGGGCTGCCCCAAAAACCTCGTCGATAGCGAGGTGATGATGGGGTTGCTTGCGCGGCAAGGCTACGAGGTAACGAACGATTCGCGAGCAGCGGACGTCCTCATCGTGAACACCTGCGGTTTCATCGATTCAGCTCGTCAGGAATCGGTTGAGACGATCCTCGAGATGGCCGAGCTCAAGAAGACCGGCAACCTGCGACGCTTGATCGTCGCCGGTTGTCTGGTCGAACGCTATCGCGACGAGCTCAAGAAAGAAATACCCGAGATCGATGCCTGCATCGGCGTGAATCAGTTGAAGGAGATCGAGTCAGTCGTCGCGCCTAACGGTAATAGAGTGTTGCCGGTTTACAGCGACGGAACAGCCGCTCCTGAGCTGTATCTCTACGACGAGACGACGCCACGGCTCAGAGCGACTGCTCCGTATACCGCTTATGTGAAGATCGCGGAGGGCTGTGATCACACCTGCGCGTTCTGCATCATTCCAAAGCTGCGCGGCGTGTTTCGCAGCCGATCCCCGGAGTCCATCTTGAGAGAAGTCGAAATGCTCGCCGCGCAAGGCGTGAAAGAGTTTGTCCTGATTTCGCAGGACACGACCAACTATGGGACCGATCTCGGGCTGAAAGATGGCCTTGCGCAATTGGTCGACTCTATTGCAGGGGTTCCCGGGGTCGAATGGACGCGTTTTCTCTACTGTTATCCGACGGCGATCACCGAGCGGCTGCTTGATGTGATGGCGACTCGCCCAAACGTTTGCAGCTATTTTGACATCCCCCTTCAACACGCAAGCCGCCGGATGCTTGCTCGTATGCGCCGCGGCGGCAATCGCGAATCCTATGAAAGAATGATCGAGCGAATACGCGATCGAGTCCCCGGAGTTGCCGTTCGCACCACCTTTATCGTGGGATTTCCGGGCGAGCGCGAAGAAGACTTTGAAGAGCTTTTGGACTTCGTTCGAGCCACGGAGTTCGATCGCGTCGGCGTGTTTACTTATTCGGATGAAGAAAACTCGCCCGCTTTCGAGCTTGGTGAAAAGGTTGCGCACTCAACTGCAAAGAAGCGGGAAGCTCGTTTGATGAAAGAGCAGGCGCGAATATCGCGTCGAAAGAATCGGGCTGCGGTCGGAACCCGCGTGCGAGTCCTTCTCGAGGGCAAATCGAAGGAGAGCGACCTGTTGCTGGAAGGCCGCACGGAGTCGCAAGCGCCCGAGATCGACGGGTCGGTGTTGATCAATGATGTGCCCGAGGGGATCGACGCGCGACCCGGCGATTTCGTGAGCGTGGAGATAACCGAAGCCCACGAGCACGATCTGATAGGCCGCGTCGTTCCGTCGCACCACGAGCACGCGCTATCGCACAATCACATCGCTTGACTCACTCCTCACCCATCGAAAAACAAAGTGGCACGACGGGCGATCGTCTCGCCTATTTTTTAGCCACAGGACTGGGGGCGGGGTTTATGCCTGTCGCTCCCGGAACGGCCGGCGCGGTCGAGGGCGTCGCGATCTTTCTTGCGATAGCCGCGCTTCGCCTGGACCACGTGGCTTTGATATGCGTACTGATCGTCCTGAACGTTGCGTTGTTCTTCGCCGGCGTATGGTCGTCGGGGCGCACGTGCAAAATGACCGGCCTCGAAGACCCTCGAATTGTCGTGGTCGATGAAGTCAGCGGCCAGTTGATCGCGCTCACCCCGTTAGCGCTTTTGCCGACGCTTTCTATAACGATGGTGATAATCGGGTTCCTGCTTTTTCGCTTGTTCGACATCTTCAAGCCATATCCGATTCGCAAACTGGAGCGACTTCCCGGCGGCTTTGGTGTGATGACCGACGACGTGCTCGCAGGGGTCTATGCCGCACTATTGTTATGGCTAGGGCATCTGGCCGGCCTGGTATAATTCGGCTTCGATGGAAGTTGATCAGCTCAGTGACCCGGTCCGGTCTGCAGATTCGGTCAGCGCACCGGCCATTGAAATACTCAAGCAGGCAGGGTCAACCGGGCCGCGACTTGGGGTCTTCGCATCGTCATTCAACCCTCCCACCATCGCTCACGTTGAGCTGATACGGCGCGCTGCCGAAGCCTTCTCGCTCGATGAAACTCTCGCGCTTGCTGGCCGCGCAAATGCCGACAAGGCTCAATACGAATGCTCTCTCGAGGATAGGCTGGCGATGCTGAAGCTCACGTTTTGGGACGCGCGTGGTGTATCGATCGGGTTGTCCTCGCATGCGTTCTATGTCGACATGCTGGAAGCCATCGCGCGCCTTTATCCGGCGGAAACTGATTTGCACTTCATCGTCGGCTTCGATACATTCGAGCGCGTGATTGATCCTGAGGACCGCTACACCGCGCGATATCACCGGCGGTTTCGCGATCGAGACGAAGCACTGCGCTATTTGTTTGCCCGGAGCAGCTTCATAGTTGCGGGTCGCACGGGCGCGGGCCTGGAACATGTCAAGCAACTGATCGAGTGCGAGCCTGGCTTGCCTCGGGAGCGTATTGCTTATCTGGATTTTCCTGCCACACTCGGCGAGATTTCGGCGACGGATGTCCGCAATCGACTTGTTTCGGGCGCGCCGATTACTGCTCTCGTTCCGGCGCAGGTTGAGCGCTACATTCTGGAGCACGGACTGTACACGACCTAGCCGATCGATCGAACACACGGGGCATTATGCTGCGAGCGGAAATAATAGCCATCGGTTCTGAGCTGCTGACGCCTAATCGAACGGACACGAATTCATTGTGGTTAACGGACCGGTTGAACTCCGTTGGGATCGAGGTTCAGCTGAAGACGATAGTTGGCGATCACGAAGCGATTCTCGAGGAGTCCCTGCGTGATGCGTTGGGGCGTTCAGAAGTCATTATTTCAACTGGAGGGCTTGGTCCAACGGAAGATGACGTCACTCGAAAGGTGTTCGCCCGGGTCACCGGCCGACAGCTGAAGCTCGACTACGATGTGCTCGCCCAGATACGCGAGCGGTTCGCGAGCCGCGGCTATCAGATGACGCCGAACAACGAACGACAGGCGCTGATCTTGCAAGGCGGACAGGTGCTGCCAAACCCCAACGGCACGGCCCCAGGAATAAAGATTGAGCACGAGGGGAAGCTCCTCGTATTGCTGCCCGGTCCGCCGCGCGAAAATCAGCCGATGTTCAATGACTACGTCATGCCGGACCTCGAACGACTCTCTCGCGGCGTCCGAATCGCAAAACGCGTGCTCAAAGTCACCGGCCTCGGCGAGTCGGCTCTCGATGACATGGTCGCGCCAATCTATAAGGAATGCACGAACCCTTCGACGACGATTCTGTTTACGGATTCCGAGATTGAGATCCACCTGACCGCGACCGCCGAAACCGCCGCTCGCGCCGAACAGATAGTCGATGAACTGGCGGATAAACTTGAAGCAAAGCTGGGCTACTACTGTTATTCAACGAGGGGCGAGTCGCTCGAAGAAGTCGTGGGTCATCGCCTTCGGTTGAAACAGTTCACCATCGTTACCGCTGAAAGCTGCACCGGGGGGCTGGTTGCCGAACGCATAACGCGGGTGCCCGGTTCCAGCGACTACTTCGTCGGCAGCGTCGTGAGCTATACGAACGAGGCCAAAGCGCGGATGCTGGACGTGCCCAATGAGTTGATCGAACGGCACGGCGCAGTAAGCGGTGAAGTGGCCGAGGCGATGGCGCGTGGAGTCAAAGCGCGAATGGGCGCGACCATAGGCTTGAGTGTCACCGGTACCGCAGGACCAGGCGGCGGTACAGACGCTGTTCCCGTCGGGACCGTCTATATTGGGCTGGCCGACGATGTTGTGACTTCAAACCGCAGGTTGATATTGCCTGGGGATCGGCACCTCATTCGCTGGAGGGCTTCGACCGCAGCCTTGGAGATGGTCCGGCGCCGCTACCTGCTGTAACTGTCCTGGTTTCTCGTTCAAGTGTGTGACTCGATCTAAGCGCCAGGCACAGCAACCCGAACGAAGAAACCAGAGACCTTTAGACCAAACCCGATGCCCTCACTAACATCGCTTCTAGCTCAACTCGAGGAAGTCAAACGTCAGTTCGGAGATGCGCATGGCGAGCGGACAGAACGGCTCCTGAGCCTGATCGAGCGGGTTCGCTTGCGCGATGCTGCTGCGCTGATACGCTTTCACGAAGCTGTTTTGTTTATTCGCGCTTTCCCACAAACGCCGGCTGCCTTCTTGAAGGCGGATGATCTCCTGTCGACTTTCATCCACAGAGTCGACAAGCTTCGCGAATCAAGTGCGGATCTAACCGCGTTCGACTACATAGAGTACTCGGGCGTAGCTGGCACTACGCTGTCCGGCACATTCAGCTACGACATCGACCGCTGGCTCGTCGACCGATACCCGTCGAGAGTCGACGTCGAGTGGAAGCGCTCGGAGAAGACGGATCGGCTGGGTCAAACGTTGCCCCGCTTCTTGCCGCTGTTGTATGAGGACTCGCTTGTTGAGGCGAACGTACCATATCTGGATTGGCTTCACACCGCGGCTGGGAAAAAATCGCGAGACCTCGAATGGCTCATTCGCCGATTCAAGCGCTTGAAGCTTGCGGATAGAGAGAAGGCTGAGCTTTTCGATTCTTTGGAACTCCGAATTAAATGGGATCTGGGCGACTCGCGCGCGTCACGGACCCGAAACATGATCCGACCGAAAAGGGTCTTCTATCACACGGCGCCGCTGATTCGCCGAAGCGAGGTATCTCTCGACGATGAATTCGGGGCTGCGCCGATTGCCCTCGAGAGACTCGCCAAAAGAGAAGGCCAGGCAATGCAGGACATGCTTCGGGAGACGACGACTGTCCGCTATCGCGAGCTGTACGGCATCACGCACGGCGATCCCGGAAGCGTCGTGAAGGCAGCCGTTGGCCGGGGAGTCGAGATCTTCCTTTGGGGGTTGCCGCCCGCTCGCCGCCTGCCGCTTCGGGCTTATCACGCGGGCTTCACGTTGAAAAACGGCGTTCCGATCAACTACATCGAGGGCATCACAATCTGCGAGCGGATGGAGATAGGGTTCAACACCTTCTACACGTTTCGCGAAGGAGAATCTGCCTGGGTCTACGCCAAGGTGCTCAGGCTGCTGCATCAGATTGTAGGCGTCACCTGCATCTCTATCGATCCGTATCAGCTCGGATTCAATAACGAAGAAGCCATCGAGTCGGGTGCATTCTGGTTCTATCGAAAATTGGGCTTTAGACCCGCGCGCCCGGAGCTAGCGACGGTCATGGTTGCCGAAGAGAAGAAGATCGCCGCCAATCCGCAGTACCGAACGCCGGCGAGCGTACTTCGGCGGCTCTCGAGGGGTAACGTCGTCTACGAAGCCCCCGGTTCGCGTGGTGGCGAGTGGGATCGGTTCGCCATTCGCAATGTCGGTCTCGCCGTTCAGCGAAGAATGTTCAGGGAGTTCACCGGCGACGTCGAGAAGATCCGGGCCGCCTCTGCAAGCGAGGTTGCGATTGCTCTCGGCTTGGCTGATGGTTCTACGACCGGCCTGGAGCGACGGGCGTTTGAGGATCTCTCGCTCGCGCTGGCATTGATCCCTGACCTGGAACTCTGGACACCGTCGGAGAAGAGCGCTGTGGCGCAGATCATCAGAGCAAAGACTGCGCGGCAGGAGTCCCGGTACGCACGCTTGCTTCAAGCCCACGATAAGCTGCGCGCAGCAATCATGAAAATGGGAGAGACTCGAGAAGGAGCCGATTAAAGACCGTGCTTCTTCTTCAAGTTGTGAACGTGAACCTTTGACACTCCCAACTTTCGCGCGGCACGAGTAAGGCTGTTGTTTGTCTGACGCAGCGCGTTGCGAAGCAGGAAGCCCTCGAGCGTACGCTTCGCTTCCTGCCAGCGAGGTAGTTGATTGCCGTCAAATACGAGTCGATTATCATCGGTGAATACGATCTGCTCCTCGTATTTGGCGGAAACCCGGTTGAACTCGTCTCCCAACCAGGCATCCTCTACGTTGTTGAGCAACTCGCTCGCTCGTAAGAGTTCGGTTCTGCCGGCACGCGTGTCCGTATTGTGAAACGCTTCAGCAAGGTAAATTGCCACTTCAAGTTCGAGCCGCCGACCCGAAGCTCCGACACATCCCTTCGCAAGCTCGGCAGCCTCTCGCAGGGCACCTGTCGCTTCCTGGAACTCGCGCGTCGCAAGTTTAACGTGGCCCAACGCCAGGCGCGCGCGCACTCGCGGTTCCAAGGAGCGCGATTGGTCGCCGCGTTCAACCGCTTCTTGCGCGTGTTTGGCGCCCTGCTCCAGTTCACCTCGTTGGAGCAAGACCATCGCTAGCGAAGCGAATGCATCGCTCTCGCCTGCGGGGTCTCCGCGGCGCAGTTCCCGGCTCTCCTCTGAGAGTTTTTCCGCGCGCTCCAGACGGTTCAGTCTCATCAGCGCCCGGGCAAGCTTCAAGTTGCTCTCCGCAAGATCTCTCTTCAGGTCATAGCGCTCGAACACCGTATTTGCTTCTTTGAAGAGCTCCAGCGAATCCTGAAAATCACCGAGGCCGCATTTGAGTTCGGCCATGCCGATTATCGCGCGTGCGTAGGCTCGGCCGCGCTCGCTACTCTTGAGGAGGCGCATAGCCTCCGAATACAGCTCATTGGCTTGTTCGATCTCGCCGCGCTCGGCGGCTACTGAGGCCTGTTCGCTCAGGATCATTCCTCGTAAATATTCTGTCCGTTTGCTGGTGCGTCCGCTGATGCCGCTGTGCGCTGCTACTAGTTTCGCAGCCGCGTCTTCGACTTCGCCGCGGGCCCGAGCAAAGCAGGCCAAATTCAGCAAAGCCCTGCTTATCCCGAAAGAGTCGCTAAGGAAAAAATAGAAATGGTAGGCCGACTGCAGTTGCGTATCAGCTTGCTCGTTGTCTCCCCGCAACAACGCCAGGCGACCCTTGGTGAGAGAGAACCTGGCAGCCACCTTGATGTCGGTTATTCGCGGGCCTACCTGCTCCAGCAAGGAAGCGGCGTCGTCCAATCTGTCGAAGTAGATAGCGACCTCAGCACGAACGACCATCTCCATCGGTTCATCGGTTCTTCGTTCCGAGAATATTTCCTCTGCCGCCAAAAACTGGCCGCTATCGATCAGCTCCACCAAACTCTCGTGCGATGCTCGCCTTTCCATCGTTCTTACCCCTCACCTAGCCCGATCCGGTCTAGACTTTTGAATGGCAACACAAATGGGTATAGGTACACCTGACCTCTGCAGCACCCGCACAGCGATCTTTTTTCCTTACCACTTTGCCTAAGCTTGGGCCAAGCGAGCCATCCAACCTGTCCATCCCGGCCCGCTCGGTTGAACTCATTCTAACAGCTATTTAGCAGAGCGAAAAGCCCATCTGGAGGAAATCTGAGTACAAGCTCATGTTTCGGGAAAGTCCTTTGTGGACCAATGTAGGAACGTTGGGATCGCCGGAGTGATTGTGATTGCAAGGCGGAACGCTCAATCCGGACAGCCGTGATTTTCGAAAACAGAATCCCTACAGCTACCCCTGACGACGTAATGGCCAGGGGTAGCCGCTCTATTCACTCCGAGACAGCATAGCGGTGGCCTTCGGAATCACTGATGCCACTACCTGTCTCCGAATGGAACCTATGACCTAACGGGCAAGTGAACCACACCGAATCCTCAGTGGAGGCTACCCGTCGGAGGGGGTTAAAGCACTTTGGGCATTTCATAGGCGTGATTGTAGCATGGTTTTCCATTCTTCGCCCCTATTTTCTTTGGCTCGCGCCCCCCGCAGTATGGCTAGTATCTACTAACCGATTGCGCATGTCGGTAAAGTAGAGTTTATTGAGGTTACCCAAACATGTAGTCTGGTTCGGGCATGATTCGGAGTGAAGACCTGGATTGGCGGTCACATGCTCCCTGGCTTCGGGAGCGATGGAAGAAGGGTTGTGTGCGCGAGATTGCCGCGGCGCCCACGGGTTAAAGAACCCGCTTCGCGTCACTTGCCCTTCCTGTCGTGGATGCGCCAAGTTCGGTAAGGCTTACGCCATTATTTTATTGACACGGATCACGAAATGGCGTAGAGTCGCGCTGCTTCAATGGTGCTTACCCTGTGGGAGGTTAGCGACACACGCTGAAGCAAACCTCTTCTCTTGCTTGAAACTCAAAGTTGGACTGACAATGTCGATGCGGTCTCAGGTGTGGTCCCGCGAGGGTTGGAAAGTGTCACGCCGCATTTACGATTGAGATTGGCGACTGCGTCTGTAGCTAAAGTCCGACCGTCACTGTTAATGCAAACGAAAGTCTGACCCAAAGCAGGTCAGAGAATACCGAGCCATCGGGGTAAGGGTTCCTCTCCGAAGATTCTGGTAAGCAAGGCAAGAACTGTCTTGGAAGAGCTGCGTTCCAAGCCCAACAAGGAG
Source organism: Blastocatellia bacterium (assembly GCA_035455165.1). Classification (GTDB taxonomy): domain Bacteria; phylum Acidobacteriota; class Blastocatellia; order UBA7656; family UBA7656; genus Onstottus_A. The sequence continues at coordinate 46,782 of DATIFP010000216.1, forward strand.
GAACAATGAGAATTCTGAAGATTTCTGTTCTGCTTTTGTTCGCGGCGGCTCTCGTATTGCCATTCGCATTTGCGAGGTCCGTCGAAGGTCAAGCTGCAACCGCAGCTTTGGCAACCCAAATGGATGCGCGACTGGATGACGACGATCTCTTCAACGGCTTCGGGGACCTTGGCTTTCCAGTCGATGAGTGTACAAACCCGGCGGAGGCAGGCCGTTCGTTCCGCGACAACAAGGCCATATTCGAGGAACGGGAAGAGGTGGACGAAGGACTCGGACCAACGTACAACGATGTTGCTTGCTCGGCCTGTCACCAGGCCCCGGTTACGGGTCACGTTAGTCAGATCAATGAGTTCAGAGCTGGCAGTGTGGTCAACGGAGTCTTCCAGGCCCCGCCCGGTGGACAGACGCTGATCCAGGACCGTGCGATTGACGCAGAGGCACAGGAACGGATCAACACCGGATTGAATGTCCATGAATTCCGCTCGACCAGAACCGTCCTTGGTGATGGGTTTGTCGAGGCAATTGCAAATCAGACGCTGCAGAACAATGTGGGCAATCAACCGCTCGGGCAGCGCGGCCAGCTGCGCGTTGTTACTGTGCTTGAGGCTGCGCCCAATACTCGCATCGGCCGCTTCGGACACAAGTCACAGCACGCGAGCCTCGTGTCGTTCTCGGCGGATGCTTATCTCAATGAGATGGGTATAACCAGCGACCTCCTGCCGAACGAGAATAACATTTTGGGGGTATCAGCCGCTCCTTTTGACACTGTGGCCGACCCCGAGGATGCGGGCAACGAGGACGTGGAAGCGTTCGCGGCTTTCATGAGGGCCCTCCGAGTGCCAGGACGTGGGCCGATCACCGCCGATGTCAACACCGGACAGACACTCTTCAGCGCGATTGGCTGTGCGGTGTGCCACACTCCTCAATTCACAACGGCTCCCGCCGGCACCATTATCAACGGCGGTGCCTTCACTGTGCCGGTAGCCCTTGGCAATAAGATCATCCGTCCGTTCAGCGACTTTGCGCTTCACAACATCGGAACGAGCGGCGGAATAGGCGCCGAACCTGGAGTCAATGACAGGTTTTCGACAACCACGATCGCGCTGTGGGGTGTGCGTACCAAGCATCGTTTCATGATGCAGGGCAATCAGCACACGATCTTCGACGCCATTCAGGTCCATGGCGGCCAGGCTTCGACTGCACGAAACAATTTCAACAACGGGTTGAACAACACGCAAAAGGCCCAACTCATCGCGTTTGTGTTGTCACTGTGACGCATTTTCCAGGTCACTTTTTACGATCAAGTTTCAGAGGCTCGTCAAACCGATTTGTTTGACGAGCCTCTGGTTTCGCATCTAGAGGTGCAATGATGTTCGCGAGAAGACTGTTAGTCAATTCGTCACTGTGTGTCGCTGTTCTGGGGTGTGTTCTTTTTAGCGGATGCGCAAGCCCTCCACAGCCGGTTGCGGAGGAGCCGCCGCCGCCTCAGAAAAGTGAAGCGCCGACCTCGGCGCCGCAAACCGAGGTATTGGCAGACCTGCCTGCGCCTAAGCCGCAAGAGGTTCAGCAAGCCGTCGCGCGCATATTCAAGGATGCAGTCGTGATAGACGAGACCCGCAATCCGAGCTTCTTAGTCGGCGATCTGAACGGCGACCAGTCACAGGATCTTGCCGTTGTACTGAGACCAGCTGAGGGCAAGCTTCCCGAGCTCAATCAGGAGTTTCCGGTTTGGATAGCTCGTGAGCCGCTCCAGGAAGTCCTTCTGCGCAAATCCAAGCTAGTGGCTCGCGCATCGAAGTCTCCGGATAACGCGGCGGCGGGACAAACCGTTCGCTTTGCACGAAACGACGTGTTGTTGGCAATAATCCACGGAAATGGGCCGAAGGGTTGGCGCGATCCGGAGGCAACACAGACTCACCTGATGCGGGGTGTCGTTGGGGCTAACATGCGCATAATGCCATACAAGGAGGCGGCTAAGGTCTACGGCGGAAGGAGGCCGTTCCCCACGATCTACGGAGACTTGATTCAACAGACGCTCATCGGCCAATCCGGGTTCCTACACTTCGCTGGATCGGTCTATGCCTGGTATGATCCGAAGAACTTTGAGCCTGAAACCGGGCCGCCCCACTCGGCTATGTCCAAGATGAGGTAGTACTATGCGATTGAACAAGTGGATCGGCGTGCTGACGATGGCTTTGGCTGTGGGTGATGTTGTTACATCCGCGTACCAGCGAATCGACGTGCCGCGTATCAAGCCACAGAACAAACAGCAGCAACTCGCGCCGGTTGAATTCGTGACACCTGAGGAGCTGAAAACGAAGATCGCGAAAAACGAGCCTGTCGAAATCGTCGACGTGCGCGGAGCGAGTGCGTACGCGCAAAGCGATAGGAAGATCATCGGTTCGGTACATATGAAAGTTCGCAGGGTAGCTGCCCGACTCAAAAAAGTTCCTCGCGACAAAGAGGTGGTAACCTATTGCGCTTGTCCGGCCGACGAGGCAGCTGTCATCGCGGCGCGATCGCTTCTAGCCAATGGCTTCAAGAGGGTTCGCGTGCTGAAGGGGGGCTGGAATGCCTGGCTCCAGATCGGCGGGCAAGTGCAACCCAAGCCCAAAACCCTTTAGACCGTCGAATCGATCGAGGGCACACCCGCAGTCCATGACTTGTGAAACGATGCCCAACCGACCGTCGGACGCGGTGAGTAAGCGAAGGAGGCATCCGGCCTTCTTGGCTGAAGGAGACGAGGTGACCTACTCATCTGGAAACGTCACAGTGGCGCTGACCCTCCTTTTCTTCGCGTCGTTTTGTCTCTTGCAGAGCTCTTCTGGACGTGCCTTGAAGTTACCCCTCCCATCGCGAGAATCGCACACCCACGCTTCTTTGATAGGCGCAGATCGTGGAGACCGCCTCAGCGGGGAATGGGCAGTCGGATGCGACGTACGCAGCTACCAGAATGGAGTGTTGCGCGGCACGGCCCGTGACAAACGCAAATCTCTCGTGGTCGTTGAGTCAGACTCCGACGGCAGCTATCAACTTCTTAAGTTTCCAGTTGGCTTCGGGGAAGGGTTCCCGAGGCTCAGAGAGGTCGCTGAGAACCAATACGGCGGCGACGATACAGTCCGAGGAATCGCCATCCTGGTGCGACAGACTGTTGAGCTTGACGCCGACCGAATCCGCATCAAACAGGTCGTGATCGACGCAGCGAGCAAAAAGCCTTTGGCGGAGACCAACTGCGCGGGCGCCAGATCGCAATCGCTTGCGAGATTCGCGACAACAGACAACACCCCCATCTGCGCGCCCAATCCGCGGTCGACCGATTTTCCAAATAGAAAACTCGCCAGGTTATACACGTCGGTGAAACCGTTTTCTGACGGGCTCGCGGCTGCGGCCCGCGTTACCCGAGGAACTCGCACCCAAAAATGGGGATTCATCGACAACACCGGCCGCGTGGTGATTCCGATGCGTTACGACGTGGTGACATCCTTCCACGACGGCCTGGCTGCGGTCGGCAGGTTTCATGGCAGGGGAAAGAACGTGAAGTGGGGTGTCGTTGAAAAGCTCGGACCGCAGGTAACTCCTCACTTGAATTACGACTCAGTAAAGATCCTGGGTGAAGGCTTCGCCGCGGTCGGCTATGCCGTCCCTGGGCAGTCCGGACTCGGGTGGAATCTCATCAACCGCGAGAATACGACGATACGCCACGGTTTGGACGACATTGGGTGTTTTGTTGGCGGAAGGGCCCGCGCGGCGTACTCGGATGGAGATGTGGTCCACGTCGGATACGTCGATAGAGTTGGAGATTTCCACTCAGACAAGAAATGACTCGCTTGCGACGGGGGTTGTCTTTCAGATCTTATCCCGCTGAAAATCGACAATATCTTTGAAGGGCGTATGTGAGTTCCCGAAGTCCGGGCGATAGTACTCCGACGCCGAGTCGAAGTCCTGCATCCAGCCTTCCTCCATTCCGAGCGACTCCAAATGCTCAATCGCACTCAGCCACTCGCTCCAGCGAATCTTGCGGGAAATAAGCGGGTAGCGATCCAGGCTCACCTTGTTGGTCGGAAAGTACTGCGCCATCAAGCTGACCGCAGTCCGAGGCGAGAGATCATTGCGTATCCAGCGAAGCGATTCCGAGACTCCGGCGATGTCATTGGGCAAAACCAGTAACCTGATGATCAGACCGCGCCTGAGCAGGCCCTCGGCGTCGTATTCTAGCCGGTCGCCCATCTGCCGATGCATCTCCTTGATCGCGGCGCGCGAGTGGCGAACATATTCAGGGACTTTTGAGTACTCGCGGCCAACATCCTCGTCGCTGTATTTCAAATCGGGCAGGTAAACATCGACGATGCCGTCCAAAAGCTTCAACACCTCGACTGAGTCGTACGCGTTTGTGTTGTAGACGACGGGCAAGCGCAGTCCCTGCTCGGCTGCGATCAGCAGCGATTTCGCGAGCTGAGGGACAAAGTGAGTCGGTGAAACCCAGTTGATGTTGTGACAGCCCTGCTGTTGAAGCTCGAGGAACATACTAGCCAGCCTGTCGAACGACACTTCGTTGTTACGCTGCTCCTTGAACGTCTGGCTTATCTGATGGTTCTGGCAGTAGACACACCGGAGATTGCACAGACCAAGAAAAACATTGCCCGCGCCGCGAGTCCCAACCAATGCGGGCTCCTCGCCGAAATGTGGTGTGTAGGTTGAAACGATCGGCAACAATCCCGAGTAGCAGGCCGCAGCTTCATTATCCAGGCGGTTGACGTCGCAGTCGCGCGGACAAATCCTGCACACGCGGAGCATCGCCATCAATCGTTCAACGCGCGACTCGAGTTCTCCCGACTCGAGCAGCTCGACGTAACCCGGTTGAATCATTCTCGACAGTGTATTCGGTCGTGCTGCCAGCGGGCAAGATGGCTGATCGATCCGGATCACCAAATTGGAACACGGCAACCTCGTGAGAATAAAAAGGGGGAGGCGACGAAGATCGCCGCCTCCCTCTTTTGTGGAACACCGCAAACGTTGACTAATGTGGGTCTTTAAGCTGCACCTTCGTAGCGACCACTGAGCCGTCGCTCATCGTCAGGCCTTTTACCTTCACCCTCGACCCGACGGAGAACGACCCGTGTTCTGCGTTGAATTTCGTTGAAGATGTAACGTGGACCAGCTTAGAACCGACCATCCATTCTCCCACCAGACCCGAGCCCGACGGCAAGCTTTGAATCGTGCCCTTTAAATTTGTGCGTTCACCTTCGCTGGAGCCTGAGCCACTCGAACTCTGGGTCTCGATCCTGGTCGCGTCGAGTGAGCCGTCAGGTCGCAGCGTGCCTTTGACTTCGACCCTCGCACCCAGGGCAAGCGCCCCGTGCTCTTGATTGATCTTGGTTGAAGAGCTGACGTGCACAGTTTTCCCGCTGACTTTCCAGTCACCGATGAACCCGCTCGTGCCGGGCAGGCTCTCAACCACACCCTTCAACTCGGCAAGATTGGCTTTCACTTCGATCTTGGCGGCATCAATCGAGCCGTCCGCTCTTTCGGTTCCCTCGACCTCAACCATCGCGCCCGCAGCGATCGGCCCGTCTTCAGTCTCAATTCTGGTCGATGCCGTTACGTGCACCGTCTTTCCGCTGACCTTCCAGTCGCCGATGAAGCCCGCAGTGCCTGGCAGGCTCTCGATTGTGCCCGTGAGTTTCATCTCATCCTCGGGTTCTCCCTCGGCGCCTTTGGTTTCGATCTCGCTAGCGTCGACTGAGCCGTCCCCCCGCTTTGTGCCCTCGACTTTGACGGAGGCGCCCACTGCCGCCGGGCCGTGGTCCTGTTCGATCCGAGTCGTGCTCGAAACGTGAACGGTCTGGCCGCTCACCTGCCAATCACCGATGAACCCGGAGGTGCTCGGCAGGCTCTCAATCGTCCCCATGAACTCGGCCTCTGAGCTGTCATCCGAGCCGCCACCACTGTCATCACCCGACCCGCTGTCGTCCCCGGATCCGGACTGCTTGACTTCAATCGCCCGACCGTCGATCGAACCGTCGGCGCGCATGGTACCCTCGACCTTAACGGTAGCGCCGACCGCCACGCTGCCGTCTTCCTGTTTAATAGTCGTGGCGCCGGTGACGTGAACGGTCTTTCCGCTCACTTTCCAGTCGCCAATGAACCCCCCGGCGCCCGGCAGGCTCTCCACGGTCCCCGTAAACTTGGTTTCATGATCACTGTCGGCGAGCACCCCCCCCACCGAAAAAGCTCCAAACACCAACGCAAACAACGCGATAACCCTAAACATCTTGCTCGTCATGCCAAACCTCCCAAAGTCTCGTGTTCATTCCCACGCAGTTAGTGAGAGGGTGCAACCAACCGAAAAATACTGTAGAAGAAGTCAACAGCGCAGTTTTTCTGATAGGCGCCGAAGCCGCTGTTGACATGCCCGGACCGCTCCTCGTAAGCTCACGCCTTAAGCCGGAGACGACTCGTCTGGCGCAGCAAGTATCTCCAAGATGGGGGCCTAATGAACCTCGTCCGTTTCGAAGGATTCCGAGGTAACCTCTTTAAGTTCCTCTCCGAACTCGCAGAAAACAACAACAAACCGTGGTTCGATGAGCACCGCCGTGAATACGAGGCCGAAGTTCTCGGTCCAATCAAGGCTTTTGTCGCGGACCTCGGCCCGATTGTTCACATGCTCAACGAGACCCTCGAGACCGAACCTCGCGTGGGTCGCACCGTGAGCCGGATAAGCAACGATATGCGCTTCCATAAGAACCGGACGCCCTATCGGCCCTTCATCTATGTCAGCTTCCCGCGTCGCGGAGACAAGTGGTCGAGCGGCCCGGTTCTGTACGCCGGCATTTATCCGAAAGGCGTTTCGGTGGGGTTTTATCCGGGCGGACACAACCCACTGCGCACCGGCCCCATTCAGAACGCGATCAAGAACAATCTGCGGCTGTTTCAGCGATACCTCGACGAAAGGCGGATATCGGAGTCCTATTCGGAGCTCGCGGGTGAGGAAGGCGGCAAGATCTCACGGTGGCCGCTGCCGAGAACGGCACGGCGCTGGGTTGAACTGGAGAGTTTCGTCGTTGGCGAGCATTTCCCTGCCAGCGACCCGCGTCTCTCGCGCCGCACGTTTCTGGACCGCGCGCAGACGATTGTGCTCGACTTGTATCCTCTGTGGTTGTTCGCCACCAGCGAAGACTTGAAGAAAGATTACGAGTTGTATTGCGAGAACGCGGAGCTTCTCGCACGCCCGCTCACGAAAGTTGTGGCAAAGTAGAAGAGTTATAAACGTGATACGGGATGCTTGATCGGACCCGTGTTCGAGTCGCGAATCACGCATCACGAATCACGCATCACCACTCATTTCTGAGTTTATCTCGCCACCGACGAGCAGCATCAGCCCCATCAGGTACAGCCAAATCATAAGCGTCACCACCGCGCCGAGACTGCCGTAGGTCGCGCTCGCTCCCGGCACTAGTCGCAGATAAAACGAAAACAACAGCGAGCCGAATACGGTTCCGATCGACGCGAACAGCGCGCCGGCTTTGATCGGCCTCGTCCCGCGCTTGATGTTCGGACCGAAGTAGTAAAGCATCGCAATCCCCGCCAGCAACAACAGGAACCCAATAACGTATCCCAGCACGGTCAAGCCTAACGCGCCCAGCGGACTGGTCTGGAGCGCGCGCTCGAGCCACGGCCCCACTCGGTGACCGATGATGATTAACAGCGCTCCACCCATCACCAGCAAAGCCATTGCCACGGTCAGGCCGATCGCAATCAGCCGATGCTTCCAAAACGGCCGAGTTTCTCGTGCGTCGTACGCGGCGTTGAGCGCGTCCATAAGAGACGCGACCCCACTCGATGCGGACCACAACGACAGGATCAACCCCAGGGATAGCACGCCCCCGCTGCGATGATTCACGATATCGTCCAGGAATCCCTGCACAAGTTTCATCGCGTCCTGGGGCGCGACTCGCACGACCGCCGAGAGTAGCCCCTCTCGAGCGCCCGGGAAGAATCCGATCACGCTGGTCAAGACAATCAGCAGCGGAAACAAAGCAAGAAGAAAGTAATACGACAACTCGGCGGCGCGCCCAAGCACGCGGTCCTCGAGGGACTCGCGCCATACACGTCGGATCAGTCCGCCAACGTCAGGATGGGCATCATAGCTCGCGCCGTTCATCTCCATGCCTTTCCGGAGGTCGAGGTTAACGGTTGAATCATAAGAGCACAAACTACCGATAGCGAGGCGCGATTGACAACAGCAACCGCGCGGGATTCAATTGACGCTGTTAGTCGAGTGTCGCATTGCGATCGACTTTGGAAAGATGGAAAAAAACGAAAACATAACAGCGCATGAGAAGCGCCGCCTCCGGATGTACATCGGCGATCATGATGCTCTCGTAGAAGTGCTGGGCATTCCGTATGGAGACTACGAGTCCGTGATGGTGAACGGCTCGTGGCCCGAGAAGGGCCTGGTAGAAGGGGACATGGTTCTTTGCGCGGGCGGCCGCTCACCCCTGGCGGGTGACATCGTTCTGATAGAGGAGGACGGCCGCGTGCGGCTCGGCGTCCTGGCGGGCCCAGGCCTTCTGGAGACAAAGCAAGGGAGCCGCGCGCTGGAACTGTCCGAACGAATCATAGGGGTCGGCGTCGCGCTCGCGAGGAAGCTCTCGGGCGGCAGCATTGATTTCACGTTTTGACCTCACGCCGGTTGCATCCGCGTATTGAGTTTTGAATAATGATGACCGTAGGTTTACGATAGTCAGGCGTAAAGAGCGCCTTTGCCAGAGCGCACATCCAGATTCGTCCAAATCATCGGAGGCACATCGATGAAAGCCGCGTATTACCTTTTTGCAGGCTTGCTGCTCGTCCTTTCCCAATCGGCTTTGTGCCAGGCACAAGACCAGAAAAAAAAGACTGACCAGGACTGGACGGTGGAGTTGAAGACGGTCCTAGTCGAGCTGCGAGCAACGGTCACGGATCGCCAGGGACGCCTGGTCGAGGGACTCAAGAAGGAGGATTTTGAGCTTCTCGAAAAAGGACGCTCGCAAACCATCAGCTTCTTCTCTGAACAACGTGTGGGTCCGATGTCGATTTCGCAGCGGGTCAACCTGGCCAATGTCGCGCCCCCGCCGCGCGAGACGCCGGTGCGGCCCCGCGACCCCTCCCGCTCTCTAACGCTGTTCGTCGATACACTGCACCTGTCGAATGAGAACGTGCTGCGTGTAAAACAAAGCCTGAAGAAGATGATAGTCGAGCAGATCACGGACGAAGACGCGGTGATGCTCGTAACCAGCAGCGGAGTAGAAGGCATCCCGGCGCGCTTCGTTCGAGATCGAAGCGTGCTCAGCCATTACATCGACCGAATATCGGCGTGGGGCTCGCCAAAGGCAAGCTACTTCTCGCCGGCTCTGGCTGCTGACGTAAAACGCGAAAGCCAGGACGCGATTGAAATTGCAATCAAGCTCCTCGAGGCCGAGGAGAGCTTGAACACGGAAATGATGTCCGCTCAGGGGCTCAAACAAATGGTGCTGGGAAGAGCGCTGGAGGTGCTGTCGTCGGCTTCCTTCAGACGCACCAGCTTGTTGGGAACCTTCAAAGCAGCCGCCGAATTGATGTCGCGCGCGCCCGGCCAGCGTGTGATGTTCTTCTTCTCCGACGGGTTCTCATTGATCGACAGCCGTGGCAATACAGAGACTCAAGACCTGAGGGCCGCGATCAGTAAGGCCGTCAGAGCGGGCGTGGTCGTTTATTCAATAAATACAAGGGGACTTGAACCGCCCGTCGAAACGGATTCGGCGCGCCCTCGCCTTACAATCAACACTCAGGGCGGCGGTTTCGATGCCGCACTGCTCGGACGAGTTCAGAGCTATGCGTCAACATCGGAGAAAGAATCGCGAGATGGAATGAACGCGCTGGCCAGCGACACCGGCGGCTCAGCGTTCTTCAGAACGAACGACATGAACTGGGCCGTGCGCAAAAGCATCGAAGATAACCGGATTTATTACGCGCTTGCATATTATCCTTCAAACGAAGGCGAAGGTTTTCGGGACCTGAGTTTGAAGGTCAAGGGTCACCCTGAATACCAGGTGAGAACGCAAAAAGGGTATCTCGCGTCGGATCTGGGCGCTAAAGCGAAGACGTTGGCGAGGACGCCGCAGCAGCGCCTCTTCCAAGCGCTGGCCCAGCCCCTCCCCGAGACCGGCCTCAACGTGAACGCCTGGGCCCATCACCTCGAGGTTGATGCCGACAAGGCGCAGGTCTCGATTCAAGTCGAAATAGATGGATCAAATCTCAATTACCGCGAGAAGGACAATCGCGGGTCGCTCGCGATCGACGTCGCGGGCTGCGTTTACGATCGCACAGGCCGGCTGGTGAATAGTTTCATTGAGAAGATAGCGGGTAGCGTTCCGCTCGAGAATCTGGAGAATGCCAGGCATTCGGGATTCGTATACGCTAAGAGGCTGGAGCTTAAGCCCGGATATTACCAGGTTCGGGTCGGCGCGATCGAGCCCGAGAGCGAGCTCATCGGGACTGCGGTGTCCTGGGTCGATGTTCCCGACCTCTCCAAGGGGAAGCCGGCGCTGAGCAGCATCCTCCTCTCAGTGAATAGCCCGCAAAAGAATCCTCCCGAACCTCAGCAGTGGAACTCGATCAAGTCGGTCAAAGCGCCCGGGCCTCTTGTGTATTACCTGATGCTATATAACGCCGCGTCAAGCACCGGGGCCGAGTTCACCATTCAATCGGAGATCGCCCAGAATGAGAAGATCATCTATCAAAGCGAGCCGCAGTCCGTCGCTTCGCGGATGATCGGCAAGGATGGAAAGGGCATTGAAATCGGCGGACAACTCAGCCTTCAGCTTGAGCCGGGTTTGTACGAGCTGCGGGTTGCGGTCAAGGACAAGTCGAATCGCGAGCTCCGAAGGTCCGTGGACTTTCTAGTCGAACCCGAGAAGTAAGCTCGTCCGTCCGTTATCGCTGAAGCTTCTCCAGCATTCTGACCGCATTCCTGTTGTTTGGATCCAGCTCGAGCGACTTCTTGTAGTTAACGATCGCGAGCTCTTTTTGACCGCTCTCTGCGTAAGCTTCGCCGAGGCTGTCATAAACGTTTGCGGACTTCGGATACAGCTCGACGTTCAACTTGAACACAGCGATCGCATCGGCAAACTTCTTCTCACGAAGCAGCGAGTACCCGATGTCGTTGAACCGAGCTTCCTGAACCGCGTTGTTGAGCGGCTTGTCCTGCTTTATTTTCTTGTAAGCTTCGACCGCCTCGGCGACTCTTCCAGCCATCAACATCTCGTACGGAATCACCGTTTCCTTCGTGATTCGAGGAGCGTCCGATGCGCCTCCGTCGAAGCGTATCCGAACGGAATCAACTCGTCCTCCGGCACTTCTCACAAACGTATATCGCACATCCGCATCCGTCCTCAGAAACTCCGTTTCGGATACCGGGAACAGATCAAGCCTCGGCGACTGCGTGGGTTGGGCGTAGAGCTTGCCGTTTTCCTTGATTATCGTCAAAACCCGATCGGGGTTCACAAGAAATCGGCCGACGTAATCATCAAGCTTCGCCGGATCGACCGAAACCACGTCTGCGGGCTGGGGCAGGTACTGGTCCCATTGATATTCGTTGGCAATGCTCCGGATGATCTCGTTCAGGATCTGACCGTTGTCCGAGTTGACCATCACCGCCACCCCGTAGCCCTTGTCTCGATTCACCAACAACTGGGCCCTGAACCCTTCGTCTGCGCCGCCGTGACCGAAATAAGTGGCCGCCCCATGCTTTTCGATAAAGAAGCCCAGCCCGACGAACTCTTCTATGAATGGCGTGACCATCTTCGCCGTCGTTTCTTTTGAAAGCACCTTATTGGATTTGCCGGCGAGCGAGAGCTGAACCTCAATCGCAAATTTTGCGAGGTCGGTGGGGGTCGTCCACAATCCGGCAGCGGCCATCTCCGGATAGATATGGATCTTGCCTTCAACCGCCTTACCATCTGGGCGATACCCGGAGGCCGCTTTCTTTCTTATAACGTCAGGCAGAGGCTGGCTGTACGTGCTGTTGGTCATGCCGAGTGGGCCAAGCACAGTTTCTTGGGCGATCTGAGGATAAGGCTTTTTCTCGATGTCCATGATAGCCAGTTGCGCGATAGTCGTCCCACCGCCCGAATACCGGTGCCGTGTGCCCGGCTCAATGTCGACGCGCACAGGCGCAGTGTTCGCCGGCGCGGCTCCATCGAGCACCTGAGGAAGCGTAGGTATTTTTTCGCCGATTGCGTAACCCGGGAAACCGTGCACAGTGAGGCCCCCCGTGTGACTCAGCAGATTCGCGAGCGTGACTTTTCGTTTTGCGGTGAATTCGTTGTCGGGCAACCGCCAGGAGGTCAGCTTGTTATTGATGTCTTCATCGAGTGCAATCTTTCCCTGTTCGACCTTCTTGAGCGCGACCATCGCCGCCACCGGTTTACTGATCGAGCCCGCCTGAAACAGTGTCTCGGTTGTGACCGGTTCATTTGTCTCGACGTCCTTTACACCGTAGGCCTTTGCCCATTCGATCTTGAAGTCTTTGATCACCGCGATGCTGACACCCGGGACCTTGTACAGCTTCATGCGATCCAGGATTTTCCAACCGGGGGTTCCCTTGAGCAGCACCGACGGCAGCAGACCCTTTTCTACGCGTTCGATTCGAGATTGAACCGAATTCTGCGCGAACATCGCGTTAGTGAGAACAGTGATCGTCAGCAGAACTCTAATTAGCTTGAATCTCATGATTATCTCCGTGAGACGAAACGAAGTAGGGCACACACGATGTGGAACCGGATCAACGAAGTTGTCGGGCCGCTTCGAATTTTGGTCAGTTTGGGCCTGCGAGGTCAAGTGATACTCAGATTTGCGGCCGACCACTCGACGGGCCATTGCTGTATTTGAGCAACCGGAGCATGATGACTGTCACATGGAGACCAAATCAATAATGGCTAGCGCGACGGTTATCCTCGGACTCGGATTGGCGTTCGCGAGTTCTTCGCTTGCGGCTGACAATCCCGAGGCCGTCGTCCGGAGCTTTCTGCGCGCAGCTTACTCTCACGATGTCGCTCACGTCACCGCGCTGGTTATACCCCAGAGCAGTGCCGGCCTGCTTGTAAGTACGGGGCCGGTGCCTGATGAGAAGCTCGCCGAGATTGAGGCCAAAGCAAAGTCGCTCGAGCTCCGACAGCTTCAACCGTTTCGGCAACGCGGAGTAGCAGTAGCGCCTGGACCTGACGCCAACTATCCGGATGGAACGACGACTCGCTATATGACCTCGTTCGACGGCGACAGCACTATTGTAAGTCTGGTGAAGAAGGAGGGCCGTTGGCTGGTAGATGCGCGTTGGTGGCTCACGCTCAGGGAGATGTCGTTGCGCGATGACAAGACGAGGCTGGACGACAAAGAAGTGCTCATAAAGCGATTCCTGTTGGAACTCCTGCGTCTGAATCGTAACGCGGTGAGCGAACGTCTGATTCCCGGCGCGGACGTTGGGATCGTATTTGAGGGCGCTCCGCGACAGCCCGAGCCATCTGATGTGCTTCCTTCGCTTGCCATCGAGATGGCGCTGGTAGAGGCCGAACCGGATGAAGTCTACCCGCTGCTGTCTGGCAAGCTTGTGAAGAGGAGCGCGGATGAAACGGTAATGGTTGGTTTGTACGGTCCATTCGAGATTGTGTTTTTGCTGCGAAGAATCAAAGGTGAGTGGCGCATCGCGCCGGAGCCCTATTACCGGATCCTAAATCGATAGCTCGCGAATCGACCAACTTTGCAATGTTGCGTGGTGTTCGGATTCCGCGGTGTTCGCAGTCAGCGGTGAATTCGCCATTACGAGTCCCAGTTTGATCTAAGACCCGGCTCGGGGAACGGGGGCCTTCCGGCGCAGCGAGAAGGCTCGCTTATCACCAACTTGAGTCTTTTGAATTTTACAACTAGACCTCTCCTTGCTATTGTCACCTTCTAAAGACGTCGATCTACACGGTCCGGGTTGGTGCCTTCGATGAACCTGTTCTCGCGTGCTTATCGTTCCTCACTCGGAAAGAAGTACATCATGGCGATCACGGGACTGCTCTTGTTCCTGTTCGTGATTGTTCACATGCTCGGCAATCTCCAGGTGTACATCGGGCCTGATGCAATGAATGCTTATGCCGCGCTGCTCAAGTCTAAACCGGGGTTGCTGTGGTCTTTTCGAGCGGGGCTGTTCATCGTCGCCGTGCTGCATATCATCTCGGCGCTACAGCTCGCGGCCGAAAATCGAAACGCGCGCCCTCAGCCTTATGCGAAGGGCAAGCCGATCGCCGATCTGGCGTCGCGAACGATCCTGCTGAGCGGTTTGATCGTCCTCGCGTTCATTGTCTATCACCTGATGCACTTCACGCTGGGAGTCACGAATCCGGACTTTATGGAGCTTCACGATTCGCTCGGCCGTCACGATGTTTACAGGATGGTCGTCGAGAGTTTTCGAAACCCGATGGTCTCGTCCTTCTACATAATCTCGATGGGGCTGCTGTGTTTGCACTTGAGCCACGGCGTGTCGAGCCTCTTCCAGTCGCTCGGGATCAGACGCAAGTCGACGCTCGGCGCGTTCAATCGTTTTGCTCAGATTTCGGCGGTGGTGATTTTCATCGGCAATGTTTCGATTCCCATTTCGATCCTGGCGGGAGTCGTCCGGCCGAAGTAAAGAGTATCGCTATGAAACTCGATGCGAAGATACCTGCGGGGCCGCTTGCTCAGAAGTGGAGCAAGCACCGCAACGACATCAAGCTGGTCAACCCGGCAAACAAGCGAAAGTTTGATGTGATCGTCGTAGGGTCAGGACTCGCAGGGGGATCGGCCGCCGCGACGCTTTCTGAGCTCGGCTACAAGGTGACGTGTTTCTGCGTCCAGGACAGCCCGCGCCGCGCGCATTCAATCGCCGCGCAGGGCGGAATCAACGCAGCCAAGAATTATCAGAACGACGGTGACAGCGTCTATCGATTATTCTACGACACCATAAAAGGGGGCGATTTTCGCTCGCGCGAAGCCAACGTTCATCGACTTGCCGAAGTCAGCGTCAACATCATCGACCAGTGCGTGGCTCAGGGTGTTCCGTTCGCGCGCGAATATTCCGGTTATCTCGCGAATCGATCATTTGGCGGAGCCCAGGTCTCGCGCACGTTCTACGCGCGAGGACAGACAGGCCAGCAGTTGCTGCTCGGCGCTTATCAAGCGCTCGCCAAGCAAATTGAAGCGGGCGGCGTGAACATGTATCCGCGAACCGAGATGCTGGACCTGGTGCTGATCAACGGTCACGCAAAGGGAGTCGTAGTCAGAGACCTGGTGACCGGAAAGGTTAGTTCGCACGCGGCGGATGCCGTTGTGCTGGCGACCGGCGGCTACGGCAACGTGTTCTTTCTTTCCACCAACGCCAAGAGCTGCAACGTGACCGCGATATGGCGTGCCTACAAGCGAGGCGCGCTCATGGCCAATCCCTGCTACACCCAGATTCACCCGACCTGTATCCCGGTGACCGGCGAGCACCAATCGAAGCTGACGCTGATGTCCGAGTCGCTTCGGAATGATGGCCGGGTGTGGGTGCCGAAGAAAAAAGGCGAAACCCGGCCGCCTTCCGAAATCCCCGAAGAGGATCGAGATTACTACCTCGAAAGAAAATATCCTGCTTATGGAAACCTCGCCCCTCGCGATATCTCCTCGAGAGCTGCTAAGGAAGCGTGCGACGACGGGCGAGGAGTCGGGCCGGGCGGGCGCGGTGTTTATCTGGATTTTCGAGACGCGATCCAGCGGCTTGGCTTGAACCTCATTCGCGAACGTTACGGAAACCTGTTCGAAATGTACGAGCGCATCACCGGCGAAGACGCTTACAAGACGCCTATGCGAATCTACCCCGCGAGCCATTACACGATGGGCGGGTTGTGGGTGGATTACAACTTGATGAGCAACATCCCCGGGCTGTATGTGATCGGCGAAGCGAACTTCTCAGACCACGGCGCAAACCGGCTCGGCGCAAGCGCATTGATGCAAGGGCTTGCGGATGGCTACTTCGTTTTGCCCTACACGATCGGGGATTACTTTGCCACTGAGCGTCCCCAAAAGCCGTCCCTCGATCATCCCGAATTCAAGCGGGTTGAAGCGGAGGTCGAAGAGCGGACGGCGAAGTTTCTTTCGATCAAGGGCCGCCGAACGGTGACCGAGTTTCATCGCGAGCTTGGAAAGTTGATGTGGGACAAGTGCGGGATGGCTCGCAACGAGGCCGGACTGAAGGAAGCCCTTGAGAAGATCCCCGGGCTGCGCCAGGAGTTTTGGGAAGACGTTAACGTGCTCGGCGAGGGCAACGAGTTGAATCAATCGCTCGAATACGCGGGGCGTGTTGCTGACTTCATGGAGTTTGGAGAGCTGCTCGTTTATGACGCGCTCCTGAGAGATGAATCGTGCGGCGCTCACTTCCGCGAGGAGCACCAGACCCCGGACGGAGAGGCGAAGCGCGACGACGAGAACTTCTCCCATGTCGCGGCGTGGGAGTACCAGGGTCCGGACACCCGGCCGATCCTGCACAAAGAACCGCTCGTCTACGAGGAAGTTCATCTGGCGCAAAGGAGCTACAAGTAAACGAGCGTTCAGAATACCGACTTTAGTCGGGTAGTTTGACTGCGCTAACACCCGACTAAAGTCGGCACTCTGAACACCGCGGCCAAGGAGCATGAGAGTAGATGAATCTGACGCTGAAAGTTTGGCGGCAACGAAACGGCGATGAGCCCGGTCGGTTTGTCGAGTACAAGGCCGAGGACGTCTCGCCGGACATGTCTTTTCTCGAGATGCTCGATATCGTGAACGAAGCCCTGATTAAGCGCGGCGAAGACCCGATAGCCTTCGATCACGATTGTCGTGAGGGGATTTGCGGGACTTGCGGCATGGTCATCAACGGCGTTGCGCACGGACCGCTCGGGGCTACGACGACTTGCCAATTGCATATGCGCCATTTCAAGGATGGGCAGGTTTTGACGATCGAACCGTGGCGCGCCCGGCCGTTTCCGGTCATCAAGGATCTGGTTGTGGATCGCGGCGCGTTTGATCGAATCGTCCAGGCCGGGGGCTACATCTCCGCGCGAACCGGCGGCGCCCCCGACGGCAATGCCGTGCCGATTCCCAAGACCGATGCCGACCTCGCGATGGATGCAGCCGCTTGCATCGGATGCGGCGCCTGTGTGGCTGCTTGCAAGAACGCATCCGCGATGCTGTTCGTCGCGGCGAAAGTTTCTCATTTGAATATCCTTCCCCAAGGCAAGCCCGAGGCCGAGCGCCGCGTGCTGAATATGGTCCGCGCGATGGATGAGGAAGGCTTCGGCAACTGCACGGTGATGGGTTCCTGCGAAGCCGTCTGTCCGAAGGAAATCAGCTTGGATTTCATCTCCCGGATGAATCACGATTTCTTGCGCGCGCTCTGGCGAAGAACGGGTTGAATCGCCGATTCTATCTGGGGCCCGGCACCCCCATCCTTCTCACCAGGTCAGTGAATCGCGAGTCCGAGCGAATTCGATCAAACATGGGCTCCACTTTGAGATAAGTCAGAATCCCGTGCCGTTCCTGGTAGGTTTTCTCCAAACACTCGAACGCCTCGTCGAGCTGTCCGAGTCCTATGTGAACTCTCGTCAGGCTATACGGGGAAACGTAGCTTGCTGCGGCGAGCTGGTTTAGCTGTTGGAGGATTCTGCGCGCGTCATCGAGGCGGCCGGCGTCGGCGTAAGCGTAGGCCATCGTCGATTGCGTTTCGCTGTCGGCGGGGGAGATGGCGAGCGCCTTGTTGAACTCTGCTTCGGCTTCTTCGAACATCCGTTTCTGTCCGTATACGATTCCCAGTCGCCGATGCGCGACGAGGTAGTCCGGAAACATATCGATCGTCTTGAGACACTGGGCTATCGATTCGTCGTACCGCCTTGCGAAGTACAACACCCTTGCGAGATTCAAGTTCATAACGCGTGAGAGCGGATCGAGTTCGACCGCGCGCTTGATCTCGGACAGCGCCTCATCGATTTTCTCGACGGCGGCGAGGTAAAGCGCCAACCACAGGTGTGCGGTCGAGTAACTCGGATTCAACTCGACGGATTTCCTGAAGCCTCGTTCGCCGCCTTCCCAGTCGAATTCGCGCCAGAGCTTCACCGCGGCCAGCGCCGCGTGCGCCTCAGCGAGTTTGTCATCCAGGCTCAGAGCCTTTAGCGCCGTCGCCTTCGCGCGGAGGAACGGGGTGGCGAACGGCTTCGCGCTGTAGCTCGCTTCGAGGTTGTAAGCGTCTGCGAGGCCGGCATACGCCAGTGCAAATTTAGGGTCCAGCGCGATAGCTTGCTCGAAGAAGTCGATGCTCTTCTTGATTGCTTCCTCGGTGCGTTTGTTCCAGTGATACCGTCCCTTCAAATAGAGCTGATAGGCGGCTGAGTTCTCGGTGGAACCCTTCGTCAGGTTCCTCTTTTGCGCGCTTGTCAGCTTCAAACGCAAACGCTCGGATATCTCAGAGGAGATCTCCTGTTCGAGTGTGAAGATATCCGCCAATTCACGGATGTATTGCTCGCCCCACAGGTGTGCGCCGTCGTAGGTATCAACCAGCTCGAGCTTGACTAGAAGGTGATCCCCTCGCCTCAGCAGTCTCCCGGTCAGCACTGCCCGAACGCCAAGCTCTTGCCCGATCTGTTGCGCGTCCTCGATCCCGCGGCCCTGGTAGCGAAACACAGTGCTTCGCGCCATCACTCGAAGCTTTGGAAGTCGCGACAAGTTGTTTATGAGAGCTTCGGTCACGCCGTCGCTCAAATATTCGAGATCCGCGTCGCCGCTCTGATTCGCAAACGGCAGAATTGCGAGCGAGTCGATTGCCTTTCTCGGGCGGGTCCTGGTCACCATCTGAGTCTGGCGGCCAAGACCGCCAGTCGCGGCGGGCGCCCCCGAGTCGCTGTCTCGCTGAAGGTTGCGCAGGTCGATAAGCAACTCTCGCACGGATTGATAACGCCGGTCTCGATCTTTCTCGAGACACTTACGCACGATGCGATCGAGATCCGGTGGAACCGCGTAGTTCAGACGCGCGAGCGGGATCGGCTCGGAGTTTAATATGCGGTCGATTATTTCCACCGGGCTCCCTCCTTCAAAAGGCAGTTGCCCGGTGAGCATTTCGTACATCACCACGCCGAGAGAAAAAATATCCGAGCGGGGATCGATGGCGCGTCCTATCGCCTGCTCCGGAGACATGTAGGAAACCGTTCCGGTCAACGCTCCCACAGAGGTCTGCTGGCCAACTTTCTGGGTGCGGTCGCTCGATTCCTCTTCTTCTTTTGCGCTTGCAACCGCCACGATCCCGAAATCGAGCAACTTGATCATTCCTCGCTCGTTGACCATCAGGTTCGCGCCCTTGATGTCGCAATGAACCAAACCCATGGAGTGTGCTTCTAAGAGCGCATCTGCGATCTGCGCTGCAATGTCGATCGCCTGGCGGACACCGAACGGCCCCCGCTTCACTTTTTCCGAGAGCAGCTCACCTTCGATATACTCCATGACGATGTACATCGAGCCCTCGTGCTCACCGATGTCGAAGATGGCCGCGATGTGGGGCGAGCGGAGCGCGGACGTGGCTCGCGCCTCGGCCAGAAAGCGCGTACGGCGCTCAGGATCGTACTGGTAGGAGGCGGGGAGGAACTTGATCGCAACCTGACGGCCGAGCCTGGTGTCTTCCGCAAGATAGACCTCCCCCATCGCTCCCGCCCCGAGCTCGCTGATTATTCGATAGTGTGAGATTGTCTGGGAGATCACCCGGCAATTACCTCGGAACCCATCAAGTGAATCCACTGAAGGTGACGTTCTTGACTCTTATCCGGCAAAGGCTGGTCTCCCGCTAGGTCATGTTCGTCTAGTCTATTTCTATCACAGAATATTACAACGATGAAGCGGACAGCCTTGGACTGGGCGCCGCCCTTGCTCGGTCCTGAGCATGAGAACAATTGAGGCGGCGCTTTGGCTTGAACCTCGCAACCAACCGCGCGGCGAGACATGCCTGGCTCTCGAGGGGACATGTACAAGAGCTGTTCGAGCGGGTCGGTGTTGAAAGCGCCGCCAAAGTCTTACTTCTCAAGATCCGGAACCCGGCGGCGCAGTCCAAACGGCAAAGTTGACAACCAATGGTGCCGGGAGTAGAAGAGTGCTGCCCGGGATTTCTCCACCAGTGGAATCGACAACTTCCGGAGGATCGCATGAAACGTTCGTGCCCCATCTTGTTGATCGGAATAGGGGTATTCTTGATGCCGGTGATCTCCCTTTCGAGTGCAATGGAGGACGATTCGATCGCCGAGCAAGCGCGAAAAGTCCATTTCTCCTCAATCGTTCTCGACACCCACATCGACGTTACCCCAAAGCTGCAGACCAGTTGGAAGTTCGCGGAAGAGCACAAAGAAGGGCACATCGACTTGCCTCGCATGAAGAAAGGCGGGTTAAACGCGCTTTTCTTCTCCATTTACATGGCCGGAACGGTAACCGGACCCAAGGCAGTCAATGATTCAATCGAACGAATCGCCGCAGTGCACAGGCTCGCAGAAGAGTTGCCCGATCAGGTTGCACTGTGTGTGACCGCCGATCAGGTACGCAAGGCCCACAAGCAGGGCAAGATTGCCGCGCTGATGGGAATGGAAGGCGGGCACATGATCAACAACAGCCTCGCGGTGCTTCGAATGTACGCCGAGCTCGGGGTGCGCTATTTGACGCTGACCCACTCGGTTAACACCGATTGGGCAGACTCGTCGGGCGACCAGCCGAAGCACAACGGCTTGACCGACTTCGGAAAGGACGTAGTTCGCGAGCTGAATCGCCTCGGCGTGATGGTCGATATATCGCACGTCGCGGACAAAACCTTCTGGGACGCGATTGCTGTCAGCAAGGCGCCGATGATCGCCTCGCATTCGTCCTGTCGAGCGCTGTCAGGGCACGCTCGGAACATGACCGACGACATGATCAAGGCGCTGGCCGCAAAAGGCGGCGTGATCCAGATCAACTATCTCGATTCGTTTATCGACAACGACCTGTTCCAGTATTCGCAAAAAGCCCAGCCGCTGATGAGAGAACTGGCCCAGAAGTACCCCGGCCGCGAGAACGCCGCCAAGCGCCGCGAAGAAGTCGCGAAAGAGTTCGGCCCCGCTCCAAAAGCGGGCTGGGAGAAGATCATCGAGCACATCGATCACGCGGTGAAGCTTGTGGGCGTCGATCACGTCGGACTCGGCTCCGACTTCGATGGAGGAAACATGCCAGTCGGGATGGAAGACTGCACTCAGCTGCCAAAGATCACAGAGGCGCTGATGCGGAAGGGTTACTCGGCCGCCGACCTCAGAAAGATTCTTGGCGAGAACACGTTGCGATTGCTGGCGGATGTCGAACGTGCGTCGCGCCAGTTGCGCGCGAGCAAGTGAGGCGATCGCCAGCCGCGCAACCGTCTATTCGATCTCGCCCGCGGTGTCAGCCACCACTCTCCTCAGCCACGCGTGAGCGGGGTCCGCATCCATTCGCTCGTGCCACAACATCGACAACCGAAGTGGCGGCATCGCGATCGGCAGCGGCAGCACTTGAAACTTGAGCGTGGCTCCCAGCTTGAGCGCGAGACGTCTCGGGACCGTCGCGACCAGATTGGATTCAGACACGATGAAAGGAACACTCGCAAAGTGAGGCGCCTGTACAGCCAGCCGGCGCGTAAGACCCTTCTGCGAAAGGATAGTATCGATCACTCCCGGGCCTTCGGTCTTGTAGAAAACCGCGACGTGTCCCTCGGTGGCATACTGGCGAATAGAGATTTTGCCGCGAATCGTGGGATGCTTGGCGCTTGCGATGCAAACGTTGTCTTCTTCAAACAGAACCTCGGATCTGACGCTGGCATCTAGCGAGAGCGCGTCAGGGAAGAACCCGATCGCAAGATCGTACGAATCCGAAAGCGCGGTCCGCGAAGGCGGTTGAAAGACATTGGGAGGACGATGAACACGAAGGCTCACGCCTCCTGCTTGTTTGCGAAGCTTACCCACGAGTCGAGCCAGCAGTATGATCTCGGCGTAATCATTGGTCAGCACGTGAAAGGCGCGGTTGGACGCGGCCGGATCAAACGGCGGTTTCTTTTCAAGCGCCACCCGCAGTTGAGCGAGCGCGGCGCGGACCGGCTCGATTAAAGCCTGAGCCGCATGTGTCGGCATCATCGCGCCCGGCGTGCGAACGAGCAGGGGGTCGTCAAAAATCCTCCGCAGCCGCGTCAACGCGTTGCTCATCGCCGGCTGGCTCAGACCGATGCGCCGCGCGGCCCGCGTGACGTTTCGTTCCTCCATCAGCGCTTCGAAGACCAACAGCAAGTTTAGATCGAGCGATTGTAGATTCATAACGTGAATAGCGGATATTATCACAATCCATAAAACGAATTCTCGCCTTCAGCGTTCTTATCCGATAGGAGAAACACTATGACCAACAAACTGTCTCTGGCTGTTTTCAAGCGAGCCAGCGCAATCGCAATGTTCGCCGCGATTCTCGCGGTAACCGCGGCAACGGCGTTCCAGCAGAATCAACCGACCGGCAAAGCCGAGTTTCCTTCGACCACCGAAGGCAAACTCGCTCGCGCGATGCTCGACGCAATCAACAGCGGCGACCAGAAAGTGGTCGAGAACTTCATCAAGTCGAGCCTCTCCAGCAACGCGCTCAAGGAGGACTCACTAGACGGGTACCTCACGCACGTGCGGCGGCTCTATGCGCAGAGCGGCGGATTCGAATTGATGCAGGTGCTGCCCGCCCGCGCTCCGGGGGAGATTCGATTTCTTACTCGCACGAAGCGCGGCGGCTATTGGGCGCAGTTCATCACCCGGCTGGAAAAGGACGAGTCGGGCAAGCTCGACGGCTGGGGTTTTCGACGAGTCCCCGATCCGGAAGCGGAAAAGGCCGACGCGTGGGCCTCCACCAAAATGAGCGACGCGGATGCGCTTGCCGAGATCGAGCGCCATGTTGCCAAGGCGGCCTCGGACGATCGCTTTTCGGGCGTCGTCCTCGTGGCAAAGGGAGACCGAGTGGTCTTCAACAAGGCTTACGGGCTTGCCGACAAGGCGACCAATACTTCCAACAAACTAGACACCAAATTCAATCTCGGCTCGATGAACAAGATGTTCACCAGCGTCGCGATCGCTCAGCTTGTTCAAGCGGGCAAACTCTCTTACGACGACACGATTGCCAAGGTGCTGCCCGAATATCCAAACACGGACACGGCCGCGAAGATCACCATTCATCAGTTGCTCACCCACACCTCCGGGCTCGGCGATTTTTTCAAACCCGAGTTCTTCCAGAATCGCGAGAAGTATCGGAACCCTAAAGACTACTTCCCGGTGTTCGCCAATGATGCGTTGCGATTCGAGCCTGGAAAAAGCTGGTCATACAGCAACGCCGGGTTCATAGTGCTCGGGGCAATAGTTGAAAACGCATCGGGGCAAAACTACTTCGACTACGTGCGCGACCACATCTTTATTCCAGCCGGTATGAAAGATACCGCATCGTACGCCGTACACGACATAGTACCGAACCTCGCGACGGGCTACACGCGGTTCGATTCAGGAGATCCGCTCGGGATCGAGCCAAGGCGAAACAACGTGATGACGCTTCCAATGCAGGGAAGCCCCGCAGGTGGCGGCTACTCGACCGCCCCCGATCTGTTCAAATTCGCTCAAGCGTTGCGCTCTCACAAACTGATCAACCCCGAACTGACCGAGAAGGTCACCAGTGGGAAAGTTGATACTCCGATGGGGGCGAAGTACTCCTATGGCTTCATTGACGAGTCGGTCGAAGGCAAGAGCGTCAGAGGTCACAGCGGCGGCGCCCCGGGAATCAACTCTTACTTGAATATCTTCTGGGATGGCAGCTACACCGTCATCGTGCAAGGGAACTATGATCCCCCCGCGGCACAGGACCTGGGAGGCAAGATCACTCGGTTCCTCGCGCGTCAGGCAACAGGCGAAGCTGCCGCCGCGCGATAAGAGCCAACTCAAAGACGCAAAGCCGCAAAGCCGCAAAGCCGCCGGGCGACAAACAGCGATCAGACTTTGTTGCCCGGCGTCTTTGCGTCTTTGCCTCTTTGCGTTAAAACTTTGCTATGACTGATCGCTTCATCTGCATCCACGGGCATTTCTATCAACCGCCGCGAGAGAACCCCTGGCTCGAAGACGTCGAAGTCGAAGACTCAGCCGCGCCGTATCACGACTGGAACGAACGAATCACCGCCGAGTGCTACGCGCCCAATGCGGTCTCCCGAATTCTGGATGGTGACGAGCGCATCACGTCGCTCGTAAACAACTACGAGAAGATAAGCTTCAACTTCGGGCCGACCCTGTTGTCCTGGCTTGAGCGGCATCGAAGCGACGTCTACAAGCAAATTCTCGAGGCCGACCGGGTCAGTCGCCGAGCGCATGGCGGACACGGCAATGCGATTGCTCAATGCTACAACCACGCGATCATGCCGCTGGCTTCCCGTCGCCATAAGCTGACGCAGGTTCGGTGGGGAATTGCCGATTTCAAACATCGCTTCGGCCGCGAGCCTGAAGGCATGTGGCTGCCGGAAACAGCGGTCGATCTGGCTACGCTGCAGGTCCTGGCGGCCTTTGACATCAAGTTCACGATCCTCTCACCAAATCAGGCACAAGCCATCCGGGCCCCGGGCGGCGAGTGGCAGGATGTATCCTTCGGCCAGATTGACCCGACTCGCGCTTATCGTTGTCACCTGGATGATGGAAAGCACATCGATTTGTTCTTCTACGACCATCCAGTCTCACACGACATCTCGTTTGAGGGCCTCCTCAAGAGCGGCGATCGCTTTGCGGACCGCTTGATGTCCGGGTTTCACCATCAACGCGAGCACCCTCAATTGATGCACATCGCAACCGACGGCGAGACCTTCGGTCACCACTCCAGGTTCGGCGACATGGCGCTGGCTTATGCGATCAGCAGGATTGAACGTGAAGGGCTCGCGCGGATCACAAACTACGCGGAGTACCTTGAGCTGCACCCGCCGACTCACGAAGTGATGATACGCGAGAACACGTCCTGGAGCTGCGCGCACGGCGTCGATCGCTGGCGCAACAACTGCGGTTGCAACAGCGGGCATACTCATTACCACCAACGCTGGAGGGCGCCGTTGCGGCAGGCGCTCGATTCGCTATGTGTGCAGCTCGATGGTGTCTTCGAACGCGAAGTGCGGACTGCGTTGAAGGACCCGTGGGCGGCGCTCGATGACTACATTGGCGTGATCCTGGACAGGTCGCCCGAGAGGCGCGCGGCGTTTCTCTCAGGCCATTCGAGCCGCGATCTATCCGAGTCCGAGCGCGTAAATGTCTGGCGGCTGCTCGAGATGCAACGTCACGCCACGCTGATGTACACGAGTTGCGGATGGTTTTTCGACGACATTTCAAATATCGAGACCGTCAAGACCATCGAGTTTGCAGCTCGGTCAATTCAGCTTGCGCGCGAAGTATCCGGGATTAACCTTGAGCCTGACTTCATCGCCGGCCTGCAAGACGCGGAGGGGAACAAGTCTCATCTTTGTAATGGCGCGGCGGTATATGAAGAACTCGTCAAGCCCTCGGTCGCGGACCTGCGAAAGGGCCTGGCGCATTACGGCATCAGCTCACTCGTCGAAGAATATGCGCCCGAGCAACGAATCTTCTCCTTTGAGTTCGACAGGAAGGCCTACAGACTCGAGAGGTCGGCGGCGCGCTCGCTCGCCGTTGGCGCAGTCGATGTACACTCGATGATCACCGGCGAAACTCTGATTGGAATGTTCGTTGTGCTGCACCTTGGAGGCTACGACTTTCATTGCATTGTCAGGAACCTGATTCCAGCGCCTGACTATGAGGCGCTCGAGATGAGCTTGTTCAGGAGCTTCGCGGAAGACTCGACGCGGAGCTTGCTGCAGACGATCGATGCGAGCGTCGAAGGCGATAACTTCGCATTGAACGACCTGTTCATTGATGAGCGTAGAAAGATCGGCGGGCTATTATTGAAGGACGCGGTTGAGAGATCGCGTGTCCATTACCAACGAATCTACGAAGAAAGCCGCGATGTGATGAGGCTGCTCGCCGTTATGAAAATCCCGCCGCCGGAGAGTTTGAAGCGAGCAGTCGAGTACGTCCTGACTCAGCGACTCGAGAAGGCTTGCGTCGAGCTTAAGCGTGAAACGCCATCCGAGAATCAGGTAAGCGAGTTGGCGGCTTCTTTGCTTCGCGAAGCCGATTTGCTCGGGTGCAAAGTTGACCTCTCGAGCCTGAAAGACGTTCTGGAACAGGCTGTGTATACGCAGTTCGTTGCGTATCGTTCGAACGGGAATGAAGCGAATGCGGAATCCGCGATTCACTTTTTGCGACTCGCAGAACAACTGGGAGTCGATCTTGATCTATGGCGTTTGCAGAATCTTTTTTGGCACGTCATGAACCAGCCCCGAGAGAGAACTAGGAACGCCCAGGATCTTGTCTGTCGGTTAAGCGATGCTCTAATCTTCAGCAAGCGGGTAATTGAGATGCCAGGACACGACTCTGCTGGTGGCGAGTTCAACGTCGAATCGTCATCCGAGATTTAGCCGTCGGAGGCCGAGATAACTATCTGTGTGGAGCGATCACTGGCGGATTGCTGTATCTACCCCTACATACACATCCA
Source organism: Blastocatellia bacterium (assembly GCA_035455165.1). Taxonomy (GTDB): domain Bacteria; phylum Acidobacteriota; class Blastocatellia; order UBA7656; family UBA7656; genus Onstottus_A. Next base: position 73,464 of record DATIFP010000216.1, read on the forward strand.
TCGAGTTGTCACTTTTCTTCATAGAAGGAGTTTGTGACTGCTTCAACTCTTGACGGACACTTTTTGAAACCTCCTCTTTTACGTAGGCATAAACCTGCTCGATGGAAACCAAGCCATTCTTCTGCTTGAGACCCCTGATCAAATAGTGCGTGAAGTATCCATTCTTCAGCTTATCGCTCTCCCACGATCGCTCATTGGCCTGGCTGGCGCTGATGACAACGCGCCCTGTGCCCTCCCGAAATCGGTCCAGGGTAGTGTTTGAAACCCCACTTCTTTCAATTCCCAATCCCTTAGCGCCTTTGAGGGCAGCGCCGCTGTAACACGTGTCGAGAAAGACTGCCGCTCTTTGCGCCCTGATTCGATTTTGCACGGCGCTGACGATGTCAACCATCGGCAAAGATGTCGCGTAAAGACGGTCCTCGGCTACTTCTGTGTCATAGGTGATAACGTAGCTAATCCCCTCTGGATCTACTGAGCCAGGAGAACCGTGAGTGCTGACGTAGATTACCACCAAATCATCTTGCTTTGCGTTTAAGCGCAACCACTCCAATTCCGACTTTATGTGCACCGTGGTTGCCTGATCATCGACCAGAAGATGCACATTAGACGCTTTGAAGCGTCCGTAGTCTTTGTCGATGAGGTATGAGAAGAAATCGCGCGCGTCCTTAGAAGTAAACTCCAGGTTGATTCGGCTGTCACGAAATTTACTAATGCCGATCACTAACGCCCATTTGTCGCGAACTCTGGCCCGAACGACGGCGCTTCCAGCGTCCGTGGTGACGGGTTTGTCGGCGGGTGCGGTGGAAGCGGTCGACAATGTGAATGGATCATCGCCTCTAGAAAGCGCCTCGGACCCCAATTCCTTCGCCTTGCTAAACGAGTTATTAGCGGCCCGTTGATCTCCGAGCCGCGTTTCGCACAGATATCTGTAGTACCAGGCATCAGCCAGGTTATAACAGTTCTTGGTGGCAAATTTGAGGTAATTAAGAGCCGATTCAAGATCACTCTTGCTGGCCCCCGGGCGACACAATTGTCTGGCCGCTACCAGATAGTCGTTTGCGGTCGAACAGCGTTCTTGTGCCGGCGTCGACAAAGACGACAGGCAGAACAAGAGCAACAAGCTCAAAATCCACCGGGCCATTTTGTGCTCCTTATTGGTTTCTGACCGTTCCGGCTCGTGCGAGGCTTTTTCTGTTGGGGCGCCTGCCTGCTTCTCATCGCAGCGATCACTTTGTTACTTACCTTGTTATCAAGTAAGAGACTCAGCCCCTCCGTTCCAAGATCAAACCTGACAGCGGCCGCACCCTTGATCGTCGCGATGAGATTAGCTTCGTCGGCCCCCTTCTTTGCAAGGTCGATCACATCCTGATTTGTAAGCGGCTTATTCGGCATCTTCGGAAGGCTCTTGGCTCCGCGCGGTTCCTGACGAGACTCTGACTGGGGACGTGGCTCAGAAGGTGGGCGGTTCGTCCCCACCTGTCCCTGCTGCTGGGTTTTGAACTTACTGTACTGGTTGACTGCGTTCTCTATGCGGATTTGTGGTTCCCGGAAGTACTTTTCGCCAGGATTCATTTCGAGTGCTCTCATGTAGTTGTCTACGCTCTTTTGAAGTAACGCTCGTGTCGTTGCCAGATCCTCCGCCTTGTAAGCCAGTGCTTCGTATGCCAGGCCAATGTCGTAGATCCGATACGCGTCGTCTTTGGGATCTTTAAAAGGCTCCACTTTGTTTTCCAATTCCTCCAGCATCTTGTCCCAAAGACCAGATTGGCCGAGCTTCCCTGCATTATCCAGCTTCCCCCTTGCCAGAAGGACGGGGACCACTTCAAGAGTCGGCGTCAAACGATGAACGATCTGCTTGACGGTATCCTTAATCATCCCCTGTTTGACTTCATCCTGGGGGGGCGCTCCGTTCCCGTCGAGATACGGCTTTTTTGCTTGCCGGGACGCAATGTTGCTCGAGTCAAGGACAGCGCCGCTCCGTTTGTCGATGGCCTGATAGCTAACATTCATTTCTCCGCCCACTAACTTGTAATTATTTGATACTGTGAAATCCTGGTAGACCGGTTCTGTCTCATACTGTTTCTTCTTTTCGTTCCATTTCTGTCGCTCTCCGGTTTTGCGCCGCTCCTGCGACTTGTGTATCTCCCATTTTTCGGTGCAGTCGAGTTGCGTGATCTCATAGTAAATAATCGTGTCGGGGTTTTCCTTCTCCGGCCTCAACCGCTTGTCGTTGCTGCACAATTCGCTCTCAAGCTCACTTCCGAGTTGCTGTGCGTACGCGGCGTGCGCAGTGCCGCGCGATTTGGGACGAACGCTAATCGCAACGCCGGTGATGTATATAAGAGGCGGATGTTTGCGCGTTAGCTTCGTCTCCATTTTTTGTGAACCCTTGAAAAGGGATCCTCTAAACCCTTGGCCTGGAGTTGCCGTTGCTAAGGAGAGACAAATCGCTAGGAATGTCGTAACAAAGGGGGTCTTAGGCGAAGTTCTATTGGTCATAACTAAATCCTCGAATCTAAGCTCGTGACAAGCGGTGCACTAATCGGTGTCGTTGATGTCTGCCTTGTCGAGCCGCTTGCGCGCTGAGAGTGCCTGGACTAAGGGCCCAACGAAAGAGAAGTAGAACGCTAACAGCAGCCCGTGTATATAGCAGCTTGAGTTACCGTGTCAAGAGCGGACACGAGAGATAGCTCGTGCAGATATGAAGCGGGAGATCAGACGCTACGAATCGGTTTCTGCCCAGTGGATAGGTGTGATGTTTGCCGCATTCCAGAAGCGAATCCCACCACGATTAAGGGGCAACTCGGTTCGCGCACGGCTTCAATACAATCACCGCAAGCGGGGGCAACGTAATCTCTATCGAACAAGGCCGGCCCGCCCATCCTTCTTTCTTGGCCGTAACCCCGCCGTAGTTTCCCAGGTTGCTCCCGCCGTAACTCGATGAGTCGCTGTTCAACACCTCTTTGTAAAACACAGCTTCGGGCACTCCTAATCGATAGCCTGTTCGCGGCACCGGCGTGAAGTTCAACACAAAGATCGAGTAGTCCTTCTCATCCTTTGCTTTTCTCATGAACGCGATGGTGCTGCCTTGAGCATCGTGAAAGTCGAGCCACTCGAATCCCGGGTGCTCGAAGTCGATTTCATAGAGCGACGGCTCGCTCGTGTACAGCCGGTTCAGGTCCCGGACGAAATCGGAAAGTTGGCGATGCGAATCATATCCGAGCAAATGCCAATCAAGGCTGCGGTTGTGATTCCACTCGATCCACTGGCCGAACTCGCCGCCCATGAACAACAGCTTCTTGCCCGGATGCCCGTACATATACCCGAACAACGCGCGCAGGTTGGCGAACTTTTGCCACAAGTCGCCGGGGAGCTTATCGATCAGCGAGCGTTTTCCGTGTACGACCTCGTCGTGTGAAAGCGGCAAAACGAAGTTCTCGCTGAACGCGTACATCAGGCTGAACGTCAGCTTACCGTGGTGGTACTTCCGGTTGATCGGGTCCTCTTTCATATATGCCAGCGTGTCGTTCATCCATCCCATATTCCACTTGAAATCAAATCCGAGACCTCCGTCGTAAGTCGGCCTTGAAACCAACGGCCATTGAGTCGATTCCTCCGCGAAGGTGATCGTATCGGGGTGCTGTTCGTGGACCAGCTCATTGAACTTCCTTATGAAGCCCACCGCTTCGAGGTTCTCGCGCCCGCCGTAGATGTTGGGCAGCCACTGGCCCTCTTTCCGCGAGTAGTCCAGGTAGAGCATCGACGCGACTGCGTCAACTCGCATCCCGTCGATGTGGTACTTCTCAAGCCAGAACAGAGCGTTGCCGAGCAGATAGTTTCTGACCTCGTTTCGCGCGTAGTTGAAGATCAACGTGCCCCAATCCTGGTGCTCGCCTTTGCGCGGGTCCGAATGCTCGTACAGGTGAGTGCCGTCGAAATAAGCCAATCCGTGGCCGTCCTTAGGGAAGTGAGCCGGCACCCAATCGAGTATCACGCCAACACCGTTGCGATGACAGTAATCGACGAAATACATGAATTCGTCGGGCTCGCCGTGGCGCGACGTCGGCGCGAAGTATCCGATGGTTTGATAGCCCCAGCTCCCGTCATAAGGATGTTCGGTCACCGGCAGCAGCTCGATGTGTGTGTAGCCCATCTGCCTTACGTATTCGACCAGCTTGTGAGCAAGCTCTCGATAGGTCAGATAGCGATTGCCCTCTTCCGGCGCGCGCATCCACGAGCCGAGATGGACCTCATAGATTGACAGAGGAGCGTTGAGGGAGTTCTTTGCGCCGCGGTCGCGCATCCACTCGTCGTCGCGCCATTGATACTTGTTGATGTCGTAGACGATGGCAGCGGTTTTGGGCCGGCGCTCAACGTAGAATGCGTATGGATCGGTCTTCTGGACAATAAAGCCAAAGCGTCGCCATTTGACCTCAAACTTGTACAGCGTCTCTTCGCCCAGCGCGGGGACGAATATCTCCCAGATGCCGGCGTCCGGATGGAATCGCATCGGGTGACGTCGCCCGTCCCATCCATTGAAATCGCCGATCACGCTGACGCGCCGCGCGTTGGGAGCCCAAACGGCAAAATGGACGCCGCGGACTCCTTCGACAACCCTCACGTGAGAGCCCAGCTTTTCGTAGTTGCGATAGTGCGTACCTTCTTTGAGCAAGTGCAGGTCGTAGTCCGAGAGGAGAGGAGGGAAGCTGTATGGATCGTGGAACTCCCAGGTCTCGCCGAATGCGTTGGCGGCTCGCAATCGGTAAGGAAATCTCTGGTGACGATCGGCAAACACCAACTCGAAGAAGCCGTCGCGGAGCCTGTGCATCTGGCGCTTGTTGTCGGGGCTTTCGGCATCGACGACCCAGAGGTTTTCGGCTTCGGGTACGAACGCTCTCACGACGATTGCAGTCGCGCCGGCGCTCTCGACATTTTGCATTCCAAGAAAAGCGAACGGATCCGAGTGATCGCCCTGAATTATGAGGTTGAGATCGGTTGTTATGGTGGCGGTCATTTTGTCGAAGGATGCATCCGTTGCCTACTTGTAGGTGACCGCCGATAAGCTGTCAAGCACGCTTCCCAACCCTGGTTGCCAAATCCGCATCACAAAATGACTGTCATCACCCTGCGCTGGCCTGACCACCTTACCCGCTCCTGACGGAGTTGCCTGCGCGGATAGCACCTGCACACTGTCTGATCGCCTGCGGAGAGCCAACTCTTGCTCGTGCCAAGTTCTTTATGTTAGTTTTCAGTCACCCTGAAAATTTTTGGTTGGGGAGTCATTGCAAATGGAAAAGCCAGCACAACAACAAAACACAATCCAAGACAGCTTTCTCAACAGTGCCCGGAAGGAACGGAGCAACGTCACGATCTACCTCATGAGCGGCGTCAAGCTGACGGGGAGGATCAAAAGCTTTGACAAATACTCGGTGATCCTGGAAGCGGGATCCCAGGAGCAACTGATTTTCAAGCACGCCATCTCTACCGTGTCGCTGCCACGTGGAGGCGGCCGCGACTACCATTACAGCCGCCCGATGGGCGCTACAGACCGCGAGCGCGAACAGCATCCGCCGGAGCAGCCGGCTCCGGCTCAAGCCAGCACGGCCGCGGCGCAAGAAAAGCCTTGAGACGTGGACGTGAGGCGAAACATTATCGGACAATCTGGGCTGCCGTTCGGCAGCCCAAGTCGTTTGGAGTTCCAAGTTCCGGAACCCGGAATTTTGATCCTGTTCTAATGCGCGGACTATTCATCTCGTTTGAAGGCATAGACGGCTGCGGCAAAAGCACGCAGCTCGATCTGCTCGCGCGCGTGCTCAGGCAACGCGGAAGGGATGTCCTGATCACCCGCGAGCCGGGCGGCACAGCAATCGGCGAAGGCGTTCGCGATCTGCTCATATCAGATGCGAGCGTCGGGATAGTTCCGAAGACCGAGCTCTTCCTGATTGTCGGGGCCCGAGCCGAGCACGTAGCAGCAGTCATAAGGCCGGCCCTCGAGGCCGGGCGCATTGTGCTGTCCGACCGCTATACCGACTCGACAGTTGCATTTCAGGGCCACGGCCGCCAATTGGATCTCGCGGTCGTCGAACAGTTGAACAGCTTCGCGACCGATGGGTTGCAACCGGATATCACATTCGTGTTTGACCTGGATCCCGCGCTCGCCCGCGCGCGATTGCACAAGCGTCCGGTAGGTGGGCTGCTGGGCGCCTTCGACGACGAGCGGGCGGATTTTCACGGTCGCGTTCGCGAGGGATACCTGGCGCTTGCCCGGCGCGAGCCTTCGCGTATACATGTCATTGACGCCGCCGGACCGGTCGACGAAACTCACGCGAAGGTCGTGGCAGTAGTTCTCCCGAGGATCGAGAGCGAGCGGTGACCGCGTTGAAATCCGGGAGATGGCCGGCCACCCGCCGGCAAAACGTCAAACGAACCACAGCCATGTATGCTCGATGATGAACTAGTAATCGAGACGCCCGAACGGGTCGAGCTGCACTACGTGCTCGCCAACGTCGGCAATCGCTTTCTCGCCGCCGCAATCGATCATCTCATTCAAGTTTCCGCCATCGTCATATTTATCATCGGCGCCGGAGCTTTGAGCGATTGGCGGCTCTTCAACTCGATGGGAGTGTGGACTGCTGCGCTGACCGTGCTAGTGATCTTTGGCATCATTTGGGGCTACTTCGTTTTGTTCGAAACCCTGTGGAGCGGCCAGACGCCCGGCAAGCGAATAATGAGATTGAGAGTCGTGCGTGAGGATGGGCGACCGGTCAGGTTCTTCGAGGTGTTCGTACGGAACCTGATTCGGTTCGTTGTCGATTTTCAACCGGTTCCGTCGTACGCGATCGGCGTGGTGACCATCATATTC
>DATIFP010000217.1:0-29782 GCA_035455165.1 Blastocatellia bacterium
CGACATTCTCCGGACAGCTGCTGCAGCCGTCCGACGCCCAATACGACGATGTCCGCCGCGTTCACAACGGACTGGTTGACAAGCGGCCTGCGCTTATCGCGCGGTGCCTCGGCACTGCCGACGTCGCGGACGCCGTCAGGCTGGCGCGAACGCTCAATCTCGAAGTTGCCGTTCGCGGTGGCGGCCACAACGTCGCCGGACGGGCCACGATCGACGATGGTCTGATGATCGATCTCTCTCTGATGAAGGGCATTCACGTCGACCCGAAGGCGCCAACAGCTCGCGCACAGGGCGGCGTGCTCTGGAAGGAGTTCAACCGCGAGACGCAGCTGCACGGGCTCGCCACCACAGGCGGCGTCGTCGGCACCACGGGCCTGGCTGGGCTGACGCTCGGCGGCGGTCTCGGGTGGCTGATGCCGAAGTACGGTCTGGCGCTCGACAACCTTCGTTCCGCAGAAATGGTCTTGGCTGACGGCGCAGTCTGCCGGGCGAGCGCCGACGAGAACCCCGATCTTTTCTGGGCCATTCGCGGCGGCGGCGGCAACTTCGGCATTGCGGCCTCGCTCGAGTACGACCTGCATCCGGTCGGCCCGGTGGTCGCAGGCGGCCTCGTCGCGCACCCGTTGCAGAGCGGCGCGGCCGCGCTGAGATTCTTCCGCGACACCTGCGCGACGCTGCCGGACGAGATGATGCTGGTCGCCGGCCTGCTGACGGCGCCAGACGGCTCGGGCGCGAAGCTGACCGCCCTCGTCGCGGGCCACTGCGGATCGCTGGCGGACGGCGAAGCCGCGCTCCGGCCGCTGAAGGCGTTTGGTCAGCCGGCGATGGATGCGATGGGACCGATTCCGTACTGCTCCCTCAACGCCCTGTTCGACCCCGGCCTGCCGAAGGGCGCGCTCAACTACTGGAAGTCGCAATTCCTCACGGACCTCAGCGATGACTGCATCGCGACGCTGCTCGAACATTTCGCGGCCGCGCCGTCGCCGATGTCGCAGATTGTCATCGAGCACTTTCATGGAGCGGCCAGCCGCGTGCCGGTGCCGGCGACGGCCTGCGCGATGCGCATCACCGGCTTCAATGCCGTCCTCATCTCGCAGTGGACCGATCCACGAGACACTGACAAGAACGTTTCGTGGTGCCGCGATATTTACGCCGCGCTTGCGCCGTATCTCGGAACGTTCCGCTACCTCAACTACCTCGACCAAGACGACGGGGACGATCCGGCGGTGCTCGCCTATGGTCCGAACTACAGCCGGCTGCGCGATCTCAAGAGGAAGTACGACCCGGACAACTTCTTCCACACGAACGTCAACATCAGGCCGCGGTAGACCGCCGGGATGAAGAAAGCGCTCGCTCTTGCGGCCGCCTGTGTCGCCATCGTGAGCCGCGCGGGCAGCATCGCCGCTCCGCCGCGGACGCCAAGACGTTCCTCGACACGACAACGACACGATGAAGAGGCTCGGCATCGAGCAGGGGACGATAGGAAACACCTGGGGCCGTCTCGGAGTCAGCATAACGCCCGGTTCTCAGCCCCTCCCCCTCACGACAGCGTCGTGGGCGCGCTAGGTCGGTGAGATCGAGCGCCGGCTGCGGATGCCTCAAACCTCCGTGTCCAAGTTTTTGAGATATGAAATCATAACCTTGGCGCTGCAGATTGCACCCATAAGATTGCCAATCGGCAAATTCATGGTTCAAGTAACACAAGTAGTCGTCGTGTGACTTGAATGATAAATTGGCCGAGCTTGGAAGCATATATTTGCTACTATTGTATCTGTTCAGTTTAATCACACGCTTCTGGCCAAAACTGACTTGAAGATGAAGGAGGTCGAACCCACTGACGGTTTGATTTGTTTCAATTCGCCACGTTCTATCTAGCGTAAAAGTACCCGCGGCATCTTTATGCTTCCAAATTGAACTCGCGGCAACATTATGCTCCTAATCAGGGATTCCTCGACGGAATGCCCGGATTCCGTGTTCCGTAGCTTGCGCGTTAATCCTCGACGCGGAGCATAGCTACGCGTCAACTTGTGGAACCTTCAAATACCGATGATAAGAGTTAATGGACATATCCCGCAGGGTTCGCGGGTATTCCCGCGGCAAATCGCGGTCTTTGTAATCATCCAATCGGTCTCGTTCCAGCTCTCTATTCAACAAAAGGATACAGGTGGCAACCAAGACACGCTGGCCATAGGCGGCCGAGGTCACCCACACCTCACGCCAGATACTCCTCAGGAATCGGATTGTCTTCGCGCTCGTTGTCCCATAACATGCTCACCACCCACCAACGATCCCCGTCGTTGAATAGCTGCACACTATTGATGCCCCGTTTGAACGCCTTGGCGTCAGTTGGTGCGTGGCGTGCTTCGTACACACTGAAAACATGGGCGATGTTACCGAAGCGCTCAATCCGCCTCGCAACCTCGGTCTCGTAAAACGGCTCCTGGCGGAAGTAGTCAGCCGTGTCGTCCTCGTAGGCTCGACCGTCCATGGGTAACGCGCGAGGCTTACCGTCGGTGGCAATGAATGTACGCACGAGTCGCGCGCCAGGATACAGCAAAGACCGGAATCTATTCCAGTCGCGGACTGCCCCTGCCGGCCCAGAAATGGTTTCGTAAAGAGCGTGGAGAATCGCGTCTATGCTATGGGTATCACTCATTGGAGTTCGCCCCCTTCTACCTCGTAGATTACTTCTGGCGCGTTGATTGTATCACTCCTGCTTGACATGATTGGTATCCCGGTGACAAGCACTACTGGCAATTGCCAAACCGTCTCCCGCGGGGAGGAGCCGTTTCTTACGCTCGAGCCCTGCACTGCGCCGGCCGCTTGCAACCGACTCTCGCATGGTCGCATGATTCTGTTCGACGAAACGCATGCCTGTTCACTCCTGGCTTGTCCCAAGGAGGAGTTTTCTGTGTCGGTTGCTTCGCGGACAGGTGGGAAGATCTCCCATTACGAGGTTCATGAGCTGCTTGGCTCCGGCGGCATGGGAGAAGTGTATCGCTGCACTGACCTGCGCCTCGCGCGACGCGTTGCGCTGAAGTTTCTTCGTCCGCTCGCAGATCCGTTGATGCAGTCACAGTTGATCAAAGAAGCGCAGGCTGCTTCGCAGCTCGACCACCCCAACATCTGCACGATCTTCGAGGTCGATGAAACGCCGGCGGGAGAGGTCTTTATTGCGATGGCGTTTTACGAGGGCGAGACCCTTGACCGCGTGCTCGGCCGCGGCCCCCTCGGGATCGGGCGGGCGCTCTCGATCGCGGTGCAGACGGGACGTGGCCTGGCCGCGGCGCACGAACAGTTGATCGTTCATCGGGATATCAAGCCGGCCAACCTGATGATCACGCTTGACGACACGGTCAAGATTCTCGACTTCGGCATCGCCAAGATGCTCGGTGATGTTGGTAACGACCGGGGTTCGGTTGTGGGGACACCGGCTTACATGTCGCCGGAACAACTGTGCGGTGAGCCGGTTGATGCACGCTCGGACATCTGGTCCCTGGGCACCGTTCTATACCAGATGGTAACCGGCGTTGCACCGTTCGGCGTGGACTCCGTAGCGACCGTAGTCGCCTCGGTTCTGAATGACGAGCCGACGGCCGCATCAAAGCTGCGTACCGGTGTTTCGCCGCTCATTGAAAACATTCTCGTCAAGGCCCTCGCCAAGAACCGGCAGTTACGCTACGAGCGGATCGACGTGATGGTGAGGGAGCTCATTGAGATGCAAGCCACCCTCGATTCGGGATCCATTACGCGTCGCTTTCCGACGGCCACCGCAGGTCCCTCCATCGCCGTCCTCCCGTTCCAGGACATGACCGCGGCGAAGGACCAGGAGTTCTTGTGTGACGGCATCGCTGAGGAAATCCTGCGCGCGCTCAGCCGCATCCCGGATCTGCACGTGGCTTCCAGGACCTCGGCATTTCAGTTTAAGCATCACGCGCCGGACATTCGCGAGATTGGCGCACGGTTGAATGTCAGCACCATCCTGGAAGGCAGCGTACGTCGGGTTGACGACCGTGTGCGCATCTCGGCTCAACTGGTCAGCGTTAAGGACGGTTACCGCCTCTGGTGTGATCGCTATGATCGGGAAATGAAAGACATTTTCGCCGTTGAAGACGAGATCGCGGATCAGATTGCACAAGCCCTTAGGGTTGCGCTTACGTCACGAACTGCGCCGCCCGCCGTGGGGCCCGCCCTGATTGATGCGCAGGCATATGAGGTCTACCTCCAGGGACGCCAGTTCATCCATCAACATCGGCGCAAGGCTTTCGAGATTGCGCTCCAGCTCTTTTCGCAGGCAATCGAAATCAATCCAAGGTACGCCCGCGCGTATGCAGGCATCGCCGATTGTCACTCGTTCCTGCGTTTGTACTTTGGCAAGGGCCAGGAATCAGCGACGGCAGCAGACGAAGCCAGCGCGAAGGCGCTGGAGCTTGAGCCGGAACTGGCGGACGCCCATGCGGCACGCGGATTAGCGCTGTTTCTGCGAGGCGAGTTCGAGCAGGCAGAGTTCCACTTGCGTCGGGCCATCGAGCTTGATCCCTACCTCTACGAACCGCACTATATCTCGGGACGCCTGCACTTTTCCCAGGGTAGCGCGGCCAAGGCCGCCGAGCACTTCAAGGAGGCATGCGCGATAGTGCCGGAAGCCTACGATTCTTGGTATTTGCTTGGCATGTGCTACAAACGAATGGGCAAGTTGAGCAAAGCGCGAAGCGCGGATCTCGAATGCATCGAGGCGGTCAAGGCGCGAGTCCGCTGGCATCCGGACGACACGCGGGCCTTGACCATGGGCGCGTCGGTGCTGGTTGAGATGGGCGAGCCAGAGCGCGCTGAAAAATGGATCAAGAGCGCGCTCGCGGTGGACTCAGAGGAACCGATCATCGAGTACAACGCGGCGTGCGTTTACATCGCGCTGGGCCAGTTCGAAGACGCGCTGGGCTGCTTGCAGGCTTCAATGGGGCAGGGAGGGCTCTCAAAAGACTGGGCCACAAACGACCCCGATCTGGATCCACTGCGCGACGACCCGAGGTTCCAGAGGCTGCTCGATGCGGTCTCCGAGTGAACACGTATCACCGCAGCCCCACCGGTCTGAACCCATCGCAAGAGTTGTCACACAGAGAGTCACAATCACCGTCGCTGTGCGATTCGGAAGAGTGCAAGTGGCGGAGGGGACAGGATTCGAACCTGCAAGGGCTTTAGGCCCGGCGGTTTTCAAGACCGCTTCCTTACCATTAGGATACCCCTCCTTAGGTGTGCAGAGTATAGGCGACGCCGCACGTTGCTTTCAAGACACAGCTCCCTTGCGCCTCGCCCCAGCTCGTCGCATTGGTAATCACGCGATGGGGTGTTGATTCAACCTAGTGACGGGGGCCGGTCTAAAAAATAACGGAAGGAAGAACTCGGGCGAGTTGTTCCTTCCGTTTTCTGCGTCCCTTCAATGGTTGTGTCCCTCAACCAGAGAAGAAGAGGAGGTTATTTGACAGCCACAATCCAAATTCCCTCATGGTTGCCGAGTTGGACGGACTATATCAAAGCTCACTTGCGGTGGGAATGAGATGCGCTCGGAAAAGCAAAGAGGAGTACCTCTCAGAAGTTCCGCCGAACTTTGGTTTCTATTGCTCGATAACCCTTGTGTGATAAATGGTTAACGGGGAGTCACAGAGCCGGGACCATGAGCTGTGTTACGAAGAAACAGCCAATCTTGGCCTGGCTAATGGTCGGTCGGTGGCAGGCCTCTCTCAGAAAGTTTTGGCGGGCCAGGGTGCGCAGGTGTAAGAATGGCGGTTAACGGTCGCCAATCAAAGAGCGTCTTAATGGTCGGACAAGGTAAGGGATGTACAAGATTGATCGTGACGGCCTACTCCTTGTGGCTATACAAACTCAGCCGGCGGCCCGCGCTCGCGTGACTGAAACTTCAAAACAAGCCTTGCTGGTGAAGGCTGTGCGTCGCGGTGAGCAAGAGGCTTTCGCCACGCTCTATAGCCTGTATGCGCCGATGGTGCACGGAATACTGCTGGCCCGAGTGCCGTGGAGCGAGGTCGACGATCTTGTGCAGGATGTTTTTCTGGTCGTGTTGAAGAAGCTCGACACGCTTCGAGACGACGATGCATTCGGAGGCTGGCTGGCAATGATCGCGCGAAATCGAGCAATGGATTTTCACAGACGGAATCGCGAGACCGAGGAGTTGAGCGATGAGGTCGCTGCACATAACACACCCGATGATCGCCGCGAGGCCGCGCACGTGCTTGAAGTCATTTGCGGATTGCCGGAAGCGTACCGCGAGACGTTGGTGCTGAGACTGGTGGAGGGAATGAGCGGTCCGGAGATCGCCGAGCGCACCGGTTTGACTCCGGCTTCCGTGCGAGTGAACCTCCACCGCGGAATGAAGCTGCTCCGGAATAAGTTGGGAATGGAGGGGCTAGCATGAACGACGACTATCTGTGGGACGCATCGGGCGAGCCCGATCCGGACGTCCAACGACTCGAGCAAGTGCTTGGTCACTATCGGTACCAGCCCAGGCCGCTGAGTCCCGCACTGACCTCGCGGTTTACCTGGCAACGCCGAGGGTGGTTGAGGTTTGCTGCCGCAGCCGCCGTCATTCTGATGGTGCTGGCCGGATTTTGGATCTTCAAGGTTCAACAGAAGCGCACGGTCGATCAACGCGACACGACCGCAACAATTAACGCGCCTGAAGATGTCCCGCGGAAAGAAATCGGTCCCCTAGCTCCTTCAGGCCCGGTCGCCCCGGACAAATCGGCCGAGCGAGGGCCTCTCCGGAAGACCTATCACAGGGCTGCTCGGAGAGACCAACAGCCGCCGGATAGCGCGATAGGCAACTCGAACCTCGTGGCGGAGCGGCAACCGATCATGATCCCGTTCATTGACCTGGAAACCGCGCGGCACCTCGAGCAAGCCCAGTTGATGTTGCGATCCTTCCGCAACAGTCGCGAGTCGAATGCCCAGACGGATCCCGATCTTGCCTATGAAAAACAGCAATCCAAGGGGTTGCTCTACAAAAACATCGTCCTGAGGCGTGACGCGGAAGCCAAGGGCAACCAGCCGGCGGAGAACCTGCTAAGCACGCTCGAACCCTTCCTGCTGGACATAGCCAATCTGCCGGACCGGCCGACTACTGACGAAGTCCGTTCGATCAAAGAGCGAATGCAGAAGAAAGAGATTGTTTCAGCGCTGCAGATTTATTCAGCGCCAGTCCTGAGCCAGAGTTTGTGAAGAAAGTTTCGAGGGGAGGAAAATGCGCACTAATTCCACCGATCGAGTTCGAGTCATATTACGACTGCTTCCAGTCACGATCATTGCTCTCAGCCTGGGCGCGATGCTCGTTTTGCCGCAGCGCATTCGCGCGGCGTCCTATGGCCAGGAGTTGGAGAAACTCAACAGGTTCGTTCAGACCTCGAGCGCTTCCGACGCGGAGATCAAGATTTTCCGCGAGGGACGCGATCGAATCGGCGACGAGAACTGGAACGCGGCGGCAACGAAGTTCCGCGAATACATCAGCAAATACCCGAAAGGCAAGGACACCGACGCCGCGCTCTACTGGCTGGCGTTCGCACTGAAGAAGCAGGAGAGCTACGCGGAGGCCGACCGCACTCTAGAACGGCTCATACGCGAATATCCAAGGTCGAAATGGAAAGACGACGCCAGCTCCATGCGTATCGAGCTTGCTTCTCTGCTCCCGAACCGACAGGCAGTAGGCGATCTGGACAAATATGACGACGAGACCAAGATCGTCGCTCTGCAGAGTCTTTTCCAGGGTAACCCCGAACGCGGAGCCGCAATCGCCGCGGATATTCTGAAACGCGACTCCAAATCAAGCAGGCGTTTGAAGGAGACGGCGATCTCGCTGATCGGACAACATCAGAGCAAGACCGGCACGGAGATGTTAAAGGAGATCATCCGCAATGAGACCGATTTGCAGCTTCGCAAGACGGCGATTTTCTGGATCGGTCAAACTCGTGACGAAGCCGTTCTGGACCTTCTGAAGGAGCTGGCGAAAGCGTCCACCGACAATGAGGTGAATAAAGCGGCGGTGTTTGCAATCTCGCAACACGGGAGCCCCCGGGCGAGCGCGCTGTTGAGCGAACTTGCTCGCGGCGCTACGTCACGCAAGGTGCGAGAGGAGGCCATCTTCTGGCTGGGCCAGCGCGGAGGCGAGGGGACAGACGACGAGTTGATCAAAATCTTTGATTCAGACCCCGACGGCCAGATTCGAAAGAAGGTGGTGTTTGCTCTCTCACAACGGTCGACTGCCAAAGCGAGGAGCAAGCTTAGCGAAGTCGCCCGGTCGAACGCGGACCTCGAGGTGCGCAAAGAAGCGATCTTCTGGCTGGGCCAGCGCGGCGATGAACAGAGCGCAGATGAATTGATGAGGATCTACGACGCCGACAACAGCGTCGAGATTCGAAAGCGAGTCATCTTCTCGATGTCGCAGATGAGCAACGCTCGCGCGAAGTCGAAGCTGATGGAGATTGCTCGCAGCGGCGACAGCGACGCCGTCCGTAGCGAAGCGGTGTTCTGGATCGCACAGACCGGCGGCGAACAGGGCGTCGATCTGCTCCTGCAAATGTATGACGCAGAGAAGAGCCTGGAGGTCAAAAAGAAGCTCATCTTCGCCCTGGGTCAAACCGGCAAGAAGCGCGCGCTTCAGAAATTGATGGACATCGCCAAACGCGACCCGTCGGTGGAAGCGCGCAAAGACGCGATTTTCTGGCTGGGTCAGAGCAACGATCCAGATGCGGCCAGGTTTCTCGAAGAAATCTTGAAGTGATGTCCGACAAACTTCAGTTTGTCGCTAACAACTGAAGCTTGTCGCGCAACTTTCCAAGTGTGCCAGTCATGAGGCGTGCAACACATTTTCGACAAACTGAAGTTTGTCGGACATTTTCAGAGGAGTCACTCAAATGTCGAAGCATATTTTGATGGTCTCGCTGGTGCTTGCGATTGTATCGATCAGTGCCGGACATTCAAGCGCACAACGTCAGGGATTCATTGCGGTCGAAGGAGCGACTCTGCGCGCGAGACTCGACAGCGCGGAGAGGCAGGGCCGCGGGAGGCAGACCCGGTTTTGGACCGCGTACTCGTTCGACGTCAGGCCCGGAGTCGCAGTCGACTATGAATGGCGCTCGGGCGGAAACACGACGATCATCGACGGGACCTCCGTATCAGTGGGTTCGAAAACAGAGACTCGCAATCTAGGAGTCTTTGTGCTTCACGAGCCGGGCGACGGAGCCCTAGCGCGCGTAGAAATTTACAACCTGGACCGTCAGCGCGAGTACAGTGGGTATCCGGTCTACTGGCTCGGGAGGGCAGGAAACGAAGAGAGCCTGAACTATCTGCAGGGCCTTGCCGAATCGAATCGAACCGGCGACCGGCCGAGGAACTCGATAGTTGCGATCGCTCTTCACGACGATCCGCGCGTCGGCGGTATGCTCGAGAACTTCGTGCGCAATTCTCAGGTCGACGGTGTCAGGTCCGCCGCGGTGTTCTGGCTGGGGCAAATCCCCGGGCACCTTTCGTTTCTCGCCGATCTGGTTCGCAATGAGCAGGAGAGCACAAAGGTCCGAAAGGAAGCCGCTTTCGCCATCGGAGTCGGCCGAGAGCAGGGCTCGATGGCTGCTCTCGAGAATCTCTATTCGTCCATCAACAGTCGAGAAGTCAAGAAACAGATTATCTTTGCCGCCTCGGTCAATAAAGATGACGTGACAGGTTCGACGAGCAACGATAACGACGGAGTCAACTTCATGATCAAGGTTGCAGAAAGCGACCCCGACCGCGAGTTGCGCAAGCAGGCCCTGTTCTGGCTGGGACAAAAGGCGGGCAAGCGAAGCCTGGAAGTGCTGGGCAACGTGATCGAGAAGTCCGACGACGACACCGAGGTGCAAAAGCAAGCCGTGTTCGCAATAAGCCAGCGCAAACGGGATGAGGCTATACCGCTTCTAATCAAGATCGCGAAGACCCATCCAAAGGCCGAAGTCCGCAAGCAGGCGATGTTCTGGCTCGGGCAAACCGGCGATGACCGCGCTCTCGAATTCTTCAAGGAGATTCTGTCGAAATGACATAAGGGTCTCTTGTCCACACCCGGCCACTTCGGGTTTCCAGAGGGAACCAGTTGGTTGGCCAATAGACCGGGTACTTGTTCCCTGTCGAACTTCATTTGTTCACAGGAGCCCTTTGTTAAAACCTTTTGGCGTGTGGCCTCACTAACTCGTGTTTCGCACTAGCCGTGGTTTGTTCTTACTTAGTCGATAATCGGGAGACAGCATGAAAGGATTTGACCAACCGCTCATCCGACTCAACGGCGTCACGAAAGTGTTTCAAACCGACGAAATCGAAACGCACGCGTTGGCGAGCATTCATCTGGAAGTCTGCAAGGGCGAATTCGTTTCGATCGCCGGACCGTCCGGCTGTGGCAAGTCGACGCTGCTATCGATTCTCGGATTGCTCGACACCCCGACGGACGGAACTTATTTCCTTGCCGGGAAACAGGTGTCCGAACTCCCGGCTCCCGACCGAGCCCGAATGCGCAATCGCGAGATTGGATTCGTGTTTCAGAGCTTCAATCTGATAGGCGATCTGACAGTGTTTGAGAACGTCGAGTTGCCGCTTACCTATCGCGGCGTTCGGGCTTCAGAAAGGCGTCATCGGGTTAGAGACGCGCTCGATCGCGTCGGCATGGCTCACCGCGAACGCCACCTGCCGAGCCAGCTGTCTGGCGGACAGCAACAGCGTGTCGCTGTGGCGCGGGCGGTCGCGGGCGACCCGTTGATCGTGCTCGCCGACGAGCCCACCGGCAATCTCGATTCCGCGCACGGCGAAGCGGTGATGGAGCTTCTCAGCGAGCTCAATGCTTCGGGCGCCACGATCTGTATGGTAACGCACGATCCACGCTACGCCGCCTATGCGGACCGGTCAGTGCGGCTCTTCGACGGGCAGGTGGTAGAAGAGAAATCCAAGGCAGCTTAGCAACATCACGGAGGCGCACTATGAGACACAAACTGATCGCTCTCGGCAGCATCGCGGTTCTCACTTTTATGCTAGCGCCGATCGGCGGCGCTTACCCGCAGGAACGGCACGTCGAAGCTCGCGTAGATCGAGACATGCCCGAACGCGAGGACATCAATCAGAGCTATGTGCTAAACCCCGGAGCCCGAGTCGAGCTGTCTGTAATATCGGGCCCGGTCGACGTCGAGACGATAAGCGGCAACACGGCCGAAGTGCACATCGTGCGAATGGGCGAGACCCGCACCGATCTCGACTGCTACAAAATCGCGATCGAGAACACACCGGACAGCCTCGTGATCCGACATCGACAGGAACGCACGGACGAGTGTCAAAGTATCAGGTCCCGCCAGCGAGTCACGCTTCGCTTGCCACGCAACGTCGATTTGAAACTCAACGCGATCAGCGGTCCAGTCAAAATCGGCGAGATTGACGGAACGTTGAAGCTCAGCGGCATCAGCGGCAGAGTTGAGGTTGCGCATTCGGCTCTGGGTTACTCCGACATCTCCGGAATCAGCGGTGTGCTCACTATAACAATCCCTCGGTTGAGCGAGCGGGGCCTTCGCGTGAGCGGAATCAGCGGCCGTGTCGAGCTGCGGCTGGCCAGCGACCTGAACGCCGACCTCAACGTAAGCGGGATAAACGGGGACGTGAACGCCGCCGCGCCTAACGTGACAATCAATAAAGTAGGTCACTCGAACTTCGCCGGCAAGGTCGGCGCCGGCGGGTCGGTCATCTCGGTGTCAGGAATCAGCGGCAGTGTGACGTTTCGTGGAGAGTGATCCGGACATCGTTAAGCGGCGCCCAAGTAGTCCAGAGCGACCGGAATCGCTCCGGTAGGACGAAGGAGGTTGTATGGAACGCTTGACCCAGGATCTGCGCTATGGGGTTAGAGTGCTGCGCAAGAGCCCGGGCTTCACGCTGACGGCCGTGCTCGCGCTCGCGCTCGGGATTGGAGCTAACAGCGCGATCTTCAGCGTAATAAACGGCGTTCTGCTGCGCCCGCTTCCATTCGACGAACCTGCGAGCCTCGTTTGGGTGTGGGACACGCAGCCGCAACTGGACATCGCGCCGTCATCGCTTCCCGACGTTTTGGATTGGAAGGAGCAGAATCAGTCGTTCGAGCATCTCGCTGCGTTTATGCCAGCCGGAGCTTTGCTGGATCGCGGAGATGAACCCGAAGTCGTTCCCGGCGCGATGGCCGACGCCGATCTCTTTCCGCTTCTGCGAGTGAACCCGATACTCGGCCGCACCTTCACCGCGGACGAAAATAAGCCCGGCGCCGTTCGAGTCGTAATCCTCAGCCACAAGCTTTGGGAGCGACGCTTCAATGCAGACCCGAACATAGTTGGTCAGCCGGTCACTCTCAGCGGCAACAGCTGGACGGTAATCGGCGTGATGCCCTCGGGCTTCGATTTTCCGAATCACTCGGAGCTTTGGCGGCCCCTTGCGATGGACCGCTCGAAGACGGACCGAGGCCCACACTTCCTCAACGTCATTGCAAGATTGAAACCGGCTGCCACGTTCGACGGGTCGCAAGCGGAGATGTCGACGATCGCCGCGCGCATTGCTGCCGCGTTTCCCGAGAAGATATCCGGGCACGGTATAAAGCTTCAGTTCCTGCACGATATGTTGATTGGAGACATAAGACCCGCGCTGTTTGTGCTATTGGGCGCAGTCGGATTTGTTTTGCTGATTGCCTGCGCAAACGTCGCGAATCTTTTGCTCGCTCGATCGGCATCACGCCAAAAAGAGTTCGCGATTCGATCGGTGCTTGGCGCGAGCCGCTTTCGAGTGATCAGGCAGCTACTTACCGAGAGCATTTCGTTGTCGCTGGCAGGAGGGGTGATCGGCCTGCTATTGGCATACTGGGGAGTGAAGACGCTGATCTCCATCAGCCCGGGTGATATTCCTCGCACTGAACAGATCGGACTCGATCGTTGGGTTGCGGCATTCACCGTTCTGATTTCGGTCGCAACGGGATTAGTCTTTGGGCTTGCGCCTGCGCTCCAAGTGTCGAGGCCTGACCTGAATG
Source organism: Blastocatellia bacterium (assembly GCA_035455165.1). GTDB lineage: Bacteria > Acidobacteriota > Blastocatellia > UBA7656 > UBA7656 > Onstottus_A. The sequence goes on from DATIFP010000217.1 coordinate 13,052, forward strand.
AAGCGCTCAAGGAAGGCGGGCGAACGACTTCCAGTTTGCGCAACAATCGCCTGCGTGGTTTGCTCGTGGTTTCTGAGATCGCACTTGCCTTAGTCTTGCTTATCGGCGCCGGGTTAATGATCAGAAGCTTTGCTCGGCTGCACGAGGTGAACCCGGGATTCAACTCCAAAAACGTTCTAAGCATGGGAGTGGCGTTGCTGCGAGCGAAATATCCTGAAGAGCAACAGGTCACCGCGATCTTCCGTCAGCTTCCGGCGCGACTCGCAAGCGTGCCCGGAATAGTGTCGGCAAGCGCTGTTGCTGATCTGCCGTTGACCGGCTCGGATACCAGCGACTCCTTTACAGTCGAGAGCCGCCCCGAGCCTCCTCCAAACGAACGGCCCCTTCTCTACTATCGAGTGTGCGCACCTGGGTACTTTAAGACATTGGGAATCCCGTTGCTCCAAGGCCGGGACTTCACGGACAGCGACACGAAGAACTCGCCGAACGTTACACTGATCAATGAAGCATTTGCGCGGCAGTTCTTCCCGGATGAGGAGGCGCTCGGAAAGCGCTTGAAGCTACAGGGGCAGGAACGCGATCCTCTCATGATCATCGGCGTAGTGGGCAACGTCAGACATCAGGGCTTGGAAGTCGCACCCGTGCCCGAAGCTTATGTGCCTTACTCTCAGGACCCGCTCAACCCCGCTCCTTCACGCTCGATGATGGTTGTTGTTCGCACTGCCACGGATCCCGCGGCTATGACCCGGGCGCTGCGCGATGCGGCGCTTGAAGTCGACAAAGGGCTTCCGATCCACAACGTCAAGACGATGGATGAGTATCTGTATGAATCGCTCGCGCGGCGGAGGTTCAACTTGCTATTGCTGGAAGTATTCGCGGTCGTGGCGCTGGCATTGGCAGCGGTCGGGATCTACGGCGTAGTTTCGTATTCAGTGTCGCAGCGCACTCACGAAATAGGCGTGCGGCTCGCGCTTGGTGCAAACACGGGCAACATTCTGAGCATGATCATCCGTCAAGCGCTGGCGCTCACGTTCTTCGGAGTGGCACTCGGTGTCTCGTCGGCGTTCGCTTTGACGCAATTCCTCTCGACCCTGCTTTATGATGTCAGCCCAACCGATCCCCTGACGTTCGCTGTGATTCCACTGATTCTCTCAGGAGTGGCTCTGGCGGCCAGTTTGGTGCCGGCCCGCCGCGCGACGAGAGTCGATCCGATGGTGGCGCTCAGATATGAATAGTTGACTTGAGAGCTGTTGGTCGGGCGTTGCCGCCGTGTTGAGCAGCATCCGGGCCGGCGGACTGATGTATAGAGTCTTCCCACTCGCAATACTTTATTCCCGGTACATACGTTGCCAGTATTGTCTCCCGCTCGGGTGCTGAGCGTTCGAACTACCTTCTTAGTGCCTGATTTGTGGACTTTCCTGCCAATCCTTCATCGTTGACTACGGTGGCATACCGGTCGCATAGCATCGGCTCCGGGGTTGTCCCGGCATCGCAAGATCGACACTCAACTCAGCCTAACGGGATGAAATGACGCTCTAGGCAAGTTTGAGCCTTTTCTGTTCGGGCTGGCGTTTTAGGCGGTCTGACGCGGTCGCACGGGTAACGCGGAACGCGTATTGACATTGCGGATTGCGGATTTCAAATCACGGAATGCAGAGTCGCTCGTAGCGTCTAGTGATTTTCCTGGACCGCAATCCGCAATTATTCACGCTCGGCGTCACACCCAGACGCCACCGATACAAAGCGCGACAGGGGTTGTGCACTCGCGTTGATTGCCAGAAGCACTTTCCAGCACTCTCAGAGACCCAAGAAGGCGCAGCGTCAGTACTAGAGCTCAGAGCGAGGTCGAGAGCTTTTGTTTACAAACGCCTTCTGTTACGAGTTTATGACGCCCCCGGTGCGTTTATCGCTGATGCCAAGCGCTTTCATTCGTCGGTACAGGTGGGACCGGTCGATGCCGAGCGCTTCGGCCGCGCGCGACACATTGCCTTCGCACTCGGCCAGCTTGCGAAGAATGTAGTTTCGCTCGTAGGCTTCGCGGCCCTCTCGATACGAAGTGAAGTTGTATCGCGGGGGCATCTTCACTCCCTCGGCAGTCCCAAGCGGCGGCAAATCACCGACTCCAATCTGCTCCTTTGCCGACATTATCACAACTCGCTCGATGGTATTTCGTAGTTCACGAACGTTACCCGGCCAGTCATATTCGCCCAGCTGCTCGAGCGCATCGCCGGTGAATGCCTTCGGCGTGCGGGTGTAGTGCGCGGAGTATTTTCGATTGAAGTAATCGGTCAGCAGCGGGACATCTTCGCGGCGCTCGCGAAGCGGGGGTACTTCAAACGGGATCACGTTCAGGCGATAGAAGAGATCGGGGCGAAACGAGCCCCGCTCGATCTCTTCGTCCAGGCGTTTGTTGGTCGCAGCAATGATCCTGACATCCACCCGAACGGTGGTGTTCGAACCGAGCGGCTCGAAGCGCTGCTCTTCGAGGACCCGAAGCACCTTTGATTGGACCTTCAGGCTCATATCGCCGACCTCATCGAGCAACAGCGTCCCGCCGTCGGCCTGCTCGAACTTGCCTCGCTTGGCTTGAGTCGCACCGGTGAACGCGCCTTTGGTATGGCCGAACAATTCGGACTCGATCAATTCCTCGGGAATCGCGGCACAGTTGAGCTCGACGAAGGGCATCGCGGCTCGCGGAGATTGATGATGGATCGCGCGCGCCGCCAGTTCTTTTCCAGTGCCCGATTCGCCGTAGATCAATATGCGCCCGTTGGTGGGCGCGGCGACGTGAATCTGCTGACGAAGCGCTCGCATCGGGACGCTCTCGCCTATCATAGCGTTGTCGTCGCCGAGTTGTTCGCGAAGCCTTTGAACGTCGGCTTCGAGCTGACGCTGGCGGAGAGCGTTTTGGACGGCAAGCACGGTGCGATCTATTTGAAGCGGCTTTTCAATGAAGTCCAGAGCGCCGAGCCTTGTCGCGCGCACCGCGGTTTCGATGTTCCCATGTCCGCTGATCATTATGACGGCGGTGTCGGGATAAGCCTCTTTCAACCTGATCAGCGTCTCGATCCCGTCGATGCCCGGAAGCCAGACGTCGAGGAGAACACAGCTAAAGAGGCGCCGCTCGAAGAGCGCAAGACACTCTTCCCCTGACGCAGCGGTCTCGACTGACATTTTCTCGTCCTCGAGAACGCCAGCCAGCGAGCGCCTGATTCCTTCTTCGTCATCGACGATGAGAACCGAGTTGGGCATGGGTTCAGTGATGCGTGAAGCGCGATGTGTGATGCGTGATACGTGATCGGAGTGTATTCCGGTTCGGACCACGAATCACTTATCACGAATCACGGATCACGTATCACTCTTCGCGCTTCGGTGGAAGACCCAGGATCGCACTCTCGAACGGATCGAGGTCCAACCTCAACATTCCACCTGCGTCGGAAAAAATCTCCTGTTGTCGTTTTCGTCGCTTCAAAAACATCGTCGTACCGAACGCGGTCCCGCACGCAAGCACAGTCAGCAGGATGAGCCCGAGCAACCCGAAGGTGGAAAGCAGCATTTCAGCAGCCTTCTGCGCCCGAAACGGATCGTTGGTCGGCCATAGCGGATTACGGAGCCACTTGACCGTGTAGGGATATTCAATGGAATTCACCAGAGACTCGGCAAACTGGCGATCTCGAACCCGAAACGCGGCGACTATGTAGTTACCGGTGCGCTTGATGATTGTCTCCTGCTGCTCATTCTCAGGAAGCGACGACATATAGCTGTTGATCAGTTCCATCGCGTCAGTAGCAAACTGAGGCGTGTGATATTCGCCGATGACCAGCCTGAGCGAGGAACCGCCGGCCGGCGCAACCGCCGAATTCGGGCGCACGGTCGCCGCCTGACTTTGAGGCTCAGCGACCTGCGTGTATTCGGCCATCACCGCTTCGGTGTCGCCCTCGAACCGAAACATCTCTCGCGCGTGCTCGATTTCGGAGCTCAGCGCTTCCGGCCCCAGGAAGTAGCGCTCGGTGCCGGGCACAATCGAGCTCTTGGGCAAGCTCTCGAGAAGCTGCGGATGAGCCACGGCGCTGGTCGGAACAATCGCGTCGGCGACCGCTCGCACGAAGGCGTCTCCGATTGATCTTGCACGAGAATGCTTCGCTGTCGTGTCGGTGAGCCGAACAAAGTAGTTGCTCTTCCAAAAGACTACCTCACCATTCATGCGCGCCGAACCCGAGCCCAGTTCTTGCACCGGCTGAACGGCGTTGGCTCTGCTCCCAAAAAAGCTGAACAGCCCATATGCCCCCGCCTGGTTCTTAGCTTCAAACACTTCAATGCGAACGCCGGTATATTCGCGAGACGCTGCCGACGTTACTCCATATTCCAAATAGATCGGAGAACTCTCCCCAGTGAGATCGTGCAAATTGTCGCGGGAGAATTCGTTTACCTCACTGGTGGCCGAGAGTCCCTTGGAGTCCAGGACAGACAGAACAGCCCGCGGCCCCGCCACCGCGAGAGCTATCACGCTGCTCGTGCCTCCGCCCTCGGGTTTCGTTTCCTGCGCGGCGGCAATGAGTGGTATCAGAATCAACAGTGCAGACAGCAACGCCTGTTTGGTCGTAGCGAGACGCATTCGTTTACTTCCTGGATAACGCATAAAGATTAGAACCCGCCCCGCTCGCATTAGTTCCGGCGCCGCAGCTCGGCAAGTATCATGTTCGCGTAGCGCTCGGGGTGATGAATGTCGTCCAATACGATTTTCCCGGTCTCCGACGCGCTGTCGATTTCCATGTCCCCCATGTTCAGAAATCGCTGCCACACCGACGCGGTTACGGTGACATCCTGAATATTACGCAACGGAATATTGCGCACGGTTTTCGCGATTATCCCGTAACGCATTTCGAGCTTATGATTGGTCAGCGTGTACACCTCGCGCTTCCTCAAGATGTGATTGTAGATAGGATTTGAAAACACGATCAGTCCCACGCCGAGTATCACAAGAAACGCAACCTGTCCGCTAACCTTGCTGCTCAACAGACCCATCAAGGCCGCAGTGGCGATCAGGATCAGCGCCGCGACGATGTACCGAACCACGACAAAAATCATCGTGGGTCGTAGAGTGAAGATCACGTGTTCGTCGGCATGCGGCGCTATTCCCGCTGCTTCGTCCCGCGATCCTACGTTGGTCAGTGATCCTGCGGATGTTATCGTCTTCGCCCCGCAGCTGTTGCAAAACTGGCTGCCCTCCGGGACCGCCTGACCGCACTTGTTACAGAACATATAATCTCCTGGGAGATTTTCTATCCTGCGAGCCAAATGAAATCTTAGCACATCAACTGGCGCGGATAGGAGCGCAGGCGGGGGTGTTTTCGCTCCCACTAGAATGTGATCTTGCTGTTCTGTGCCATCGAATCGACGAACCTGTCGAACAAGTGCGACGGATCGTGCGGGCCTGGTCCCGCCTCGGGATGATACTGCACTGAGTAGACCGGCAAGCTTAGGTGGCGGAGGCCTTCCACTGTGTTGTCGTTCAAGTTTACATGAGTGATCTCGCAATCGGCTGGCAGCGAGTCGGCGTCGACCGCGAATCCGTGATTCTGAGCGGTGATCTCCACGCGGCCCGTGGTCAGGTCCTTCACCGGCTGATTCCCGCCGTGATGCCCGAACGGCAGCTTGTAAGTCCGCCCTCCAAACGCGAGCCCCATCAGTTGGTGGCCCAGGCAGATCCCAAATGTCGGATAGCGGCCGATCAGCTTCTTGATGTTGGCGACAACATCAGTCAGCGGCTCAGGATCACCCGGCCCATTCGATAGCCAGACGCCGTCCGGTTTGAGCGCGGTTACGTCTTCGGCCGATGTGTGAGCAGGTACGACAGTCACGCGACAACCGAGCGCCGCGAGATTGCGGAGGCTGTTGTATTTTAATCCGAAGTCGTAGGCGACCACGTGAAATCGGGGCGCGGTATCAGCGGTCGCGTGCGCCTCCGGATGCAGCAACACCGGTGATCCGTATGCGGAGCGTTGATCATCGGTCCATACATAAGGCTCCTTGCAGGTGACTACAGAGGCGAGATCGAGGCCAACCATCTCGGGAGCTGTTCGCGCGCGCTCGATGACACTTTGCTCGTCGCTGGGTCGAGTCGACAGGCACCCGCGCATCGAGCCGCGCTCGCGGATATGTCGCACGAGCGAACGTGTGTCGATATCCGATATGCCGGGCACGCCTGCCAGCTTCAAATAGTGATCGAGGGAATCGCCGGCTCGCCAGTTCGAATAAGCGCGAGACAGCTCGCGCACGATGAAGCCCTCGGCGAACACGCGTCTAGATTCGCGGTCCTGGTCGTTGACTCCGTAGTTTCCGATCAAGGGATAAGTCATAGTGACGATCTGACCGCAATAGGAGGGATCGGTGAGGATCTCCTGATAGCCGGTCATCGAGGTGTTGAACACGACTTCGCCGACGACTTCCGCTTCCGCGCCGAAGCCACGCCCTCGCCAGACTCGTCCGTCCTCAAGTGCCAGAATTGCGTTCAATGAATAATCCTCTCTATGTGAAGCCCATCTGGTCACATTCGCGCTTAGACCATGCTTCGAGAATCTCATTCTCTATGCTGGACAATGCTTCAGGATCGCGTAATGCGCTAACCGGAAGCTCTGTAATTTCATCATCGCCAATCATCACTTGTTCCTGACTGGACTCCAATTGAAAATCTACGCTAGAGCCTACGACCCTCAGCGCTACCGTCCACTGGCAGCAGCGGCCTGTGCGCGCAAAAATGCCTGCGCTTCACTAGCCCAGTGCTTCTCAGCACGATACTTGTAAGCCGGAGAAGTGCGCACTGCTTCAATGCAAGCCCGCATCTCGTTTGCCGCTTCATCGGCACGCCCCAGCTGATGAAGCGTCAATCCGTATCGATAACGTCCCTCCGCATCCGAGGGGCGCTTGTCGATGAATCTCTCGAACGCCACTCGAGCATCTTCGAACTGTCCAGCTTGAAAGTAAGCGTATCCGATTTCGCGCCAGACTTCATTCTGGCTGTGCTCAGGATTGCGGGTGACAACAGCGTCGAAGTGATTGATTGCGTCTCCAAGCCGGCCTTGCTCGCACGCAATGCGACCAAGCTGATAGTGCGCGTCGGTCTCGTCCGGGTCTATCTCGATCGCTCGCCCAAAGCTCGCTCTCGCATCTTCGTACTGGCGGCGCTGCTGATAGATCAATCCCAGATTATAATGCGCCGAAGCGTCCGCCGGATTCAGCGTAGACATTTCGAGGTTGCGTTTGAAGTTCTCTCGAGCCCGTTGCGAGCTAACAATATCGCCGAGAACGTTTCGCAGCAGAAGGATCACCAGGATCAACAGGAACGGAGACGTGAGAATGAACGACAGTCGAGGCAACAGCGGCAGCGCCAACAGTGACAAGGACCCCAGTGCAACAATCCCCAGCGCCCCGCCGTACCCGACTCGAAGCACCGCGTGAACCGCGAGCACCATCAGGAAAACAAAATACGGCAACGGCACTAGTCTCAGCGCAGCCTCGAGGGCATCGGCATTCGGTCCGTTCGGGTCGAAGAGCGAGATCGCCGGAATGAGCATTATGAAGTGCGCCGCGGCCCAGCCATAAAGCGCACAGCTCGCCAGCGGGGCGTATTCCTGGCGAAGCAGCACGCTGAAGCTCGCCCGCCGATGGATGAGGCTAGCGGCAAACAAACACGCCGGAACGAACACCACGACCAGGAACAGCACAGGCTTCGCCTGCTCGATCATCCCCATCACCACGCGGTAGGCAAGGAGAATGAACGGCGCGGCAAGGCCCATTGACCGCTCGCGGCTAACGAGTGAAATCATCCTCGCCAGTCTCCCGCTGAGAATCTCGTAGTAGGCGAACGTTGCGAGCATCGCCGCCGCAGCGCCGACGACGTACGGAGCCCCGGCCGAGATTTGAATCATGGCTTGCAGCGGATTGTAGAAAAGCTTGAGAAGAGGCGTGAGCCTGGAGCGCATTAGAAGAGATGTACCATAGACTCTAGTCTGTGCGACGTAGCATAGACTTCAGTCTGTGTGAATTTTCCGCGGGAAACCAAACGCACAGACTATAGTCTGTTCCAATGAAGTCTGTGCGGCGTTACCGTTCGTCGTCCGTATCCACCGTGCTGTTGAGCGTGCCTACGCGCGGAAGCGGCCAATACCTGAACATCGCCTTGCCGTAGATGTACTTTTCGGGCACCAATCCCCAAGAGCGGCTATCGTTGGACGCGTCGCGGTTATCACCCATGACGAAATAGTAATGAGGCTTTACGTATTTGAAATCGCTGCGCACCTGGTTCCAACGAGCGCGGGCGGCCTGATTGCGTTCGGGCGCCAGGTAAGGCTCTTCGATCGGGCGCCCGTTGATAGTTATGTGACCATTCGCGTCCATATCGATGCTCTCACCGGGCAACCCGATCACTCGCTTGATAAAAGATTTCGTCGGATCTTCCGGATACCAGAACACGACTATGTCGCCTCGCTCGATAGACCAGAAGGTGTAATCGAACTTGTTGACGAATATGCGCTCGTCGTTCTCGAGGCGAGGCTGCATCGAAGTGCCTTCGACCTTGACCGGTTGTACGACGAACACCACAATCAGCACGGCCATCACCGCAGCAAAGATTATGTCGCGGGCAATCGACTTGGCTTCGGCCCACAGCCCGGCCGAGCCCGATACTTCGTCGGGATAGGTGACTTCAATGTTCGGATCGTCTTCGGGGGCAATTCCAGGATAGATCGCTTGCTTCATAGGTGACCACTTAAACGAAAGTTGGGGAGTTGGCGTTTCAAGAAAAAAGGTTACTTTCGAGGGCGTAGATTTGTCAATAAACCCGCGTGCTTCGTATACTTGAGCCATGCCAATCGTTGATCAAATCAATCGCGACCTGACCGAAGCGATGAAAGCCAAAGAGGTCGAGCGATTGAGCGCGCTTAGAATGGTGAAGACCGCGCTCAAGCTTCGCGAGACCGAATTGCCCGGCGAAGTCGACGACGCCGAAGCAATGAAGGTCCTCAACACCTTGCTCAAGCAGCGGCGTGACGCGGCCGAGCAATATAGAGCGGGTAACCGCGAAGACCTCGCTCAAAAGGAAGAGAGAGAAGCGGTGATCATTCAGACCTACTTGCCGGCGTCGGCGAGCGAAGAGGAGATGTCGCGGGCGGTCGATGAAGCGATCACCGAAGCAGGAGCGACCTCGATGAAAGACATGGGCGCGGTGATGAAGTCGGTTCGCACGAAGCTTGAAGGCAAGACGGTCGATGGGAAGGCGTTAAGCGATATGGTGAAGGCACGATTGTCAGCGGTCAGTGGTCGTTAGTCAGTGATTAGTTTGGTCGACCGTCCGATGACGTCAAAACAATGCCGCCAAGTGCAATCGAGCAGATTAAAGCAAAGCTCACGAAGTGCCCGGCGATACGTTACGAGTCCAGTAAGGACCATATTCGAGTATTGCCCGCTTCTGAAGAAGGCTTCCTGGTCGAACTGATAGTGTCAGACAAAAGCTATGTCGTGCACTTCAACGGATGGCATGAGTCGTTTTCGAGCCAAGAAGAAGCTCTGAATTGCTTCGCACTTGGATTATCCACGCGTTGCCGGTTGAAGGAGCACCGACGGCGAGGTGTCGCGTACAAATGGATAGTGGAGTATCGGGAATCAGATAAGTGGATTGAGGATAGCGAGACAGGTACTCTCCTTTTCTATCCGTTCTGGGGAAAACTAGAAATCAGGCATTTGCAGAACAGCTTAATCGATGAATAAGAGTAGCGGCTGCGTAGACTCCGCCCAACTCCACGCGTCGAAGGACTGCTGATGAATATCTCAGTAGAGACTCCCTGACTAATCTCGCTTGCGATTAATCAAACCCGCAACGAACCCTGCGCCAAAGCCGTTGTCGATGTTGACCACCGTCACGTTTGAAGCGCACGAATTCAGCATCGCAAGCAGCGCTGCCAGCCCGTCAAACGATGCTCCGTAGCCGATGCTCGTCGGCACCGCGATCACCGGAACCGATACCATTCCTCCGACTACTGACGGCAGAGCCCCTTCCATGCCCGCGACCACAACAATCACCCGGGCCGATTCAAAATCCGGCCGCGCTCCGAACAACCGGTGAATGCCAGCTACGCCGACGTCGTAGATCCGCGAGACTCGATTGCCCATCGTAGTCGCGGTGACCGCGGCTTCTTCGGCGACTGGGACATCGGAGGTGCCCGCCGAAATGATGGCGATCGTTCCGTCGCCTCGTTCAGTCGGGTCTCGCACAACAGAGATCATTCGCGCGGCGGAGTGAAACTCCGCGTCGGGAGCAAGATTTCGGACGGCGGCGAAGACCTCTTCGTTGGTGCGCGAGACCAGCAGGTTCGAGCTGTTGGTCAGTATCCGCCCGGCAATCTGGATGATCTGTTCAGAGGTCTTTCCTTGCCCGAGAATCACTTCAGGGAATCCGAGCCTCAGGTCACGATGATGGTCCACTCTGGCAAAAGCAATATCCTCGTAGGGCAGGCTCGCCATTTTATCGACTGCTTCTTCGACGCCAATGCGTCCCGATCGCACCTGCTCGAGCAGCTTTTTGATTCGCTCACGGTTCACGCGGTGATTGTAGCACACGCGAAACAAGGCCGTTCGGGGGTGAAGTTTGATAGGCTCATCGAGCGGATGCTAAGATTCTCGCGTCTCAGGCGTTTAAGAAGTGCACCGGTCTAATGCAAGACGAACCATATGTAACAATCATCGGCGGAGGTCTCGCGGGCACCGAAGCCGCATGGCAAGCCGCCCAGCGCGGAATAAAAGTTCGGCTGTTCGAGATGCGTCCCGCGCGGCCGACGCCCGCGCACCAGTCGGCTAACCTCGCCGAAATAGTCTGCTCGAATTCCTTGAAGTCCGACGAGCCGGGCACTGCGCCATATCTTCTCAAAGAGGAGCTGCGACGCGGCGGATCGTTGCTCATCGACGTAGCGCATCAGAACGCCGTGCCGGCAGGTTCAGCGCTTGCGGTCGATCGCGAGCGCTTCGCCGAAGAGGTCACGCGTCGAATCGCTTCACACCCGTTGATAGAAGCCGTTCGCGAAGAGATGCAGGCGTTGCCCGCCGAAGGGCCGGTGGTAATCGCTACAGGGCCGCTCACGTCGCCCTCGCTTTCAGCGGAGATCACGCGACTGACCGGTTCCGGAAATCTCTACTTCTACGACGCGATCTCACCGATCGTCGATGCCGAAAGCGTGAACCGCGAGATTGCGTTCCTCGCCGCGCGGTACGGCAAGGGCGGCGATGACTACCTGAACTGTCCGTTCAATGAAGAAGAGTACGATTGTTTCTATGAAGCGCTGACGACTGCCGAATCGGTGCCTCTGCACGAGTTTGAAGAGACGATGTACTTCGAGGCTTGCTTGCCGATCGAAGAGCTTGCGCGCCGCGGCCGCGACACGTTGCGTTACGGTCCGATGAAGCCGGTCGGGCTTCGCGATCCGCGCACCGACCGCCAGCCGTTCGCGGTCGTGCAGCTCCGACAGGAAACTTTGCTAGCGGATAGCTACAACCTGGTCGGTTTTCAAAACCATCTCAAGTTCGGCGAGCAAAAGCGTGTGCTGCGGCTGATTCCGGGGCTCGAGCAGGCTGAATTCATGCGCTTCGGCCAGATTCATCGCAATACGTTCATCTGCGCTCCCGCAGTGCTTCGAGAGACGCTGCAAATGCGAGCCGAGCCGCGCGTTCTCTTTGCGGGACAGATTTCCGGAGTTGAAGGATACATCGAAGCAATGGCGACCGGATTCATGGCCGGCGTGCACGCGGCCGAGATTGCGCGAGGGCGAGTGCCGCAACCCCCGCCTCGGCGGACCGCGATGGGAGGGCTGACGAACTACATCGCGAACGCGGACGTAAATAATTTTCAGCCGATGAACATAACCTTCGCGTTGCTTCCCCCCCTTGACGAAGCCGACCGGCGAAGGTTGCGGCGAAAGCTCGATCGGCGGCGTTTACAGGTCGATCTCGCGCTGAAGGACTTCGAAATGTGGCGCGCGAATTATCTCGAGAAGGCAGCGGCTTCGGAAGCAACAATATGACAAGGCAAAAGGAAAAAGGCAAAAGGAAAAGGTTCACGCGGAGTCTGCGCGCGATCCTCGTGCTTTTTCCTTTTGCCTTTCTCCTTTTGCCTTTTTCCCTCGCGCAGTCGGGCCGTCAAACTCCCCCGCCTCCTAAGCCTCAGCCGCCGTCTGCGGGGCAGGCACGCCGGCCGGGCACACAGCCCGCCGAAGAGACTCGGCCACGCCGCGTCGGCGACGAATCTCAGGATGACAAGCCGCTGAAGCTCAAAGCTGATCTCGTCACTGTCATCACATCGGTTACTGATTCGGCGGGCAATCAGGTCAATGACCTCACCCAGAAGGATTTCGAGCTGTTTGAGGACGAGACGCCGCAGGACATCGCCGGCTTCTATCGCGAAGGCCAGATTCCGCTGCGGCTGATGTTCCTGTTCGACACCTCCGGGTCGATTCGCCATCGCATCGACTTCGAGAAGCGGGCCGCTTCGCAATTCTTCAAAAACGTGATGCGTCCCGGAGACCAGGCGGCGCTGATGAGCATTTCCAGCGATGCGACTATCGAACTGCAGTTGACTTCCGACGTCGATCAGTTGGTAAACGCCATTTCAGCGCTCAAGCCGCAGGGTGCAACGGCGCTCTACGACGGGATGAAAACCGCGGCAAGATATCTGAGGCCCACCGAGGGCCGCCATGTTATGGTCGTTCTTTCCGATGGAACGGACACTGTGTCGACTTCAACGCTCGCGCAGGCGCTTGGCGAAACCCAAAGATCGGACGCGGTCATCTATGGTGTACATTCAACCGGGGTCGCGCCTTCGGCGAGTGTTCAGGATCTCGCCGGCGAGTTCGTATTGAAGGCCATGTGCGAGGACACGGGCGGGCGCGCCTTCTTTCCTCCGATCTACGAGGACCAAAGGAAAGAAACGCGCGACCTCGACGAAATCTACAAGCGGCTTGCGGCCGAGGTCCGCGCGCAGTTCGTGTTGACCTACTACAGCAAGGGCGATGCGAAGCCGGGCACTTTCAGAGCGATTCGTGTGGAGGTCAAACGGCCGGGCCTTCAAGTGCGCGCACGCCGGGGTTACTACACCGCGAAATAGAACCTTGCAGCGTAAGCGGAACAGTAGCACGAAACACCACAGCTTCTCACTCACGAGGACTCTCAGACTATGAGAACACTTTCTCGAAGATTGTCGCCGATCTATTGCCTTATCGCTCTGTTGAGCGCGTCAACGCTTGCCACCCCCCACAACCCAGGGTCAGCGCAGGCCGCCACTCAATCAAAGAAGTCCGCCGGGTCGAACCGGCGCTCAGTATCTTCACGCTCGCAATCTGCCGGTGACGCCGCGCTTCGAGCGCGAGCGAATCGACTCCATCACCAATCGATCGTCGTCGACACCCACAATGACATCACCTCCCCGCTCGTCGACGATGGATTCGACCTCGCGATGCGCGGCGACGACCCGAACGCAAAGGTCAAAACCCATACCGACCTTCGGCGAATGAAAGCCGGCGGCCTCGGCGCTGAGTTCTTCGCCGTCTATGTCGGCAAGGAGTTTGTGAGCAAGCCGCCTTCGGAAGGCGGCGGCGCCGCGCGGCGAGCGCTGGACGTGATCGACGTGGTCAAGGAGCAAATTCGACGGCACCCGGAATCGCTGGAAGCGGCTTCGACCGCCGCCGACATTCGACGCATCGTGAAGAGCGGAAAGATAGCCGCGCTGATGGGAATCGAAGGCGGACATGCTATCGAAGACAGCCTTCACGCCGTGCGGATGTTTTATGCGCTCGGCGTGCGTTATATGACGCTGACCCACACAAACACTAATGACTGGGCGGATTCGGAAGGCGACCTCAACAATACGAGCGTCAATCATCACAACGGCCTGACTGATTTTGGGCGCAAGGTGGTCCAGGAGATGAACCGCGTTGGAATGATGATTGATATATCGCACGTTGCGGATAAGACCTTCTTCGACGTGATCGCGACGACTCGCGCGCCGGTGATCGCTTCACACTCTTCGGCGAGAGCAATTGCGAACCACCCTCGAAACATGAGCGATGAAATGCTGCGAGCAATAGCCAAGAACGGGGGCGTGGTGATGGTCAACTTCTACGACGGTTTTCTCGATCCTCGGAAAGCTGAGCTCGCGCTGCGGTCGCGGGCAATGGAAGACGATCTGAAGCAGAAATACCCGAACGATCCGAAGCGCGTCCAGGAAGAAGTGGAAGCGTGGCGCAAGGCCAACGACCCCGGAAAAACACCGCTGTCGGTCCTGATCGACCACATCGATCACGTCGCAAAGGTTGCGGGCATCGATCACGTGGGGATCGGTTCGGACTTCGACGGCGTTCCGCTAACGGGACTGCCCGAAGGAATGGAGGACATCTCCAAGCTGCCGACGATCACTTATGAGCTGATGAAACGCGGCTACTCGGACGCGGACATTAAGAAAGTACTGGGTGAGAACCTTCTGCGCGTGATGTCGCAAGTCGAGCGCGTAGCTGCCTCCATGATATCGAGCGTTTCAGGAAAGAAATAACCGAGCCATAAGTCGCGTCGCCCACCGCCAGTCTCCGGAGTCCGGTCACGGCCTGGCGCGCGATCCCAGCGGGATCGCCTGTCTATAGAGTCAAGCGCACATCAATTTCTTGGCTCCTTTAGGAGCTACCTGATCACCGACGCCCCTGCCGTTGGTATCAACTGCTGAGCCACATTAGCCCAAAACCCAGAAGTACGGAGGCCAATAGGCTAAGAGCAAAAATAGCACGGTTGAGCGCCACTTCTGCCAGAATCTGATTTCACTTCGCGCGCGGCTCAATCCGGTCAGCTCGAGCGGCCGCCCGTTTCGCTCTGTCATACTCTTGATCGAATGCTCTATTCTCCATGTATCTCTTCCCATCTCAGCAACATAAAACTCCCGGTCAACGGCTCACACTCATCGCCAGCGCCGTCGCCGCCCAATTGGTCGCAGCCGCCGAGATCCATTGGTCGGGTCCATAAGGGAATCCACTCTCGAAGAAGGGTTGCAGCGGGATAGCACGGGTCTTCACGTACCACGAGCCGTCTTCGAGTTGCGCTCTCATAAGAAAGTCGATGCCCCGCTTGAATGCCGGGTGCGTCGAGGGGAGCGCGCCAGCCTGCTTCAAAGCCACCAATACTTGTCCCGTTGCGTACGCATCGCTTGCGAGCCCGGGAAGCTGAGCCCACCCGCCGTCGGATCGCTGCTCTGAAAGAAGTTCACGTACCGCCTTCCTGATGATTTGGTTGTTCGCCTTCACTCCGGCCCATCCCAGACCCAGCAGTTGATACACTCGGTCCTGTGTTGTTTGGGGTTGAGCGTTCATCAGCCAGTCCGCGCCGCGCTTCACTGCCGTCTCATATTTCACGCGTTGCGTTTTTGGAGCATAGACTTGAATCGACCTCAACGAAGTCGCAGTGACAGGAAAGTCGCTGGACTCGATCGGTGGGCGATGCGCAAACACTCGCCATCGACCATCCGGCCACTGTTGCGACAGGAGGAACCGCGCAAAAGCGTCGGTAGATTCATCGGGCGGGTAATTCTCCGCCGCAAGCCCGGTCAAAATGTTGCTCATTGTGGTGGATTCCCCGGGAATCCCAACGCCTTGCAAGGCGCGCTCGCGCCAGGTTTCGATGTAAGACGCGATCGCCTTCACCTGGTTGCGGGCAATCTGCTCGTCAACGAGTAGACCGTTCTTGCGCGCGGTTGCGACGGTCATCGCAGTGAGCGTGTTATGGTGGCAGGAAACACAGCCCGCCTTCTGCATGAAGGCGGAATCTGTTCTCTGTAAAAGCGGAATGCTTCTTTCGAACGCACCTCGAACGGAGCCGGCCGGCTTGGGACTCGGAACCGGGGTTGTTGCCGCTGTTCCTTCTTTCGCGCCAGCCCTGACCAGCAGGTCTACAACAGCGGTCGAGCCTCTCTGCTTCGCAAAATCGAGGGCAGTTCTCCCCGCGGGATCCTTTGCGTTGAGTTCCGCTCCGCGTTCTATCAACGATTTGACGCTGTCTACCGGAATCGCGTCCGAACTGGCTGCCAGCATCAGGATGGTATGACCCTGTGGATCTGTTGCCTTTGCCTCTGCTCCTTTTTCAACCAGCGTCTTGACCGCGCGCGCGTCTCCAAAAGGGGGAGAGAGCAGCATCGCGGATATGGTCAGTGTGTTCCGATCCGCATGTCCGATCAACGTGTCGAGGCACTTCTCACACTTCGCTCGGTTGGCGTTTGCAAGAGACACAAATCCTGCGCTCCTCACATCGGCGCCGCGGTCGATCAGCATGTTGAAAAGTGCTTCATCGCCGAAGCGCGCTGCTTCTGCCAAGGGAGTCGTATAGCCCACTACGGCGGGCGACTTCGCCGTGAGACTGGCCCCGCGATCAATCAGGAGCTTCACTACATCATTGGACCCGCGTTGGCTCGCCGCGATGAGCAACGGAGTCCGGCCGTCGTCTGAAGTCGCGTTTACATCGGCCCCGTGATCGAGCAACAGCCGTGTCTTCTCGAGATCATCCACAGCCCACATCAGCGCGGTGGCACCCGCCTCATTCCGAATATTGGGATCGGCACGGTTATCCAGCAGCGATCGAACTGAACCGGCATCCCCGTACATCACCGCTTGCATCAGAGGCGTCGTGCCGCCGTGTCCCTTGAGGTTCGCAGCCTTG
>DATIFP010000218.1:0-18281 GCA_035455165.1 Blastocatellia bacterium
ACAGGTTGGAAAGATTGCGCATACCTCCACGCTTTACATCAACAAGCCACAGGCCGATCTCGCCGAGAAGGTCGCAAGCATAACGCCCGGCAAACTCAAGAAGAGCTATTTCACCAACAGCGGCACCGAAGCCGATGAGACCGCGATGGTGCTCGCGCGAATCTACACCGGCCAGACCGAGATCATCGCGCTGCGTCACGCCTATCACGGTCGGTCGGTGACGAACATGACCGCAAGCGGCCACGCCCCCTGGAAACACGGGCCCTCGATGGTGCCTGGTATTGTTCACGCTCACGCGCCTTATTGCTATCGCTGCCCGTTCAACTTGAAGCCGGAGTCTTGCGCGATGGAGTGTGCGCGCGATGTGGAGGAATTGATCCAGACCTCAACCACCGGTCACGTTGCCGCATTCATCGCCGAGCCGATTATGGGAGTGGGCGGGTTTATCACGCCTCCGAAGGACTACTTCAAAGTTGTGACCGAGATCGTTCATCGTTACGGCGGAATCTTTATTTGCGACGAAGTGCAAACGGGTTGGGGACGGACCGGCGATCACTGGTGCGGCATCGAGCACTGGGAGGTCCAGCCCGAAGTGATGACTTTTGCGAAAGGCATGGCTAACGGGGCTCCGATTGGGTGCACGACCGCGACACCCGAAGTCGCGGATAAATATCCCGGCCTGACCTTCTCGACCTTCGGCGGCAATCCGGTGACCTCGGCGGCGGCGCTTGCGACTATTCGGGTGATCGAAGAAGACCAGCTTCCAAAGAACGCGCGGATCGTCGGCGATTACTTACGCTTGAAGCTGGAAGAGTTGAAGGACAAGTACTCGGTCATCGGCGATGTGCGCGGAATGGGCTTGATGCAAGCGATCGAATGCGTAAAGGACCGAACAACTAAGGAACCGGACCCACAGTCAGTACTTCGCGTGTTTGAAGAGACTCGCCGCCGCGGCGTGCTGATCGGCAAGGGCGGTTTATACGGCAACGTGATTCGAATCGGGCCGCCGTTGATTGCGTCCAGGGCCGACATCGATGAATTGGTTGCTGCCCTCGACGGCGCCTTCGGTTCATTGAAGTGATCGCCAGCGCCTCTTCGTCAACGGCAGTCTTCGACCGGGACACCTACTCCAGCAACGGAGCGTGATCCGCGCTTCCTTCTCGACCTCAACTTTGCGGAGGAGTGGCTTGTGAGTCCCCGAGCAGCCGCGGCTCCCTTCTCAGTTCAGCGTCTCCGCGATGACCCAACGCGGCTAACAATAGAACCAGTAGAAGCGGAATCACTAAAACCGCCGCCGAGTGTTCCCAAAACTTGAATCCCTGGCGATATCCGCCATTCGCCAGCGGAATCGCCAACACTATCGCGTAATACACAAGAAGTGGGACGAAAGACCGCCGCAACAGGTTCGAGGGGTTCTTCAAGCTCATTCTTTCGCTTGCCATAAACAGCAAGAGCAGAGACCCGAAGTAGACAACGATACCTTCGACGCGGTGAAGCTGGGATGGATTCAAGAGATTGTTCTCCGGCTGCCGCTCAAGCCACAACGCCAAAGCGATGCGAATTGCATTTGCGGCGATTGTCGCAAGATAGGCAGTGACTGCGGCAACCGGAATGAATCTCCACGCAACGTTTCGCGACCGATCTTGGAGCAGCTTCCCTACCGACAGCATCAAGAAAGCTGCGATCAGGAAATTGGCCCCCGCGCAGGAAGGAGCGATCAGGAAACTGCGGTCCCTGTTGATGTAGCCCGCATGGGACTCAAACTCGAACGCGGAACCGCTGACTACTTCTACAAGCGCGGTAGTGGGAGCGAGAATCCACCGCAGTTCGTCGGCACTTGCGCTCGAGTAGTACAACTTGAGCGCAAGAGCACAGAGAAGCACCACGGCCCACTTTGCCAGCCGGTTCCAGGCAAATCTCTTTCTCATACACCACAACGCCGCCAGCGAAGGAACATCATCAGCGCGAACACCACAGTCGCGGCAATTAACCAGACAAGCTCCGGCTCACTGCCAACAGCCAGATCGCTCACTCCCACCGGCAGCGGCAAGGGTTGATCAACATCCTCAGCCGGCCCTTGCGTGTTTCTCACCGCCTCGCGAACCGCGATGAAAGACGTATACTGAGTCAACAAGTTGTACTTCAGACCCAGACCGGTGATGCTGTCGATCCTCTGTTCATCCAGATCGCCGGAGCCATAATCCGAGAGCTCTGCGATTCTCGATCGGGCCCACAGATACCGCAACGCTTGATTGGCATCATCCGGCTGAACCCCGCCAACATCCAAACGCGTCAGGTAATCCCCTTGTCCGGTCTTTCCCTGGAGTTCAAAGGTCCCGCTCGCTGGGCCGCGCCACTTGCCAAATAGAAGCACAGGACGTTTGGCGAACAAATCAGGAAAATGCGACGGTTGGACATCATAAATGTCAAACCCGTTGGCGCGGATCTGAATGTCGGTCAGCACCGGATTCTGGATGTATTCCCGAAACCTGGCGGCCATCGCGGGAGCCTCCGATTCATCTGTCACGACAAAAGGCTCGCCCATTCCCGCCTTGGCCACACCTTCGATCAGATAACGATTCACCGAGGTCCCGATGCCGAAGGCGAACACGTTGCCCTGATCCAGACGCTGTCGTACGTAATCGAAGACTCCCTTCTCCCCTGAAACATAACCATCGGTCACGAGGACGATGCTTCGCGAGAAGCTTCCTTCGTGGGGGAGACTCAGGGCTCTTTGGATCGCTGGAAGAAGCTCGGTTCCTCCGCTTCCGCGTTGCTTCTCGATCAAACGAATCGCGTTTGAGATGTTATGCGCGTCCGCGGGGAGAGACCTTTCAGAGAGCACGGTTGAGTCTCCGGCGAACAACACGACGTTGAACAAGTCCGAGGGCCGCAGTTGGCCGATCAAGTCTCGCAAAAGACCCTTCGCAGTACTCAGAGGATAACCATCCATCGACCCGGACACGTCTACGACAAAGATATACTCGCGAGCGGGCATGTCACCGATCGAGACTCGTTCCGGTGGTTGCGCCATGTAAAGAAAGAAGTTCTCGTCCTGACCCTGGTAGAGAATGAGGCCCGCCGCGATTTGAGCTCCTGCCAGGCGATACCGGAGAACGAAGTCACGATCCCCCTGAAACGGATCCGCGACATCCAAGCCAACCTGGGCGATACTCGGACTCTCCCATTGCGGAAGAATCCGGTGTGAGGCGCAGCTCAAGTCCTGGATAGGGACACCGGTCGAAAGCCTGGCCGAGATATGGAGCGTGCTGCTGGGTTTATCTCCTTGACGTAGATAAGGACTTCTAACCCAGCGATCCTCCTGTGGAGCCGAGGACTCAGGCTGGGAGGAATAGCGCGGCCCAACTACACTGGGATAGACCACCTCATAGATTCCATCGGTCGGCACCAAAAGCTCGGTATAGCGAAGCTCAATCTCGATCTGATCCCCGGGCATGACATTGGCGAGACTCATCGAAAAAACATTCGGTCTGTCCTGCTCCAGCAGAGACGCGCTCTTTCCTTCCTCTTTGGCTTTGTCGAATTCCCGCTTTGCTTTTTCACGCTCTTTGATCCTGGCTACTATGACCTGATCGCCGATTCGCATACGCATCGCGTATACTGCGGCGCGAGTAGAGGCCGGAAAAACATAGCGGGCGTTG
Organism: Blastocatellia bacterium; assembly: GCA_035455165.1. Classification (GTDB taxonomy): domain Bacteria; phylum Acidobacteriota; class Blastocatellia; order UBA7656; family UBA7656; genus Onstottus_A. Next base: position 3,663 of record DATIFP010000218.1, read on the forward strand.
ATCGGCCGTGAGCCTTCGTTTCGATATGTTTGCAGAACAGCCACATCGGCGATGACGCCGGAGAGGTTTATTTCAACGCGTGTTTCCTTGAGAGGCAGGCGGTCCAGCTCGGGATCGCCCTGCACAAAGAAATACGGCGAAAGAGTTTTATCTTCCCGAGCGGGATTGTTTTCGCGAGTCTGCGCGAAAGCGGAAATGGAAACGACTTCGATGGCGATCAGAAGCAACCAGACATTCAGTATCTTGACTTTCATAACTGCCTCTCTCATTTGTTGTGAGCGGAATCATCTGCTGCGTCTCTTCGAGCGCGTTAGATGTGCGCGTGTGTTCGAGGTTGCCCGCGACGCTGAAATCTTTTCGCTCGGGTTCTGGAACTAAGCGCCGATGTGGTAAAAGACCGTGAGAGGCGGGATCGAACAGGATGACGGCTCACCCGCACCGATAATGAACAATCACCTGATTATCACCTTCACCGTTCTGCTGGTTGCGATGGTGCTGTTTTTGACCGACCGGCTGCGCCCTGATCTCATCGCGCTTCTGGTATTGCTCGCGCTGGGGATCACCGGGGTGTTGACCACGCAGGAGGCATTCTCGGGCTTCAGCCGTTCGGCGGTTATCACGATTGCGTCAATCTTCATCCTGGCAGAGGGGCTTCAACGAACTGGCGTTACTGAGAAAGTTGGGACCCTTCTGTTGAGGATCGGAGGATCCAGCGAGGGCCGCCTGGTGATGGTGGTAATGGCCGCCGGAGCTTTTTTGTCGCTGTTCATGAACAACATCGCCGCCGCTTCGGTGCTGCTTCCGGCCGTGTCCGGGGCGGGGCGCAAAGCCGATGTGAAGGCGTCTCGCCTGTTAATGCCGCTGGCGTTCGCGACCATTCTGGGCGGGATGGCGACCCTGCTGACCACCACCAACATCGTGGTGAGCAGCTTGTTGCGCGAGCGAGGCCTGGATGGGTTTGGGATACTCGATTTCGCGCCGGTTGGGATTCCGATAGTCATAGCTGGCGTTGCTTACATGGCGTGGGTGGGAAGGCGGATTCTGCCGGCGGAGTCGCCGGTCGAGCGTTTTCGCGACCGGAGCCGCGCCGACCTCGACTTGATCGATCTATACCGGCTCAGCGCGCGGCTGTTCAGAGCGCGAGTTCCGGAAGGCTCATCGCTAATCGGCAAGCCTCTTTCTCACAGCAGATTGCGCGAAACTTACAACGTGAACGTGATAGCGGTCGAGGGAGACGCGGGCGGGCTGACCTTTTCGCCTTCAGCAGAGAGCGTCCTGAATCAAGGCAACATCCTGTTGCTGGAAGGCGACGTGGATGACTTTCGCGCGCGTGACATCGAACCTTATCTCGAGATCCTGCCAGCGCGGGACTGGCGCGAACGCGATCTTGAATCGCCCACCACTGTAGTAATCGAGGCGATGTTGTCGCCGCGCTCACGTCTGATCGGCCAGACTCTCGGTGCGGCTCACTTCCGCGAGAAGTACGGCATGAGCGTGTTAGCCATCTGGCGCGCGGGCGAGCAGATCTACACCGATCTGAGCGACGCGGCGCTGCAGTTTGGTGACGCGCTGTTATTGCAGGGCCCGCGCGAGCGGCTTCCGGTGCTGAAGTCGGAACAGGACCTCATCGTGCTGTCGCTCGACGCAGAGCAGACCCCGCTGACGTTTGGCAAGGGCGGAATCGCCCTGGGGATAATGCTGGCAGCCTTGATCTTCGCCGCGCTGGATACTTCGCTTCTGGGCGAAGTAATGTTGGGCGGCGCGCTGATGATGGTATTGGCGCGAGTGCTGAGCATGGACGACGCGTACCAGGCAATCGGGTGGAGGAGCGTGTTTCTGGTCGCGGGGATGCTGCCGATGGGAATCGCGATGACCAAGGTCGGGGCAGCCGAGCTGCTGGCGGGCCGGCTCATTTCGCTGGTAGGCCCTGGAGGCCCGCTGTTGCTGCTTGCCGGGTTGTTTCTGCTGGCGACATTGCTGACCCAGGCGATGAACGGCGCGGCGGTCGCCGCGGTGGTCGTGCCCATAGCAATTCAGGCGGCGGATAGAATAGGGATGAACCCTCGATCGCTGGCAATGGGAGTCGCGCTTGCGACCTCGATGGCATTTCTCACGCCGCTCGGACACCCGGTGAACATTCTGGTGATGGCTCCCGGCGGCTACAGCTTTCGGGACTACCTCAAAGTAGGATTGCCGCTCACGCTGCTGGTTTTTGTGATGGTGATGTTTTTATTGCCGACGATATGGCCTTTGAGATAGGCGTCTGGACCTGGTTGATATGCAAAGGTCGCAGCTTTGGTTCGGAATTCTTATTTGAAATAGCTGATCAACACCGCGTCGCTTATTAATCTACCGCGTGTCAACGCGAAGAATTGATAAACTCATTGTGGGAAGCCGACGCGACGCAGAAGATCGGTGAATCGCGGATCCGATCGAAGGGGATCAAACATCGGTTCCACTTTGAGCAGAACAACCATGTTATCCCGTTCGTCGTAAGCCTGCTCGAGCAACGCGAACGCCTGGTCCTTATCACCAAGCACGGCATAAATGTCGGCTAGTGCGCCTGGTGAGATGTACCTTCGCTTTGATTGCTGATTTAGCTCCTTTAGGATCTTTCGCGCCTCCGCTTTGTTGCCGGACAGCGCATAGGCGTACGCTAGAGAGGCAGGTTCATCGGGACTATCTCCTGAAAGCGGTATCGATTTTTGGAACGCCAGTATGGCTGGCTCATAAGCCTTTTTATACGTGTAAGCGAGGCCCACCAACCAATGAGCAAAGCCGAGGTTCGGATCCATCTCGAGGGCCTTCTTGCATTGCTCCAACGCCTCGTCATACCGGCGCGCCACTAACAGCACCTGTCCCAATCCCGTTAGTTTTACCAGCGAGACCGGATCCAGCTCCTGAGCTTTTCTCATTTCCGCGATCGCGTTCTCAGGCTGTCCGGTAAAGGCCAGATAATAAGAATAGTAGTAGTGAGCATCCGAATCGCTGGGGTTTATTTCTAGGGCTCGCTTGAATTCACTCTCGGCCCCGGCCCAGTTCCAGTCAAAAGTGAGATTAACCATCGCCAACTCCGTGTGAGCCTGGCCCAGCAGGCGGTCCAAATTCAACGCTGCCTGCGCTGCAGATCTGGCTTTTGGGTAGACTTCCCGGGGTGGTCGGACATTGAAGCCGCCCAATGCATTGTAAGCGCCCGCCAGACCGGCGTGCGCCAGCGCAAAGTTCGGATCCTTCTCAATCGCTCGCTGAAAGTATTCGAGGCTCTTCACGAATCCATCGTCCGTCAGTCGATTAAGGTGATAGCGGCCCTTCAAGTACAGTTCGTATGCTTCTGTGTCCTCGGTGTACTGCTTCTTCAGCCGCTCCTTCTCCTGGCCTGTAAGCGTCAGCGCCAGGATCCCTGCCACTCGTTCGGCGATCGAGTCCTGCACCGCGAAGATGTTGGTAAACTTCTCATCGAACTGACCGGCCCAGAGCGATGATCCGTCACGCAGCCGCATGAGCCGAACGGTCACGCGGAGGTTTTCGCCCGAACGCTGGAGATTGCCCTCCAGTACGGCATCTACTTTCTGCTCCCGACCGGCCGCGAGCGCGTCCTGCTCTAAGCCTGCATATTTGCGCACTGCGCTCACAGGCCGCACGCTGATCTGTCTTATGTTGCTCAGCCTCGCAATCAACGTGTCGGCCATCCCCAGTTCAAGCGATTCATCTCGGCTCTGTTCTACCAGCGGCTTGAACGGCAGAACCGCGATTGATTTGATTCCCGCGCCGGCTACGCTGGCTCTTCCGCCGTTGTCCCGCACGAGGAAATAGACTGCGGCGACACCCGATAGGACTATAGCCATCGCGATTACGGTCCAGCGCCAAAGATGCCTTTGTTGGCCGCTTGTTGCGCCTGCGGTCATTACGCCGCGCGAATGACTATCGCGCTTCAGGTTTGTCAGGTCGACCAGCAATTCTCGCGCGCTTTGATAGCGCCGTTCGCGATCTTTCTCCAGGCACTTCCTTATTATCCGTTCAAGCTCCGCTGGCAGGTCATAGTTAAACCGCGCAATCGGCTCCGGCTGCGAATGAGTGATTCTGTCTATCGTCTCTGTCGCCGTCGCGGCGCTGAACGGCAATCTGCCAGTCGCCATTTCGTACATCACCACTCCAAACGAAAAGATGTCTGTGCGATGATCTAATTTCTTGCCTAGGGCTTGTTCTGGGCTCATATATTGAACCGTACCCATCACGATTCCGGGGGCTGTTGCTCTCTCGGTTGGCATCTCGCTGATCAACCCTTCCGATTGCGTCACCGCGAGCTTTGCCAAACCGAAGTCGAGCACCTTAACCTGACCACGCGCGGTGAGCATCATATTTGCCGATTTTATGTCTCGGTGAGTGATCCCTTTTGAGTGAGCCTCCGCCAATGCGTCCGCCACCTGCGAGGCGATTTCAATGATCTCATTCGAACCAAGAGCACGGCCGCTCACCTTCGCCTCGAGGGTCTCCCCTTCTACATACTCCATCGCAATGTAGCCTATGCCCTCGGCTTCGCCTATCTCGTAAATCGTCGCTACGTTCGGATGGTTTAATGCGGATGCCGCCTTCGCCTCAAGCTTGAAGCGCGCCACTCGATCCAGGTCACGGCTGAAATACTCGGGCAGTATCTTGAGGGCCACCCTCCGGCTGAGCCTCGAATCCTCAGCCAGATATACTTCTCCCATCCCACCTGATCCCAAGCGGGTAGATATCTTGAATGGCCCGACAGCTTCCATCATCACGGTGTTGCCTTTCGACCTTTGATCAACGCCGACGTTTGAAGAGTATTCCCTATGCGCTCACGCCGCACGTGTTGATGAGCCATTCGACGCAGTTCGTTGTAGACGAGCGGAATCAGCTTGTCGAGAGCTGCCCTCTCGCCGCCGCTCCAGTCGAGCAGCAAGCCGCTTTTAGCATGTTGCGAGAGCCTAGCCATCTGACTACAGTAGCGGTCGCACTCTATCCCAGGGGCTGGAGATTATAGCACTTTTCGGACCAGCCCAACCTGCGGGTCACTTAAAAACCTTTCGCGTTGATGGCTGATCGGAACATAAGGGACCAGTTGATGAAGCGTAAGAGAGAAATAACCTTCGAAACAGAAAAGATCGTCATTCGAGGTGAGCTGACACGAAATCAACTGGTGCGACGAGTGCTCGGCATCCACACCTATGGTCACCGCCGAGCAGGCCGCAATCCTGATGAGTCGATAGCAACCTTCTCCGGCCCCGTGTGCGCCGAGATGCGCGCCTTGTTGCCGGCCAGACAGCAAAACAACAATGCAGCGTAGAGAATCAGGCTGGCGCCAAACATCTCGAGGAACTCCTCAAGAGTAACTTCGAAGCGATACAAACCCACCGACGCGCCCGCATTGAGCATCTTGTAGCCGATCGTTTCGAGCACTGCCGCGCCTGTCACATAGACAACACAGCCGGACCCGGCAATGAGACTTGCCCTGATAGACACTTGCAACAAGCCGCGCAGGTGTGGATACGCAGCACAAGCGCATGCCACAAGAACCAGGAGACATACGATTGCTTCCGGAGGGTGATTGACGAGATAACGTGGGACCCAGTCGACGTACCGGCTCCCGAGCGACGCGGTGAGTCGCTCGTGCAGCAACGCCGTTTCGTCGATCGACAGAAGCAGGAAGAATCCCGCACACAATCGGAAGAACCGCCGCGACGGACGCTGGCTCGCTCTCGTGCGAGCCGCTAGCGCCCAGAAGCTTATCGCGATCAGCGCAAGTTGAAATGATGAGAACCAGGTTGGGAGATTTCCTTCGGCATCGAGATTAATCAGCTCGTGAGGTTGACCGTTGTCGCCTTGAACCCACACGTCCGTTCCATAAGCAACGGCCAGAAGCAGCTCGATACAGAAGAGAGAGAGGAAAAGCTCGCGCACTTGCCGACGTGAATGAATCATAGCTCACCTTCAGGACTAATCGGTGAGTGCGTCGGTCTGACAGCGCGTGCACGGCTTCGGATGTAGAATCCGCACCGCCGGTTGCTCAGTCAGGGTCATTCGCAGATACTAGGATCGAGTTTCGTGGTCAAATGCCTATGGATCTGGAGCGATACATCGTGAAACAAACTCGACGCATAACCACCTGCGCCGCAGTCTTGCTGATCGCCGGGCAGCTATTTGCTCAGCAAGCACAACCAGACTCGAGCCGAATTACACTCGACACGCTGCTCACGTATCGAGCGAAGGGTCTCGGTCCCGTTCAATGGCAAGCCGACGGCAAGGGCTACCTGATGCTCGAGCCTTCCCCTGACAAGAAAGACGTAGTGGAAATCATCCGCTACGATGCCGCCACCGGCGAGCGCGCAAGATTAGTTCCGGCGGATAAGCTCACACCGAAAGGCGCTTCGTCGCCGCTCGTGGTCGAGGAATTCAATCTCAGCGACGATGGTCAAAGGCTGCTGATCTTCACCAACACCGAAAGAGTCTGGCGCAGCAACACTCGGGGCGACTACTGGGTTCTAGATCTTAAGAGCTGGCAGCTTCGTAAGCTCGGCGGCGATGCGAAACCCTCGACACTGATGTTCGCGAAGTTCTCGCTCGACGCATCGCGCGCCGGCTACGTTCGCGAAAACAACATCTACGTTGAGGATTTGTCCGACGGCAAGATCACGCAACTCACCAGGGACGGCTCGACTCACATCGTCAACGGAACCTTTGACTGGGTCTATGAGGAAGAGCTCTTCTGTCGAGACGGGTTTCGCTGGAGCCCCGACGGCAGGAATATAGCCTACTGGCAACTGAACTCCGAAGGCGTCAAGGAAATGAAGCTGATAAACAACACCGCCCAGCTTTATCCGGTGATCACCTCGTTTCCCTATCCGAAGGCTGGAGAGATGAATTCAGCCGCGCGAGTTGGAGTGGTCAGCGCTTCGGGTGGGGCGACACGCTGGTTCGACGTTCCAGGCGATCCTCGCAACAACTATTTGCCGCGAATGGAATGGGCCGCGAGCTCAGATGAAGTCATCATTCAACAGCTCAACCGGCTGCAGAACAAAAACATCGTGATGCTCGGTGATATTCGCTCCGGAAAGGTCCGTCCGATACTCACCGAGAAGGACGACACCTGGGTTGATGTGGCTTGGGGCGACATCGACTGGGACAAGAAGGGACTGGCGCGAGGAGACGTTGAGTGGATCGAAGGCGGCAAGCGTTTCTTGTGGGCGAGCGAACGCGACGGCTGGCGGCACGTCTTTTCTGTGTCGCGCGACGGCAAGGACATTCGTTGCGTTACCGGGGGCAGCTACGATGTGCTGGCGGTCGAGCAAGTCGACCAACCCGGAGGTTGGCTGTACTTTATCGCGTCGCCGGAAAATGCGGCGCAGCGCTACCTGTTTCGAGTGAGGCTCGACGGCAATGGCGAAGCCGAGCGTTTGACGCCGCGAAATCAACCGGGCACACACGGTTACATCATCTCTCCGCTTGCCAATCTTGCGATTCATTCTTGCACGAGCTTTAACGCTCCGCCCGTCACCGACATTGTCAACTTGCCGCAACACGCCGCGGTCCGAATGGTGATCGACAACAAGGAACTCCGAGATCGGCTCGCGAAAGTCAAACCGTGCCCTCACGAATTCTTTCGAGTGGACATTGGCGAGGGCGTGCAGCTCGACGGATGGATGATCAAGCCCCCTGACTTCGATCCATCGAAGCGATATCCGGTGTTGTTCTACGTCTACGGCGAGCCCTGGGGTCAGACGGTACTCGACAGATGGTCCAGCGACCGCGGAATGTGGCATTGGATGCTCGCGCAGCAGGGCTATGTCGTCGTGAGCGTCGACAACCGCGGCACGCCGGCTCCAAAGGGCCGGGCTTGGCGCAAGGTGATCTATCGCAAGATGGGGATCGTGAACTCCGGCGATCAAGCCGCGGCCGCTCGGGAGATCATGAAGCGGCCCTTCGTCGACTCGAGCCGCGTGGGTGTGTGGGGCTGGAGCGGCGGGGGCTCCTCGACGCTCAATGCCATGTTCCGTTACCCCGACGTCTATAGCGTCGGCGTATCTGTCGCTCCGGTTCCGGACATTCGCTATTACGACACAATCTATCAGGAGCGCTACTGCGGGCTGCCTCAGGACCACCCCGACGAATACAGGCAGAGTTCGCCCATCACGTTTGCAGCTCAGTTGAAGGGACAATTGCTTGTCGTTCACGGCACCGGCGACGACAACGTTCACTATCAAGGAACGGAAGCGCTGATCAACACGCTGGTGGCCGCGAACAAGCAGTTTTCGATGATGGCTTATCCGAATCGCTCGCACGGGATCTACGAGGGAGCAGGCACGACGCGACATCTGTACGAACTGCTGACACGATTCCTGAATGAGAAGCTCCCACCTGGCCCGCGGGATACGAACTGAGCAATTCCTGGGAGCGCGGGCGTCTCGCCCGCATGGCCGCCCTGCATGGCCTAGAATTCCGTCCGTTGCGAATCATGCGCGAGACGCCCGCGCTCCCAGCTTGGAGGATATTCGATGATCGATCTGAATCGCGTTCGCCGCAACACAGTTCTATTCGCATTGGCGCCTTTCGTCTTCGCCGCCGCTGCAAGCGCGCAGACAGGGCCGGTCTCTTATACGGTTACGCTCGACAAGCGCCCGACTTCACACTTCGTCCACGTGGCCCTCAACGTGAACAGCGCGGGCGCGCCTTCGATTGACGTCGCGATGCCCGCCTGGGCGCCGGGCGCGTATGGAATCCATAATGCCTGGCGCAACGTCCAGGAGTTCTCAGCAACGGATGAGACCGGCGCAGCTCTGAAGTTCGAAAAAACCGACAAGCAGACCTGGCGAATCTGGCGCGGAAGCGGGCGGACGATTACCGCCCGCTACAGGCTCTACCTTCGAAGCGCCTACACCGATGAGATGTGCTATCTGCGCGGGCCCAACGTCTTCATGTATGTAATCGGTAAGCGCCCGTATCCGGTCGAGGGGCCGGTCAGGCTCAAGCTTGAAGCACCAGCTTCATGGCGCATTCAAACCGGAATGGACTCGGGACCCGAGCCAAATACTTTCACCTCTGAAAACTACGACTCTTTTATTGACGCTTCGATAGTCATCGGCCCCGACTGGGAAGAGACGACCTTCGATGATCAAGGCGCGCGTTACCACATCGTGTTTCTCGGAAAGGGAAACTACGACAAGGAGAAGATCACTCGCGATCTCAAGCAGACGGTCAACTACCTGGTGACTCTGATGGGCGGGGCGCCCTACAAGAAGTATGTATTCTTCCTGCGCGCCAGATCCGGGTCGGGTTCAGGCGGGCTCGAGCACCTCAACTCGACCGATATAAGCTTCTCGGCTTGGCAGACTCACTCGTCGTGGCAAAACTACAGCCGCTTTCTGTTTGTCGCCGCCCACGAGTTCTTTCATCTCTGGAACGTCAAGCGAATACGCCCGGCGATACTCGGGCCGTTCGACTATTCACGCGAGCAGAACACGCGAAACCTGTACGTGTCGGAGGGAATGACCAGCTACTGGGCGGCGATCGGGCTGAAACGCAGCGGGCTCTGGTCCAGAAAGGACTACTTCGACAATTTGGCCGATCAGATCAAAACGCTGCAGTCTGCTCCCGGACGCAAGATCATGAGCGTCGAGCTTTCGAGCTGGGACACGTGGAACCAAGCCGACAACGGAGACAACAATCGTATTGACTATTACAACAAGGGTGAGTTGTTGGGGAACCTGCTCGATCTCGAGATTCGCTTCCGAACCAACAATCAAAAGTCGCTCACCGATGTCTTCGTTTACCTTCTCAAGAACCACGGATTGCCGAAGCCCGGATTTGAAGAGGTGCACGGTTTCCGCGACGTGGTCGAGATGATCGTCAAACAGGCGGCGCCCGCCAAAGCGGACTTCGGTGATTTCTTCGCGAAGTACGTCTCGGGCGTTGAGGAGATCCCGTGGAACGCATTTCTGGATCACGCAGGAATCGCGCTCGAAGAGAAGAAGGGCCCCGCTGAGTCGTACATCGGAATCACCACGGGCACCTCGATCCCGACCGGCGCGGGCCCCTTTGGTCCGGCGACGACGCCGGTCCCGCAGGGCCAGATTGCTATCACCGGCATCGGGCCCGATTCGCCCGCCGCCGAAGCGGGTCTGGATATAGGCGATATTCTGATTGCGATGGACGGCGATCGCATCGATCCCACTTCTTTCCCGAGACGCGTTGGGGAGAAGAAACCGGGCTCGACGATTCAGATGGCGGTGATGCGAAGAGATCGCTTGATGACGATTCCGGTGACCGTCGGCAGCCGCGAACCAATCGCGTATTCGATCAAGGAAAAGCCGAGCGCGACCGAGCTTCAGAAGCAGATCTTCACAACGTGGCTGGCAGAGAAGAAGTTCGAGCCGTAGTCGCTCGCTCGATTCGAACGTGGAAACTGATCGTGGGCGATTGACGCTCGCTGTGTCCGCGTAGTTAAATTCGTTCACCTGGGCCACCAAGTCACCAAGCCACTAAGGAGCACTAAATGGGCACGCCGCGCTTCGCTCCTATTTCACAGAGAGAAGAGATGGTCGCAAGGCATATAGTGAACTCTGCCTTTACCGTTCATAACCATCTCGGTCCCGGGTTGCTCGAGAAGGTTTATGAAGCCTGCTTTTGTCACGAATTGAAGAAACGCGGCCTGAGCTACAACCGCCAACTCGATATTCCAATTGTCTATGACGGATTGACCTTCGATGAGGTGCTTCGCTTAGATGTGCTCGTTGAAGACATTGTGATTTGCGAGCTCAAGGCTGTCGATCAGGTGAATCCTGTCTGGGAAGCGCAGGTGCTGAGTCATCTCAGGTTGACTGGCAAGCGCCTCGGATTCCTTATCAATTTCAATGTCCCGCTCATAGAGAGTGGGATTCGACGGTTCGTCCTATGAACCTTTGTGCTTCTTAGTGCCTTTGTGTCTTAGTGGCAAAAGGGGCGGCCACGAAGACACCAAGACACCAAGACACACTAAGAGGTCAATCTCGATGAGAGTGCTAGTAAGGAACGGGAATGTCGTAACAGCCGTTGACAACTATTTCGCCGACGTTTTGGTCGAAGACGGCAGAGTCGCGGTCATCGGCAACAAGCTCACTATGGAGGCCGACCGCCAGATCGACGCCGCGGGCAAGCTCGTCATACCCGGCGGGATCGATCCGCATACGCATATGGAATTGCCTTTCGGCGGGACTTCTTCATCAGACGATTTCCGGACCGGAACGATCGCCGCGGCTCACGGCGGGACGACGACCATCATCGACTTCGCCGTTCAGTATCACGGCGAGTCCCTGATTCAAGCCGTCGACAACTGGCACAAGAAGGCCGAAGGCAAGACCGCGATCGACTACGGGTTTCATCTGATCACCACCGATCTGCCGGATGAGCGCGTGCCCGAAATGCGCCAGCTCATCAACGAAGGAGTGATGAGCTTCAAACTCTTTATGGCTTATCCCGGAGTCTTTCTTGTCGACGATGCGACCATCTTTCGCGCGATGAAGAATGCGGGCGAGGCGGGCGGTTTGATTTGCATGCACGCCGAAAACGGAATCGTGATAAACGAAATCATCAAGCACGCGCTTGCCCAGGGCAAGACCGCGCCGAAGTATCACGCTTTGACTCGGCCTACGAAAGCCGAAGCCGAGGGCGTGCATCGCGCGATCGCGATTGCCGACATGGCGGGAGCCCCCGTTTACATCGTTCACCTTAGTTGCGCTGACGCGCTCGAAGAAGTGCGCGAGGCTCGAGACAAGGGTATACCAGCCTACGCAGAGACTTGCCCGCAGTATCTATTCCTAGACTACTCGCTGTACGAACGCGAAGGGTTTGAAGGCGCGAAGTGGGTGATGACTCCCCCTCTCAGAGAGAAGTGGAACCAGGACAAACTCTGGCAGGGGCTTCAAGGCGACGACCTGCAAGTGGTCTCGACCGATCACTGCCCGTTCTGCTTCAAAGAACAAAAGGAATTGGGTCGCGATGACTTCACTAAGATTCCAAACGGAGGCCCGGGCGTAGAGCACCGGATGAGCCTGATCTACAACGGCGGTGTGGCGGGCGGAAGGATCGGCTTGAATCGCTTCGTCGAGTTGACCTCGACAGCGGCGGCGAAGTTATTCGGATTGTTCCCGCGCAAGGGGACGATCGCCGTGGGGTCCGACGCCGACATCGTGATCTTCGACCCCAACGAAGAGATGACCTTGTCCGCGGCGAGTCATCACATGAACGTCGACTACAGCGCTTATGAGGGAATGAAGGTGAAGGGCGTGGCGAAGACCGTCTTGTCGCGAGGTCGAGTCGTGATTGACGATGGCAAGTTCGTTGGCAAGCCGGGTGATGGACAGTTTCTTAAGCGCAGCAAGTTCAGCGGGCGTTTCTAGGGCACTTACGGAGCACGCCAGCGTCGTGGCGGATGCGTTCGTTTTTTTCCTCACAAGAGGTCGTGTCGGTCATAGTTGTACGCCATAGCTCAGACGTTCCGATATGAGTACTGAACGAGAAAAAAGAAACTTGCGCGGTCCGGTTCGGAGTGTCAGGAACGAAACTGCGGAGTTCACAAGAGAAGGAGTCAATCTTGTCGAGAAGCCGTGGCTGGTCGAGACGGAGACCTTTAATGAACAAGGTCTCTTGCTTGAGACAGTTTTCCACAATATCGAACATCCCGAGTACTCCTCCAAACAAGTCTTCTCATACGACACAACCGGAAAACTCATCGAGGAGTCATTTTACCACCCCAACGGTGAGTCTGGCGGCAAATCAGTCTGTGTTTATGATTCTGAGGGAAACCTCCTTGGCGTCACTTCATACAGTGCCGAGGGGCAGCAAAGGGGGAGAAGAGTACTTACCTATCATCCCCCTACTACGAATAGCAGATATTCTAGGAAACGCTGCAGCGACTCTTGTCTAGCTATGCCTCAGCAACCACCACTGAAGCAGCTCACTTGCCAGCGCCTCTTCCGTCCTTAGCACCAGGCGCTTGAACTGGAACTCGTGAGCCTCTCGTCCGGGACCCGCCGCCGCGAACTCAGTCTGCAGGTTTACAAGCGCGCTTTCCAGATTTGTCAGCGTCCTTGCGCGGTCTTTGTAGGAACGGCTCAACCGGCGCCCTTCGAGCAACGACTGGAGTCCGGTCGCTGCGGCTCCAACCGGCGGCAAGACAATTGCCAGAATCTCGGTGATCAACTGCGAAGTCGACCGCGCCCCGTCGCCGTGGGATCCAAAATAGAGCGCTGCGAGGTGCCAGGCAGCTACGGCCAATGCCGCAACCAGAACACCCTTTGCGACGTCTTCGAACAGATCGTCGAGCCCTGCGAAGTGAGCGCTCTTTTTCGAGAACCAATTCTTCTGATCCACCAGCCGTTGCTCGTAGAAGATTTCGAAGGCATTCGGGTCCGGCGATGCCACTCTCGTGTTTGCGGCCCTCGAGTCCTCCAAAAGGCATCGCCAGACCTGTCCCCTCTCGTCGTGCAATGCAACCAGTCCGTCGGGGTCGGTGTCTTTGTTGTCGATGATCACGAGCCTGCGCTTTATAGCATTGGCCGGATCGTCTTCGGCGAGGTACGGACCGACTCGCGCGAGCACGAGAAACCGTTCGCGCCTGAGCACTTCCGCACGCAGCCGGGAACGCATCCATTCATCTGGAGATCCAATGTTGAAGAAGCCAAAAGACAGCACGATTATCAGCGATGCAAGCTCAAGCGCGATCAAGGTAAGGGCGACCGGGCCTGCATGCGGAAATGCGAGTATCTGAACAGTCAGCAAGAGGACGGCGACCGGACCAAGAAGCGCGGTGAAAAAACCAAACCGCTTTTGCCGCCGCTGATCCCTGAGCGCGATTGCGTCCCATTTCTCAAACGCTTGCTGTATTTGTCGGAGCCCGGCATCGGCGGCAGGCGTGGAACTCGCGGCTCCTGGCATGACCTTATCCTCGGATTGGAAGTATGATTCTTGACCGCTGAATACTGCGACAGAAGCGCGAAGAATAGCGCGTCAGCCTCACGGCTGCAACAGTGTTATGCGGCGTTGCGAAATCATGAGAGAATCCGAATCAGCGGAGCTGCAGGCAAACAGAAACGAAGACGAGGTGGCAGGAAAATGCCAAATGAAGCGGTTGACGAAGCTCAAGCTCGACGGTTGCGGCAGCGGTTTCGCAAGGGTGTGTTTGTAGTACCGAGCCTGCTCACGACTGCAAATATCTTCTGCGGCTTTTACTCGCTGATGGAATCAATAGCAGGCGCGAAAGCCCTTGCTGGGCTTCCAGGGGCGGGCGTGGATTTTGTTTACTCAGGGGCAGTGAGCGAAGCAACCCAGCATTTCGATCGAGCTGCCATCACCATCGGATTCGCGTGGCTGTTCGACGCGCTTGACGGACGGGTCGCCAGGATGACCAACGCTACATCCGAGTTTGGACTTGAGCTCGATTCAATTGCGGATGTGGTTTCGTTCGGCATCGCCCCTGCCCTGCTCGCGTTTGCGTGGGGCTACGGCCAGGTGCCCGAACTGCACAACGTTGGGTGGGCCGCTTCATTTCTGTTTGTGATATGCGGGGCGCTCAGGCTGGCGCGTTTCAATGTCCAGGCGCGCCGCCCGCATGCGGGCTTGCCG
>DATIFP010000219.1:0-25269 GCA_035455165.1 Blastocatellia bacterium
CAATATGAATAACGCAGGCATGAAGACGAAAGTTAGCAACCGATAAAGCCCCTGATGGTCTATTCTCTGTCGCTTTGAATTGTCTGCCGTATTCACTATTGACCCGTCATCAAGTGCCGACTTTGCGTGCTGACGTCTAACATGAAGTCGAGATCCTAAGAGCGGTGCAATAATACCGACCGTTAGGCAACCTATACAAGTTGACTATAGACCCATGATCAAATATATCAATGTTTGCCTGTGCACCCTTCCTGGATAGACCGCAGACGAGGTTTGTCCGTGAGCCAGCCAAAACTAATCGATCAAGTCCGCGCCGTCATTCGTCTCAAACACTACAGCCTCAGAACAGAAGAGGCCTATTGGAATTGGATAAAGCGGTTCATCCTCTTTCATAACAAACGCCATCCAAACGATCTGGCCGAAGCGGAGATCGCCTCTTTTCTTACGCACCTTGCAGTCAACAAAAAGGTCAGCGCTTCAACCCAGAATCAAGCATTGAGCGCCATCCTTTTCCTATACAACGAGGTTTTGAAGAAGGACCTCGATTGGATCGATAACATTCATCGAGCAAAACGCCCCTCCAGATTGCCCGTCGTATTTACTCGACAAGAGGTTCAGTCAATTCTTCTAAACCTCGAGGGTACCAAATGGCTTATGACCAGTTTGCTCTACGGCGCCGGTCTTCGATTGACCGAATGCCTCAGACTGCGCGTAAAGGACGTTGACTTTGGCTACGGGCAGATCATCGTGAGAGACGGAAAAGGGAGCAAGGATCGCGTTACCGTTCTGCCAAATTCATTAAGGGAGCCTCTAACCAAACATCTGGAGAAGGTGAAGGCCCTGCATGAGCGCGATCTGCTCGAGGGTTGCGGGAGGGCTACGCTGCCCTTCGCGCTCGATCGGAAATATCCAAATGCGGGATTGGAGTGGGGCTGGCAATATGTCTTTCCTTCGTCAAAGCGGTGTTGGCATTCCGAGTCGAAACAGGAAGTGCGCCATCATATCAATGAAGATGTACTTCAAAGGAGCGTCAAATCCGCAATGTTCCGAGCCGGCATCTCAAAGCCCGGAAGCTGCCATACCTTCAGACATAGCTTTGCGACTCACTTGCTCGAATCGGGCTACGACATCCGAACCGTGCAAGAACTGCTCGGACACAAGGATCTCAATACGACCATGGTCTATACGCACGTAATGAATAAGGGAGCAAGGGGGATAAAGAGCCCGGTCGATGAAATGTGAGTGGCCATCGATCAGGAGCCAAGCACAACATCAACTCATAGTGAGTGCAGTTCAATATAGCCAGCAGCTCAAAGTTCCCACCAGGGATCCTAAACAGATGTCCCGTACGACGCCCGCGCCCGCATCTCGCGATCAACTAGCGTTGCATCTCTCGATGAACGCCCGCGCTCACGTAAGATCTATCCACTACCATCTCGGGATGCTCCCGGCAGAAGGTCCGCGTTATGTGACAATCCCAGCAGACCGGAAAGTGCGTCGCCAACACATCGGGTATCTTTTCAGGAGCCACGTCTTGCCATTCAAGCGACTTGCCGTCCTCGGATAGGAGCGCCGGCTTATGATCCGACCATTGGATCGCGCCAAACTTCCTCCCGCACCACACGCAGTGCTTGCCTTCATACCAACTGGTCAGGATGTGGCGAACCAGACAGTCTTCGGGCGACAGCTCGACCTGGAGAAGGCACTCTTGCCCGCAGTCCTGGCGTTCGGGCCAGCGCGTGCAAGTCTTCAAGCGAAGATCGGGATGCCCGGTGAGAGCGGTGAGCGCGGCGTGTGTCGCATCGACATCAACCGCGGCCGGCTTGCGGGTCTCAGGACAAGTGATCAATCGTTTGCCCCTGTACCTGACAAAGGCGCCAGCGATGGGTGGGACCAGGAGGTAACACGCCGCCAGCAGGGCGATCACTAGAATAACGTAAATCTCGACGGTCATCGCTCACCTCCAATCGTCCGCCGGCTCAAGACCGAAACCCGTGACCGTCTCGAACTCCATCCCGCAGAGGGTTAGGCCCCGTTATGACTGGCACGGGCTCCCTCGAGTTTCGCGATGGCGCTGCGAAGCCAGGACTTCATGGTTTCTTCCATAGCGGCCTGATTCTCGTTCCACTCGAGTTCGTCGATTGTCTTACCTTCGGCGGTCACCGGGATGTGATGGCAAGGCACGCTTTCCAGCCGGGCCTCCGGCGGGACGAAGTCGATAAGGAGGCATTCCTCGCATGGGTGGATCCGTTCCGGATCCGCGAAGTTCAAACAACTCGGGGAGTCTTGAAAGATCGAGGTTGGCTGCCACGGTGTCTTGACCGAGCGCCCGTAGCCGCCCTTCTCGATGAAATCCAATTCGGCTTTCAACACCTCAAGAGTGTCCCGATCATCGTGACTCATAACGCTTCTCCTTCCTTCGTGCGCGCTGAGTAACTGCCGGCTCTTATTCGTGAACCAGAGGCTCCTGCAGCCTTGCCGGCTGCAGGAGCGAGGACTGCGGCGTTGGACTCATTGGATCACCATCAAGCCCGCGGCTCTGTCCAAGAGGCCCTTTGCCGGTTATGGAACCTGATGCGCTTCCGTGCTGCCGGCGAACTGATACTCCTTGATTTCACGTGGTCCGTAGGTACGGTCTTGTTGTACAGTCAGAACTCGGAAATTCTTCGCCTCCGCTCGTTGTGCCGGAATACAGTGAAACGACACAATCAACTTGCCCGAGGCGTTATAGACATAAGTGCAGTCTTCGCCCTTTGCCATCTTCTCCTCGTCGTGCACGAACGTGTATTCACCTTTCAGGAACACGTTCAAGAGCTTGACGGGCTCGTTGAACTGAATCGTCGCTCTCTCGGTTTTCTTCGTCTCCGTCGTGGCTTGCGTCGAGAATGCCCCAATGGTCATCATCACCGCCGCCAGCATCGATGCTGCAAAAAGAAGTCTCTTCATGATTATTCCTCCTGAATTTGCCTCTTGGGCCGCGCCTGCTTCGGGCTATCAGAGCACCCGCCACTGCCAGGCGATCACGGTTTTTCGACCGCACGGCCACTATAAAGGATTCCCGCCAAACGGGGCTATGACCGGTGTCACGCACCGTTGTGACAGCCGTCACAACTTCCTTGTAAATATTAGAAAGAACGAGGATGCCGGTTAGCTGAGCACCGGGGGATATGAAGCCAGCATCTTCATGTAGTTCGCCCGCTCGAATGCCGCCGTCTCAACCACGTGCTGCTGGCTCATGCTCCCGATCATCTGTTTGACCGAACTGTATTCGTGCTCTTCCATCCAATGCTTCATCTCTTCGAGCACTTCCCCGATCCGGCCGATGCCGTTCTGCAACAGCTCTGACGCCATCATTGCCACCCTGGCGCCGGCCATCAGGGCCTTGAGCGCATCCTGATATGTGTGCACTCCGCTGGTGATGGCGAAATCGACGTCCACCCGTCCGTACAATAGCGCCACCCAACACAGCGGCAGCCGCAGCTCGTCGGAGTCGCTCAACACCAGGCGGGAGACGACTTCGAGTTTTTCAAGGTCGAAGTCGGGTTGGTAGAAGCGGTTGAACAACACCAGCCCGTCCGCGCCTCCGTCGCCAAGCCGCTGCGCTATATTTGCCGTCGAGCTGAAATACGGACTCAATTTCATCGCAACCGGGATCTCGATAGCCTTCTTAACATCGTGCAGGATGTCGGTGTAGATGTATTCGACTTCGGAGCCCATCAAGTACGTGCTGGTCGGTATGTAGTAAACATTCAATTCCAGCGCGTCGGCGCCCGCTTCCTCGATTCTGCAAGCGTAGTCGATCCATCCGCCGGTCGAAGTCCCGTTCAGGCTGCCGATGATGGGAATCATAACGGCTTCTTTCGCGCGCCGTATCAATTCGAGGTACTCATCCGGTCCGACGTTGTAGTTCTGCATCTCGGGAAAGTAGTTGAGCGACTCGGCATAGCTGTCGGTGCCGTGGCTCAAATAGTAGTCGAGGTAAAAGCTTTCGGTCGTTATTTGCTCTTCAAAAAGCGAATACATCACCACGGCCGAGGCGCCGGCGTCTTCAAGGCGTCGAATGCCGTCGACGCTGTGCGAAAGCGGCGATGACGACGGCACGATGGGATTCTTGAGAGTCAGCCCCAGGTAGTCGGTCTGCATGTCCATGTGGAGGCCTCCTTCTGCGCGATCCTGTTCACCAACCTCGTCGCGTGATTCGTGAAACGTGATGCGTGATTCGCATGGGCGATGTGTGTTTGTTCGCTTGTCTTATCACCACATCAGTATCCGATCACGCATCACGCATCACGTTTCACGCATTGCCATCCATCCCGGCCAGCTGCCGGTAATACTTCCACCGGTCGGTCGCCCCCTGCTGGGCGCGGCCAAGTAAATACTTGGCCGCAGCCGGGTCGCTTTGCTGGAGGATGCGATACCGCCCCTCGGTATAGAGGTAGTCTTTAAGCGGCAAGCTCGGCTCTTTTGAATCCAACTGAAAGCCGTTCTTTCCTTCTAACGCAAGCCTGGGGTCGTAGCGATACAGCGGCCAGTGGCCCGACTCAACTGCAAGTTTTTGCTGGTTCATTCCCTTCGACATGTCTATGCCGTGGGCAATGCAATGGCTGTAGGCAATGATCAACGAAGGCCCCTCGTGGGACTCGGCTTCGAGGATCGCCTTCAGGGTGTGAATGTCATTTGCTCCCATCGCCACCTGGGCGACGTAAACGTTCCCGTAGCGTATCGCCATCAGGCCGAGGTCTTTCTTTGGGGTCGCCTTGCCGCCGGCGGCAAACTTCGCCACCGCTCCCAACGGAGTAGCCTTCGAGGCCTGGCCGCCGGTGTTCGAGTAGACTTCAGTATCGAGCACGAGCACGTTGACGTTTTGTCCGCTCGCCAGAACGTGATCGAGTCCGCCGTACCCGATGTCGTAAGCCCATCCGTCGCCGCCGATTATCCAAACGCTCTTCTTGACCAGCGAGTCGCACACCGACAGCAGGTCGCGCACTTCCGGCTCCGTAGAGTCGCGGAGCTTCGCCTTGAGCGCAGCCACACACTCGCGTTGGATATTGATCCCTTCGTCAGTGGATTGATCCGTGCCGAGAAGACAACTTGTCAGCGCGCCGCCCACTTGCGAGTGCAGCCGTTCGATGAGTTCGCGGGCGTAAGCCTGCTGGTGGTCCAGCGCCAGACGCATACCGAGGCCAAACTCCGCGTTGTCCTCGAACAGTGAGTTGCTCCAGGCCGGTCCGCGCCCTTCGCTGTTGATGGTATAGGGCGTCGTTGGCAGATTCCCGCCGTATATGCTCGAGCAGCCTGTTGCGTTGGCAATGATTGTTCGATCTCCGAAGAGCTGAGTCACCAGCTTTATGTACGGCGTTTCGCCGCAACCCGAACACGCTCCCGAGAACTCAAACAACGGTTGAAGGAGCTGAACGTTCTTGATCGTGTTGAACCGTAGTCCTTCCCCCTTGGGTCTGTCCGGCAGCGTCAGGAAGTAGTCCCAATTTATGCGCTCGCGTCCGCGAAGCGGTTCCTGCGGATGCATGTTGAGCGCCTTGCGCGAGACATTGCTCTTGTCCTTGGCCGGGCAGACTTCGACGCACAGGCGGCACCCGGTGCAATCCTCAACGGCAACCTGAATCGAATAGCTATGACCCTTCATCTCACGCCACTTCGCGGGCATATGCTTGAAGCTGTCCGGCGCCGCGGCCAGCAGCGAGGTATCAAACGCCTTCGCGCGGATGGTCGAATGCGGACACACCAGCACGCACTTGCCGCACTGAATGCACAGATCCGTCTCCCATACCGGGACTTCAAGAGCGATGTTGCGCTTCTCCCATTGGGCCGTTCCAACCGGATAACTCCCGTCAACTGGAAACGCGCTCACCGGCAGGGTATCGCCCAGACCAGCAATGATCGGCGCGGTCACCTTTTGAACGAACTCCGGAGCGCGAGCCGGAACAACCGGTGCGCGATCAAATTCGCTCGTGACGCGCGACGGCGTATCAACCACGTGGAGGTGGTCGAGCGCGGCGTCGACTGCCTTGTAGTTCTGTTTCACGACCGCTTCGCCGCGATTGCCGTAGGTCTTCTTGATCGAGTCTTTGATTTTCTGGATTGCTTCATCGCGAGGTAGTACGCCGCTGATGGCGAAAAAGCACGTCTGCATGATCGTGTTGATACGCACGCCCATGGAAGTTTCTCTGGCTACTTCGTAGGCATTGATGACATAGAACCTGAGATGCTTGTCGATAATCTGTTTTTGAACGGCGCGCGGGAGATGATCCCATACTTCGTCCGCGGGGTACGGACTGTTCAACAGAAAAGTGCCCCCAGGCTGCGCGAGGGCGAGCACGTCGTAGCGCTCCAGGAAATTGAACTGATGAACGGCGACGAAGTTGGCGCGCTGAATCAAGTAGGCGCTCTGGATGGGACGCGGGCCGAAACGAAGATGCGAGACCGTGACGGCTCCCGATTTCTTCGAGTCGTACACGAAGTAGCCCTGCGCGTAATTCGGGGTCTCTTCGCCTATAATCTTGATCGAGTTTTTGTTTGCGCTCACGGTTCCGTCCGAACCGAGGCCCCAGAAGACGGCTCGAACCTCGTCGTCGGGCTCCGTGCTAAAGCTCGCGTCGTAATCGATGCTGTTGAAGGTGACATCGTCGACAATTCCGACGCTGAAATGGTTCCTGGGGTCTTTCTTCTGCAGCTCGTCGAAGACACCCTTGACCATTGCCGGTGTGAATTCCTTGGAAGCGAGTCCGTATCGCCCCCCAACAATGCGAGGCGCCTGCTCAAGCGCAGAGTCGCCTCGCATCAGGCTTTCGGCGATCACGGTGACTACGTCTTGATACAAAGGCTCGCCGGGGCCGCCCGGCTCCTTGGTTCGATCGAGGACCGCGATCTTCTTGACGGTTGGAGGTAAGGCCTTCAGAAAGTGCTCGGGGGAAAAAGGCCGGTACAATCTAACCTTGATCAGACCAACCTTTTCGTCGCGTTCGCGAAGCGCGCGTACAGTCTCTTCGGCGGTCTCGCAGCCGGAACCCATGAGCACTATGACCCGCTCGGCGTCCTTCGCGCCGACGTAGTCAAAGAGGTGGTAGCGCCTGCCAACCAGAGAAGCAAACGAATCCATGACTTCCTGAACAGTAGCCGGGGTTTGTTGATAGTAGAGATTCGCTCGCTCTCGCGATTGGAAGAACACATCGGGATTTTGTGCCGTGCCACGCACTACCGGGCGCTCGGGCGTGAGCGCCCGTTCTCTATGAGCGCGCACAAGATCCTTGTCTATGATTCGGCGGATGTCGTCGTCGGAGAGCTTGTCGATTTTCATCACCTCGTGTGAAGTGCGAAAGCCGTCGAAGACATGAAGGAAGGGGATTCTCGCTCGAAGCGTAGCAGCCTGGGAAATGAGCGCAAAGTCCATGACTTCCTGAATCGAATTAGAAAAAAGCATTGCCCAGCCGGTGGTCCTCGTTGCCATCACGTCGCTATGGTCGCCAAAGATCGACAGAGCGTGAGTCGCGACCGCGCGGGCGGCGATATGAAAGACCGTGCTGGTCAGCTCGCCGGCAACCTTGAACAGGTTTGGGATCATCAGCAGCAGGCCCTGGCTGGCGGTGAAGGTGGTGGTAAGAGCGCCGCTCTGCAGGGCGCCGTGCACGCTGCCAGCCGCGCCGCCTTCGGATTGCAACTCGCGCACGACGGGGACCATCCCCCAGATATTTCTCTCCTTCGAAGCCGACCACGCGTCGGCAAATTCTCCCATTGGCGAGGAAGGTGTTATGGGATAGATCGCGATGACTTCGTTGGTTTTGAATGCTACGTAAGCCGCGGCTTCATTGCCGTCGATCGTTGCTTGCTCGCGGTGCATGAAATATTCCCCTATTTGATGTACACCGCGTGTTTAATGAGAATGCTGTGCCGCGACCTGTGCGCGCGATCACTCAGCGCCGGCATGTCGGAGGAGTCGTGTGAGCTCGATGTTGCATTTAGCGGTTGTTTTTAGCGCCGTCCAACTATTCTTGTTCTTCATGCTGGCGTCTGCGCCGTGGGCAAGCAGGGTCCTCACGACATCAGCACGTCCCTTTTCGGCTGCTTCCATTAGCGCCGTCCAGCCGTCCACATCCTGGGCATTGACGTTAGCTCCTCTGTCCAGCAGCTCTTCGACGGTGCCGATGTGACCCCCGAAAGCGGCTTCCATCAGAGGTGTACGCTTGTTTTGGTCTGTAGCATCGACCGGGATGCCGCGATCGAGGAGCGTGCGTACCGCCCCGGTGTGCCCAATCATAGCCGCCCTCATCAAAGCAGCAAAATCGGCGTCAGGACTGGCGTTTTGATTTGCGCATTCCAGCGAGGCGCGGACGGCCTCCAGGTGCACTCTTCCTATTGCATAAGCCACTTCGATACTCCCGTTGCGCCATTCAAGCGCCTACCCAATTCGAGCGGCCTTACGGGTCTCGCGGCAGAATATGCCGTTCGAGGCTACTTTCGCTCATTCAGGGGGGTGAAAGCTATGACCGATGTCACGGCTCGCAGTGACGGTCGTCACAACGAGGGGTGTATTGGCGGGACAAACTCAGTTATTTGTTGCGTTTAGGAGCTGACCATCGACATCAACGCAAGCTTATTGCGGATAGTCAGGGTCGAGCCCTTAACGTGGATCAGTTGTCTGGTCTTAAAGAGTCCGAGCAGCCGAGTTACGGTCTCGCGCGATGTGCCGATCAACTGCGCGATCTCTTCGTGAGTGAGCGTCATCTTGAGCGTGATTCCCTTGTCCGTCTCTCTGCCGTTCTTGGCGACCCACTCAAGCATCAGCTTGGCGAGTTTCTCGGCCGCCGAGTGTGACAAACCCAGCGAGTGCACTTGCTCGAACGCGAAATGGTAGTTGTTGCTCAAGTGTTCCGCGACGCGAAGGCAAGCAGCTCCGTTGTCCTTCAAGAACTTCAGGAAATCATCGCGCTTTATGAAGTTGACCTGACAGGGAACCAGTGTCTCACCCGTTACCATATAGGGCTTCCCGGAAACTGCCGCGCTCAAACCCAGTACCTCTCCACCTTCGGCGATTCTGGTAATGATTGCTTTGCCGTCGCTTGAACAGGTTGAAAGCTTGACTCGACCGCTGCACAACATGAACACCCCGCGCGGAGACTGCCCTTCGACGAACAACACCGCCCCCTTCGGGAACACGGTTGCATACTTGAGCGCTTCGAACGCCTTCACCAACTCGGGTTCGAAGTTGCAGAAGTAACCGCCGGAACGGATCGCGCAGGTACTGCAACTGTCACTGATCTCTAAGCCGTATGGTGACTGCATATTCCCTCCGATACCCAGTGGCGCCCCAGTTGCGCCCTGGTCCATCCGACTTCAGATAGTCTTCAAACTCAATGTGATGGTCACAGCAATACAGATGCCGTACATTAAGGCCTACACTCTAAAGGAGAAAGGTCTGAGTGTCAGGGCAGACGTTGCGGAAAGTTCCCCATCCGCTTGGTGGAAAGCCCCAGTCACAGACGCGCAATCGACACCCTGCCGCGCGTTGCCCGCGACAGATCAGGCCCTGGCTGGGTCGAAGGGAGACTCGTAATCTGGGTCAGAGTTCAGCGGAGAGCCGTGCCCTAAGAGCATGGCTCTCCACCTTCTGTCCCCTCACGCCGTGCTCCCCGCTTGACGCACGACGCGAGAGGCCATAGCCAATTCACCTAGGGCACCCGGTGCCCTTCGGTGGTTCCCGCGAATTGAATTTCTCGTAGCTCGAACATTCCACTGCCTGTCATTCCGTAAGTCAGCACTATATGAGTCGCCTTCTCATGTTGTACTCGCTGGCAGTGGAAGGATACGACCAGCTTGTCGGGCCGAACCTCTGGTTGACCCGCCTGGTCCTGGCTGTACTCGTACACGTAAAAACAGGGTTCACCTTTCCCCATCTTTGAGTCGTCGTGGAGAAAGATGTACTTGCCTTGGAGCACACTCTTTACGAGAACAGTCTTGTCCGGAAGATCCACCACCGCCATCTCTTTGTCCGCCGGGGCGGCAGTGGCAGCAAGCGCGCCGGTAGAAATCAACACCGCGGCGAGGATCAAGGTCATAAGCCGCAAACTTTTCATTCTGTCACCTCCTCGGCCCGGTGCTTTTGCCGGACCTTCTCCGATCCCGCGAACACAAGCTCACGAGACGAGGGCTTGTTCCAAATTCAGTCTAGCCATGGTGAAGGGGTCAAAACTATGACAGTCATCACGGTTCGCCGTGACCGCTGTCACAGGACCTGAACTGCGCCGCTCACCATCTTAATTCGCCGTGTTTCGCAACCGGCGGCGCTTTGATTTTCCGCTGCTCTCACTAGAGATGACATTTGCTCGCGGCCGCCGCAGATTGCATCCCCCCGCTGGCAACCGCACGGACCGCTGGTTATCATGCAGGCTCTTTCGATTCTCGACCCAGGAGGGCTTTCGATGCTTTACGGAGTAGCAATGTTTTCCACGGACTATGCGATTCGGCCCGACGAGCTGGCCAGCGAGCTCGAGCAGCGGGGCTTCGAATCGCTTTGGCTGCCCGAGCACACTCACATTCCCGTAAGCCGCCGCACCCCGTACCCCGCGGGTGGCGATCTGCCGAAGGAGTATTCGCACACCTACGATCCCTTCGTTGCATTGACCGCTGCAGCGCTCGCCACCACGAGGCTTCGAGTGGCGACCGGCATCTGCCTGGTCATCGAGCGTGATCCGATCACTACTGCCAAGGAAGTCGCCAGTCTCGATATGCTCTCGGGCGGGCGATTCATCTTTGGAATAGGGGGCGGGTGGAACGCTGAAGAGATGGAAAACCACGGAATGGATTTCAAGAAAAGGTGGCGAGCAATTCGAGAACGAGTGCTGGCGATGAAAGAAATCTGGACAAAAGACGAAGCCGAATTCCACGGCGAGTTCGTCAACTTTGATAAGATCTGGTCCTATCCGAAGCCGGTGCAGAAGCCTCACCCGCCAGTTCTGATGGGTGGCGACGGACCGAAGACATTCGACCGTGTGATCGAGTTCTGTGACGGATGGATGCCGATCGGTTATCGTCTGGCGAACTTGTCGGAGAAGGTAGCCAACCTGCGTCAACGCGCCGCCGCCGCGGGCCGGGATCCGAAGAGCATCTCGATATCTATCTTCGGAGCTAATCCGGAGCGTGCGGCAATCGACAACCTGGAAAGCGAGGGAGTCGAGCGGGCGATTTTCATGCTGCCGCCCGCCGATCGGGACTCAGTCTTGCCCCTGGCGGACAAATATGCTGGGTTGATGGGGTGAATGCGGTCTCCTTCGCCGCGGGTGTTCGTAGTTCCGTGTTCGTAGTTCCGCCTTCAGGCAGGATTTTGTCGCGCTTCAGCAATACTCCGCCTGAAGGCGGAACTACGAAGCCCGCTCCGGGACTACAAACCCCGCTGCTTCCGCCTGAGGGCGGTGGAAAACAAAAGTGCGATCACGAAGCCGCTCGCGACGCGACGAATTCTCGCCAGAGCGTCTCGATTCGAAGCTTGAGATCGTCGTCGCGAAAGTTGTGCAGGTAAGGTGAGAACTTCTTTTTCCTGGTGTTGTACAGGTCGAAGGTCCCGACAGGCTTGTCTTCGCTGATGATGAACACTCGAGCGAACTGCTCGTTGTAGACTTGGTCGAAGCACGCCTCGATACCCCTGACCATCAGGAACTCGATCCAGGCGTCTGTTCGCTCGAGCAATTCACAGAGGAGATCCTCGCCGCCAGCGGGAGATGCCGAGCCGGTTCCTTTCCTGGCTAAGGCGTCCGCCCGATCATTCCAGCGATTACCGGTGTGCCCGCCAACTTTGTGCCAGTGAACCTTGATTCCTGACTCTCGAACGAAACGCGCGTACTCTTGCGTGAGCTGCTGCTTGGCTCGCCAGCCGCCAGTCGCCCATTTTTCGATACCAAGATAGTCGTAGTAGATCGAGACCTCATCGACGGAGTGTGCTCGGCACCACTTCAAGGTCTCTTTCACAGCAGCAAGCTCGCCTGCTACTTGATAGGTACCGTTCACTTCGGCCGGGTCCACCGCTCCGTAGAGCTCGTCAACCACCGCTCCGTTTTCAAGTATCACTACGCCGTAACCCGTCACGCCTCCAGAGTAGGAGCCGTCCACGTAGACCTCGAACCCCGAAGACCGGGCTTGGACACTGTCAGGGGCGCCATGCCAGGCCCTTTCCAGGGTGGGCACCATCGATTTGTCTTTCAGTTCGTGAGTGCTCATCGAGAAGGTATCAGATTTAGGCCGATAGTAGACGACGACGTTGCCAATGTTCGTGCCCGTTTTGCAGATAGAGACCTTGACCGAGTAGTCCCTCGCAGAGCCGTCGACTATCGAAGCGTCGATGCCGACAGAAACGAGTTCCCGGATTAATTGATCGGCGCGGTTGCGCAGCTTCCCCTCAAATTGATATTCAGGCACCAGGGAATTGTGTTTGAGAGCAGGCGCGCGGTCAATCCAGTTCCGGCGGTCGCTTCGTTCAGAACAAGTCATAGCCTATGCCGCGGCGGGGAACGGGTAAGGGAATTTCCAGCCAAGTCTCGAGCTTGCGGGCCAGGTCAGGAAGACACGCGGTTACATGTTCTCGAAGGTCACGGACCCTTGCTCATCATTGAGCGTCGTGGGGCGAAGGCTGTCCGGCTCGCGATTGCCTGCATGCACCCACGCGATGGGCATCTTTTGTTTTCTCGCTCGCGACACGATGTCGCCGGTCCCGCCCGTTCCCTGAGCAAGCTGACCGTCCCAAACAGCTATCAAAACGTCCGAGTTCCTCAGCACAAACTCACCCGCGGCCTCATAGGCCTGCTCTCGAGTGGCGGCCGGGGGCATCACTTCGATCTCGTCGGCGCGGTTCAGCAGACTTGAGAACTCCGCGCGTGAGGCCTCCGAAGGGAAGTCCTTCACGTATTCGGATTCAGTGAGCGGCAAAGGGACAACCAGGCGGGAGCCCAGCCGCCCAAGTACGTGGTGAGCGACGATGCGATCCGCTCCTTCCGCGAGCGCCGAGTTGATGACAAACGTCTCGCCCGGGAACGACTGCTCGATTCGGCGGAGCGCGGCCTCAACCCCGGCGTCGATCTTGCCCGGCTCCGCGAGCACGCGATGTCCCGTTACTCCAATGCGAATCAATTTCGATTCCCAATTTTGACGATAGTGTAGCCTGCTTCAGCGAGTATCCTCGGAATTCCTCGGATCAAAATGCGATCCTTTTCCTTTTCCTTGTCAGGTAATACCGCTTTACCGATTGCGGCCCGCTCCGCCGCTGCGTACCGGGACGCCTTCTCGACGTCGGTCATTGAGCGCCACAGCAGGATGTCCTTGTGAATTCTCCTGGGCTTGTCAGTTGTTCTTCCCCATCGCCATCCGCTTTTGATCTTTGCCTTCATCCATCGATCGTGCTCCATTTCGGCGAGCAGTTCCAGATCGACGTCGGGAAAGTTGAAACGGGGCTCGTTTGACCGCGCCGGTTTGATTGCGTATCCGGCAACCGCGAGATCACTCGGAATGTCGCTTGCCTTGCTTCGGTTCTGTTCCTGTTCGTCATCCGGAAGGCTGTCAAAGTCCACGAGCGAGCTGTGGGTCTTTCGCTTGTCATCGGTAATTCTGCCCCACTTGTATCCGTCCAACCTGAGCTGTTGTCTGAAAACATCGTGCACATATCGAGCGAGCTTTTCTAGAAGTTCTCCCTCGATCTCAATCTTGTCAACAACTCTCTGGAAGTCGTCGGCATCGACATGCAGATCCAGCTGATCGATGGCTGGCAGACACGAGCGTTCGAACCTGCGTTTATCCCCGAGCTGGCTCATCGCAATGACCGATTCGATCGAGCGAACGCCGTGTCTGTATTTCTCCGTGTAGAGCATTGCGCGCAGCACGCCGTCGTCTATGTTGAGAGTGCCGTTTTCATCGATGAGATGTTTGACATCCCTCGCCAGGATAGACCTGAGCAGGATCGCGCGCCTCAGGATGTAGTGCCGGTCCTCGGCCCCGGTCGTCTGCCGGTTTGGGCCGAGGATGTTGACGTAGCCTTTGAGCCGGCTCACGAAGTCCGGCTTCTTTGCATTGCGAGCGTTGTCGCTGGATAAGTCGCCGCAGAATTCCTCCATTGTCTCGCTGGTGCCGCCGGCAAACACGAAAATCGCGCGGCCAATCGGATGACTGATCTGACCCTGTTGAAAGCGTCCGTCCTGCATCGGCGCCAGAAAATGACGAAGCCAACCCAGCGGCGCTCCTTCCAGCTCGCCGTCAAATTCATCCCAAAAGACAAGGGGTATCTTCCCCGACAGACCCGCGTCGCGCACCTGATGCAGAGCGTCAAGGAGATCGTCCGAGCGCCGGAATTGTGACAGGTTGAACTGATCCAGCACTTCGATCTCATCGGGCAGCAGCGACTTTGCAACTTCGACGATGCCGAAAGATTTGCCCGAGCCGGGAGCGCCGAAGACGGCTATCGACAGCGGGCGCTTCTGTCGCTGTTTGCGGCAGTACTCGGCCACCAGCGTACGGACGCTGCGAAGACCCTCGATCTCACGGCGGTCTACCGTCAGCAGCTTGCCGAACTGACCGAGCGGCACCCCCCGCAAGGCGTCGCCGGCTCCGTCTTTGACGATCTGCTCCGCAACGGACTCGAGTGTGCCCGAGTAACGATCCTCGAGGATTGTCCAGAATCCGGTCTCCGACGAGGACGGGCCCTGCACCCTGGCTACCGCGAACTTGTCGGAGTCTTTTGCCAGCGCGGCAGCTATGGTCTCGATCGGGAAGGCGAGCGCAGCCTCCGGCGCGGTCGAACCGCGCACACCGTAGCCCTCGAGGTGAAGAGTGCGCATAGCGGCGAGCCCCGCTCTTACTCCGGCGTCGATGTCCGGGTCCTCCTGGGACACCATCAACTGCCGCACGATACCAGCGGTAAGACAAGACGTGTACCCGATCATCTTGCCTTTGTGGTTGGCGGTCCACTCACCCTCGATCACCGCCGGGTCAAAAAACAACTTGCTCGAATGAGCGGCGCCGGCTGCCCGGGGGTCAGGTTCACGCGATAGGAGGAAGGCGCCGGCCGTCTCGAACGAGACCACCACGTGCGCGCAATGCGAGAGCGCGTTAAGCTTCGGATTGTACACAAGCTCCCAGGCAAGATCTTGAGCCGTGCGTTCCCAGGAAAGCTCGCGGCTGATCTGTACTTCAGTCAGTCGGAGATCGTTGACCGTCATCACGACGATCAATCGATCGGCGCGCGTCTTGTGCAGATGCTCCCACAACTCGCCCTGGGCAACTGGCCGCGCCATCTTAAGCACGATCCATGGCTCGCCTTTCCCGGAGGTAACTGACTTTGGCCACAGTTCGTGAAGTCTCCGAAAGCCCAGGTCCGCATCGTCAAGCACTACGATCTGGGCCGGGGTGTCGTCGACCACGTGCCGCCAGCCCGCACCCTCCGGCGCGCAGTCGGCGGCGCATCGGTCGAGACCGAGAAACTCGCTGACTCGCCACGCGCCTTTTGGCTTGTCCTTGTCGCGAGCCCTCTTTTCATCGTAACTAAACAGAGACCACATCGCGTGCGAGTGATGATATCGAGGATCGCCGGGCAGGACGTTTTTGCGGGGCGCGCCGGTCTGCCGAATGGAATAGACCGGTTTTCCGTTCCTTTTGAACTCGTCAGCGACTGCCTCGACCAGATCCGCAACCAGGGCGGAGCCGCCGCGCTGCCAGTACGTGCGCGTGCAGTCATCGGCATTCCACGATGCCCCGCGACCATCGGATCGCTGTGTGCGCGCGAGGTTCCAGTCCATGGTTACGTCCCCGGTGACGACGACGACTTTCTGCGATCCGCGAGCAGCGGCCATTCAGTTAATCTCCTCTCGGCAGCTAGATAGTGTGCTTTGACACGCCAATGAGTGCCGTAACCCCCCGGATTGTTAGTCGTCTACTACCTCCCTCGCTTGCCTCTGCGCGAGGTCTATTGCTTGACTCTTGCTGCCGAGTGGCCGATCGGGTAAAAGCCGGGCAGCTCAATCGGAAGCCTGCCCTTGAATTCGATCTCGCCAAGCACCGCCTTTAATGAGGCTTCTTCGGCGGCGGGATAATACTCGTAAGCGAGAATGTAAGTCGGAAGCTCGGGCACGAATGACAGCAAGTACGGACTGCCAAAAAGCACAAACGCGAACGGCTTATCGAGCGCGGAAAGATACTTGAGCAAGTTGATCTCGCCTTCGCTCATATCGACCGAACCTTTAAACGAGGCGACTCGAATGAAACCATTGACGATCACAACGTCCGAGAAGGCCGCCAGCTTTTTGATCAGCTCGAGCTCGCCCGGCGAGGTCTTGTCGCTCACGTAAACTCTCAGCGACCTCGGGTGACGCTTGACCAGCCCGTCGAAGAACGCGCGCCCGGGCACTCCGTCCCGCCACCCTTCGTTGTTGTCGACCATCGTGATGAATAGCACCTTCTGTTCAGGTGTCAACTTCAACGGCAAGACACTCCTCTTGTCGCGTACGAGAGTGATCGCGTTCTCGATGATCTGCTGCGCCGTACGCTGGTGCTCGCTGCTGCCAAGCACCCGATCCAGCTTGTTGATGTCGACCAGGCGCTCCCGATCGAGCCCAAGCTTCGCCTTTGCGGTCAGTATTCGCCGCACCGATTCGTCTATGCGCGATTCTTTGATCTCGCCCGCTTCGACCGCGTGCTTGATGGCAACAAAGGCCTTCTCCACGCTCGGCGGATAGAGCACGACATCCGCGCCCGCCTTTACCGCGCGAACCGCGGCTTCGCCTTCAGGGTAATGAGCCGCCACGCCCTGCATGTTCATCGCGTCGGTGAATATGACTCCGTTGAATTTGAGCTCGCCTCGAAGCACTCCCGTCAGCATCTTCGGTGACAGCGTCGCTGGGAGCTTCTCGGGTTCGATCTGCGGCAACGCAATGTGCGCGCTCATCACTCCGCCCACGCCCTCCTCGATCGCGGCGCGGAACGGCGGCAACTCGATCGAGTCCAGTCGAGCTCGATCGACGTCGACAACAGGCAATTCAAGATGTGAATCAACCGACGTATCTCCGTGACCGGGAAAGTGCTTCGCCGTGGCCATCACGCCGTGCTCCTGCGAGCCTCGGATGTAGGCGCGAGCCATTCGCGATACCTGCGCTGGGTCTCCGCCAAACGAGCGAATGTTGATGATGGGATTGCGCGCGTTGTTGTTTACATCGGCTACCGGATAGAAGTTGACCTGAACTCCGAGAGCGCGCGCTTCTTCGGCCGCGATGCGCCCCGCTTGATAGGCCATCTCGGGATTGCGGGTCGCGCCCATTGCCATGGCTCGCGGCAAGCGAGTTGCCCCGATATAGCGAAGGCCCACTCCGCCTTCAAAGTCCGCGGTGATCCACAGCGGGAGCTTTGCCATCTCCTGCAAGTGGTTTATCAACAGAGCCACGCCGGCCGGCTCGTGAAGAATACTCACCTCGCCGAGCATGTGATAACCGCCGATGTGGAACTCGGTGATATCGCGGCGAATCTGCTGGAAGGCTTCGCTGTCCTGGCTCATGAACATCCCAACCACTGCCGGGATGATCAACTGTCCGACCTTTTCATCGAGCGTCATCGAAGCCAGCGTCTGCTCAACCCAGGAGGCGTTCTTAACATCAGGCTTAGCCTTTTGCTTTTGAACGGCGCTGGCTGAGAAGACGTTCGAAGTGCTGAACAGCAAGGCTGCGAGCAGAATCTTACTTATGAAACGCACTAACCCTCCGTCGAAGTTATGTCTCCGCCACGGCCTGGGGCGCTGGGGCCGCTTCATCGGGCGCTGGCTCCCAACTCGCGCGACGCAGATTTCGCATGACCGCCGCGAATAGAAGAATTCCGGCGATCAGATAGGCCAGGCCTTTCACCGTCTCCGCCAACACCAGATAGCCGATGCCAAACAGAAACGCGTATATCAAAACACATCCGAGAATCCAGTTCAGGAACTGGCCTGCGAGACCGCCTGTGACGCTCGAGGCTCGAGCATTGGCCTGGGCTCTCACTCGGTTCCAACCCGGGCCTTCGGGACGGACTTTATTGTAGAAGTGCACCAGCGTCCTCGTGGGTTCAGCGGCGGTGAGCATTGTGACAGCCAGCCAGACAAGCGTCGTGAAGCCAACGGTCACCAGCATCAAGTACGCGAAATCCTTCGGGCGGTCGCTGTCCCACTTCAATACCAACTGCAGGAACAACGAGCACCCCGCCGCCGCGATCATTGCGGACACTTCCGACCACGCGTTTATGCGCCACCAGAACCAACGCAGCAACAAAACAGTTCCGGTTCCCGCCCCGGTTACGAGCAGCAGCTTCCACGCCGCGCCGATCGATTCCAAGTAGAACGTCACGATCAACGACACGATCATCAACAACACCGTGACCAACTGCGAAGCTATCACATAATGCCGCTCGCCGCCGTCGCGCTTGACGAAACGCCTGTAGAAATCGTTGATCACATACGACGCTCCCCAGTTGAGCTGAGTTCCGATCGTCGACATATAAGCCGCGGCAAACGCCGCCAGCATGAAGCCCCTCAGGTAGACAGGAAACACATTCGGGTCCATCAGCGTCCTGATGTAGCCCGTTTCCTTGTCGGCAAGCTCCGGATACAGAATCAACGAAGCGAGCGCAGTCAGGATCCACGGCCAGGGCCTCAACGCGTAATGAGCGATGTTGAACCACAATGTCGCAAGCAACCCGTGACGCTCGTCCTTTGCTGAGAAAATGCGTTGCGCGACGTAGCCGCCGCCGCCCGGTTCGGCTCCGGGATACCAGCTCGCCCACCAATTCACCGCCAGATAGGTGAACAGCGTGATCGCCGGCATCCACACTGAGTCCAGCTCCGGAAAGAATGCGAGACGCGAACCCGCCTGACCGGTCGATGCATCCAGAGCCGCGATCTTCGTTTTCATGGCATCTATGCCGCCAACCGCGTGGACAGCCAGAACAGCGAGCACGATGACCATTCCCATTTTCAAGACGAACTGAAAGAGGTCGGTGACGAGCACTCCCCACAACCCCGAGATCGTGGTGTAAAACGCGGTGAAGATCAGAATCCCAATGACAACCATGACCGCCCCGCGCTTGTCGAGGCCGAGGGTTGTCTCGATGATCTTGACCATCGCCAGGTTGACCCAGCCCATGATGATGCAGTTGATGGGCAGGCCCAGATACAGCGCGCGGAACCCGCGCAGAAACGCGGCCGGCTTGCCTGAGTAGCGCAGCTCCGCGAACTCGATGTCGGTCATCACCCCGGCCCGTCTCCACAATCGCGCGTATAGAAAAACGGTGAGCATCCCGCTCATCACGAAGTTCCACCAGAGCCAGTTTCCGGCGATGCCGTTCTTGGCCACGAATCCGGTGACTGCGAGGGGCGTATCGGCGGCGAAGGTTGTCGCGACCATCGACGTGCCCGCCAACCACCACGGCACGTCTCGGCCTGATAGGAAGAACTCGGTTGTGCTGCCGCGGGCTCTTCGAGCGTAGTAGATTCCGATGCCGAGATTGAACAGAAAGTAAGCTGCGATAACCGACCAGTCGAGAAGAGATAGTGTCACGAGATATCCCCTGAGTTCGGCGGCGATTCTAATTATGCGAAGGAAGGGAAGTCAACCACGCGGCTTTCTGGGGGTGCACCAAGGTGTTCCTGGGCTTTCAACTATCGGGAGGGGTCAGACTTGACTTCCTTGACATTCATCACAGCGTCTCCTCTCTCGGTACTTTGGTGGGCGATCAAATGTCAACGAACTCAGGCCTGACCCCCTCCATACAAATTCCTCTCGGATTTGATGAAGAGTTTGATTCAATGGAACATTTATCTGAAGTAGAAAGTTTCGTTTTGCTCTTCTTTCCCGTCCGGAACGACGAACCAATAGCATCTCGACCAATATTTATTGTTGTATTCTTCCGCATTTTCTTTCTGCCCCACTTTCGGCTGAGTACTACAACTCCAACGTTAGCAAAGGAGATCAGTATGCACCGACAAGTCAGGTTGTTCTTACTCACCTTAATTGTCAGCAGCGTCATTGTACCTGCTCTGGTTGAGGCGGCACCGCAGTTCCACTTCGCAATATCCGAGGTACTCTTGAACCAACTAGCTACGGACAACAGTATCAGCCGGACGATGCGCATCGGGATGAACGCAAGGTCGGCTGTTCACACGCTCAGTTCTGACTGCGAGATTCACGTGGGCGGTACGGTGCAAGATATGACGCTTGGACAACCGGCAGGTATGGTCGTGGAGCCGCCCAACCTATGCAAAATCAAACCCGAGGGAACAACAGGTAATCCGAGCGGCACGCAGGTGCGGAACGTGATCTGGCCGATCTCTTCGTCTTGCAGTACAGGGGGGTCGACCTTAGAAGGCTTGGAGGGCGACGAAGGAGATGACGGGAGAGCTGGGGCTGAGAGAAGGCGTTACTGAGAGTCAGCAATGGTGCTTGCAGGTCGCGAGGCGGTGCGCAGCACTGCGTTCGCGAACACAACTGGAAAGACACTCCAGAGAGCCAGGAACGCGAAGCCAGTCGCCTTACTTTCGTATATGTGGCGAAGAACCCGGGAGCTCGGCTCCGAGGAGAGCAGCCAAAAGTAGATCACCATTGCACCGAAGCTGATCAGGGTGGCAAAAAGGACCCGCCGCATGCTCCGCCGCTCGCGGGCTTCCTTCAGGCGTCTAAATCCCAGGGCGAGAATGATCAATCCCACGAGGATGTTGGCCATCTCGACCGCTAGCGCGAGTTGAAATGCCCAGGGAGGCCCCGGAGAGATTGCCTGCGCAGGCATGTAGAACCGGTGGTAGAGCCGGAAGACGTTGTACAAGATGACCAGAAGCGCGGGCAAGAGAAGCACGGGCAGAATCCAGCGGCGCCGGAACACCGGGCGGGGATAGAGCGCGGCGAAGACCAGAACCAGATAACCGCCTAACATCGTGCTAATCACGAACGCCGGTACTTGCAGAAGGAAGGGCCGCTGCCGGAACATCGCGGCGGTCCCAACGCCACTCCCCGGTCCCAGAAGGCCTGCGAACATGAGCAGCAAGACGGCGCCGGCGACCGCACCTGGGTCTCGCGGCCGGGCGAACAATGCCACCAGCCCCATCGCCAGATAAAGAAGTGCAAGTGCAGCACTCAGAAAGTAGTCCAGCCACTGCTTGCTGTCGCGCATTTCCCACACCCGGCGCTGTGGGAAGAGCAGGGTGAGCTGCATCGGCTGGCTATCGCGTTCCACGGTGAGCACGAACGGCTTCTCGGGCTCGAACTGCCACGCCATCTCACCCCAGTCATGACCGCTGCGAATGGCCTGCCCATCCACCGCGATTACGATGTCCCCGGCTCGCACTCCAGCCTGCTCCATGGGCTTGCCGGGGACAACCTCCTCGATCAGGGCGCCTCCGCTAGGAGCATCGGATGCTGCAGCGCCTGGCCCCCCGACACCCATGAGACTGTTGTAGAAGCCGAAGGCGGACCAAATGAGGAAAGATGCAGCTAGAAGCCAAGCCCACCACGGCGTGCGCCGTTTCGGAACAGTTGCCAGCATGGAGTTTGCGACATTCATACTCGTCTTGGATACTCCGTGTCAAGATTCTCTACTCATTCGCATGGTGCTTGACCACCTGTCATGGCCTGCCGGATTTGCATGGCCACTTCAAACTCGCGATCATCCTCGTGCGTTGACACTGCGGGTCAGGTTCTGGTCAACTCCAACACCGTAATTTCCGGCCTTGCGCCGAGGCGGATGGGGGGGCCGGTGGTTCCGATGCCGCGGTTGACGTACAGCTGCCCGCCGGGTTTTTCGTACCATCCGCTGACGTAGGGAGTCTCCAGGCGGGCGAGGGAGAGGCCCCGGTGGACGAAGTCGAGCGACACCTGGCCGCCGTGGACGTGCGCGGCCAGCGTCAAGTCGATGCCCAACTGGGCAGCGCGATCGAAGGCGTTGGGATTGTGGCTCAGAAGGATGTTGACCATGTCCGGCATCACCAGTTTTTCGCTCCCCGCGAGATACCGCTCAACCTCGTGCCCAGCATGATCACGGGAGAAGCGAAGGCTCTGGTAGTCAATACCGATCAGGTTCATCATTTCGCCGCGCGATTGAATGGGTGCCCGCTCTTGACGCAGGATGCGCATCCCCTCCGCGGCAAAGAGTCGCGTGATGGAATCCTCGGTTTCAGTATAGATCTCATGGTTGCCGAGGCAGCCGAAAACACCGTAGGGCGCACGAAGGCCCGCGAGCGCTTGCACCACCGCTCCTTCTGCTGCGGGATCGTCGGTGACGTAGTCGCCCGTCAGCACCACCAGGTCGGCTCTCAACCCATTGGCGATTGTGACGCAGTGGCGAATCTGGTCCCCGGTCATGAAGGGGCTGATGTGAAAGTCGGAAAGCTGGGCGATGCGAAAGCC
This sequence comes from Blastocatellia bacterium, assembly GCA_035455165.1. Classification (GTDB taxonomy): domain Bacteria; phylum Acidobacteriota; class Blastocatellia; order UBA7656; family UBA7656; genus Onstottus_A. The sequence continues at coordinate 22,401 of DATIFP010000219.1, forward strand.
CTCAAAGACTCTGGGCAGGCGCGCCAGCCGGATGCGCCGGCTAGTGACTTCCACGTCGAGCCGGCCGTAGAGAAGCCCATAAGCCGCGGCCAAGAACGGTGTGGCGCTTAGCGCAATCGCCGTCTGCTCGAGAAAGCGGCGGCGAGCGGGCGAGGGCAGGGCGATGGCAGCAGGCTTGGGAGCGGCGGCGAGAGCTGCCGCAGCCTCGCGCGCGCGACGGTAAACCCACGCTGCGGCGCGCCCCGCTCGGTCTACCGTCCAGAAAACCATCACCAGGCCGAAGCCCACCAACGACCCGACCAGCCACACCCACCAAGCCCCGTCAATCACAACGCTCCGCAGCATTAAATGGGTCGAATCGCCCCGCGGGCTGTCCCAAGGGGTGAACTTATAAGCAAAGAAGAACAGATAGGCAATGCCCACGATGATCCTAAGCCAGACGCGCCACGGCTTCCCGGGGATGAATCGTTCCCCAAGATCGAGGACACAGTGAATCCAGAAAAGTTGGCTGGCAATCAGCATCACGAAGCCGGCGGAGAAGACCAGGAAATAGAAGGGCCCCTCGCGCCAATTGGGGATCAGCCAGAAGGCGCAAAAGGCAACCCACGAGAAAGTGATCACGCTCACGCGCTTGTGAGCTCTGAAGAAAGTGATCATCGTCATTGCCGTCGTCATGCCGGAAATCGTGCGAGCAACAGCCCTTAAAAGCAACCGCGGGTGCGAGGCACATGGTCACCCGGACACAGGGCAGCGCCGTAATCATCTTCCGCTTGCTGCTGAACAGCCTCCGACTCAGATGCCCTGCACCAATTCAAACAACGTAATCTCCGGCGAAGAGCCGAAGCGGATGGGGAAGCCGATGGTTCCGATGCCGCGGTTGACGTAGAGTTGGGTGCCGGCTTTTTCGTACCATCCGCTGACGTAGGGAGTCTCCAGGCGGCTGAGGGAGAGACCGCGGCGGAGGAACTCGAGCGACATCTGGCCGCCGTGAGTGTGCCCGGCCAGCGCCAAGTCGATGCCGAGTTCGACCGCGCGATCGAAGCCGCCGGGCCAGTGAATCAACAGAATGTTGACGGTATCCGGCATCACTAGGTGCTCAACCACTTTTAAGTCCGAGAGGCTGTCATCGACGCCGATGAGATTGAGCGTTTCGCCATGCAATTGGATGGGCGCTCGCTCCTGGCGCATTATGCGGATACCTTGCGCGGCGAACAACCGAGTGATCGATTCTTCCGCTTGCAGTTCGCTTTCGTGGTTCCCGAGGCAGCCGAAAACGCCGAAGGGCGCCTTGAGGCCCGCAAGCGCCTGAACCACTTCCCCTTGCGCCGCAGGATCCCAGGCGAGATAGTCCCCGGTCAGCACGACCAAGTCGGCTTTCAACTGGTTGGTGATCGTGACGCAACGGCGAATTTGGTCCACGGGCATGAAGGGACTGATGTGGAAGTCGGAAAGCTGGGCAATACGAAAGCCCTCGAAGGCTTTGGGCAGGCGCGCCAGCCGGACGAGCCGGCGAGTGACTTCCACGTCGAGCCGGCCGTAGAGAAGCCCATAGGCAGCGGCCAAGAACGGTGTGGCGCTTAGCGCAATGGCCGTCTGCTCGAGAAAGCGGCGGCGAGCGGGCGAGGGCAGGGAGATGGCAGCAGGCTTGGGAGCGGCGGCGAGAGCTGCCGCAGCCTCGCGCGCGCGACGGTAAACCCAGGCTGCGGCGCGCGCCGCGTGGTCTATGGTCCAGAAAACCATAACTAGGCCGAAGCCCGCCCACGACCCGACCAGCCACCACGAGAAAGCCCCTACAATCAGAACGCTGTGCAACCTCGGGTCGGCGGCGCGGGGTACATGACCAATTCCAAAGCTGCGGAAGCTGTAAGCGAAGAAGAACAGATAGACAACACCCGCGATGGTTGCGAGCCAGGCGCGCCGGGGCTTCCCGGGGACGACTCGCTCCCCAAGCTCGAGGACACGGCGAATCCAGAAGAACTGGCTGGCAAAAAGCATAACGAAGATGGCGAAGAAGAGCAGGGCATAGAAGCGCCCCAACTCGCCAGGGTGTATGAGCAGGAAGGCGGAAAAAGCAAAGACCAACAACAAAATGATGACGCGCTTGTGAGCTCTGAAGAAACTGATCATCGTTGTCATCGTCTCGGAACCTGCCGGGTTCCCATCGCCACTTCAAACTCGCGATCATCCTCGTGGGCTGACACTGCAGGTCAGGTTCTGGTCAACTCCAACACCGTAATTTCCGGCCTTGCACCGAAGCGGATGGGGAAGCCGGTGGTTCCGATGCCGCGGTTGACGTACAGCTGCCCACCGGGTTTTTCGTACCATCCGCTGACGTAGGGAGTCTCCAGGCGGGCGAGGGAGAGGCCCCGTTGGACGAAGTCGAGCGACACCTGGCCGCCGTGGACGTGCGCGGCCAGCGTCAAGTCAATGCCCAACTGGGCAGCGCGATCGAAGGTGTTGGGATTGTGGCTCAGAAGGATGTTGACCATGTCCGGCATCACCAGTTTTTCGCTCCCCGCGAGATACCGCTCAACTTCGTGCCCTGCATGATCACGGGAGAAGCGAAGGCTCTGGTAGTCGATACCGATCAGGTTCATCATTTCGCCGCGCGATTGAATGGGTGCCCGCTCTTGACGCAGGATGCGAATCCCCTCCGCGGCAAAGAGTCGTGTAATGGAATCCTCGGTTTCAGTATAGATCTCATGGTTGCCGAGGCAGCCGAAAACCCCGAATGGCGCACGAAGGTCCGCGAGCGCTTGGACCACTTCTCCTTCCGCCGCGGGATCGTCGGCGACGTAGTCGCCGGTCAGTACTACCAGGTCGGCTTTCAACCCCGAGGCGATTGTGACGCAGCGGCGAATCTCGTCCG
>DATIFP010000220.1:0-19710 GCA_035455165.1 Blastocatellia bacterium
GACGTCCCTGTGAAAGCGGAAATGTACCTGCCGTATCACCAGATCGCGTCGCACCCGTGGTACGGGCCGCGCGATCTGGTTGTCCGGACGACGGGTGATCCGATGAGGCTGGTGCCCGCGATCCGCGAGGTGGTTCGAGCGGCGGATCCCGATCAGCCGGTTTCCAACGTGGCTACTATGGACGAGCTGTTGACCAGGGAGACGGGGTCGCGACGTTTGGGAATGATCCTCCTGTCGGCTTACGCGGGTCTCGCGTTGCTGTTGGCTTCGCTTGGAATCTACGGCGTACTTTCATATCTTGTCGTCCAACAGACGTCGGAGCTCGGCGTCCGCATGGCGCTCGGCGCGACGCAAGGCGAGATCCTGGCGCTTGTTATGAAGAGGGGAATGAGCTGGGCTCTGATTGGGGTGGCGATCGGCGCGGTTGCCGCGTTCGGATTGACTCGGTTGATGGCGAGCCTGTTGTTTGGGATTGGCGCAACCGACCCGCTTACCTTCTCCTCGATTGCTGTGTTGCTCGTTGTTGTTGCGTTCCTGGCGTGCTATCTGCCGGCCCGCCGAGCGACGAGGGTCGATCCGATAGTTGCGCTCCGTTATGAATGAGAACTCTCGAATTAGGAGCGCTGAACCGCAGATCGTGATTTTGAGATCTCAGTTTGCCAAAGGAGTTGCTATGAGAAATCTACCGCGCCGTTCGGTTCTGCTTGTTTGCCTTCCAGTGTCGATCGTGTTTTGCTCGATATCAGGTAGCGCGTTGCAGCGCGATTCCTACGCCGGCGTCTGGACGGGTTCCTATACGGCCGCTAACGGAAACAAAGGCAGCCTGACCTATCTCCTGAGCAAGGATCAGAAAGGCCAATGGGGCGGCACGGTCAAGTTTTCGAATGACGGGGGAGAGCAATCCGCCGATCTGAAGTCCGTTAGAATAGCGAGCGGAAAATTCAGCGCGAAGATCGAAACGCCTGACGGCAAGTCTATCGTGGCGATCGAAGGGACCTTTCGGGGGAACCGGCTTGATGGAACCTACGTGGTCTCAAACAAAGAATCGGGCCAGAAAGTCGACGGCGGGAGTTGGACAACCGAGAAGAGTACAGCATCAAAGGCCCGGCCGTGAGATTCCTCTCGGCACGCCGCGAATGCGTAGCGGCGACCAAGTCAATACCAGCGGGTGATCTCCCTTGACCTTGGCTGACTCCTGTCGCGAGCGGAATCCTGAAACCTCCGTACTTCGCGGCGCACTTACAGGGAAAGGTTTAAGTCGAGGTTTGAGGGAAGTCTATGACAATTCTCTTGCAAGACGCTCGTTACGCCGTTCGCATGCTTCTGAAGAACCCCGGTTTTACGTTCGTCGGGGTGATCGCACTGGCTCTGGGCATCGGGGCCAACGCCGGAATCTTCAGCGTCGTAAACGCAGTTTTGCTGCGCCCGCTTCCGTACGACCAGCCGGAACGATTGGTGGTCTTGAGAGAGAACAAGTTGCCGCAGTTTCCGGAATTCTCGGTGTCGCCGGGAAACTTCCTCGATTGGCAAAAGCAAAACACTGCGTTCGAGAAGCTCGTCGCAATAACCGGGGCCGCTTACAATCTGGTTGCCGGAAACGAACCGGAGCGGCTTCGCGGTGCTCGCGTCTCCGCCGGAACGTTCGAAATGCTGAAGGTCACCCCCTCACTGGGACGCACGTTTCTCGACGAGGAGGATCAGCCCGGTCATGAGGGCGTGGTAATTCTGAGCGAGGGATTATGGAAGCGGAGATTCGGGTCAGACCCGGACATCGTGGGCCAACCCGTGACGCTCGGCGGGAATCCATACACGATCATCGGGGTGATGCCCGCTACGTTTCGGTTTCCCGACCGCGAGACCGAACTGTGGACGCCGATCGCCTTCACCGCCCGTCAGGCCCAACAACATGGCTCACACTATCTTTCGACGATCGGGCGACTCAAGCCCGGGGTCACGTTTGAGCAAGCATCCGCGGAGATGACCGGGATCGCGGGAAGGCTCGCCGAGCAGTATCCGGGCTCAAACGCAGGCTGGAGCGTGAACGTCTTCTCGATGCAGGAATATGCAGTGCGTGACATCAAGCTGGCGCTGCTTGTTCTGCTCGGCGCGGTTGGCCTGGTGCTGTTGATCGCTTGCTCCAACGTTGCGAACTTGCAACTCGCTCGCGCGGCGGCTCGTCAGAAGGAGATTGCGATTCGCAGCGCATTGGGCGCAAGTCGCTGGCGAGTGGTTCGACAACTGCTGACCGAGAGCGTTCTGCTTGCGGTCGCGGGCGGCGCGGTAGGTTTGCTGCTCGCGGTTTGGGGTAACGGATTGCTGCTGAGTTTTGCGCCGGACGATTTACCGCGGGTAAAAGATGTTTCACTGGATGGAAGAGTGCTCGGCTTCACGCTTGTGGTCTCGTTGCTCACGGGTGTGATTTTCGGACTCGTGCCGGCTCTGCAAGCCGGCAACATCAGGCTCAACGAGATACTCAAGGAAGGCGCTCGTGGTTCGACGGGAGGACACCACACCGTTCGCAGCGTGCTGGTCGTTTTGGAAGTCGCCATCTCGCTGGTGTTGTTGGTAGGCGCGGGATTGCTGATTCGCAGCTTTTATCGCTTGCAACAGGTTAACCCTGGATTCAATCCCAACAAAGCGATGGCGGTGAGCATAAATCTGCCGGGAAGGAAGTATCCGCAAGGCGATCAGCAGTCCGCGTTTTTCACCGAGCTGATCGGGAGAGTCTCGGCGCTCCCGGGTGTGAAAGCGGTTGGAGCCACTCAGTCGCTTCCAATTCAGAGTGACTTCCTGGTCGGCTTTAAGATTGACGGCCGTCCGCCCGCAGCTCCCGGTGAAGATGTGAGCACGAATTACTACGCGGTCACTACGGGCTACTTTGAAGCGATGGGTATTCCTCTGTTGAGAGGCCGCCTGTTCACCGAGCAGGACAACAAGACCGCGCCCAGCGTTGCAATCATAGATGAAGCGTTGGCGAAAAAGTTCTTTCCCGACGAAGATCCGATCGGCAAGCGCATAAGCCTGAGTCAGGGGACTGAGCGATATCGCGAGATTGTCGGAATAGTGGGCGACGTGAAGCAGTACGGTCTTGCTCAACCAACGACGTGGCAGAGCTACGAGCCATATCTCCAATCGACGTTCGGCGGAATGACGCTCGTTTTGCGCACTGACGGCGACCCGACAACGCTCACTTCGGCGATACGCAGCGAAGTGCTGGCCGTCGACAAGGAGCAGCCGGTTTCTGGAATCAGGACCCTGGAGCAGATGGTTGCTGACTCGATATCGCAACAACGATTCTCGATGCTCCTGCTCGGCGTTTTTGCGGCGGTCGCCTTGATTTTGGCCGTAGTCGGACTCTACGGTGTTATGAGTCATTCAGTTACGCAGCGGACCCACGAGATCGGAATCCGCGCAGCGCTGGGTGCGCAGAACATGGATATCATCAAACTCGTTCTAAGTCAGGGGATGATTCTGGCGCTTACCGGAGTACTCATCGGTCTGGGCGCATCGTACGCATTGACTCAAGTAATGACGACGCTTCTGTTCGGCGTCACTGCCACGGACACATTGACCTTTGTCGGGATTTCAGTGCTCCTGATAGGAGTGGCTCTGGGGGCCTGTTTTGTGCCGGCTCGCCGGGCGCTCAAAGTTGATCCAATAGTCGCGCTTCGTTACGAGTGAAGATGGAGGATAGAGGACAGGAGATTGTGAAACACGATCGCGACTCTCTATCATCCTGATCTCCGATCACCTCGTTACTTCCGCTGGGCGCGGACTTCCTGCTTGAGGTCTTCGAATCTCGCGGTGATGTTTCTCTCGGACTGCTCAATCCGCTGGTTGAGGTTTGTTTCGGACTGCTCAATGCGTTTCTCGATCTGCTCAATCCGCTTATCGATCAGGCTTGTCTGGTAGGCCAACCCGCCGGCAATGGCTACACACAAGCTGGCGATCAGCGCAATCAGTTGCCAGATTGATTGATGAGTTGTGACCGCGACGAATCTGTCCATTTGCTGAAGACAACCGCGAATCTCGGCGAGCTCCCTGCCATGTGCTTCAACCTTGTCACGCAAGGCTGCAATCTCCGGGTTAAGTGTCGTGCTCATGTGACTCCTCTAGTTTGAGTCCCAGGAAGTCACGAGCATTATTCCAAATGTCAGAAAGCCACCGCAACACAAACGACCGCGGGATGACTAGAGGTGCAACCTGAGGATAGTGCTAGCGAGTTGAAAGCGAGCTGCGGCCCTGGTTGAGAACCCAATGCCGGTTTGCTCGATTCTGGGAATGCCGTTCCTGTAGCCGGACACCGACGCAATTTCGAATCGTGGATCTTTCAAATCGCGGATCGATAAAGCCCGCCTCGAACCTCAGTGGGACTTAGACTTAGGCCGCGGGGTACAAACCGAATCACTTGCCCTCGACATTCTATTCACTGGCACGCCAATTGGTTTATCAGCCTCAGACTAATAGGGAAACTGTGCTCGTAGTGGCTGCCTATGCCGATTGACTCAATCGAATTCGGTCAAGTGGACCTTCGGGGATTGAAGTACCCAAACAGAGTTTCGCGCAAAGACGCAAAGGCTCTCAAAGATGCAAAGGCTCTCAAAGATGCTGAGCCGGACCCACACGTGGAGGTTACAAATGACTAACATCATCAAATCAAGGGCAGTCGTGTTTGGGGTCGCGCTTCTAATCGCGCTGGCGCCTCTATCGACAAACTCGGCCTCGAGGAGCCTGCCGCAAACTGTATCGACACAATCGGCGGATTCGCGAAGGCACAGCGAGCAATCGATACGAACCGAAGGCAACACGTGGACCTGGCGTCACGTTGACGACGACGCCCGGCTTGAGGTCAGCATTCGCGGGCACGTCGAATTCGCCGAAGACTATTCGGATATCACAAGCATCAGCGAGGGCGGCTCGATTCGCGTGACCGATGAGAAGGGCGGGGTGACTCGCAAGTTCGAGGCGAGATCGACCTCTTCCGGCATTCAGCGCACCTACTGGCTGAACGGAGCCTCGCGCCAGTTTGATCAGGAAGCGAAGGCCTGGCTTGCGAAGACTCTCGACGACACGGTCAGGCAAGGCGGCTACGACGTGCGACCGCGAGTGCGGAGAATCTTGAGGGAGAGCGGTCCGAGCGCGGTGCTGCAAGAAATCTCGCGGCTCAAGGGCGATTACGTCAAGCGCATCTATTTCGATGAACTGGTCATGAACGGTAACCTCGATGATCAGACAATCCGGCAGGTGCTGCGACAGGCGGCCACCGAGATTCATTCCGATTATGAGAAGGCGCAGCTCCTGGTCAGGATGTCTGAGGACTACCTGACGAACGACAGCCAGCGAGCCATCTACCTGGAAGGCGTAAACACCATTCACTCGGACTACGAGAAGGGTCGCGCTCTAGGGGCGCTGCTCAAGAAGGGCAATTTCGGCCGCGAGAACATGCTGCTTGCGGTGAAGAGTGCCTCGAACATCAACTCCGATTACGAGAAGGCTCAGTTCCTGATCAGAGTGGCGGCCGCCGGATCGAGTGATGAATCGGTGCGCATGGCACTGATCGACGCGGCGAGAACTATTCATTCGGAATACGAACGCGGCCGGGTCCTTAGCGCGGTGTTCAAGTAAGGGAGCTCTCTCGCCAGAGTTTCTTGATCTCTTTGCGTCTTGCGGGTCTTTGCGCCTTTGCGCGAAACCACATGATTTCGCCTCCACGTAGTTCAGGGTTTCGCGCAAAGGTGCAGAGACCCGCAAAGACGCGAAGCAGGAGGGTATATGAGCTTATTGCACGACGTGCGGTATGGCGCGCGAATGCTGGCCAAGAAACCGGGGTTTACGGTTATTGCCGTGCTGACGCTGGCGCTCGGTATTGGCGCGAACACCGCGATTTTCAGCGTCATCAATGCGCTGATCTTGAGCCCACCCTCCATCGCGGAACCCGAGCGTGTTGCAGCCATCTGGAGAACACCCAAAGACAAGCACGTCGAAGGTTATGTCTCTTATCTTAATTTGCAGGACTGGCGGGCGCAGGTTCACAGTTTCGAGACCATCGCCGCGTACAAGCCGAACGGCTTTATTCTCCTCGATGAAGGTCAGGCCGAGCGCATCGAGGGCCTTCGCGTCACCGCCAACTTCCTTTCGCTGCTGAAAGTCAATTTGCTTCGAGGGCGGGATTTTCAGCCTGACGAAGAGCGCCGCGGCGCTCAACCCGTGGTTATGCTCAGCCATGCGTTCTGGCAAAACAGATTTGGCGGCGATGAAGCAGTGTTGGGTCAGCAACTTTCTCTGAACGGGAGACCGTTCACCATCATCGGCACGCTGCCGCCCGACTTCGAGTTCCCGCTCGTTGGCAACGATATACAACTCCTTACCACCATCGCAGGGGAGGACGGAAACCTGGACGAACGTGGCGCTCAGGTCCTGAAGGCGATTGGCCGCTTGCAGCCGGGCGTCGGCTTAGCGCAGGCGCAAGCGGAACTGACGAACGTCGCTGAGAATTTGTCTCAGCAATATCCGCAATACAACCGGGACAGCACGGCTTTCCTGGTGAAAGTGGATGAACAGATTGTGGGCGGCGACGTGCGCAGCGCACTCTGGGTGTTGCTGGGAGCCGTGGGATTCATTCTACTGATTGCCTGCACGAACGTGACGAATCTGTTGCTGGTGCGGGCGAGCTCGAGGGAGAAGGAACTGGCCCTGCGTGCGGCCCTGGGGGCCGGGACGTGGCGGATCGCTCGCCACCTGTTGATCGAGAGCCTTTTGCTCGCCGTGCTCTCCGGTGTCGTGGGCCTGCTCGTGACGATGTGGGGGCTGAGCGCGATCAAGTATTACGGCGCTAGTCAACTGCCGCGGCTGGATGAAGTGCAGATCAATGCGCGAGTCCTCATGTTTACTCTCGCGGTGTCGGTTTTAACCGCGCTGCTATTCAGCGTGCTGCCTGTTGTCAAAGCATCTCGTCCGGACATCAACGAAGTGTTGAAAGCGGGATCGAAGAACGCTACGAGCAGCAGGTCGTTGCGTCTGTGGCGTGACTCGCTGGTTATCGCGGAATTCGCTCTGGGCCTGGTGCTGCTCATCGGCGCGGGCTTGATGGTTCGCAGCTTCGGGCTGCTGGTGAATGTGGATCCGGGTTTCGATCCCCGCAATGTGTTGACTGGGCGGATAAGCCTGACGAGGGACGTCTATGAAAGGCCCGAAGAGCGGGTCCGCTATGTCGATCAAACGCTCGACAGACTCAAAGCGTTGCCGGGCGTCGAAAGCGCGGCGTTTGTCGCGCCGATGCCTTTCAGCGGCGGCAACGTCTTCGGCAATTTCAGGATCGAGGGCCACCCCAAACCCGAACCCGGCCAGGATCCGTTGGCCAATGTTCGCAGCGCCACTTCGCAGTACTTCCAGGCGATCAGGATTCCTTTACGCAAGGGCCGTTACTTCACCGAGCAAGACAAGCGCGGCAGTGTCGGCGCAGCCATCATCAACGAGACACTGGCCGCGCGCTACTTCCCCAACGAAGACCCAATCGGCAAATACATCTCGAACATCGGCGCGAATCAGAATGACGGCGACCCGGAACGATGGGAGATCGTCGGCGTCATCGGCGACGTGCATCACAGCAGTTTGACCAAAGCGGCGACTCCTGAACTCTACCTGCCCTTTCAGCAGAACAGTTGGAGTTGGGGCAATTTCTTCGTGCGCACCGCGAACGACCCAGCTGCGTTAACCAGGAATTTCACCGAGGCCATCCGCTTAGGCGACAAGAGCGCGCCGGTGACGAACGTACAGCCGCTTACGCAGGCGATTTCGAACACCGCCGCCCAGACGCGGTTCTACACCTTTCTCTTTGCATTGTTCGGGGCGACCGGATTGGTTCTGACGCTGACTGGAATCTACGGTGTCATGAGTTACACGGTCACGCAACGCACATACGAGATCGGCATCCGCGTTGCGCTGGGGGCGACCCGGACCGATGTGCTTGCGTTGGTGATCGGGCGGGGAATTCGATTGACGGTTGTGGGATTGGGAATCGGGCTGGCGGCTTCGGTCGCGCTGACCAGGCTTATGACCGGCTTACTGTTTGGCGTGAGCCCGACCGATCCGATGACCTTCGTTTTGATTTCAGCGCTGCTTGCAGCGGTCGCGTTATCGGCTTGTTACCTGCCGGCTCGACGCGCAATGAAAGTGGATCCGATGACCGCGCTCAGATATGAGTGAACCCGGGAGCGCACGCGGCCCGCGTGCCTGATTGCAGTTCCTTCTTGAGCAAGCACGCGGGCCGCGTGCGCTCCCAGGTTTGCGCTCGGAGTCCTACTCCCGTGGAGGGAACATGGAGAACCTGATTCAAGATCTTCGCTATGCAGTTCGGATGCTTCGCAAGAAGCCGTCATTCACGATCATTGTGGTGCTTGCTCTGGCGATCGGCATCGGCGCCAACACCGCCATCTTCAGCGTGGTCAACGCCATTCTCCTGCGGCCGCTGCCTTACAGGAACTTCGAGCGAATCTCGATGATCTGGATGAACAATCCCAAGCTCGGTGTCGCCGAAGACTGGCATTCGTATCCGAACTACGTGGACTTCAAGGAGCAGAACTCGGTCTTCGAGGAAATCGCCGCGTTCAACAATCGCAGCTTCAACCTCACCGGCGCGGGCGACCCCGTGCGCGTCGTCGGAGTGTGGGGTACCGCGAGCTTGTTTTCCGTGCTTGGAGTCGAACCCGCGTTTGGCCGAGTGTTCACCGAGGAAGAACAAGAACCCGGCAGGGACATGGTCGTGGTCTTGAGCCACGGGCTGTGGCAACGGCGCTTCGGTGGCGATACGGGAATCATCGGCCAGCCAATCAGTTTGAACGGGGTCAACCGCACGGTCCTAGGCGTGATGCCGGCAAGCTTCAGCTTTCCCGAGAAGACTACTGAATTCTGGATCCCTCTCACCGTCACTCCTCAAAGAAAACAGGCGCGCTATTCGATCTCACTCAAATCAGTGGGGCGGCTCAAGCAGGGTGTAACGCTCGCTCAGGCGCAGGAAGACATGGGTGCGATCGCCAAACGAATCGACGACCAATTCTTTCAATCGGACTACGGAATCAACCTCGTGCTCTTGCGCGATCAGGAAACTCACAAGGTCAAATCCGCTTTGCTGGTGCTTCTTGGAGCGGTGGGGTTCGTTCTGCTGATCGCGTGCGCCAATGTCGCCAATCTGCTTCTTGCGCGCGCGGCGATGAGAGAGAAAGAAGTCGCGATTCGCCTTGCGCTTGGAGCGCGTCGATGGCGGATCGTTCGGCAGTTGCTCACGGAGAGCGTGCTGCTGGGCGCAATAGGCGGCGCGGTCGGGTTGCTGCTAGCGATCTGGGGGCTCAGCGCGCTGATCGCGCTTGCCCCGGCGGAAACTCCTAGTCTCGATCAGGCTCAAATAGATGCGCGGGTGCTGGCCTTTACCGCGGGGATTTCGCTGCTCACCGGGTTGGTTTTCGGACTCGTGCCGGCTCTCCAGGCTTCAAAGCCTGACGTCAACGATTCGCTCAAAGAAGGCGGGCGAGGCTCGACCGGCGGCGCCGCGGGGATTCGCGTTCGAAATCTGCTGGTCGTTTCGGAGATCGCGCTCTCGCTGGTGTTGCTGGTGGGCGCCGGGCTGTTGATACGCAGTTTCATTCGGCTCCAGCAGTTCGAGTTGGGCTTCAACCCTGACAAGCTTCTGACAATGCGCATCCAATTGCCGGGATCAAAGTACAATGACCGGAAACAGGTTGCGAGCTTCTTTCAACAATTGCTCGAGCGGATAGAGGCCACCCCTGGCGTCCAGTCAGCTGGTTGCATATCGAGCATCTTTTTGTCTGACACACCCAACTCGACTAACTTCTCAATCGAAGGCCGGCCAGTTCCTGTTGGAGCGGAATCCATCGAGGTACCGCTCGACGCCGTCTCCTCCAACTATTTCAGGGTGATGGGAATTCCGTTGCTTCGCGGGCGCGAATTCGACGATCGCGACGCGATAGGCACACCGCGAGTCGCGATAATCAACGACACGTTCGCTCAACGATTTTTTTCCGGCGAGGACCCCATCGGCAAGCGCTACGTTTACGGCACGCCCGGGCCAAATAACGACGACTGGATTACGATCGTCGGCGTGGTGGGCGATATGCGACGCACCGGGTTCGATCGCCCCGTCCGCCCGGAAACCTTCCTGCCCCAGTCTCAGGACCCCGATAATGCTTTGACCATCGTCGCTCGCACAACGGGTGACCCGGCGAGCCTCGCCGGCGCGCTGCGCAGCGAGGTGTGGGCGATCGACAAAGAACAGTCGGTCTACGACGTCAAGACCATGGATCAGACTCTCGGCGAGATGCTGTCGCAGCGGCGGTTCAATATGCTGCTGTTGGGAATCTTCGCTTCGGTGGCGCTGGTGCTGGCCGCCGTCGGAATCTACGGAGTTATGTCGTATTCGGTGACGCAGCGGACGCACGAGATTGGCATCCGAATGGCGATGGGCGCGCAGACCCGCGACGTTTTGAATCTGGTGGTAAGGCACGGGCTCTTGCTCGCCGCAATTGGCATAGCGACGGGCCTGAGTGCCTCGCTGGTGTTGACGCGCTTGATGGCGACGCTGCTCTATGGAGTCAGCGCAACTGACCCCCTGACATTTGTGACGATCCCGCTTGTCCTGGCGGGAGTCGCTCTGGGAGCCTGTTTCGTCCCAGCTCGTCGCGCAACACAAGTCGATCCGATGATTGCGCTGAGGTATGAGTAGTTCCGGGTTCCGAGTTCCGGGTTTCTAGTTCTGAGCTGGAGACGTAGGGTTTGAAGTTCTCGCAAGGGTTCAGTTGGGAAGAGGGACTTGTCCCCGCTCTGGCGCCTTTTTCGAGTAGTGTTGTTTAAGAGACAGCGGGGACAAGTCATCACTCTTCCCGACTGAACCCTTACCAGACTCGGAACACTGAATCTCGGAACCTAGAACGGAGATTTATGAACACATTTCCTCAAGACTTGCGGCACGGATTGCGAATGATGGGAAAGAACAGGGGCTTCACCGCGATCGCGGTTCTTACTCTCGCGCTCGGCGTAGGCGCCAACACGGCGATCTTCAGCGTCGTCAATGGCATCTTACTGCGCCCCTTGCCCTACGGCGATCCGGCCCGCCTCGTGCAGTTTTGGGAGACCAATCCGCTCAAGGGGTGGACGCAGGCTACGGTCGCGCCCGCAAACCTGTTCGATTGGCAGAAACGGAACCAATCGTTCGAAGGCGTCGCCGCTTACATGGGTTCAGATACGAAAGAGGCGGGGTTATCGAATGTATTCTTGACCGGCGAAGGCGAGCCGGAGCGGCTCCAAGGGTTGTACGTAACCGGCGATTTGTTCTCTGTGCTGGGCGTGGATGCCTTACTGGGACGGACGCTCAGCCCCGAGGAAACGTGGGCGGGCAGTCACCGCGTTGTTGTGCTCAGCTATCGATTTTGGCAGCGGCGGTTTGGCGGCGACCCGTCTATTGTCGGGCAGACAATTCCGCTCAACGGCACCAATCGAACGGTGGTCGGCGTCATGCCTGAGTCGTTCTATTTTCCGGCAAGGGAAGTCGAACTGTGGACGCCGATGGGATGGGATCGGGCGCAAATCGCCGCCGTGCGGAGGCCGCATTTTTTGCGGGCCATAGGACGGTTGAAACCGGGCGTATCGATTGAACAGGCGCGCGCCGATATGACGTCAATCGCAGGCGCGCTCGAAAGTGAGTACCCCGACACCAACACCCAGATGGGAGTCAGCATCGGGCCGTTGCACGATTGGATCGTCGGCGACAGCCGTCCGGCATTGCTCGTATTTCTCGCGGCTGTCGGACTGGTCTTGTTGATCGCCTGCGCGAACGTTGCGAACCTGCTGCTTGCGCGCGCCGAAGCTCGCAAGAAAGAGATGGCGATTCGAGCTGCGCTTGGGGCGGGCCGCGGCTGTATCATTCGGCAGCTTTTCACGGAGAGTCTGGTGCTCGCATTCTTCGGAGGGGCATTGGGAGTCCTCGTTGCAGTCTGGGCAAAAGATCTGCTACTCAAGATCGCCCCTCACGGGATACCGCGGCTCGATGAAATCAGGTTGGACGGCGCGGCTCTCGGCTTCACATTGCTGATTACCCTGCTCGCTGCGCTCGTGGCCGGGCTGTTTCCAGCGGTGCAGGTGGCGAGAAACGAGCTGACGGATACCCTCAGGGAGGGACAGAAGGGAATTGGCGGCTCGAGACGGGCCCGCCTGCGCGGCATTTTGGTTGTTTCTGAAATCGCTCTCTCGTTCACCCTGGTGATTGGCGCAGGTCTACTGATCAGGAGTTTCAACCGGCTCGTGCAAGTCGATCCGGGAGTCGATACGAACAACGTGCTCACGTTGCGGCTGCAGCTTCCCGGCACCAAGTATCCCGAAGACCGCCAGCAGATCGCTTTCTTTCAGGAGGTTGAGCAACGCCTTGGCCGGTTACCGGGCGTCCAATCGGTAGGCGCGACATCACGCCTGCCTTTGCAGGGGTACCGATGGACGGGCGATGCGACCGTCGATGGGCGCGCTCCGGATGACTACTTGCGCGAAGTGCGCCACAAGCCGATTACTACCGGTTATCTTCACACGATGAAGATACAGTTGCTGAGTGGAAGAGAGTACGAAGACCGCGACACGGCGGAGAGCCCGCCTGTGATTGTAGTCAACGATGCGTTCGCGCGTTGGGCTTACCCGGATCAGGATCCGGTCGGCCGGCGCGTGAAGTTCTCTAAGCCGACCATTGAATCGCCGTGGTACTCGATCATCGGAGTCGTGCGGGGCGAAAAGCAGGACGGGTTGGACAAGGAGGTCAAGCCGGAAGTCTACGAACTAGACCGACAGAACGCGCAGAGCCAGATGTCGGTCGTGGTGCGAACGACCGGCGACCCGATGAAGCTTGCGAGCGCGGTCCGCGATGAAATTCGCGCGATCGATCGCGATCTGCCGCCGTTCGACGTCAAGCCGATGACCGAAGTGCTCAGCGCTTCGCTTGAGACGCAGCGTTTCACCATGTTGCTGCTCGGGGTCTTTGCGGCGGTTGCCTTGGGTCTTGCGTCGATCGGAATCTACGGGGTGATCGCTTACTCGGTGACTCAAAGGACTCACGAGATAGGCGTGCGCCGCGCGCTGGGCGCCAAGACCGGTGACGTGCTGAAGATGATCGTTGGAGAGGCTCTGCGTTTGGCGACGACGGGCATTGCGCTGGGTGTGGCCGCGTCCCTGGCGGTTACACGCCTGATCGGCGGTTTGTTATTCGGCATCAGCGTCACTGATCCGCTGACCTTCGTAGTCGTTGGCGGACTCCTGGCCGGCGTCGCTTTCCTGGCCGCTTGCGTCCCGGCTCGACGAGCGATTAAGGTCGATCCGATGGTCGCTCTGAGATACGAGTGAGGAAGGTGAGCTGATGCAAGACCAGAACTATCCTGGGAGCGCACGCGGCCCGCGTGCTTGCTTACGAGTGAATTGCAATCAAGCATGCGGGCTGCGTGCGCTCCCAGGCTTGCGCTTGCATATCAGTAAACAATCCCGAGGACGCTCGGAGTTTCTATCTCTGTGGCTTTCGGCATTTCTCCTGTTCTCGAGCGCCGCTGCATTTGCGCAATCGCCAGGCTGGCCCCAGTTCGGCGGGCCGCAGCGCAACTTCATGGTTGACGCGAGGGGACTTGCGCCGTCGTGGCCGGCGAATGGACCGAAACGGTTATGGGGTCGTGAACTGGGCGAAGGTCATTCCTCGATTGTTGTCGACGGGAACCGGCTCTATACGATGTACAGCAAGGGCGACCAGGAGTTCGTGATCGCACTCGATGAAACCAGCGGGAAAACGATCTGGGAAAAGAGCAACGCAGCGCCCACTGCCGCGCTCGCTTTGGAGAACGGCAGAGGACCGCACTCGACGCCGCTCGTAGCCGGAGACCTTCTTTTCACCGTCGGCGTGATCGGAAGGATGCACGCCTTTGACAAACAAACTGGGAGAGTGGTGTGGTCTCACGATCTATGGCGTGAATACGGCGGAAAACTGATGGACCGTGGTTATTCGTGCAGCCCGCTCGCCTGGAAGAGCACCGTAATTGTGACGGTAGGAGGCGCGGGGCAGGCGCTGATGGCTTTTGATCAAAAGACGGGCGACGTCGCCTGGAAGAAACAAGACTTCGACATTTCGCCTTCGAGCCCGCTCATCATCAACGTTGACGGACAGGATCAGTTGGTGATCCCGCTCGCCGAGCGCATCGTCGGGATGGATCCTAACAACGGCGAGCTGTTGTGGAGCCATCCGCACAAGTGCAACTGGGGGCTCAACATAAGCGTGCCGGTGTGGGGCGCGGGCAACATCCTTTTTGTTTCATCCGCTTACAGCGGGGGGAGCCGCGCGCTGCAGCTCAATCAACAAGATGGAAAAACCACCGTCAAGGAATTGTGGGCGTCCCAGCGGATGCGCGTTCATCACGGAACCATCATTCGTCTTGGCGACCTGGTCTTTGGCTCGAGCGGGGACTTCGGGCCGGCGCCGATGACCGCGGTTGATGTTAGAACAGGAGCGACGGTGTGGCAGGATCGCAGCTTCCCGAAGGCAAACCTTGTTTACGCGGACGGCAAGGCGATTCTGCTCGATGAAGACGGCGTGCTGGCGCTGGTCACGCTCTCACCGCAAGGAATGAAAGTAATCTCAAAGACGAATCTTCTGACCAACCTGGCTTGGACACCGCCGACGCTCGCGGGAACGAAGCTATACGTCCGCGATCGACGGATGATTATGGCGCTGGAGTTGAGCTGAAGGTGGATGGAGGGCCCCCGATTCAGTCTTCATTTCCTGCAGCTGGTCGGAATGTCTGTGCTCACAGGAACAACTTCCATCCCGTTGACGTTAGTGTTTCAGGAAAAGCGATTCACTTGATTTCTGAGTCAAACCCATCGCAAGGCGTGAGGGACTTCAATGACCGCGAGGCGTGATTCATCAGCGTTTTATGGAAGCGAGTCGGCGAGCTGGCAACTGGCCGCGTTCACGCTTTCGGAATCGGTCTACCCTGCTCAATTGAACATGCCGGTTCATCGACACGAGCCCGCGTATTTCGGCATCGTGCTGAAGGGCTCGTACACCGAGACGGTTGCTTCAAGGACGCGAGACTGCAAGCATCTCACCACGGTCTTCCATCCGCCCGGCGAAACGCACTCAGTCGTATTTCACAACTCCGACGTTCGGGTCTTTCGGATAGAGTTGGGAGAAAGCTCGCGCAAACGCATTCAGGAGCACGCAAGAGTTCCGGACGAGCCGATAGAATTTCGAGGCGGGCTGCTTGCGTCGCTGGCATTGAGACTCTATGGAGAGTATCGAAATAGAGACGCGTGGTCGCCGCTCGCGAGTGAAGGGCTGCTGCTCGAGATAATGGCCGAGTTGTCTCGTCACCGTGAAAGGGATTCCGATAGAAGTGTCCCGCGATGGCTCGCCGATGTTCGCGATGCTGTTACGTCGAGACTGACCCACACGCCTTCGCTTTCGGAGTTAGCGGAGGCGGTTGGCGTGCATAGGGTTCACCTCGCCCGCGAATTCCGCAAAAGCTTCCACTGCACGATCGGCGAATTTGTCCGGCGGCTTCGGATAGAGACGGCATGTGAAGAGATTGCCAGATCGGACCAGCCGATAGCCGATATCGCGCTCGAGTTGGGTTTTTGCGACCAAAGCCACTTTTCCAATACCTTCAAACGCTTCACCGGCATGACGCCCGCGGCTTACCGAGCTACATGTCGCTCAAGTTAACAGCTTACAATCTGTTTCTTCGTTTCAAGACATTCGGGGCGCAGACGGCCTATAGTTCGACGGAGACTTTGCGGCGGTGCAACAGTCCGCAAGGGATTTCGAGTCTGAGCGTCTACCCCGAATGATACCTCGTTACCGGCGGAGGGAGGAGGCTCGACAACCAGCGATGAAGAGACTGTGTTCAAGACCCCCTAAGTGTTTGGCACACCAACTCCGCAGGAGTTGCCTGTCTATAGATAGCAGCACCATGGATCGTTCTAACTCCGTGGGAGTTACCTATGCGTTAGCCGTGCGGAACCTGTGCTACGACCTGGGTCTCATCGTAGGCAACGCTCTACGAAAGGTCACTCCTACGGAGTGAGGGTGACACGGCGTCGTTGCTTCTATAGACATGTCACTCCTAGCGGAGTGATGTTCAACTGAGCCCGAGTTTTTTGCGCTCTCTGAATTGCTGGGCGATTCTCGAACATCCCCTGTAGGTTGCAAGCGCGCGAGACGAAAACAACTTTGGGAGATTACAAATGATGTCCAAGATTACAATCGCAATCCTGATTTTGCTTTTCGGTTCGATAAGCATCGCCGCGCAGCAGCTTGCGCCGGCGCTCATCGGAAGGCTGACGGTGAATCAAACCCACATAGCCTTCTCCTACGCCGGAGACATTTGGTCGGTTTCGCGCGCGGGAGGAGAAGCGCAGCGACTTACCACGCATCCCGGCGAAGAGAGTTTTCCGGTGTTTTCTCCCGATGGCTCGCAGATCGCCTTCTCCAGACAGATAGGCGGCAACTGGGACATCTACGTGATGCCAGCCGACGGCGGCCAGACGAGGCAGGTTACCTTTCATCCTCGCAACGACTACGCCTACGGTTGGGCGCCGGACGGCAAGACCATTTTGTTCGGCTCGAACCTGACCGGTGTGTCGGGACTGTACACGATCCAAATCGGCGGCCTGTTGCAGAACGAATTGCCATTGCCTGGGGCGGTCAACGGGTCGTTTTCTCCCGACGGCAAGCGTGTCGCTTACGATACATCGTCAATCGGTGACTGGCGCTTCTATCGCGGGGGAGACAAAGGAAAAATCTGGCTGGCGACATCGGCCAATGGCGAAATCGAAAGACTGCCCGATGGGAATTACAACGACGATTTTCCACAATGGGTCGGCAACAAAATTTACTTTGCCTCTGATCGAACCGGAATCTACAACCTTTACTCTTACGATCTGCAGTCTAAGCAGACGAAACAGCTCAGCAACTTCGATCATTACGGCTTGAGATGGATCGGCTCAGGGGCGGGCGCGGTGGTGTTCGTGCGCGATGGCCGCATTCATCTTCACGATGTCGAGTCCGGCCAAACGCGGGTAGTCGACGTGAGAGTCAACTCCGAATGGCCCGAGCTCAAACCGAGGACGGTCAGTGCGGCGCGAACCATCGAGTGGGGCGCCCCGAGCGCAAATGGAGAGCGGGTCATATTCGGGGCTCGCGGAGAAGTCTTTCTTCTCGATCCGGCCACCGGAGACGCTCGCAACATCACTTCAACCGCGGGCATTGCAGAGCGCTTTCCGGCAACCTCGCCCGACGGCAAATCGATCGCTTATTTTTCCGATGAATCGGGAGAGTATCAATTGCACGTCAGACCGATTCAGGACGGACAGGTGAAGAAGATTTCGATCGAACCAAAGCCTTCATTCTATCGCGAGCTCACCTGGTCGCCTGATTCGAAGAAGATCGCATTCACCGATCACAGGCTCGCCCTCTGGATTGCCGACGTCGATGCTGGAACGGTCTCGCGAATAGACACCTCCGGGTATTCGTATCAAGAGGGCTGGGGCCCGAAGTGGTCGCCCGATAGCCGTTGGCTCACCTACTCTAAACATCTTCACAATCGCGTGCGAACGGTTTTCATCTACGATATGGAGGCCCGACGCGTTCGTCAGGTGACTGACGGCCGGACACATTCAGAGCTGCCTTGCTTTGACGCTAACGGCAAGTATCTGTATTTCGCGTCTAGCGCTAACGCTGGCACCAGCGAATTCGGTTGGGGCGTTTTGAACGGCGTTTTCGCTCGCCCCCTTGTGACGCGAAGGTTGCACGCGATTGTGCTGGCGAACGACATCGCGCCGCCAATTCTTCCAACCAGCCTGTACAACCCGGAGTCAAAGGCCGGTGAATCCGTCGCTACGGTTCGAATCGACTTCGACGATATTAGCCGGCGGGTAGTAGACTTGCCGACTCCACAACGCGACTACGCGTCGCTGGTGCCGGCCAAACCGGGTGTGTTCGTGGCGCAGGTTTATGAATGGCCTGCGTCTCCGGCGCCTCCCAGCAACCCTTCGCGGGTGCTGTACAGAATCGACCTCACAGCGAATGCGCGGCTCGACAAGCTGGTCGAGGGCATTGGCGGCTTCGAAGTCACAGACGACGGCAGCCGCTTGCTTTACGCGAAGGGGGGCAGTTGGTTTTTGGTTCCGGCCGGCGCCGCGCCTAAGCCCGACGACGGAAAGCTCGATCTCAAGAAGCTGGAAGTGACCGTCGACCCGCGCGTCGAATGGAAGCAAATGTACCGCGAGGCGTGGCGCATCATGCGCGATTGGTTCTACGAGCCCAATCATCACGGTCAGGATCTGGCGGAGCTTGAAAAACACTACGCCGAGTATCTGCCAAGCGTCACGAGGCGATCGGATATGAACGCGTTGATGAACCGCATGCTGGGGCACATTTCTGTCAGCCATCTTGGAGTAGGTGGCGGTGACGCGCCCCAACCCGCCGGACCGCCCGTGCGAATCGGTCTGCTTGGCGCAGACTATGAAATTGCGAATGGCCGCTACCGGTTCAAACGCATCTATCGCGCAACGAGCTACAACTCGCCGCTCGCTTCGGTGCAAGCGCCGCTCGACCGACCGGGAGTCAGCGTGCGCGAGGGCGATTACCTTTTGACCGTGGACGGCCAGGAAATCGATGCTTCGAAGAGCGTGTATACCTATTTCGACGGCAAGGTGAATCAGGCCGTCAAGATCGTCGTAGGCCCGAACCCGAGTCGCGACGGTTCGCGAACGCTGACCGTGTTTCCCGTAGGGAATGAATCGGACTTGCGCAAGGCCAACTGGGCGGAAGGAAATCGCCGGCGCGTTGAGGAGGCGTCGGGCGGCAAGCTTGGATACATCTATGTGAATGACTACGGAGGCGGCATCTTTGATTTTATTCGCGGGCTTACGGGCTACAGCGATCGCGCGGGCGTGATCATCGATCAAAGATATAACGGCGGCGGCATAACGCCGGATTATTTGATCGAGTGGCTCAAGCGAAAGCCCATTTACTACTACACCTTCCGCGAAGGCGAAGACATCGCCACGCCGGTCAATCCGGGACCCCCGACAAAGGTGTTGATCACCAATCAGGAGAACTTCTCAGCGGCGGAGACCTTCGCATTCATGTACAAGATCGCGAAGGTCGGCCCGATAGTCGGGGCGCGTACGGGTGGCGGAGGCATCGGGCCCTATGTCTACACGCCCAGATTCATCGATGGCGGAAACATTCAGCTTCCGAATCGCGCGGCTTACAATCCGGACGGCACGTCGTGGGGAATTGAGAACGTTGGCGTGATACCGGACTACGAAGCCGAGATCACGCCGCGAGATGTATTGAGCGGCCGCGACCCGCAGCTTGAAAAGGCGATCCAGGTCGGAATGGAAGAGCTCAAGAGGAACATCCCGGCCGCTCCGAAGAAGCCGAAATATCCGATTCATAAATGAGCAGATTCTGAGCACCGAAGATGCTGGGCTATCACCGGCGTTCCCTCAGGGAGAAGGCGAGGACGTCAAAATATTCGACAGGCGTCTTCGTTAAGCGATAGAGCGTCAACAAGTCCCGCACTTTAGTCACCCTCCTCAGTCGCTTCCACTTGCCAACCTGAAAGACCCGGGGCGACTCCCCGTGACGGCGGTCACTGCGCCGTGTGACGGTGC
>DATIFP010000221.1:0-2847 GCA_035455165.1 Blastocatellia bacterium
ACTCGATAGTGTGGGCATCGGAGAAATGCCCGATGCTGCTGACTACGGCGACCTCGGCGCGGACACGCTCGGTCACGTGCTCGCATCTCGCGAGGTTCAAATTCCGAATTTGCGCCAGATCGGATTGGGTAACATCCGTCACTTGCCGGTCAATCCCGTTCAGACTCCTGACGGTGTGTTCGGAAAGGCGGCAACTTCTTCGCGGGGCAAGGATACAACTACGGGTCACTGGGAGATGGGCGGCATCATTACTGAACGGCCGTTTCCCACTTATCCAAATGGTTTCCCGCCGCGAGTGATCGAGCAGTTCGAGAGAGCGATCGGCCGCACCGTCCTGGGAAACAAGCCGGCGTCCGGAACCGAGATCATCCAGGAGCTTGGCGAGGAGCATCTGCGAACGGGACGACCAATTGTTTACACATCCGCTGATAGTGTCTTTCAGATAGCCGCGCACGAAGAGGTTGTACCGCTCGAACAGCTTTATCAGTGGTGCAAGGTGGCACGCGCGCAACTCACAGGCGAGGACGAAGTGGGCAGGGTAATCGCCAGGCCGTTCACCGGCGAGGCAGGCAATTTTCGGCGCACCGAGGGACGACAGGACTATGCGATCGATCCGCCCGAGGATACACTGCTCGATCGAATGAAGTCCGAAGGACTGGCGGTGGCGGCGGTTGGAAAGATCGGATCAATCTTCTGTCATCGCGGCCCGACCAGAGAATTTAGCGCCGCCAACAACAATGCAAGTATCGATCAGACCCTGAGAGCTCTCGACTCCACCGGACGAGGGTTGATCTTCACCAACCTTGTGGACTTCGATATGCTCTACGGCCATCGCAATGATGTGGAAGGCTACGCGCGGGCTCTTGAAGAGTTTGATTTGCGTCTACCTCAGATTCAAACGGCGATGGAAGAAGATGACCTGTTGATCCTGACTGCGGATCACGGTTGCGACCCCTGTGATATCTCAACGGATCACACCCGCGAGTATGTTCCGGTGATCGGCTGGGGGCGCCGCGCGCGGGCCGGAGTCGATCTCGGGGTTCGATCGTCGCTCGCGGATATTGGTCAGACTGTAGCAGAGAACTTTGGATTCAGACTGCAGGCTGGTCGTAGTTTTCTGGAAGAGATCTCATAGACGTTGGATCGTTTGGTTTTGGCGAAGGTTCCGCATTTCTGATACGAGACCTGCTTATGAAGCTGTGCGTGGTCCTCACATTTCTACTGGGCGTTGCATCACAGCCGCGAGCGTGTCAGCCACCGGCATTGCAGGAGACGGCGCAGTCGCAACTTCGTGCTCAGGAACCACGGAAAGGTGATGACATCGAGGGGATGTTGGAGCGAATCAAGAGCCGGTCTCCCGCCGAGCGCCGGGAGGCCATAGATCAACTTGCCGATAGCGGCGACCCGCGTGCGGTTGAGGCGGTGATTGCCGCATTGAAGGATCAGGAAGGAGATGTGCGAGCGTCGGCGGCAAATGCGCTCGGACAACTTGGCGACAAGCGGGCTGTCGACCCGCTGATCTCCATGCTCAGCGACGACGTGTCATTCGTGCGCGCGGCTGCGGCGAGGGTGCTGGGTCAACTGGGCGACCCAAAGGCGGTCGACCCGCTTACCACATCTCTCAAGGATGGCAATTCAACAGTGAGGGGAGCGGCGGCGATGGGACTCGGGTCATTGAGAGAAATCAGAGCTGTTCCGGCATTGATCTCCGCGGTGAGAGACGAGGCACCCGATGTGAGGTCAGCGGTTGCCACGGCACTGGGCGATCTTCGCGACAAGCGCGCAATCGAGCCGCTTATTCAAGCGTTGAAGGATGAGTCCCAAATGGTCAAACTCGCGGCGGCGCTGGCGCTCGCCGATATTGGGGACAAGAGCGCGGTTCCCGCGCTTACCGAAGCTGTGGCTAATCAGAAGGACGAGGAGGCCCGGTCACAGATGAAAGTAGCTCTTCAGAGGTTGGTTGCTGCTCCGGAGTAGGGATAGTCAGTTTGCGCTCACCGGGAGACAGCTGAAGTTCTTTACTTTCGCGTTTACTCTTCGTGCGGTGTGTTGCGCTTGCGAAGGCTCTTTCGCGCTCGGCGGCGGGCAACCTGGGACTTGAGGCGGCGGCGCTCCCCTGGTTTTAAATAGAAGGCGTGCTTCTTGGTGTCGGTGATGATCCCCTCGCGGGCTACCTGACGCTTGAAGCGCCGGATTGCGCTTTCGATGCTCTCGTTATCGTGAACCTTTACCTGTGCCACTCAAAACCTCCGTTGCAGTTATCGACCGAAGAGCTTACACAACCCGCGCCACCAGTGTCAATCTATAGCCGATTTCCGGGTGACAGCATGGCACTGCCTCCTATCTCAAAGCGATTCGCGGATCACGAGCGCGGGGCACTTCGTACCATACGGCTTCGCAATGATCCGTCTCTTCGGCGTCGAGCTCCAGGCCAACACCCCCAAGCGTATCTCGAAGCTGGCTGTCGCTTGTTGCGCCCACGATAGCCGAAGTAACGGCGCGTTGCTTGAGGACCCACGCAACCGCGACATGTGTTAGCGACTTTCCGCGCGCCTCAAAAAACCTGCGCAATCGTTCGACTGCCTCGAAGCTGGCCTCGTTCCAATAGCGGTCAAGATAGAGTTTACCTGCTACAGCGAACCGCGTGTTGGCCGCCGGCGGCTCGCCGCGACGATGCTTGCCGGTCAGGAACCCTCCCGCTAACGGGTTGTACACCATCACGCCCACACCCTGGTCTTCACAGAGCGGCAACAAGTCGTGTTCAATCTCCCGAAACAGAAGGTTGTATCGGGGTTGAACAGAATCGAATCTCGCAATGCCAAGTCGATCGCTGGCCCACAGAGCGTT
>DATIFP010000222.1:0-93476 GCA_035455165.1 Blastocatellia bacterium
GCGACGCTCCGCGAGCGAGGCGTTGAAGTTGAGGGCCCGGTCTTTCACGAATGGATGCCGGCGACCTCGTTGTACTTCGAAGATCCAGACGGAAATGCATTGGAGCTGTGTGCGGTCAAAACCAGAGAATAGATGGACGAAGCTGACTACATTCGAGCACACAAGAATTCCATTCGCCATCGTGAAGAGATTCTAGGAAGCGACTCTTAATGAACGAATATTGGTTTCAGCGAACAGTTTCCTTTAGCGACACGGTTGAAGAGGAATGAAGACACCAGACCTGATTCTAAAAAAAGGCACGATCATCGACGGAACCGGGCGCCCGGGATTCGAAGGCGATGTCGCCATCCGGCGCAACTGGATTCTTGCGGTCGATGCGCCGGGCAGTCTCAATGGCGCCCCCGAAGAACTCGATTGCAAGGGCCTCGTGATCGCACCGGGGTTCATTGATACTCACAGCCACTCCGACCTTCGCGTGTTGACCGAGCCTGAGTTGCCGATGAAAGTCCGACAGGGCATCACGCTCGAAGTCTTCGGACAAGACGGCATCTCGGTCGCTCCGATTCGCAGAGCCGATCGCCCGCAGATGGAACGCACACTTGCGGGATTGTTAGGCAAGCTCGCCCGCGAATGGGATTGGGAGACAGTCGCCGAATATCTTGACGCTGTAGCCCGGGCGAAGCCGTCCGTGGATTGCAGCTACCTGATACCGCACGGAGCCGTGCGCTTGAACGCGATGGGAATGGAGGACCGCCGCGCAACTCCAGACGAGCTGGCCTCGATGCAGGAGCTTATTCGCCAGTCGATGCGCGACGGCGCTCTCGGGATGTCGACCGGATTGATCTACCCGCCGTGTTGCTTTGCGGACACAGCCGAGTTGATCCAGCTCTCCAAGGCAGTCGCCGAGTTCGACGGCGTGTTCGTCGCTCATATGCGCAGCGAGAGCGATTACCTCGAAGACGCGGTCGCCGAGATGATCGAAATCGGCAAGCACTCCCGCGTGCGAGTTCATATATCGCATTTCAAAGTGGCGGGGCGCGAGAACTGGCCGGTGATCGACGGCGTGCTGGATATGGTTCGAATAGCTCGCGCCGAAGGAATGCGCTTGACGGCCGATCAGTATCCGTACATCGCGGGCTCTACGATGCTCGGAGCGATACTGCCGCCGTGGGCTCACGCTGGAGGGGCAGATGCGACGATTGCCCGGCTTTCCAGCCCGGACGAACGGGGACGCATGCGCGATGCGATGCTCGACCGCTCACGTTCCGAGTGGGACAACTTCTGGAAGTGGTCCGGCCCCGAAGGGATCATTGTCTCGGACATACCTTCAGGCCGGCATCCGGAGTACGTAGGGAAGAATCTCGCAGACGCCGCGGCGCTCGCGCGGCAAACCGACGGCGTCAGCGGGGAGGCGGCGGTCGATTTCGCGCTTGATCTCCTGGCTGAAGAACGCATGGGCGCCGGCATGATTTCTTTCAGCCAGTCGGAAGATGTAGTGAAGAAGATCATGCGCGAGCCTTACGTAAACGTCTGCACGGATGGACTGCTTGGAGGAAAGCCTCACCCGCGGGCTTACGGAACTTATCCGCGCATTTTGGGGCGCTACGTTCGCGAGCAGAACGTGCTCTCGCTTGAAGAGGCAGTGCGAAGGATGTCGGGTCTTGCGGCGGAGACTTTCAAGCTCGAGCGTTATGGACTGATCGAACAGGGCATGCAGGCTAACCTGGTCGTCTTTGATCCTCAGCGTGTGATCGACCGCGCGACGTTCGAAGATTCGAAGCAATATCCTTTAGGAATCGAGCACGTGATTGTCGAAGGGGAACCAGTCATTCGTTACGGAGAGTCTTACTTCACGGGCGCCGGCATAGCGATCAGGTCGCAGGATCTATCTTAACTATGTCGGTGTCTGCTCGTTCGAGCCTTTTGCGCTACGAACGCGACACAACCATCGATCATCTCCTGCCCACCGTAGCTCGTCAAAGTACGCACACGAAAACCCGCCGAGCGAAGCTCCCGCGTCACTTCGGATCTTTTGTATAGCTGCAGTTGGTGGCTCTCTTCGTCGCGCCGGTATGAGGCGCCTTCTTTTCGAAACGTCGTAATTCGACGCGTAAGCCGATTCGTTCTCGTGTCTTCATCCACTTCGACGAGAACCGCCCAGTCTTTTCCTTCGCGGTGTTTCTGACGGGGCCCTTTCCCCCGGCCGGGTTCCGCGATATCGAATATGAAAACGCCGCCGGGCTCAAGCGCATCGTAGACTCGCCGAAAAAACGTTCGAAGCTGGCCCAGGCTGTTGCTTCGATCGAAGAGATAATTCAGGCACTCGCCCAGCGACGTGACGGCGACGCATCGTGGAAGCTTCATCTTCAACAATGACCCGACTCGGAACTCGCCTGATGGAACCCGTCTCCGCGCTATCTCGATCATCGCCGGAGAAATGTCTATTCCCATAGCCTCGTAACCTGCGCGGGCCAATTCCAACGCCCATATCCCGCTCCCGCACCCGAGATCGGCGACAAGTCCTCCTCTTATTCCATTCCCGCGCAGAATCTCGAGGAGTCCGGGAGCAGATCTCCTGGCAAACTCTCCAAACCCGACATCGTGAATGTACGCGAGATCGTTTTTATAGCCTTTCATAGATTGCTCGACCGGCATAGTTCCGAAGATAAGCCACCCCACGGTACTCCTAGCCCGCGTGATTCGCTGATGATAAGATTCACTGGCAAACGACAAAAGGTCAATCGCTTCCGACACAACATCATGCGTGCACACATAATCACATTCGGCTGTCAGATGAACGAGTACGATACGCACGCCATTCAGTCGGAGCTCGCCGGCATTGGCTATTCGTTCGTCGACAGCTTCCGGGAAGCGGATCTTGTGCTCGTCAACACTTGCGCGGTTCGAGGCAAGCCGGTTGAAAAGGTCCAGACGCTGCTCGGCGAGCTGCGAAAAGAAAAGACGCAGCGGAAGCATCTGACGATCGGGCTGATAGGCTGCCTGGCTCAGCTTCCAGAGGGCCAACGAATGGGCCGCCGCTTCGGCGTGGACATAATGCTCGGCCCAGGAGCGTTAACCGAGATCGTTCCCGCAATCAAGCGCGGCAAGTTTCAATCATTCGAGTTCAAACGAGAGCTTCAATTCTATTCCCCGCCTCCGCCGACGGGCGCATTAAGCGCACACCTGACGATCATGCGAGGCTGCAACCATCGGTGCACTTACTGCATTGTCCCGGCGACCCGCGGCGCCGAAGTCTCGCGCACGGCGGATGACATCATCGCAGAAGCGCGCGCCCTCAAAGAGGCGGGCGTCGTCGAGGTGAGCCTGCTGGGTCAAAACGTGAACTCGTACGGAATGGTCGACGGGACGGGATCTCGTCGGACGCATCTGCCGGGGTATCCGTCATTCGGGGAGTTGCTCCGAATGGTGGGCCGGGTAGGGATTCCGCGCGTCAGGTTCATCACGTCGCATCCGATCAATTTTGATGACGAGATAATCGAAGCGATCGCCGATACTCCCGCCGTTTGCCGCTACATTCACTTACCTGTGCAATCGGGCTCGAATCGAGTCCTGAAACGAATGGCTCGCGAGTACACCAGAGCGTTCTACCTCGATCGGGTGCGCAAGGTTCGCGAGCTTTTGCCCGACGCGACGATCTCGACGGATTTCATCGTCGGCTTCCCAGGCGAGACGGAGGAGGACTTCGAAGAGACCCTCTCGCTCTACCGCGAGGTGCGCTACGACCTGGCTTACATGTTTATTTACTCCGAGCGGGAAGGCACACCGGCGGCGATCCACTTCGACGACCTGCCGCGCAGCCTGAAAGTAGAACGCCTCGGGAGGTTGCTCGATCTTTCGAAAGAGATCTCGCTCAAACAAAACTTCGATTGGATCGGGCGGCAGGTAGAAGTTCTGGTCGATGGTCCGGCTGAGGAGGAAGGCTTCGTCCAGGGTCATACACGGGGCAATCACGTAGCGATGGTCAAAGGCGATTTTGCGCGCGGCATTCATCAGGTTTACGTAGCCCACGCGACGCCGAATAGACTCTACTGCACGACCAAGCCCGAGGGTGAGATAGAGGAGTTACAGCGGGCGCAGGTTCCCTCCCCCCTTCACGAACTAAGCTTCGCAGTTTAAGGCCCGTCTCCGGCTCACTGTCTTGTTCGCGTCAAATCGAAGTGATATATTCAATTTTCATCACCAAGCGCGTGGGCGATAACAATAGAGAGAATACTGTTCTTACACGGAGGATAAGATGGCAGAGAATGAAGGATCAGGAGCAGCCGAAAAACTGACGTTCCTACTAATAGGCGCGGGTATCGGAGCGACTTTGGCTCTGTTGTTTGCGCCCAAGAGCGGTCGCGAATTGCGAGACGACATTGCCGATTATACTAAGCGCGGCGTCGATGCGGCGGGCGACAGAGCTCGGGTGATCGGCGAGCGAGCGAGCGAGCTTTACGGCACCGCGGCAAGCCGCGCCTCGGAGGCGTATGGCACGGCCGCCGGCAGAGTGTCGGAAGCATACGGCGCAGCTCGCGAAAAGGTCGCCTCCGGCGCAGAGACGGTTTCTGAAGTTGCCGCTCGCCAAAAAGAGCAGATCGCCGCAGCCATCGAAGCGGGCAAGCAAGCCTATCGTGAAGAAAAGCGCAAGGCTGGCGCAGGTGAAGAAGCTTAGTCGCGAGTTTTCCCGTCCCGGCACAGCTTTCGCCGTTCCGTTTCAGATCGCGTAGATCAAGGTGTTTACGTTGTACCCGCCACGAGCTGCGCGGTTAATCTGGCCGGTTAGCTTAGCCCGTCTTAGCGGCTCCGCAGCGATTTCGAGCGATCGCATTTTCAAGGTTCGGCCGATTCCTTGTGTTCAGCAAGGAGGGTTCGTGGATCAGCAAAAGTTCTACATCGTAATGACGGTCGCGGCGGCGATCATCGTCGTGAGCTTCATCGTGCAAGCCGCGATGTTCATCTTCATATATGGCGCCATCAAAAAGCTGACCGGCATTGCCGCTTCAATTCAAGGCAAGGTCGAACCGCTGATCGGTAAGGCCGAGCCCGTGATCGAAAACGTCCGCGATACCGTGGTGGTAGTGAAGGACTCGGTGGAGAAGATCAGCAAGCAGGCGAAGGAGGCCTTCGACAGGGTCACGGTTGAAACGCGCGCAGTGGCCGCGGCGGTCTCAGCTTCGTCACAGGAGATCACCAAGCTCGCTCAGCATCAGGTCGGGCAGATTTCGCAAACGCTCGACCATACGACGTCGACTATTCAACGTCAGATCACCGAGCTGGATTCCCTGCTCGAGCGGACCCAGGATCGCTTCGAGGATACGACCAGGGAGGTGCAGTCGACGGTGCTCCAGCCGATGCGTGAGCTGTCGGCGATGCTTATCGGTCTACGGAGAATCCTGGAGACGTTGTTTGGCCGCCACCGAAAGACTATCGATCAAGCGTATCAGGACGAAGAGTTGTTCATTTGAGGGCTCCTTGAAACGGGCTCCAGGGGCCGGTTTCACGGGAGCTAACAATTAATCGCCAACTGCACCTGGTTTCCTTTTGATTGGGAGCCAGGTGCTTTTAGTAGCATAGGCTTCAGCCCGCGTCCGTCCTGTTTCCGGGAAAGGAGACGCGCGCAGGCTAAAGCCCCATGCTGGGTAGGTCGACAATACGATATGCGGAAACTAGAATCCAAGTCGAGGGATCGATGAGCACCGAAACGCCTTTCGATCTGAAGGCAACAGTAAACCTGCCGAAGACTTCCTTCGCGCAGAAAGCGAATCTGACCCAGCGCGAGCCCGAGCGCCTCGCGCGCTGGAAGCAGATGGACCTGTATCACGAGATTCGCCGCGCGCGGGCCGGCCGGCCTGTGTTCGTCCTCCACGACGGTCCTCCGTACGCGAATGCCGATATTCACATCGGCACCGCGATGAACAAAATCCTCAAGGACTTCGTCGTGAAATCGCACGCGATGATGGGTTTCGACGCGCCGTACGTTCCCGGTTACGACTGCCACGGGCTACCGATTGAGCTATACGTCGACAAGAAGCTGGGCGCGAAGAAAGCTCAGATGAGTCCGGTGTCGATTCGACGCGCGTGTCGCGAGCATGCGGCCCAGGCGTTGAAACGACAGACACGCGATTTCCAAAGGCTCGGTATCCTCGGCGAGTGGGAAGATCCATATCTAACGATGTCGAATGCTTACGAGGCGACCACTGCGAGGTTGTTCGCGCGCTTCGTCGAACGCAACTTCGTATACAAAGGCTCGCGCCCGGTTTACTGGTGCATCCACGATCAGACCGCGCTCGCCGAGGCGGAAGTTGAGTACCGGGAACATGCCAGCCCATCCATTTACGTCAAGTTCCCGCTTCCCGCAGAGCAGGTCGTGGCGCTTCTCAACAAAATTGAGCCGGATGAAGCGAAACGGGTCATATTGGAGTCCGCGCTGAAAAAACCGGTCTATGTGTTGATCTGGACGACCACGCCGTGGACGCTGCCAGCGAACCTGGGAATCGCAGTAAATCCGAACTTCGATTACGCAGCGGTGGACGTCGGCGAACAGATCTACATCGTCGCGGGCGATCTTGTCGAGGCTGTAGGTGAGAAGTGCGGCCTCGACAAGCCTAGCGTAATTGTTACTTTTCCGGGTTCGGCTTTGGACGGCCTGAAGGCCCGTCACGCCTGGCTGGATCGGCCGTCGCTCCTGATGCTGGGTGAGCACGTGACACTAGGCGGCGAATCCGACGCTGAGTCGGAAATCGACGTCGCCGACGCGCTGAAAAAAGGGACCGGTAAGGCGGGTACCGGATGCGTGCACACCGCGCCTGGACACGGGCACGACGATTTTGTGATCGGCCAACAGTACCGTGTGCAGCTCGCGCCAATCTACGACGAACTGCGTCAGGCCGGCGTGCTTGCCGGACAGCTCGAGGGGGCCGAGGTCTATTGTCCAGTGGATCACGCCGGGCGTTTCACTCAGGATGTCGAACGCTTCGCCGGATTGCAGGTGTTCGAAGCCAATGAGGTTATTGTCGATTTCCTGCGCGAGACGGGCGCGCTCGTCTACACCGAAGAGTACCCGCATCGCTATCCGCATTGCTGGCGTTGTCACAATCCGGTGATCTTCCGGGCGACGCCGCAGTGGTTCATCTCTATGGACAAAACCGATCGCGAAGGTCACTCGCTGCGCGCGAGCGCGCTCGGGGAAGTCGAACGGGTCACGTGGATACCGGCCTGGGGCCGCGAGCGAATGCGCAGCATGCTCTCGGGGCGTCCCGACTGGTGCGTTTCTCGGCAGCGCGTCTGGGGAGTTCCGATTCCAGTGTTTTACTGCTCGGACTGCGGCGAAACGGTCGCCGATCCCAAAGTCATCGATCATGTTGCATCGTTGTTCGAGAAGGAGAGTTCCGACGCATGGTACGCTCGAGAAGCCGAATACCTGCTGCCCGACGGATTCACGTGCAAGAAATGCGAGGGCTCTCATTTCACCAAAGAGCTGGACATCCTGGACGTCTGGTTCGACGCCGGATCTTCTTCAATAGCAGTGCTCGAGCGCGAACACGATTTGCCGTGGCCTGCCGACGTTTACCTCGAAGGTCCCGACCAGTATCGCGGGTGGTTCAATTCCTCGTTGATGATCGGTGTCGCCGCTCACGATCGCGCTCCGTACAAAACGGTCGTAACGCACGGCTGGACCGTTGACGGCGAAGGCAAGGCGATGCACAAGTCGCTGGGCAATGCGGTTTCGCCGGATGAAGTAGTCGGCAAACTCGGCGCGGAGATCCTTCGTCTGTGGGTCGCGTCCTCTGATTTCACGGAGGACGTGAGGCTCTCGGATGAAATACTAACGCGGATGGTCGACGCTTATCGAAAGCTCCGGAACACGGCTCGATATGCGTTAGGGAACATAGGGGACTTCGATCCCAACCGCGATCGAGTGGCCGACAGCCAGATGTGGGAAGTGGATCGCTGGGCTGTCGCGGTAACGCGCGATGTCGCGCGCAAGGTGATCGCGGCGTATACACAGTTCGACTATACGACCGTTTACCACGCGCTTTACAACTACGCCACTGTAACACTTTCCTCGATTTACATCGACGTTCTGAAAGAT
Source organism: Blastocatellia bacterium (assembly GCA_035455165.1). Classification (GTDB taxonomy): domain Bacteria; phylum Acidobacteriota; class Blastocatellia; order UBA7656; family UBA7656; genus Onstottus_A. The sequence goes on from DATIFP010000222.1 coordinate 8,096, forward strand.
CGCTTGTACACGTTTGCGCCCAAATCAGTTGGACGTCGAAGCGCTCAGACATCTCTTTATGACATTGTCGATTGCTTCACTCGCCTGCTTGCGCCCATACTGGTGTTTACCGCGGACGAGATCTGGGAGAGCCTTCCGGGAAGCCGCGAGGCTTCGGTACATCTGGCGGAGTTTCCTAAGGCCGAAGCGAAGCAGTCCGACGCGGAATTGTTGGCGACGTGGGCACGGCTTCTTGAAATACGTTCAATTGTGCAGAAGGCGCTTGAAGAGAAGCGGAACCAAAAACTCATCGGCGCTTCGGTTGAAGCAAATGTAACCGTGCGAGCCGGTGGCGATACGTACGATTTGCTCAGGCGCTACGAGGACCAGTTGGCTTCGATCTTCATCGTCTCACGAGTCGAGCTGCAGAGGTTAGACGGCGACGGGTCGCAGGTCGAGGTCGACGTTGCGCACGCCGCAGGCAAGAAATGCGAGCGTTGCTGGAACTGGTCGGAAACCGTCGGACAAGACGAGCGATTCCCGACGCTCGATGCCCGGTGCGTTCGTCAGATCGAGGAAGGATGGGGGCTTTAGATCTCGACTGCATCTTGATAGATTGTTGGAGGCGTGAAGACGCTACGGCGGAATTGATCGGCGGACAGGAGCAAGAAGTTGATGAGTTCAGAAGTACTAAGCCCCAAAGCCAGCACAGCGAAGCTGTGGTTCTTTTTCGTGACCGCGCTTGTTATGGCGTTAGACCAATTCACGAAATACTGGGTCTCGGTGAAGCTGCGCGAGGGTGATGAGATCGACGTCATCCGAGGCTTCTTCAAGTTCAGCTACACCGAAAACCCCGGGATCGCGTTTGGGATGCTCAACAACGGCGACGTCAAATGGCTTTTGGTTTCTATCTCCGTGGCGGCGATATTGGTGGTCGCCTACTACATGAGACGCACGCCGGTTTCCAATACCCTCCTGCTGTGGTCGCTGTCGCTCCTGGCGGCGGGAATCTCCGGCAATCTCATAGATCGCTTCAGATTGGGCCGCGTGATCGATTTCATTCTCATCTACTACAAAGACTATCAGTGGCCTGTGTTTAACATCGCGGACACTGCGATTACGATCGGCGCGGCCTTGATGGCGATTGAGCTGTTCCTATCACCCACGGCTGAACGGGCGCCGGTCGTCGAGCCGGCGGAATCTCCGAATATTGAGGGGACTCAGTAATCGGCGGTCATTTGTCATTGGTCAGAAATCCATTGCCGCGAGGTATTACGAATGGCGGACGACCGAATGACCAATGACAAGTGACCAATGACGTTTTGGAGTAGTTAATGTTTCCTGAGTTATTCAAGATACCCGGACTTGGAATTCCGATCGCGACCTACGGCGTACTGCTCGCAATCGGCTTCATCGCCGCGTTGTGGCTGACCGCTCAGCTTGCTGCTCGTGATGGCCTTCCAAAAGACCGAATCTACGATTTGGGACTCTATATTCTTGCGTCGGCGCTTATTGGTTCGAAGGTCCTGATGGTGATCACCGAATGGAACGACTATCGTGGTGAATGGCGGCGAATCTTTTCGTTTGACCTTTGGCGTTCAGGGGGCGTTTATTACGGCGGATTTTTGATAGCGCTTCTGGTAAGCGTGATCCTGATGCGCAGATGGCGTCTGCCGTGGGGCAAGACGGCGGATGCGTTCGCGCCCGCGGTTGCGCTCGGACACTCAATCGGCAGACTGGGATGCTTTTCTGCGGGTTGTTGCTGGGGCAAGCCAACTACATCGTGGATAGGCGTGCGCTTCAGCGAAAAAGCAAGCGAGTTGACCGGGGTACCGATCGATTCAGCGCTGATACCCACTCAACTCATCGAGGCTGCGGCAAACCTGCTGATCTTCGGGGCCCTGATGTGGCTGCGAAAGCGAAGGAAGTTCGACGGCCAGATAATCTACGCGTACCTGATGATCTACGGTGTCGCAAGGTTCACAATTGAGTTCTGGAGAGACGATCCGCGGGGGCAGGTGTTTGGACTCTCAACATCCCAATTCATCTCGATTGTGATGTTCGCGCTTGGCCTAACGATGACGCTTTTTCAGAGGCGTCGCCGGCCCAACAAAACGGTCGCTCCCGGTCAAGATGTGGCAGCGCAAGTGTCTTAGCGCACAAGTGGAGGGCGGCTCTCCGTGGCCTCCCAAATATCCGACACTGTCACGAACCCAGGTGGGGCGCCACGGAGAGCCGCCCCGTATTCGACGCTGTCGCCAACCAAAAGGGGCGGCCACGGAGGTCCGCCCTACACGTGTCTTTGTGAACGCTGAGACTCAATTGCTGAACGCAACCGTCGAAGCCGCAGGCGCTCGCCTCGATTCATTCCTCGCTTCCCAACTCGCCGAACTGAGCCGCACGCGGATTCACCGAGCAATCGAAGAAGGAGATGTTCTTGTCAACCAGCGTGTAGTGAAACCCAGCTACCGGGTGCGCGAGGGTGATCAGATCGAGATAGACTTGCCCGCGCCGCCGCCTGTCGAACTGATCGCCGAGCCGATCCCGCTGAACATCGACTATGAGGACTCAGACATCATCGTCGTCGACAAACCTGCGGGGATGGTGGTCCATCCGGGCGCGGGAATCGAATCGGGTACCCTCGCAAACGCGCTCGTCTATCACTTCAACGCGCTTTCAGGCGCCGCCGGGCGAATCAGACCCGGCATAGTTCACCGGCTCGACAAAGACACGTCCGGATTGCTCGTCGTAGCGAAGAACGATCTGGCTCACGAGCGATTGTCGGATCAGTTTCGGGACCGCCAGGTGTTCAAAAAGTACATCGCTCTTGTTTATGGCCGCGTCTCAAAAGAGCGGGGCGAAATCGAGGCGCGAATCGGACGCAGCACGCACAACCGCACGCGCATGGCTGTGCTTCGAGGAGATGCCGGACGCACGGCCCACACGCTCTACGAGGTAGCGCGGCGTTTTCAGGCCTTCACGCTCCTCGATGTGCAGATCAAAACCGGCCGCACTCATCAGATCCGAGTTCACCTCGCGCACATCGGTCATCCGGTCGTCGGGGATGCGACGTACGGTGGAGCGCGCGACGACTCTATTCGTGATGTGGCTACCAGACGCGCCATTCAAGCGCTTGGCCGCACTTTCCTACATTCGGCGCAGCTGGCCTTCAACCATCCGCGCACAGGCGATCGTCTCTCGTTTACGTCTCCGCTGCCGGATGAACTTGGCTTGCTGCTGTCGCAACTAGCTGAATAAGCGTTTCAAACGCGGGGCAAGAAAAGCCGTGGAGTAACGGAGAGGAGAACTGTATGACAGAAACCCAAACAGCGAAATTCAAATACTCCGTCGCGTTTTTATTTTGCGCCGTCCTGACTGCGCAGGTCGTAGTGTTTGCCTCGCTCAGCCGCGGGTCAGTCCCCGCGGACGAATGGGACGAGGTGTTCGATACTGCTCGAGAGGTGCTGGCCCACCTGCCGGATGCGGATCGGATCGCGACCATCAAGGATGCATCTCTGCGAGAGGCCGTCCAACGCGCGTACCGCGAGCTCAAGTCGTGCGCAAAGGTGAATAGGAATCAATCGCGCGCCGTAAAGCAAGCCGCTGTTGCCGCGTTCGAGCGGGCGTTCAAGGACGTCGAGAGAGAAGCCGATCGAAGCGAGTATCGAGACTGCGCTGGAAAGTGCAAGTCTGACGTCGCCGGATGCGAGAAGGACTGCGCGGCGGCCCGCCGCAAGATATGCGGTTGCAAGATATCGCAGTTCGGCTGCCTGGTGACGAAATGCGTGTTTGGGTGATTGCGCTCCTCGCCGTTTTTGAACGCAGTTGCGGCTAATGTATTTGGAATCTATTATGTGTTCAGGGTGTTAAGCGGGAGAATGTCATGCAAGAGCAAATCCTGATCGAAAAGATTCGCCAGTTGTCGCCTGATAAGCAGGTCGAGGTTGAAGACTTCATCGACTTCCTCAGCAGACGAGATGAAGATCACCGCCTGACGCAAGCAGCAGCAGGGCTTTCAGAAGAGGCATTCCGGAGAGTTTGGGACAACGAAACGGACTCTGCCTATGACGAACTATAAGTTCGGAGATGTGGTTCTCGTCCCGTTTCCCTTCACAGATCAGAGCGCGACCAAGAAGCGACCTGCAGTAGTCGTGAGCAGCTCGGCCTATCACGCGGACCACATTAACCTAATACTAATGGCTGTAAGCTCCCAGGTGACTGCGTCTCTCAGAGCAGGCGAGGCGTTGCTCACGGATTGGAAGCAAGCTGGACTCATCGGGCCGTCGGTGGTTAAGGCTGTCCTGACGACGATAGAAAGAAAGCTCGTGATTCGCAAACTAGGCAGCCTCGTAGACGCAGATCGTGATGCAGTTGCGCAAGCACTTCGATCGATCCTTTGTCGATAATCTTCGCCGCTAGGTTCTTCGAGGAGCAAGCGCTTCCGCAACCACACAAAAGGCAGTTTACCCTCCCCTCGTCCGTTTTCTCGTCGCAATTTCACAGCGCTACCTGGAATTCGCGCAAGGCTAGTCGCCTGTTCTGTATACACGCAATTAGACGCAGAGGAGCGTCTTCAACTATTATTATGCAACCTGAATTAGGAATTTGAGCGAGAGAGAAACGGAGAGTCCCCGAAGATGAGCGAACCGGTGCAGCTAGAAGAGTACTTAAGGGAGGTACAAAGATTCACCATCGCCGTGTACGAGTACATCGAGAATACTACTCCCCGCAACTACTACAAGTTAATTGAGTCCCTTAAATCGCATCAAGTCGCAACCGCAAATGCATCCGCGTTTGCGCTCCAAGTGATCGAAACGCGAGAACCAAATGTCGCCGAAGAGCACAGATCCCGCCTTCGCAACTACATCAATTTGCACTCTGGGCCGCTGCCGTCGATCAAGGACGTAGTGGCAAACTCAGATTTGCACGCACTGAATAGGTTGCAAGAGGAGAAATCTGACATACTTCGTGAGAGCCCCGATCTTCAACGCTATGTCGTTGAGTTGTCCAATACCCTCGCGGAGTGGTATCAGCACTATCGTAGGCTCTATGACTTTGTACTCAATTATGGGCTGGGCGAGTCTTTTGCCCGCCAAGAATCGCTCCAAGCCATCGCCGATCTCGGCATTGATACCTATCCGCACCGTTTCGATCGCACTCACAGCATAAGTGATATCGTAGAAACCTACGGCCTGAAGAATAGCGATGAGTTGCGACAGGAGTCTGTTCGCGTCAGTGTCGCCGGTAGAATCCATGCCATCAATATAATGGGGAAGGCGGGATTTATCCGCATCACCGATGGTCGAGCCCTGCTGCAGATATACGTTCGTTCCAATGACGTAGACGAACAATGCTGGCGCCTCTTTAAGCTGCTCCACATTGGCGACTTCATCGGAACCACCGGTCTATTGTTTCGGACCAAAACCGACGAACTCTCGATTCACGCCGAATCGTTGACCTTCCTGTCGAAAGCGCTTGTTCCGCCGCCCGACAAATACTATGGGTTGCACGAGATCGAGCTTCGCCATCGTCAGCGCTACGCTGACCTGATAGCCAACCGCGAAGTACGGCACGTGTTTGAAACGCGATCGAGGGTCATCCGGCTCATACGAAAGTTCTTCGACGAGCGCGGCTACATTGAGGTTGAGACTCCGATGCTGACGCCTCTACCGACTGGAGCCGCTGCTCGGCCCTTCAAGACTCATCACAACGCGCTCGATATCGATTTGTACGCGCGGATTGCTCCCGAGCTTTATCTCAAGCGCTTGATTGTCGGCGGGTTCGAAAAGGTGTACGAGATAAACCGAAATTTCCGCAACGAGGGGATCGACCGCTCGCACAACCCCGAGTTCACGATGCTCGAATGGTATGAGGCGTACTCGGAATACGAAGATCTGGTCAGACTGACTGAAGAATTAATCTCATCGGTGGTCGATGAAGTGTGCGGGAAGACGCTAGTCGAGTATGGAGAGGACAGAATTGACTTCGCTCGCCCCTGGAAGCGGTTCACGATGCGCGAGGCGGTGATTCATTACTGGCCGAACGAAGGTGAACGCCCCACGCTTCAAGACGTCTCGAGCCTGGAGGGCATCTTAGCCTGGGCGGAGAAGCTCCCGTCTTTGAGAGAAGAGATTTTACGCCTCCGCAACCTCGATTATGGTTATGTTTTGGGCGAGGTGTTCGAAAACGTCGCAGAGGCTGAACTGACCAGCCCGACCTTCATCACAGAATTCCCGACCGAGCTGTCACCATTGTCTAAGCAGAACCAAGCCGATCCCAGATTCGTCGACCGGTTCGAGTTGTTCATAGCCGGGATGGAGATCGCCAACGGCTTCTGCGAAATCAACGACCCGGCGGATCAACGTCAGCGCTTCGAGGCCCAGATGAAGCTGCGCGAGCGCGGCGATGAAGAAGCGATGTTGATCGATGAGGACTACATTCGCGCGCTCTCGTGTGGTATGCCTCCAGCTGCCGGCGAAGGAGTCGGCATCGACCGTCTGGTCATGCTGTTAACCAATCAAAGATCGATCCGCGATGTGATTCTGTTCCCGCATATGCGACCGGAGAAGGGAACGGAGGACAAGGGATAGGTTACAGGGGATAGGGGACAGGGGATCCCCCCTGTCCCCTTCCCCTATTCCCTATTCCCGTCCTCGCCTTGTTCCCGGAACCCTCTTCCCTATAACCTGTTCCCTGTAACCTCTTTATGCCTTACGAGCTCTTCATCGCGCTTCGATATCTTCGCGCAAAGCGCAAGCAGGTGATGATCTCCGTAATCACTATCATCGCAATCGCGGCAGTCGCGGCCGGGGTCGCCTCTCTGATAATCGTGCTGGCGATGATGACCGGCTTTCGCCAGGAGTTTCAAGCGAAGATCCTGTCCGGAACGGCTCATCTTAATCTGACGCGAAAGCAGCGTCAGCCGATCGAAAACTACCGGGATATTGTCCGTCGAGTCAGCGCGCTGCCGCACATTCGAGCGGCTTCGGCGACGCTGTATCAACAGGTTCTCATTCAAGGCGAGAAGGACACGCAGTATGCGGTGCTCAAGGGCGCCGATATGAGCGCCCCCGAGAGCGCGAACGAGGTATTTCAGTTCACGGTCGACGGCAACCCTGAAGCGCTGGCGCAACCGGAAACTGATCCGGACACAGGCGCGAAGATCGATCGCGTCATCATCGGACGCGAGCTTGCCCTGGTGGCCGGATTGAAGGTCGGCGACATCGCGACGGTGATTTCTCCTCAAGGGCATCTGACACCCGTCGGTCTCGCGCCGCGCTATCGCGATTTCAAAGTTGCGGGCATTTTCGCCTCAGGATTGAGCGACTACGACGCAACCTGGGCTTACATTTCCCTTGAGGCTGCACAACGGCTTTCGGGCGCGGACGATGTCGCCGAGATCATTCAGATCAAAGTTGACGACGTTGACGCGGTGAAAGAAATCGGCCGGCAGGTGCTTCAAGCGGCGGGCGATGATTATGAAGTGCAGGACTGGCAGCAATTGAACGCGCCGATTTACAGCGCGCTGAGCTACGAAAAATATCTGACCGGCGTTGCGCTTCTGATCGTGATCGGAATCGCGGCGCTCAACATCATAACAGTGCTGATAATGATTGTGATGGAGAAGCATCGCGACATCGCAATACTCAAGTCGATGGGCGCCACCAATCGCGGCGTCATGTATCTGTTCATGGCTCAGGGTGTGTTGATAGGCATTGTGGGAATCGTCGTCGGCATAGTAGCGGGCGTCGGTTTTTGCTATCTGGCGAACGGGCATCAGTGGATCAGGCTCCCGGCGGGCGCATATGCGCTGGATTACTTGCCGTTTCACGCGACGGCGACGGACGTTCTTATCGTCGCGGTTGTGACGGTGGCAATCAGTTTCCTGTCGACGATCTTCCCGTCGCTGAGCGCGGCGCGTTTGGACCCGGTGGAGGCGCTGAGGTATGAATGATTGTGAATTGCAGATTGCGGATTTGAAGACTGCGCTGAGGGGTAGAGAGTAAGAGCAAGCATGCAAAAGACTGAGATAAAAGTGTCCGAGCCTTCGATTCTGACATCCGGAATACGCAATCCGCAATCCGCATTCGTGCGCGCAGAGGGGCTAACAAAGACGTACGAATCGGGTCGCAGTCGAGTGGTGGTCTTTCAAAATCTGAGCCTCGAGGTTGCGGAGGGCGAGATGGTTGCGGTAGTCGGACCATCCGGCGCTGGAAAATCGACTCTATTGCATCTCTTAGGTGGATTAGACCGGCCTACGTCGGGAAGCGTAAAAGTGGGTGAGTTTGACATCTTCAAACTCGGTGAGGTAGACTTGGCGCGGTTTCGGAACGGGGAGATTGGTTTCATCTTCCAATTTCATCACCTGCTGCCCGAGTTCACCGCCGTTGAGAATACAATGATGCCGCTGCTGATCGGGCGAAGCTCGTATAGGGCGGCGTGGGAGCGCGCGGAGTCGATCCTAGCAAGCGTGGGTCTTTCAGATCGAGTGACGCATCGCCCCGGAGAGTTGTCCGGTGGCGAACAAGCCAGGGTGGCGCTGGCCAGAGCTTTGGTGGCGAGCCCGCGCCTGCTGCTTGCCGACGAGCCCACGGGTGATCTCGACAGCAAGACAAGTGAGAGCATTCATAGCCTTCTCAAGGAGATCCACCGATCACAGAAGCTGACCTCGGTCATCGTAACTCATAACGAGCGCCTTGCTTCTATCTGCGATCGTGAGCTTCACCTGGAGGATGGCCGCTTGAAATAGGGATGAGCGAACGCGAAGCAAATGCAAGCCGCTCCGTTCCTCATCCAGCATTAATCGTCGATTGATGATCTTGCGGAACCGTTATGTTTGAACGCTACACCGAGAAGGCGCGCCGCGTAATATTCTTTGCAAGGTATGAGGCAAGTCAGTTTGGCGCCGAGGCTATTCAAGCCGAGCACATCCTGCTCGGATTGCTTCGAGAAGACAAACAGTTAACGCAGAAGTTCTTCCGCAGCCCGCATTCCACAGTCGAATCAATCCGAAGAGAAATCGAGTCACGTACGCCGCTGCGCGACAAGGTGTCCGCGTCTGTGGACCTCCCGTTATCGGCCAGCGCCAAGCGGGTGCTCAGCTATGCCGCTGATGAGAGCGAACGCCTGGGACACCGCCACATCGGAACAGAACACCTGCTGCTTGGGATTCTTCGCGAAGACAAGTCGTCGGCCGCGGAGATACTCTACGAGCGCGGTTTGCGGCTCAATCAGATTCGTGACGATCTCAATCGCGCCCAACACAACGAACGCGCGATGGCTCAACGAAAAGATGCGCCGCATCTTGCCGAGTTCAGCCGCGACCTCACCGAAGCCGCCAACAATGATCTGCTCGATCCGTTGATCGGCCGCGAGGGCGAAACCGAACGCGTGATTCAGATCCTCTGCCGGCGCACCAAAAACAATCCCGTATTGATCGGCGAGCCGGGCGTGGGCAAAACCGCGATCGTAGAAGGTCTTGCTCAACGTATCGTCAGCGGAGACGTTCCGCCGTTCTTACGCGATAAGCGAATCCTGGCTCTTGACCTGTCGCTGGTGGTGGCGGGAACAAAGTATCGCGGACAATTTGAAGAACGGCTCAAGACGATCATGCGCGAGCTGATCGAGAACCCGCACTACATAATCTTCATAGACGAGCTGCACACTCTGGTTGGCGCCGGATCGGCCGAAGGTTCGCTGGACGCCGCCAACATCCTCAAGCCCGCGCTCTCGCGCGGCGAGATACAGTGCATAGGCGCAACCACTCCGGCCGAGTTCCGGAAGACCATCGAGAAGGACCGCTCGCTGGAACGCCGCTTCCAAGCAGTCAAGGTGCCGCCCCCGACCGAAACCGAAACTGTCAAGATCCTGGAAGGCGTAAAGGATCGATACGAAACTTTCCACCAGGTGCGCTACACGCAGGACGCCGTGGAAACCGCGGTGTACGGTTCGCAGCGTTATATTCCCGATAGATTTCTTCCCGACAAGGCGATCGATATTGTCGACGAGGCCGGCGCCCGTGTGAAACTCCGCGAGACCAACCTGCCGGCCGAGATTCTCGATTGCCAGCGCAAACTGCGCCGTCACACCGTCGCGTTCGAGCGGGCAACCGCGGAACGAGACTTCGAGCGCGCAAAGATCTTCAAGAAGAAAGAGCAGGATGAGCTCGACCGCCTCGCCACGCTTCGCGAATCGTACAATCTTGTGGCCGAGCACTTCCCCATCGTCACTCGCGACGACATCGAGGAAGTCATCTCGCGATGGACCGGCATTCCAATCACGTCGCTCAAGGAAGAAGAATTAGCGAAGCTGATGCGCATTGAGGACGAGCTGCACAAGAGGATTGTGAGCCAGAGCCGCGCAATTTCGGCGCTTTCGCGAGCGATTCGCAGGAGCCGTGCGGGGTTGAAGAATCCGAATCGGCCTGTCGGGTCATTCCTCTTCCTTGGTCCCACGGGCGTCGGGAAGACCGAAGTCGCTCGTTCGCTCGCCGAGTTCCTGTTCGGCTCTGAACGAGCTTTGCTGCGCTTCGATATGTCCGAATACATGGAGAAGCACTCGGTGTCGAAGCTGATTGGGAGCCCGCCCGGCTACGTGGGTCACGAAGAAGGCGGCCAGTTGACCGAGAAGATCAAACGGAATCCTTACTCGGTGGTGTTGCTGGATGAAATTGAGAAAGCCCATCCCGACCTGTTCAACATATTGCTTCAGGTGCTCGAGGACGGAACGCTCACTGACTCGCTCGGGAACAGCATCGACTTCAAGAACACGATTCTCATAATGACGTCCAACATAGGCGCTCGATTCATACAGAAGCGCGGCCACATGGGGTTCCAGGCTTCGGCGCGCACGCAGCAGGCAACGGTTGAAGAGGGCGTGATGCAGGCGGTCAAGCAGACTTTCAATCCTGAGTTCGTGAACCGGCTTGACGAGATTATCGTGTTCGAGCCCCTGACCGACGCCGATTTATTCGAGATCGTGGGGTTGCTTCTCGCCCAGCTCAATCGCACGCTGATTCGCCGCAAGCTTCAAGTGCAAATGACCGAGGAGGCGAAGCGGTGGGTGGTCGAAAAGACCTGCTCGGACCGCACGTATGGCGCGCGGCCCTTGCGACGCGCGTTGCAAAAGCACGTTGAAGACCCGCTCTCAGAAGCGCTCATCAACGGGAGCTTCAGGGAGGCATCGGTTGTCGAGGTGTTTCTCGATAGTGACTCGCTCGGTTACCGGCCAGTCGAGCTCGAAGAGTTGGGCGACGAGCTCCTTGTTCAGTAGCAAGAGCGGCGATTTCTGCCCCCTTGACCAATCTCCAAAAAGTCCACGTCTGGAACACCTCATCGCTGCGTTCCACCCGGCTATCTGGCAGAGTTGCCTCCCAGCAGCACGCAAATGCCCGTCAGAGAAGCGACTATAGGCAATTGGCTTTGGACTCTGCATTTTTGTTACAATAAGCGCTCAACACAGCGTTCTATACTCGATGAGGGGCGAGATTATCCGCGCTAAGCCAAATAAGCGAAGACATTAGTGCGCGTGTGAACCGGTTTCTGACCAAACGTGGGATTCAGACAGAGTCGTTGGAGAACAAGAAACAACGCAGAAACGATCGAAACGAACTCAGTACTTCTAGGGAGCGTGCATTGCATCTATGAGTAAGCGTGTTCTTTGGGTTATCGCTGCGCTTGGAGTGGCACTTGTTGGTTGGCCAATCAGTGGACGGTTCTCGCGGCTGGAGCCGCTGGTGCTCGCAAGCCGCATCCAAAACGTCACCGTCGAGCAGGTTCTGATTCGCGGCAACCGGCGCATCCCTGAATCAACAATCAAGATCTGGATAGGTACTCGCGAAGGCGATCCATACAACCCGCTGCAACTCGATCGCGATGTGCGAGCGCTGAATGCGCAGGGACATTTCGAGGAAATCAAGGTATATGCCGAGGAGGGCACTCGCGGCGGTAAGATAATAACTTTCGAAGTAAAAGAGCGCCCGCTGCTATTGGATATCAAGTACGAAGGCCTCCATTCCGTTCAACAGTCCACCGTGCTGGAAGAGTTTCGGAAGCGTTCGGTAGGGCTATCCAAGGAATCGCAATACGATGCGGTAAAAGCCAAGCGAGCAGCAACCGTGATCAAGGAACTGCTCGCAAACGAGGGCCGTCCCGAGGCGACTGTCGAGCCGGTGATTGAATCGATTTCCGCCACTGCGGTGGCGCTCACGTTCAAGATCGAGGAGGGACCGCGCTTCCGTGTGGCGGCGGTCGAGTTTGAAGGCAACAAGGTCTTTTCGAGTTCCCACCTGCGAAGCCAGATGAAGCTAGTCAAGGAGCTGGGATTGTTCACGACGTTCAGCTCGAAGGACATATATCACAAGGAGAAGCTCGAATCCGATCTCGATCGCATTCGAGTTCTGGTCTACGCCGACCATGGCTACCTGAAGGCGCATTTCGGTGAGCCCCGCGTTGAGCAGGTAGGCAAGGTTGGCACCTGGGTCCCGCTGTTCGGTCACAAAGGACAGGGCCTGAAGATCGTCATCCCGGTCGACGAGGGCCGCCAATATCGCGCCGAGGAAATCAAAGTCGAAGACAACACCGAGTTTACGGCTGACGAGATCAAGGCGGTTATCGGCCTGAAACCCGGCGACGTGATCAAAGGATACAGCGTAATCAACAAAGGTCTCGAGGGTCTCAAGAAGCTTTACGGCTCGCGCGGTTACATTCAGTTCAGCGCCGAGCCGAATCTGGATTTTCACGACGATGCGAACGATCCGACGAAGGGTTCCGCAAACGTCACCTTCGTGATTGAAGAAGGCAAACAATACACCCTGCGCAGGCTCGAGTTCATCGGCAACACATTCACGCGCGATAACGTGTTGCGTCGCGAGGTACTGTTGAACGAGGGCGAACGCTACAACGAGCAGATGTGGGACCTCAGCGTTCTGAGGCTGAATCAACTCGGCTACTTCGATCAGGTCAAGAAGGAAGACGCAACAATCAATACGAACGAGAAGGAAGGCCAGGTCGACCTCACGCTGAAGGTTCAAGAGAAAGGACGCCAGCAGATCAGCTTCACCGGTGGCGTCTCCGGCATCGGAGGATCTTACATCGGGATCAACTACTCGACCAACAACCTCCTCGGGTACGGCGAGTCATTGTCTTTCAACGTGGCGACGGGCAACCTCCAGAAGATAGTCTCGTTCGGCTTCTCGGAACCATATGTTCGAGGCCGGCCCATCAGCGTGGGTTTCAACCTCTTTTACCAGGATTATCAGTTCATCGGACAGGGATTCGGCGCTGTGACGAACCAGAACCTATTTGGGACGTTCAGCGGGAACTCGCTGTTCACACAGAGGACCGCCGGAGCCTCGGTCAGCGCGAGCGCCCCGCTCAGCTACTTCGCGAAGCGCTTTCGCATGGGCCGGTTTGTACGGTTGGGGCTTAGCTATTCATTCCAGACGACCGATATCGTTGACCCCGCGGTGAACCGAGACTCCGACACGAAGAACGACATTCTGGTTACGTTTCGCCAGAGCGGAGTGACGCAGTCAACGGTGACGCCGTCGATTTCTTACAATACTCTGAACTCATCTTTGGATCCGACGAAGGGACAGTCGATCACTCTCGCGGCGTCGGTGACCGGCGGGCCGCTTGGCGGCAAGGTCAACACCTTCGCGCCAACCTTCGAATACAAGTACTTTCGCCCGTTCTTCGCAGGTCGAGAAGCCCGCGCGCGTATAGAAGCCGGCAAGCCCACTCGCACCTTTGGGGCGCGTGTGCTGTTTGGGCACATTGGAGCGTTCGGAACCCCATTCGAGTCGAAGTCGCTGTCGTTTGTAGGCGGCACACCATTGTTTGCCCGTTTCTTTCTCGGAGGCGAGCAGGACATAAGGGGCTACAACATCCGAAGCATCTCCCCAACAGCGCCGGTCGTGACCACGGTCACTACGCGCAGCGTGCGCGCGGTTGATGCATTCAGCGGCGATGAGCTCCAGGTGAGAAAACCGAGTCGGGCAAACGGAAACAGCGTGGCGCCCAGCGTGCTGGACAAATTTGTTTTTCAGGACCACGTAGATCCCAATGTGCAGAATTTTCCGGCCTTCATTGGAGGAGATACCGAGCTGCTGTTCAACCTCGAGTATCGCATTCCGATATTCGGGCCGCTCCAGTTCGCGCCCTTCTTTGATATCGGGTCCGCATTCAACCTGCGCTCTATCGGCGATCAGTTCGAGCGCTCCGAGTTCATACCCGACCAGCTTCTGAACACCGTCCCGGTGATCTTGAACCCGCGCGGCGAGATCGCTAGTAACCGCGAGTTAAGAAAGGCGTTGCCACCCGAGAGCGGCGGCGGGTTGCCGCCAGGCTTCAGACAGATATTCATACGCGGTGACGTGCAAACGGCCAGGAATGTCCAACTCTCGAACATCTCCGCCGGAATCTTCGATAACTATCGTTACAGCTATGGAGGTGAATTGCGGGTCCAGGTTCCCGTGATCAACGTGCCGTTCCGACTGATATTCGCATGGAACCCGAACGCAAGAACGGCCTCGGACATTAATCCGTTCTTCTTCGAAGAGAAGCGAGCGATTCGGTTCTCGGTTGGACGCACATTCTAGCGCCCCGTCAGAATTGTTGGTTTACCGCTTCTAAACGCAGAAGCGGTGCTGGTATAATCAGGTTTTTGCTAACGGCCGCCGACGCTCGCTGTCAGCGCGCCTCAATCAATAGAAGACAGGAGCACCCATGGTTAAGAGTAAGTTAACCGCTGTTGCAGCGGTAATATTGGCGGTGACCACCGGCGGTCTCGCTCAACAAGCGACACAGGCCGGCATCGGCGCCGTGCTGCCGGACGGCAAGATCGCCGTCATCAACACCCAGGCATTTCCGAGCGCGATCGGGGAGTTGAAGCAAAAGTATGAGCAGGTCAATAACCAGTTCAAAGACCGGTTCCAGAAACTTCAGACAATGGCTGAGCAGATGAAGCAACTTGAGAACGATATCAGACTCAAGGGGCCGACCCTTACCGCCGACAAGCTTCAGGAGATGCAGGCCAACTACACCGAGTTGAAAAAGCGCGGTGAGCGCGAGCAAGAAGATCTCAATTCGGATGCGGACAAGGCGCTCGATGCGGCGACCAAGCCGATACGCGACAAGCTGTCTCAGTTTCTGAACACTTATGCCGGTCAGCGCAACATAGTGTTGGTGATAAATCTCGCGGGCGCAGCTCAAACCGGATCACTGGCTTATTGGAATCCGGCCACCGACATCACAGATGACTTCGTGGCCGAGTACAACAAAGCGAATCCGGTTCCGGGTGGCGCTCCACCGGCCGCGCAGCAGCCGAAGCCGCCAACAACCCCGAAAAAGCCCTAGCAGCGCGAGGAAAGGAGTCACACAGTGAAGTTATTCAAATTAGCACTCACAACCCTCGCGATACTAAGCCTTGCGGTGTTTGCCTTCGCTCAGCAGCCAATACCAGGCGCCGCCCCGAAGCCCTTACCTCCTGGGCTGCTCCCGAAGGGTAAGGTCGCGGTAATCAACACCGGTGCGTTTCAAGACCAGGTCGCGGAGTTCAAAGACAAAATAGAGAGCCTGAACCGTCAATTCGAGCCCCGGGTGAAAGAGGTTCAGGGATTGGCAGACAAGATCAGCGCGCTGGAAACGACCTTGAAGTCACAGAGCAACGTGCTGGCAGCGGCAAGGGTCGCCGAGATGACCGAGAATCTCGATAGCATGAAACGAGAATATCAGCGCAAGTCCGAGGATTTGCAGGCGGAAGCGGGCAGAGCTCGTGATAAAGCATTCGAGCCGATCACAGGCAAGCTTGGGAAGTTTGCCGAGGATTATACTGCGAAGCGCGGCATCGTGATGGTCATTGACGTTGCAAACGCAATCCAGTCAGGCACCGTTGTTTGGTTTGACCCGCGCTCGGACATAACCAAGGATTTCATCAACGAATACAACAAAGCGAATCCGGTTACTACCGCAGGACCCAAGCCACCCAAGCCTTAGTGACAGTCACAAGAAACTAGAGCCCTCTTTTATCCTGGGAGCGCACGCGGCCCGCGTGCTTGATGGCGATCCATTAGCTTCAGCACGCGAGCCGCGTGCGCCCCCAGGGTAGAGACGCCTCAGCCACTTGCTTCTACTACTGGAGAGTGTCCAGCCTTCCCATTCCGTGGTCTTCCTCATCCTTGATGCGAAGCATATCCAGTATCAGAGCCGTATTGCTCGAAGTCTGAATCGTGCGGTCGTATGACTCGGTGGTTTTTTCAAACTCAAACGTTCCGTCGGCGGCGCCGGCAAATTGGCTGAGCGCCTTCCTGCCGAACTCCATTCCGGACTTTGCTCCGACAACAAGACCCTCATCGAAATGTATCTCACCACTGACGGTCGACGAAGTCGCCGTGAGCACGCCTGTGAGCCGGCTATTCTCGATTATCTGGATGATGTCGAATAGACTCACGTCGGCAAGGCTTCCCGACAATATTCTCTCGGTCCGCTGCGGCGGCGGCGAGGCGGGCTCCGCCTGTCGAGCGTCGCGAAGTTGACCCGTTACGGAAACGCGCGGATCCAGCCGTTTCGCCTCGAGCAATCGCTCGTTAGCGCGTTCCGTGTCGCCGGCTGAAATGTGAAGGCTCGCAAGCGCAAGGCAGTGTTGGGCAGCCTGGTCGCGGCGTCCCGCGTCTATCAGGATTTCCCGCAATTTCTCGCGCAAACCGACGTGACGCGGAGCGCTGTCGATCGCCCGCTCGAGGGTTTCGACCGCCCGATTGACCATCCGGTACTTCACGAGCAAGTCGGCATCTATTATCGCGCTCTCGGGGTCAAACTCGTTGGGATTGGTTTTGGACATTCGCTTCCCGATTCTCGTTCGAGGCTGGGCCCAGTCTAACATGGACAGTCAAGCGGGCACAGTCTCTTTCGCCTCAACAGTAAGTTAGCCGCCGAGAATCGCCAGACCATTCTTATCCGCGAGCGAAATCAGCTCATCCCTGTCGAATAGCAAGGTTTTCTTTGCGGTCACGTGGAGCGCGGTGGCGCCGGAGCGGACCATATTTTCGATGGTCGCCAAACCGATTACCGGGACGTCAAACCTCATGTCCTGGTCAGGCTTGGCCACCTTTACAACAACGAAGGATCTGCCGCGTGTCACCTCTCCCGCCCGAGCAATCACCGAGTCGGTTCCCTCCATCGCCTCAATCGCCACTACCGCCCTGTCCTTGACCGCAATTGTTTGTCCCAGGTCGAGCCTTCCAATCTCGCGGGCGATTGCCAGCCCATACTCGATATCGGCTCGCTCTTCTTTGGTCGGCGCGCGCCGCGTCACCACACCCGCCGGGGCAAGCAACCCCTCGAGAAACGTAGTCGAATCGAGAAGCGCTATCCCTTCCCGGGCCAGTTCGTCGGCCACCGCACCAATCAGGCTATCGGTGTTCTTCGTTGAAAGCCGCGCAAGCATTCTCACCATCCGGATATCCGGCAACGCATTCAAACGGAATATCTGATGATGTTTCACCTGCCCGGCCATAATCGCGTGAGTGACTGCTTCACGTTTGAAGAAACGAATCAGCTTGCCAAGCTGGCCGACACCCATCCATTCAACTCGAGCGGCTAGCTGTTCGATCTCCGGGGCGGTCTCCTCCCTGATCGCAGCAATCACCATTTCCACACCCTTGTCGCGCGCGCCCTCGAGCACGAGAAAGGGAAACCGTCCGTTGCCCGCAATCAGCCCGTACTTCATAACCTCGCCACTTTGTTTACCTGCACTCCGGCGCAGACTGAGTCTGTGCTGCTCAGAACTCGACCCAGGCGCCTCTTCCTGACTTCTGCGCCTTTCTATAGAGATAATCGGCCGAAGCTAAATCTTCAACCGCCAATCCCAACGACTTGAACAGAGTAATCTCGTCCGCCGAAGTACGCCCAACCTTCGACCCGATCAACAATTCGCCGATCTCTGCTTTAATATGGCCCGGTCCAATCGCTCCTTCACGCAAGGCGAACAGGTAGTCGCCGCCTTCGTTGGTCGTGGATTCGCGCCGATCGACAAATAAGCTGGCGACCGCCATGGTCGCGCTGTCTATTTCGCGGGTCGTTGGGATGCTCGACCCGACCACGTTCACGTGAGCTCCCGGTGAAATCCAGTCGCGCCGGATGATTGGCTGTTCAGCGGTGGTCGCGGTGACGATCAGGTCGGCGTCTCGAACCGCGGACTCGACCGTCCCGACCGGCTCGATCGGAAACGAGTAGCGCGAACCCAGATCGGCAGCAAATCTCTTGGCGTGTTCGAATCGGGAGCTCGCAACGCGGGCTCGTCGAATCTTCCGCACGCACGCCATCGCTTCGATATGCGCGCGAGCCTGAACCCCCGATCCGACGATCGCAAGCTCACCCGCGTTTTCGCGGGCGAGCAGCCGCGTCGCAACACCCGAAACCGCGGCCGTTCGAATCGCCGTTATCGCCGAAGCGTTCATCAGCGCCTTGAGCTCACCGGTCTCAGCACTGAATAGCATGACGCTTCCCTGATGCGAATCGAGTCCCTTCGCCGGATTTCCCGGAAAGAAACACACGGTCTTGACTCCGTATGCCGCTCTGTCGCCCGAGCGATACGCCGGCATCAGCGCCATGTCTCCCGCGGCGCCCGGCGGCATGATCACCATTCGAAGAGGTTGATACACGTTTCCACGCGCGAGATCCGCAAGTGCCTCGGCCATCACGGATATGCACTCGCTGACGGGAAAAAGCTCCTCCACCTCAGCCTGGGTCAGGATCAGTATCTTGTTCATTTGGTTACTCCACGCTGCGAACCTTCAATAAACTGGGCCAGGTAGTCGATCTCGGGCCATCCGCCGAGTTCTCGTTTGATGGCCTCCAGCGCCTGGCTGGTGTTTAGCTTGGAGGCGAGCAACAAACGGAATGCGCGAGTGATGCGCGATATTTCCTGGCTGCTGAACCCTCGCCGGCGCAAACCGATGGTGTTTTGGCCGTAACACCGCGCGTGATTCCCGACAGTGCGAGCGTAGGGCAAGGCATCCTTCACGACCACCGAGTAGCCTCCGATGAACGCGTGTTTTCCGACTCGGCAAAACTGATGTACCCCCGAGTACGCGCCGATAGTCGAGTAGTCTTCAACGACTACGTGGCCCGCCAGCGTCGCGCCATTCCCAAAGATGACGTTGCTGCCTATTCGACAATCGTGTGCGACGTGTGACTGCGCCATGAACAGATTATCCGATCCAATCTCAGTCAGGGCGCCGCCGCCGGCGGTACCCCGATTGAGCGTTGTGAACTCGCGAAACGTATTCCGTTCGCCCGCGCGCAAGCGCGTACGCTCGCCCGCATACTTCAAATCCTGCGGCGGCTGTCCCGCTGAAACAAATGGGAAGAAGATCGAGCCGCTGCCGAACTCGGAGGGGCCCTCGATTACGCAATGGCTAGCTACTCTAATGTCGTCGTGCAGTATGACGTCGTCGCCGATAATCGCATAGGGGCCGATTGAGACGTTTTGCCCGAGCTCTGCCTTCGGGCTGACAACTGCTGTTGGGTGAATGGACACTTCGCGGCGATCTCCTAGGGTGGCTCTACCGGGCTGAAGGCGGCGTTGTTGATCTGATCGCCTCGCTGAATCAAGTTGCGGTCAACGAGAGACGATGAGATCTCAGCTTCGGCGACAAGTTGCCCATCCACATAAGCTTCGCCGCGCAGCTTTATGTAGCGAGGCCGGAGTCTCAGCACCGTAAGCTCGAGGCGAAGTTGATCGCCGGGGACCACCGGACGCCGGAACTTGGCCGCGTCGATACCGGTGAAGAAAACCAGCTTGCTTTCGCGGTCCGGCAAGTTGGCGAGCATCATCACACCAGCCGTCTGCGCCATCGCTTCGACGATCAGAACACCCGGCATCACCGGTGCGCCGGGAAAGTGACCCGCGAAGAAGGGTTCGTTGAGCGTGACGTTCTTTATTCCGACAACTCGCTTGGCAGGCTCATATTCGATGATCCGATCAACCAACAGAAACGGATATCGATGCGGCAAGATCGCTTGGATCTGAGTTATGTCCAGAAGGGTTTCCATGTAGTTGCAGCTCAGTTCTGATCGGTTTCGGTCTCATGCGACTGTGTCAAAGCGGCAACGGTTCTTTCAAGCTGCCTTATCCGCTCAGCCATATCGGGAAGCTTGGAGTATAGCACCTGCGAGCGGCGCCAGGCATTGTGATCGCGAGCCGGCGTCCCTGATACGAAAGCGCCGTCGCGAACGCCTTTTGTCACACCCGCCTGGCCTGTGACAATCACATCGTCGCCAATAGTTATGTGCTGATTGGTTCCCACCTGCCCCGCAATCACACAGCGGCGTCCGACGCGAGTCCCGCCGGAAAAGCCGGTGAGCGCCGCAACCACGGTGTCTTCTCCGATGTCGCAGTTGTGGCCGACCTGCACGAGATTGTCGAGCTTGACTCCTCGACGCAGGATCGTGTCCCCAAATCCCCCTCGATCGATCGCGCAGTTAGCTCCTATCTCGCAATCGTCTTCTATGAGCACGCCTCCGAGGTGAAGCAGCTTCAGTTGACGGCCTTCGTCGTCGCGCACGAATCCGAACCCGTCCCCGCCGATCACCGCGCCGGCATGCACCACGACGTTACTGCCAATCTTACAGTCGTCATAGATCGACACATTTGCGAATATCACCGTGTCGTGGCCTATGCTGCAGCGGTCTCCAATCACAACACCCGAGTGAAGGCTCACCCGGTCGCCGATAGTTGTATTGCGTCCGATGGTGACCCTTGGGTAAACGGACAGGTTGTTGCCAAGTATCGTTCCCTCACCCTTAAGAAGATCCCGGCTGACGCCGATGTCTTTGTGCTCGATCGCGTGTAGAACCTGGATTGCTCGGGCGAAGGCCAATTTTGGGTTCCGGGCG
The DNA here is from genome assembly GCA_035455165.1 of Blastocatellia bacterium. GTDB lineage: Bacteria > Acidobacteriota > Blastocatellia > UBA7656 > UBA7656 > Onstottus_A. The sequence continues at coordinate 28,972 of DATIFP010000222.1, forward strand.
ACAAGTTGGTTGCGGGCAGACCCGGCGATCGGGGCAGATACGATTACGGCGGTTGCGTGAGATTGATCGACTCTCGCCACGTAGGCCGCGTCCAGCGCGAGAGTCACGTCTCCCTCGGCCGCCTGGTCGAAGGGCCGCGCGCGATTGATTTCCGCGTCCGCTTGACCTATCAACTCGGCATCGATCAGTTTTGCAAGCTCGCTCAGCCTGGGCATATGACGCCGCCGGGATTCGGCGGAGGTGAAGTTTCCCATGTTGCGCGGCTCGCGAGCAACCGCCTTCAAATGCTGGGAGAAGTGGGCAGGCGATCCTCCGGGCTTCATTCTTTCGGGCGCTCGACTGTTGCCTGTCGCGATTTCTCCGTGTTAGCTTGCGCGTTTTCGCGGGTCTGGTTAATCTCGATACTGCTGGACACATTCGCCGGGTTCACGTCGCGGGCGATAATAAACATCATGCTTAAGCGAACACCGTTATACGAAGCACACGTTTCATTGGGAGGTCGAATCGTCGAATTTGCCGGCTGGGAAATGCCTGTCCAGTACTCGGGCCACATCCAGGAGCACATGGCGGTGCGCCAGGCCGCCGGGCTGTTTGATGTTTCGCACATGGGCGAGATTGAGATACGCGGCGCCGACGCTCTCGCCCTTGTTCAGCGCGTCACCACCAACGACGCCTCCAGGCTCGAGGACAATCAGGTCCAGTACTCCACAATGACCAATGAGAGCGGCGGAGTCATCGACGATCTATTGGTTTACCGGATCAATGCCCAGTCTTTTCTTTTGGTGGTCAACGCGGGAACCAGCGATTCGGACTTTGACTGGATCAAGGGCCACGCCGGTTCGATGAACGTGGAGGCTCACAACACAAGCTCGGCGTTCGCCCTGCTCGCGCTGCAAGGTCCGCGCGCAGAGCGAATCCTCCAGGAATTGGCCGATCGCATGCTCGATCGGATCCCATATTATTGGTCGCAACGCGTTCTGGTGGACGGCGTCGATTGCCGCGTGTCCCGGACCGGTTACACGGGCGAGGACGGATTCGAGATTCTTTGCAGCGCGGCGGATGCGCGGCACTTGTGGAATCGGCTGCTGGTCGTCGGTCAGGATCGAGGGCTGATACCGTGCGGGCTTGCCGCAAGGAACACCCTCAGGCTTGAAGCTGCGTTTCGGCTCTACGGTCACGACATGGATGAGACCACGACGCCCCTGGAAGCCGGACTCGGTTGGGTCGTGAAGCTGGCGAAGGGAGATTTCATCGGGTGCGAGGCCCTCCAGCGACAAAAGAAAGAAGGGCTCAAGCGCAAGCTTGTCGGATTTGAAGTACTGGACCGAGCTCCCGCACGCGACGGTTACCCGATCGTTATCGACGACCAGCAAATCGGGGCCGTTAACTCTGGCAGCCCAGCGCCATTCTTGAAAAAGAACATCGGGTTGGCGTATCTGCCCGCTGAGCACACCGCGATGGGCACGGAGTTCTTCGTGCTGATCAGGGGACGCAACGTCCCGGCCCGCGTGGTCGAAACACCCTTCTATAAGCGAGAGAGAAAATTCGATTGAGATTCATAACTCTGTGACGGAGAGAACATGGCAAACACACCGGAAGATCTGAGTTACACCAAAGACCACGAATGGGTGCGCGTTAAGGGCAGCGAGGCGACGGTTGGCATAACCGATCACGCTCAACATCAGCTCGGCGATGTCGTCTATGTGGAACTGCCCAAGGTCGGCGACAGGTTTGAAGCGGCAGAGCCCTTTGGCTCGGTTGAAAGCGTCAAGGCGGCCAGTGAAGTGTACATGCCGGTGAGCGGTGAGGTCATTGAAGTGAACGATAGCATCGTCGACTCGAGTGAAAAGGTCCATCCGATCAATGCAGATCCTTATGGCGGCGGTTGGATGATACGAATCAAGATCGAAAACCCCGCGCAAGTTGACGCCCTTTTGACCGCCGTCGAGTATGAAGACTACCTCAAGGAAGAGGCGGCGGAGTAATCGCAGATGAGATATATTCCGAACTCGCCCGGCGAGCGCCGCTCGATGTTGGCTGACATCGGACTGGAGCGCATCGAAGACCTCTTCGATCAAATCCCGGAACAGCTAAAGCTCAAAGAACCGCTCGGCATCGGCGAAGCGATCAGCGAACCCGAGTTGCTCGATTACTTCCGAAGTCTGGCTTCGAGGAATGGAATAGACTACGAGAGTTTTTTGGGCGCGGGGGCCTACTCCCACTTCATACCGGTCATCATCGATTCGCTCATCTCGCGCGCGGAGTTCTTCACCGCCTACACACCCTATCAAGCGGAGCTCAGCCAGGGCACGCTGCAGTACACCTTCGAGTTCCAAACCATGATTTGTCAGTTGACCGGCATGGAAGTGGCCAACGCGTCGATGTACGACGGTTCGACCGCGGCAGCCGAAGCGGTACTGATGGCGCAGCGGGTCACGCGGCGCAATAAATTCATCATTGCCGATACCCTGCATCCGCAGTATCGCCAGGTCATCTCAGCGTACACCCGGAACCTGGGCGTCACTCTGGACAGCGCTCATCACAATCAGGCAGGCACCGTCGATTCCGGCTCGCTGGAAATCGATAAAGAAACCGCCGCGGTCGTCATTCAATCGCCCAACTTCTTCGGGTGTATCGAGGATCTTGCCGATGTCGCCGATGCCGCGCACCAGGCGGGCGCTTTGTTGATAGTCGCGGTGACCGAGCCGATGAGTCTTGGGCTGCTCAAGCCCCCCGGCGAGTGCGGAGCCGACATCGTCGCAGGCGAGACCCAGTCGTTCGGGATACCTCTGAGCTTCGGAGGACCCTATTGCGGCTTGTTTGCCTCTCGAGAAAAGTACATGCGGCAGATGCCTGGAAGGCTCGTCGGCGAGGCTTACGATGATCAGGGGCGGCGCGGCTACGTGCTGACCCTGTCGACCCGCGAGCAACACATTCGCCGCGAGAGAGCGACCTCCAACATCTGCACGAATCAAGGGTTGTTTGCGCTGATGGCCACGGTTTACCTGGCAACGATGGGCAAGCGCGGAGTCCAGGAAGTCGCCCGGCAGAATCTGCAGAAGGCGCATTACGCGGCTTCCGAGATCGCCAAACTCGACGGGTTCGGTCTGAGGTTTGCCGCTCCCTTCTTCAACGAGTTCGTCGTTCGCACTCCAGTCGATGCAAAGAGGGTGTTAGCGGGGCTGCTCGATAAGAAGATCGTGGGAGGAGTCGCGCTCGACGGCTCTTATCCCGAGATGAGTGATTCGATGCTCGTCTGCGTGACCGAGACGGCGAAGAAAGAAGCGATTGATTGTCTGGTGGATGCACTCTCGAAGATTTGAGCAAAGCCCCGCGGAACGCCCTCACGGGCGGCTCAGCTTGGCTTACTCGACTGAAGGAGAATCGTTATGCCAGAGATGAGTCATCTTGGAGTCGGAGGCGTGATATTTGTCGTTGGCGCCGCCATATACATCATCAACCTGATTCTCGGCCTTGCGCGACGCAGAGCCATTCCGTTTGATGGAGTCGGGCTTATGGTGCTTGGAATCGGGGCCGCGCTTTTATTACGGTGGTGAGAACCGGATCGAAGGAATGAGCAAAAACAGAATCAAGAAAGCAGCCACTCATGTTGTGCAAAACGAAGGACTGATGTTCGAGGAATCTCGTCCGGGGCGCATCGGGTATTCGGTGCCAAAGCTGGACGTGCCCGATCTTCCTGAGGATCAACTGATCGAACGCCGCCTTCTGCGAGGTGACGATATCGAAGGGATGCCCGAGTTGTCGGAAGTGGACGTGATTCGTCACTTCACTCGGCTGTCTACCTGGAACTACTGCATCGATCACGGATTGTATCCGCTGGGCTCCTGCACGATGAAATACAATCCGCGTATCAACGAGCGAGTTGCGCGCATCGAAGGCCTCGCGAACTTGCATCCGCTGACGCCAGAGCCATTGGCTCAAGGGGCGCTCGAGATAATTTTCAAACTCGAGCAATGTCTCGCGCAGATAACCGGCCTCGCCGCCGTGACTACCCAACCCGCGGCCGGCGCTCAAGGCGAGATGACCGGGCTTATGATGATTCGGGCGGCGCTAACAGAACGCGGCGACCCTCGAAAAAAAGTCCTCATTCCGGATTCCGCACACGGCACCAATCCCGCATCAGCGGTGATCTGCGGGTACACCGTGGAGACAGTCAGGTCAAACCCCGACGGCCTGACCGATCTCGAACAGCTCGGCCGACAGATGAACGAAGATGTAGCCGCGCTCATGCTAACCAATCCCAACACGCTCGGTAAGTTTGAGCAGAGTATCCAGAAGATCTGCCGCATTGTTCACGACAAAGGCGGCTTCGTTTATATGGACGGTGCGAACATGAATGCGCTTGCCGGCGTGGCGCGGCCCGCGAGTTTCGGCATCGACGTGATGCACCTCAATCTGCACAAGACATTTTCAACCCCGCACGGAGGCGGGGGTCCGGGCGCTGGTCCAGTCGCAGTGACCGCGGAGGTTGAACCTTACCTTCCCTTCCCGCGAATTGTTCGCGCACAACAAGGGATGCTCGTGCTCGATTTCGACCGTCCGAGGTCAGTTGGCCGGGTGCGCGCTTACCATGGGAACTTCGGAGTGCTCGTGCGCGCGCTCGCTTACATCCTGACGCACGGAGACGAAGGTCTGCTCGAAGCAACTCAGACCGCGGTGTTGAACGCCAACTACATCGGTCACAACTTGAAAGACGTATACGACGTTCCTTATCCGGGACGCGTGATGCACGAGGTTGTGTTCTCGGATAAGCGCCAGCTCAAGTATGGAGTGAGAAACGCCGACATAGCCAAGCGGCTGATCGACTACGGATTCTATCCGCCGACAATGTCGTTCCCCCTGATCGTCAACGGCGCGCTGATGGTCGAGCCTACAGAGACCGAGGGCCGTGAGGAGTTAGACCTGTTCATCGATGCAATGAAGTCGATTGACGCCGAGGCGGCTGAGGACCCCGAATTGCTGAAGCACGCGCCGCATACAACCAAAGTCGGCCGTCTGGACGAGGTCGCCGCCGCCCGCAAACCGGTCCTCCGCTGGCGCTATCGGGAAGGACAAGCCGAGGGCACGTCGTCAACCAAATAGGCTGTTGCAACACCCGCCGCATCAGCCGCAATCTCTATGGAACGTCGATCCCAAATAAAAGAGTAAAAACTGCAATCATTCAGAAGGTGCCAGATGACAAAAGAGAGTTTAGAAGAGCTTCGCGAGCGGCTGATTCGCGACGAGCGCGTGCGACAGATGATCAAAGTGCGCGCATACGAACTCTACCAGATGCGAGGTCACCAGTTGGGCGGCCCGGCTCAGGATTGGTTTCAAGCAGAAGACGAGATCCTGGCTTTCCTGATCGCCGACGAATCGCAGCGAGTTGATGAGAAGGAAGCGCAACCTGCCGAGTCGACTTCTCAGCTTCAAAGTCCGCCTGAACCCGCCGCGGCCAGGAAACGCACGCGGCAAAGCAAGTCCGAGCGCAAAAAGCCGGTTTCAAAGGCTGCGAGCGCCAAGGGCGGCGCCAGTAAGAAAGCCCCCGCGAGCAAACCCAAGGCGAAGCGAACCCCAAAGCAGGCAAAGCCCGAAAACCCGCAGTAAGATGCGCTGGACTCAAAGAAGGCGAGAGGTTTCCAGGGCGTGGTTTCGCTGCTGTTCGCCGGCGTTACTTTTTCGGCGCGTAGTAGCTATCGCGAGTCCGCGCAGAGTAACCGGAGCGAGTCAGATATACGCTGACGCGCCGCAGTCGGCCGTCGCGCTCAAGGTTCTTCGGGACATAGGTGACGATGTACTGGTTTTTTAGCTCTCGAGCGACCTGCGCGTAGACGCTCTTCATCTCATCGTCGGCGAGGGGCGAATAGATGCGCCCGCCGCTGCGCGTCGCAAGCTCGGTCATTAGCCGCTCGGCTCGCTCGAATCTCGACGCCATCATCTCGGCTTGCTGCGAGAGGCCGCCGCCGAAAACGCGGCCGGCTTTACCACGATACTTTTCAAGCTCGTTAATGAACCGGCGAGCCTTGCTTATCACGTAGACTACTGCGCCCGATCTTGTGATTGAAGCGGCCGCCTGCTGATAGGTCAGCTTGCTCGAAGTATCGTCTCCGTCGCTGAGAAGGATGATGGCTTTGCGCCCTTCTACCTTTGCGAGCTGTTCATCCGCGGTCGAATACAGCGCATCGAAGAGCGCGGTGCTTCCGTAGCTGAAGCTGCCGTTTTTTGTCTGAACCATCCCGGGTTTGAATCGCCACGACAGCGCGTGCCGCACTTCGTCTGCCTTCGAGGTCCAATCCTGAATGAGCTCGAGGTTGGTGTGAAACTCGATGACCGATGTCTTATCCTCCGGGCTAAGCTGATTCACGAAATGCATCGCTGCGTCGCGAAGGGAATTGATCTCGGTGACAACAGATCCCGATGCGTCCAGCAGCAACACAACATTCACAGGCACAGAGCTGAGAATAAAGCTCGCGATGTCCTGGCGCTGGCCGTCCTCAGCGACGATGAATTCATCCTTGTTGAGGTCGGTCGCCTGATGTCCGTAGGGATCAATCACCGTGACGTTGAGCAACACTTCTTCAGCTCGGAGCTTGAGTGGTTCGTCCTGATTGGTTTTTCTCGAGGAATTTGGCTGGCGTCCGCTTTGGGAATATACCGCAGTCCCAAGCAGCAGCGCGGTCATGAGGGCGAAGCAGGCCCCGGCGTGAAAGTTTATCTTATGCGTTGACATCGAGACGCCTTGCTACTGGTTCAGTATAGCTTAGAGCGCATGTCCTCGGAAACCTCAACCCCAAAAGCAATGACAATGTATTTTTGACGGACAATCAACCTCCTAATAGTTGGCCCGTAAGTCGTATCGGTCGCATGGTTGCCGTCAAGTTAGACCGGCGTCGCCGCGGCGAAATCGCGCGATGGAGAACCACACTGGCGGGGTTGCCGCGTGTTCTCGGCGCACCTTCTGTTGGCGATGCACGACCTACGGTTTGGGGACGGCCGATGTCAGGGCCGCGCCTTGGAGAGGCGCGGAGGATTCGAAGAGAGAGTGGAAGCGGTATCCGCGCGATCTTCGTCATCCCACCTCCGCGCCTCTGCGGCGAAGCTCAAGATGGAAACCGCCCGCGTGGGCTTCACCCCCATTTTGGCATCTACCTATTGAGCCGAATCCGCAGTATTAGCCTCGATGTTGACAAGCCCATTGGTGAGGAATAGAGTCCCGGGGCCTCTGTCGTCGACGGTCGTGCCATGAACTACCCTGCTGGGCCAGAAAGATATTCGGATGACCGCGCGCTACAGTCACTTGAACCCGGCGTTCTTAGGTGAGACAATAGCCAAGCTCGACGTGGTTAATGACAATCTGCGTTGCCAGGACGTCGCCAGTCAAAAGCCTACTGACTGACGGTGGGACTGCAACCAGGAAGACCACAAAACTTGCCGCTATGGTGTAAGTGGTTAACACGCCGCCCTCTCAAGGCGGAGAGTACGGGTTCGAGTCCCGTTAGCGGTACTCGCGCTTTCAACGCGTTGCAGACGGGCCGGAGGCAATGCTTTCGGTCCGGTAAGCTCTCGGTAACGAACCTCGGCAAAACGCACGACCTCCGCCACACAGCCGACCGAATACTTCCTTACAACGAGGATTGCGTGAGCCAAGAGTTCAGGCAAGTCTGCCGCGACGTTCGCATCGCGGACCTCAGGTTGGGCTGCGTATTGGACTTCATCGGGGATCAAGAAGCACGAATGGGTTTTTAGTTACGTCACTCTAGATGGGTCCCTATGGGCTGAATGCCACAACTCCTTCGCCTGGTAACAATAGAAGACACGCTCACCTTAGAAGCGTGACGGCGGTCACGGACTTTCGGGGAGGCAGTTTGGTATGCTGGTTTTAGTTTCGGGCTCCTAACGCAGGTGGCGCGCGGGCTGCGTACTGTGTTGACCGCTTGTTGTCTTGTTGACTCCCGGGTAGGAGGGACATTGATGCAGCAGACACTACTCATCGCCGGTGTCGCGTGCTTGATAGCCGCCATTGTTGGGGGAGGGCTCAGGGCATTTGGAATTGAAATTCCGGCCCTCGGATCACGTGTCCGACAAATGCTGTTGGGCCTATTGGGACTTATCCTGATCGTAGTCGGGACCATAAATCCCGAATCTCCGACTGGAGCAGGAAAACCGATCAACGGGAACCAGCCCCGACCTACCGATGAGGCGAACAAGTCTGGGCAATCACAGGCGACGCGACAGCCTCCCGCGCCTCTCGAGCAGCCTGATCCAACGGTGGAGGTCGAAAAGCTTGTCGCAAGTTGGGTTGCCGCGTGGATTGATGGCCGTGCTGACGACGTCGTTTCCGCCTCAAGCGAGCCCTTCTATTTTGATCAGAAGGTTATCCTAACCAAACCAAACCTTCGTTCCGAGTACAAGCGTCTATGGGAGGAGAAGGGCGAATCGTGGCGCGGTTCAGAAGTACAGAGCATAAAGGTGAAGACTGCCCGAGAGTGGCAAGCCGGCGGATGGGACCCTTCAAGGGACAGGATCTTTAGGAATCTGAACCTCACGCTGGATGACTATGCTGTAAGTGTCAGTATCAAGCAAGGCCAGCGCGCGGAGGGCATGCTCGTCGCAGTCCGAAGAATCGGTAGTCGATATGAAGTCGCCGGTCTGTGGGACTAAACCCCAACCCTCAAATGGGGCTTTGTTCCCCTCAAAGGCGGAGACCATAGGATGTGGATAGAGACAGTCGTGCCTGGTGATCTCTCTTCTTGCGGATAACTTACTTGCTTAGGTGCAAAGAGTTTGCCACTCTATATTCTTTCCTAATTAATGGCCTCAACGGCTGGCAACACGTTTTCTCTATTTTGACCACAGGTAACATTAGGACCGTTTGCTCTGCGGAGCTTGCACGAAGCGTACTGTGAACTATGCACGCACAATTGCCCTGACATCGCTCGCTATGGTCGCATTCGCGAGTAATTCTCTGCTCTGCCGGGCTGCTTTCAAACATACCGGCATTGATGCGGCCAGCTTCACCACAATTCGATTGATCTCCGGCGCGGCGATGCTTTCGCTGGTGGCGCAAATGAGGCGCGGGACAAATGCCGGCAGGGGCAACTGGCTGTCGGCGTTTGCGTTGTTTGGCTACGCAGCCGGCTTTTCCTTTGCCTATGTGAGCCTACCCGCAGCAACTGGCGCGCTGTTGCTCTTTGGCGCTGTCCAGGCAACGATGATCGGCCATGGCATATGGATGGGAGAACGGCTGAGCGGAGTGCAGCTCGCCGGCCTTATCCTCGCCTTCGGGGGACTCGTCGGTCTATTACTTCCTGGTCTCTCGGCGCCGCCGCTTTACGGTTCCGTGTTGATGCTGGGCGGTGGAGCTGCGTGGGGCGTCTATTCTCTGCGAGGGAAAGCCGCGGGCGATCCTACCAGAGTGACGGCTGGAAATTTCCTGCGCGCTGTTCTTATCGCGGCAGCATTGAGCGCATTAATGTTCAAGCGCGCGTCTCTAGACAGCATCGGATTGGTTTACGCGGTTTCGTCGGGTGCGATGGCTTCCGGGATAGGATACGCCATTTGGTACACGGCATTACCTGCGCTGAAAGCCACCAATGCTGCAACGGTACAACTCAGTGTTCCGGTGATCGCGGCGCTGGGTGGCATCGTCTTCCTCGGTGAGCCCATGACCCTGCGCTTAGTAGTGACTTCCGCGGCTATTCTCGGCGGAATTGCGTTGGTAATTCTCGAGAAGGCGCACACCAGTGGCGCCCAGAAGGTTGTTCCAGCAGACCGCCCGTAAGACGATTGATGAGCGGAGGGTGAACTCGTTATCGGATACCGCCGTTGGTCGCGGGCCAGTTTCAAAATTCGCCCCGAGCGTCGGGTGCTGGTGAATTGTTCCCAGACTGTTAAGGGAATCGTCGTTGCGGTGACGTTCCCTCATTTCTCAAGAAGGAACCCTCACCACGGAAACTTGAAGTAGTGGTGAGAAACAAAGAACCCGGTCGCGCCTCCTATCACGATGAAGCTGACTGCCAGCGACGGCCAGGGCCGAGCATCTTGCCTCAGCACCGCTACCCCGACAACGCTGACCGCAAAGCCCCACGCATAGCAAACGGGGCTCGCGCCTATTAGATCAATCCACCACGCGTTGCCAACGTTGTAACAAACGCAGTGCGGGAACAGCGGCACAAAGCTCATCAGGCAGATCATAGTGACTAACTCTCGTCTGCCCGCGAGAGCGTACGCGACGCAGCCGATGGCGATGAGCGGAATCCAGACGAGCTTCACAAAGGTGCAAAAAGACGAACAGCCTTCCAGCTCGAGCCCAGAGCACCCGAGCGACGAAGCCAGGAATCCAAGGGGTGTCGCCGCGAGCAAGAGCAACCGTGTGGGCCCGCGATTTGGGCGTTCTTTCTGGTTCGTTGCTTCTCCGAAGACGTTCGTCGCTGCCACCCCGAGCGTCGCTAAAATCAAAAGCGCGAACGGCAAGGCCAGCCACCAATTCATTCGTTCGCAGAAATCTATCCCAAATCGGATAAGGAGGACGGCGGATATGGCCAGGCCCGCTCGGAGCAACCATTGTTGAAGTGTGTCTGACCAGCCCACTATAATCCCCGTGCAGCAAGATGGTTTCGCTTCCGGGTTCAGGTTCGGAGTCTCTGGCTTCTTGTTTCCTTAGCTAGTGTACATTCAACCCAGGACCGCAAACTAGAAACCAGAAGCTCTGAACCCTGAACCCTGAGCCGGGAACTCGGAACCCTGTGAACCTGAACTCACCTTGGAGGTATCGATGAAGCCGCTTTGGATCGCGCTCACGTTGGCAGCTACACTGCTCGCGCCGCTCACCCTGATCGCTCAAGTTGAAGGCTACGATCTGATAATCATGAACGGGCGCATCGTCGATGGCTCCGGCAATCCATGGTTCTATGGGGATGTGGCGATTCGCGGCGATCGAATCATCAAGATCGGAAAGGTGGGCCCCGCGCGAGCTCGACGCCGCATCGATGCCACCGGGATGATTGTCGCGCCTGGTTTCATCGATATGCTCGGCCAATCAGAGGTCAACCTGCTGATAGACCCCCGAGCCGAATCAAAAGTCTTTCAGGGCATCACCACTGAAGTCACCGGCGAAGGCGGGTCTGCTGCTCCGTTGAACGACTATATCCTCAAAGAGCTCGATCCTTTCTTGAAACACTTCAAGGTCACTGCCGATTGGCGAACGCTCGGCGAGTACTTTTCGCGGCTCGAGCGCAGCCACTCGGCTATCAATCTGGCGACCTACGTCGGCGCAACTCAAGTTCGCCAGTACGTTCTGCACGATGAGAATCGGGCGCCGACCGCGGATGAGCTCGAACAAATGCGAAAGCTTGTGGCCCAGGCGATGGAAGACGGCGCCGTTGGCATCAGCACCTCGCTCGTCTATGCGCCCGCCTTCTATGCGAAGACCGAAGAGTTGATCGAACTTGCGAAGGTCGCTTCGCGATACGGCGGCGTTTACGCGACGCATATGCGCAACGAGAGCAACTCGATCATGTCCGCGCTTGACGAAGCGATTCGCATTGGGACTGAGGCGAACATTCCGGTTGAGATCTTTCACTTGAAGATGGCCGGCAAACCGAACTGGGGAAGGATGCGCGACGTAATCGCAAAGATCGAAGCGGCCCGATCGCGAGGGCTCGACATCACCGCCGACCAGTATCCGTACGTTGCGGGCGCGACCTCGCTTGGCGCCGCAGTGCCGCCGTGGGCTCACGAAGGGGGCACCGCGAAGTTCGTTGAGAGATTGAAGGACCCGGCCTTGCGCGAAAAGCTCAAGCGTGAGATGCGCGCGCCTTCCGACAATTGGGAGAACTTCTATCTGGGCGCCGGCGGCGGCGAAGGGATTCTGGTAACCAGCGTGTTGAATCGCGATTTGGCGAAGTACGAAGGAAAGCGCATCAACGAAATCGCGCGGATGATGAACAAGAGCGACGACATCGAGGCATTGTTCGACCTGCTGATCGCCGACAACGCGCAGACCGGCATGATCGTCTTCCTGATGAGCGAAGACGACGTGAAGCTCGCGCTCAAGCAACCGTGGGTGAGCGTCGGCGTAGATCACGGCGCGGTCGCGCTTGCGGGACCGTTGGCGGAAGGCAAGGCTCATCCGCGAGGCTATGGGGCGTTTCCGCGCATCTTAGGTCGCTACGTTCGCGACGAACGCGTGCTCACGCTTGAAGAGGCGATTCGAAAGATGACCTCGCTTGCCGCTAATCGGGTTCACCTGGAAGGGAGAGGCCTGCTCAAGCCGGGCTTCTTTGCGGATATCGTGGTGTTTGACCCGCAGCAGATTCGCGATGTTGCGACCTTTGAAGACCCCAATCGCCTGTCGTTTGGGATGCGATACGTGCTGGTCAACGGAGTTCCGGTCGTCTTTGCGGGCAATCAGACGAACGCCTTGCCTGGCCGTCCTCTTCGAGGCCCTGGTTATAAAGGGGAGATCAAGCGTTGAAGCCGCGGGAATCGGAAGGCCCGATAGTGAGTCAGTTTCTCAGATGCACACGAGCACCTTTGGTGGCGGCTCTACGCTCTCGGTCGAGAACCTTAGTTATTGCAGCACGAGCACGCCCGGCAGTTGGATCGGCGCCAGTTGCTTCTCGGCGATCGCAATGCCCTGGTACTCAACGATGCCCTTCACTTCGCAGGTCCCGGTCTGGATCTCTCTGATCTCACCCCGCTGGATTTTCAGCACAAAACTATTCAGCTTGAACGAGAGCCGCATCGTGAGTTCGATCCTCTTAACAGTCTGGCCCTCGATCCGTATGTCGACGTACGGATGATGCTCGCTGCTCATAGTGTGTTCGCCGAGCCCGGCCCAGAAAGTTTCGTCGGGCGCCGCCCGGCTCTTATCCTGGATCGTCCGGACTTCCGCCGCCTTCATCCAGCCACTCACGAGGATATCGGGAATCTGAATATCAAACAGTTCCCCGATCTTTGGCGCCACGTCCGTCATTGAAGCGGTCTTGACGCTCTTTAACTCTCGCCCCAGTGTGTCCTGAAAGACCTTCCATTGAGAATGCGACCGGACATCGCCGCCGTGCCCGGGGATCGAGAACACGGCGCCCAGCGAAGTGGATGAATCAGTCATTGGTTACCCTCTCGAATCTGATGAAGCCAGTTGAAGATGGCACGATTTGATAGTGTGCGTCCCTTACGTTCGGAGCGAAGCGCAGCTCGAACTCCAACGTGAGTCGACCGTCTGTAGTTCGTGCCGAACCGCTGTCAGATTGCGCTACGTACTCCGGTTTCACGGACACGTACGCCTTCCGCATTCTGTAGCTCGTCACAAGGAGCGCCACCGCGATCAGAACCAACCCGGCAAATATGTACACGAGATAGAGCGGCACATCAGACCCATCTCGCGCGCCTCCGGGGCCGGGTCCGGTCGTACCCGGCGAGCGCTGAACCGCGATGTTTATGGGTCGGAAATCGCTACGCATCATTTCAGTGAAGGCGGTTGACCGCTCATTCCGCCAGCCAACCGCGACTTGCGCCTGATAGTCACCAGCCGCAGAGTACGTGCGCTGAATGGTCCTGTCGCGTTGCCATTCGCTGGAGAACCCATCGCCGAAGAAAAACTTGAACCCAATAGTCTTTTCATCGGCCCCGAACTTCGAATTGAACGTGGCAGTGAAGGAAACCTCGTTGCCAACCGCCGCCGACTGCGGCTGCACCTCAAGGAGGAGAGCGTTCTTTGGCAGTTCTCGAATAACGATCTCTTGTGGCTCGGTGCTCGCGACAATTTGCCCTGATCCGTCAATCGAACGAACCTCTGCGAACGGAGCGAACTTCCCGCCCGTATGGTAACGGTAGGTGTCGTAAGGAGCAGGGTTCCAGTCAGTCATCTCCGGATCTTCCTTGAAATGAAACCGATAACTGATATTCGGATCGTCTGGAGGATTATCGATCTTTAGGGTGATTGGCTCACCCACTTCAACCTGAATCGCCGACAGAGCAAATGACCAGGGGTCGACTCGCACGGTCAGTTCGTTGCTCACCGGCATTGGTTGGCGTCTGCGGCTCTTAGTGTCACCGAGGTAAACGCGAACGCTGTAAATCTGGCGTTCAGCATATCGATGAGGAAGGCCGGATGTGTTTACTTCGATGCTCCGCGCAGGCGTTCCATCGCCAAAGTCGATCTCGAGTGGTGGAAAGCGTTGTATCAGATCCAAGCGTTCAACAGTCGGTTTCACTATGAACTTCACTTCTTCACCCACTCGCAGTTGCTGCGTACTAGAAGTCAATTGCAGGGGCGGTCCCGTCGGTTGCTCAGGAGTCTGAGGCGGCGCAGTCTGGGGCGGTGGAGTCTGCGGCGGTGGATTCTGCGGTGTCGGAGCCTGAGGCGGCGCAGGAGGCAGCGGCAGCACGACGACGGTCTTGCCGGCCTCAGCAGGTCCGGGCGGCTTCTTTTCAAACGACCGATTCTGTATCAAGACACGAGACTTTGAAGGGGGCGAAGCCCTTTCTTGCCCGAGACTGCGGAGAGTTACGAAGCAGGTCATTGCCAGAACGAATGCCACCGCTAACCGGAGCTTTCCCGCTTCGGATGGACGATCTATCGCTGGGTTCGTTCGCATACGCCGCCCTCGCGTCAAACGGCAGCAACTGATGAGTCATTACAGGTCATATTCTGGCGAGACTATCCCGACGAGCCCTCGCTCTCATCCGCGCGTGCGATGATCTTCGGCGTGTTTGTCATTAGCAACAGGCTTACCGAGTAACTGATCGAGTCTCAGGGCGATCGTCCGTCCGTCTCGGTGGGAGTAGCGAAAGACTGCGTTGCGCACTTCATCGCCTGCTCTGTACCTGACCTCGAGCATGTAGTTGCGCTCCTCGTTTGCCCTATTGCTACTCGCCGGCGAGACGCGCAGTGGCTCGAGCGCGCTTCGCCACCACCGCGAATTTGTGTTTCGCTGCTCGAAATCTAGATCTGCGACGCTGATTTCGTCGATCGAGCCGGCCGGAATCTTGATCGACCTGCTACCCGGGACCATCTCCACAACTTCAATCCCGTCTCGGGTTATGATCAACCGAACAGAGGTAGGATCGTCGAGCCGGGCTATGCCTTCGAGGTAGTCCGCTTCCATAGTCGTGGCGTCGCGCTCCAAAGCGGGCGCGCCCTCGGCGATTTGCGCGCGACACCAGATGCAATTCCTGGCCGAGACGGCATTAGGACGTTTGCATTGACGGCAGAGAATCGAGGTCATGACTTGGTTGTAATAACGGGGCCCGCGCCGATTACTCGGTTACGTTGTGGTCGGTTCTTTCAGTGCGGCACGTTCGTTCAGCCGGTGTCTGCGAGGCACGATCTCGCTTTCAAAGTACCTGACGAACGCGTCTATGACTACCGGGTCAAAGTAAGTACTCGATCGCATCGTGATCTGACTCAATGCGTCTTCGGGTGACATTGGCTCGCTGTAGCACCGCTCCTCAGTGATCGCATCGTACGCGTCGGCGACGGCAACGATGCGGCTGCCAAGCGGTATCTGCTCGCGGCTCAATCCGCGGGGGTAGCCCGAGCCGTTCCAGCGCTCGTGATGCGAGGCGGCAACCAGCGGCACGTCGGCGAGATCCGCGGGGAAGCGTATCTTCGAAAGCAGCCTGAATGTGTGCAGCGGATGCTCCTTGATCAGTTCGTATTCTTCAGCCGTCAGTTCCGCTGGCTTCAGCAATACATCATCACGAACACCTATCTTGCCGTAGTCGTGAAGCAGTCCTGCGTAATACACCGCGCGAACATCCTCTTCGCTGAGGCCTATCTCCCCGGCGATGCCGGATGCGATCGCGGCAACCCGTGCCGAGTGACCCGCAGTGTTGTCATCGCGGGCATCCAGCGATGCGGCAAGCGTGCCGATGAAGCTCTCCAGTGAACGCCGCTGTTCATCGAGCAGGAAGAGGTTCTCCATCGCGAGCCCCGCTTGTCGGGCCACAGCGGTCAGGAAGTCAAGCGCTTCGTCATCGAAGGCCCGCTCCTGGTTAACATTGTCCACATAGCAGACCCCCCATTGACGGCCCTTCGAGCCCATCGGAGCACACATTACCGAACGGATTGAACCGAATCTGACCGAGTCGCCTCCAGCAAACCGAACATCGGTGCTGGCATCAAGGCTCAGCACTGCGACGTTCTGGTCGTAGACGAGATCGGTGACGCTGCGGCTCGGCGCCACCAGCTCCTCGACCCCGCACGCTGAGGCAACTTCGAGGCCTTGACGCTCGAAGTTCCACAACAGGACCGCGCACCTGTCCGACTTTATCGTTCGGTGTATGAACGCCGCCAACTTGTCGCTCAGATCATCCGAAGAGTGCGCTGCCAATAACTCCGTCGTAAACTCATATAGCGCTCGAAGCCGCTCGATGGTCTGCTCGGCGAGATCTCCCGAATGCGGAAGCCTGGACGTGTTGATGTAAAGCGTTTCCTCGGGCGTAATCACCCGCACTGGCTTTAGCTCGGCGCTTGGCGCAGCTTCCGATTCGGGCGAGTGAAACACGAACTCGACACCACGCGCGCGGCCGAGTCTTATCGAGTCGCCGTCCTTCAACCGTCGCTGGCTTATTCGCTCGCCGTTGGCGAACGTCCCCGAGGTGCTGCCGAGATCGCGGAGAACATATCGCGATCCCTTTAAGACGATCTCCGCGTGATAGCGGGAAATGTATGGGTTGTCCAGCACGAGGTCGTTATCGTCGAGGCGTCCGATTCGAAGAGTCTCCTGACCCAACGTGCGCGTGTGTTCTTCGCCGTTGTGCCTGAACGTAAGGGTGGATTGCTCGTCCATCACTCGACACCAATTTGCCGTGTATCAAGTAACCGAACCGGACCCTTTAGAATCCACGCATTTCGCACGCGCCCGAGTGGACGCATTCGCGTTCTGGTTCCATGAAGCACGGCCTGGGGACAGCAGAGTTCGAATCGGAATCCAGGTCTACAAACCGCTGCAGACCGGGGTGTTGGGATCCGGATGATTGAATCGCTGGCTGCGTGGCGGCTCCGAGACCCGAGCCCGAACTCGATTCCGAGGCTGAGGCGGCCTCGCTTCGCGCGTCGAGCCTCGCGAGGGCAGCTTCGAGCAGTTGTCGAATCTTCTCTCTGTCCTGGTCTTGCATCGTCAGTTCTTTTGAGAGGTTCGAAGGCCCTCACGCGTTGTGCTCGACATTATCGACTACTCCGATGATCGCTGAATCGATCGCCGCTCCCGAACTCCCGGTCGAAGTGGTCGAAGCCGCCCACCCTTCGCGAACGACTACAACGGTGTCGCCGATCCCCGAATCAACCGCGTCCAGTGCCAGCAACTCATCTCCCGCGTCTGAGCCGTCGGGATTGATCAGGCGCACGACCATGATTCGCCCGCCTTCGTATCGGTCATCTTTCTGCGTGGCTACGATGTTTCCGACTACTCGCGCAAGCAGCATGGCAGATCCATCATTCAGCGTTGTTCAAGAACACCGAGTCTACAATTCCCACAATAGTGCAATCAGACGGCACCTCAGCAGGCAAAAACGGAAACGAAGCCTCGCGGCCGCGGCACCAAAATACTATTTCTCCCACACCGGCCCCAACTGAATCGATCGCGACCATCGGCTCGCCCTTCCGATCGAGCCGGGAGTCCAGCGGCTGGATCACCAGCAGCTTGCGTCCTTCGAGCGAATCACTTTTGACGGTCGCCACCACAGTCCCCAGCACGCGAGCCAGTTGCATTATGTTTTACCTTGCTGGCGCAGAAGCTCAAGCGGTACCAGCTTGCTCCTGAGTCGTAATCTTGTCAACAATTAAATCCCGTCGCTTTAGATCAATCCGGATTCCTCACTGCTCATCCTCATAATTGAGCAGGTCCACCGGGATCACCTCCGCGCCCAGTTGCCTCAACATCGTGGTCACCTGTCCGCGATGATAGGACGAATGGTTGGCGACGTGCTGCAGCATGTGTCCCAGCGGGTATTTCCATTCCTCGCCTCTTGTGTTTGTGTACGCGACCACGGTTTCAAGCGACTGGTCCGTTAATCCGCTTATGAACTTTCGGCAGCCGTCTTCGACTTCGTTGAGTCTGGTCCGTATCGACTCAACCGTTGGAAACTCAGCGGGATCGAGCAGAGCCTTGGGCGAAGTGCCGTTCCACCGCTCAAGCCAAATCCATTCGGCCGCAAGAATGTGCGCGAGCGTATCCCTTACGGAACGATGGCTGCTTCGCAAGTCTTCCGTGAACTGCTCCGGGGTCAGCTTCGAAGCCGCGTCGAAGATTCTAGCGTTGGCCCATCGATTGTAGTTATACAGGTGCAAAATGTCGTTCTTGTTCATCTCAAACTCCTACTTCACCTCGTCTCGCATAACGACGTAAGCGCGATTGAGAACCACTGGATCGACCGGCCTCTCAGCTCGCTGCACGACCGGAGCGCGGGCAATCGTGTCGACAACGTTCATTCCTTCAATCACCCTTCCGAAGATCGAGTACTGGCCGTCAAAGCCCGGTTGAGCGGCGGTCATTATGAAGAACTGACTCGTTCCGCTGTTGATATCATTCCCCTTGCGCGCCATTGAGACGATGCCGCGCTCGTGTTTCATGGACGAGAATTCGGCAGGCACGGTGTTTTGACCCGGCTGCCCCTGGCCCCATGTGGCCGGATCGCCGGCGATTGTATTCGGATCGCCGCCTTGAATCGCAATCGGCTTGCCCCCCTTGTCCAGGACGATCCGATGAAACTTCGTGCCGTCGAAGAATCCGTCCTGCGCGAGCGCCTTGAAGTTGGCGGTATGCTTGGGAGCAACCTTGGGGAGGAACTCGATGACTATTCGCCCGTAACTGGTCTCGAGCACCGCCACTTCGTCGTCATTCGCCGTTTTGCCGCCGCAAGACAGCGCGCTCAATACGAAACCGAGCAGCGCGAACCCCACTAATGCCGTCTTTATTTTCATTACACTCGGGACCTAACCTTCAAGCGCTTTTTTCAGAACATCGTTGACTACTTGAGGATTGGCTCGCCCGCCGCTCGCCTTCATAACCTGGCCGACGAAGAAGCCAAACAGGCCAGTCTTGCCCGCGCGATACTGTACGAGCTGCTTGGGATTCGAGCCGATCGCCTGATCGACCAGCGCGCGGATTTCGGATTCGTCGGACACCTGCGAGCCGCCCATTTCGCGGACGATTTCTTCGGCTCGCCTGCTTGACTGATACATCTGCACCAGCACTTCCTTCGCCATCTTTCCACTTATGCTGCCAGTGTCGATCATCTTGATCATCTCACCCAGTGATTCGGCGCTGACTCTTGATTGGCCGGCATCTGAGCCCGCCGCTTTCATCTCTCGCGATAGTTCGTTCAGGATCCAGTTGGCCGCGGCCTTGGCGTTCCCGCACGCCTTTGCGGTCGCTTCGAAGTAATCAGCCATGCCTCGTGAATCGGTAAGCTGAGCAGAATCTTCAAACGACAAGCCATATTCCTCGATGAACCGGCGGCGTCGAGCTTCGGGGAGCTCGGGCATCTCGGCTCGCAGCGCTGCGATAAGGTCTTCGGCGACGGTCAAGGGAGGCAAATCGGGTTCGGGAAAGTACCGATAGTCGTGAGCTTCTTCCTTAGAGCGCATCGAGTATGTTTTCGATTCGCGCTCGTTCCACAGTCTGGTTTCCTGCACGATCGTCTCTCCCGCTTCAAGGGCCGCGATCTGACGGTCGATTTCGTACTCGAGCGCCTTTTGCACAAACCTGAACGAGTTGAGGTTTTTCAATTCGACCTTAGTTCCGAATTTATCATCGCCCCTCAACCGTACAGACACGTTCGCATCGCATCGCAGACTCCCCTCTTCCATGTTGCCGTCGCACACTCCGACGTAGAGCAGCGTGCGACGCAGATACTGCATGTAGTCGTAGGCTTCCCACGAGGATCTGAAGTCGGGTTCTGATACGATTTCAGCGAGCGGGACTCCGCTGCGATTCAGATCCACGTAGGATTTCGTCGCCGACTCGGGCATGCCTTCGTGCAGCGACTTTCCGGCGTCCTCTTCAAGGTGCAGCCGCGTGATTCGAAAGCGCTTCATTTGCCAGTCAGTGGCGTGGCCGGATTCGTTTCGTTCGGAAGTCGGTATCTCGACCCAACCGTGTTCGGAAAACGGCCGGTCGTATTGCGAGATTTGATAACCCTTCGGAAGATCAGGATAGAAATAGTTCTTTCGAGAAAAGATCGATTGGTGATTTATGTTCAAATTCAGAGCGAGCGCGGCTCGGGTTGCCATCTCGACGACTCGCTTGTTCATGACCGGCAGGGCGCCGGGTAAACCGAGACAAACCGGACAGGTGTTGGAGTTCGGCTCATCGCCGAAGCGAGTCGAGCACCCACAGAATATCTTCGAATCTGTCTTGAGTTGCGCGTGAATCTCGAGGCCGATTACGGCTTCGTACTTGTCTCTCATCGCACCTTTTCTCGTGGCGAGTTGAGCCAAAGTATAACATCCGGCTGTATTGAACCGCCACGAGGTGAAAGCTAAACCTCAACTCCACTGATTGGTGAATGCTATGCTAGTATCTCCGAAGCGAGGTAGTGTCATGACGACCAGAGCCAGAGCAACCATCGAGGACCTCTACAGTTTGCCTGATCATCGCAAGGCCGAAATCGTCGACGGGGAGATCGTACTGATGTCACCTACCGGGGATATGCCGGGTCGTGCCGGCGGTTCGATATACGTTAGCCTGCGTCAGCATGAAGGGAAAACACCTGGACGCGCCTATCCCGATAACTTAGGCTTTCACGTAAATCTGCCAAACCGGGAGTCATTCAGCCCCGATGTTGCGTGGTACATTGGTCCATCCGCGGGCATGAAGTTCCTCGAAGGCGCACCCACTTTCGCAGTCGAGATTCGAAGCGAATACGACTACGGTCCCCGCGCTGAACGCGAGATGGCCGAAAAGCGTTCTGACTACTTTGCAGCGGGGACATTGGTTGTTTGGGATGTTGATCTACTCGGCACCGATGTTATCAAGTGCTACGACGCAAACAGCCCCGCCACTCCAGGGGTCTTTTGTCGTGGTGAAATTGCAGATGCGGAACCTGCCGTGCCGGGGTGGAGACTGTCTGTAGACGATCTGTTCAGTTAGGCTGGAAGTCAGCCACACCGAATGCTCAAATAAGGACAGACGGTACGAAGGGAAGGACCTAGGCTAGCCCTTGACTCTGGCAATATTTGAGCGAGTTCCCTTTCTCAGCACGACCACTTGATTAGGGTCGGAAACAAGATTCAATTCCTGTCGTGAGCCTCTCACAACAAGGCGCCCCTCATCGGGGAGGAACGTCACTTCTCGATTGATGATCTGTCCGTTAATCTCGACTCGGACGTCGCCTGTGAATTCCAACCCGGTGATTAGGAGCTGAGACTTGCCTTCTTTGAACTTCGCCTTCGTGATCTCGGGCGGCCGAATCGGTCCGCCAAAGTAAGCGTAGATGTCTACCGAATCCTGATTGCCGGTAGAGGGGCTATCCGCATTTGACGCCTGTATGATAAGGTCCGAGACACCGTCGCCATTCAGATCGCCGCTTGCGACCACCGACCCAAGATTGGCTTCGCTCCGTTGCCCGAGTATCGTCACGTCTTGCAGGTCATTCGCAATCCCAATCGTCATTCCGCTTCGCAATTCTCCCGAGCCCAGAATGACGTATGCCTCGCCCGAGTCTGTCTTCTTGTTGTTGAACCCATCAGCAAGGGGCGCCCCGATTAGAATGTCAGCAATCCCGTCTCCGTTGAAGTCTCCCGTGGCGATAGAGGCGCCTAAAGCATCGCCTGGTTCAAACGGCTTCGTGTTGGAATCGGTTCCTCGAATGGTCAGGTCCTGCTGGCTCTGACGAGTGTCTATCACGCGGCCGCGCAATGAACGAGAGCCAAATATCACATATACGTCGCCAGCGAAGTGCGGTGTGCCATCGCCAACAAACCTCGGAACACCGAGTAAGATGTCTTGAATCCCATCATTGTTGACGTCCGCTGTTGCGGCCACGGCGCCAAGGCGCGTTCCAAAGCCATAATCGACACCGCCGTATGCACCCTTAACCAAGGCTTGAACTCCATCACGCTTGAGTGAGATTTCAACGCCGCGTTTGAGTTCTGGAGACCCTAAGAAAATATCCAACTCACCGGCATCAAGATCTCCGTCTCTGCCTGCCCCGGTTCTACCGATGAGCATGTCAGCGATTCCGTCTCCGTCCACGTCAGCGCACGAGATGGTGGTACCGAACCCATCAAACACACCCATTCCGACGAGCGTGATGTCTGTCTTTGATTGTGTCAGATCAATAACAGTGTTTGGGCTCACCGGTCCGAGGGTGACGTGTACCATCGGCGGACCATCGACCACATGGCTCATAAGTAGATCATTGACTCCATCGCCATTGACGTCCCCTACCGCCACTGACTCGCCCAGTGGTTCGCCGGGCCCGCTCAGTATGGTCACGTCTGCGGGTATTTCGGCCAAGTCAATTGTGCCTGACATCCGCTTGGCGGAACCAAAAAAAACAAATATTGCGCCGGTCTGCCGTTCGCCAACGGCTCCCGCAGACACGATGATGTCGTCGATGCCGTCGTTATTCAGATCGCCAGCGCCCGCGCTCAGCCCGAGCGCAGCAAGTACCTGCGGCCCCACGATGGTACAGTCCATTCCGCGTTTTCCCGAGATACCAAGTTTCAAGTGGTCGGCGGAGGCAATGGCTCTCCCTCCATAAACGATG
Organism: Blastocatellia bacterium; assembly: GCA_035455165.1. Lineage (GTDB taxonomy): Bacteria > Acidobacteriota > Blastocatellia > UBA7656 > UBA7656 > Onstottus_A. Next base: position 51,691 of record DATIFP010000222.1, read on the forward strand.
TATGCCTCCCCGGAAACAGCTCGTTTCCAAGAGGCGCTGTCATTCGTGACCAAGAGATCATCAATTCCGTCCCCGTCGAAGTCACCCCGTACGACTCTGTGTATCGAATAACGGCCATCCGGGGAATCAGAGATTGTAAGTTCCGCGGGTTCATCTACAACAGCAATCTGGGTTGGCAAAGAATACGACGTTTGCGCGCGAGTCACACGAAGCCCGGTCGAAAGGGCAACGAGGCTCGAAATGAAAGCCGCGATTATCAAACTGGTTGCGAGCTCCTTACTCACGAGGGCTTTCGGCAACATCGTAGGTTTGATCAGGAATGAGCGATACATCGAACAGCCCTCCTATTTCCTACTGTATGTAGTAAGCGTAGCCCATCAGTTGGATGGGATTCGATTGACCGGCTTTGTAGCACGCCTGCACCGAGTACACGCCGGTTTGCGGTGCTGTGAACTCGACGATTTCGAAGTTGTTGTCGAAGCTCGTTGAAGTCCATGTTTGGGAGTGATTTGGGCTAGAAACACTCAAGTCCGCATCAGCAAATGTGTAGTTGGTGAGGTTTGCATCAATGGGAACAAGCCAGCTAATTACGACTCTCACTAACTGTCCGGCAGTCGCGAATAGCGCAGGGGCGTTCGAAAGATCCGCACAGCCATTGGATACAAACGAAGCTGAATGCCATCCATTAGCAACAATGTCATACGCCGCTTTTGCTTGTATTCCCCCAGCCCCATCCTTATCGCTAAGTCTACTATTTCCTTCAATGTTATGTATGGCCGACGCCATTACGATGGCTTTGATCGTCTCCGGATAGATCTTCAAACTAGGCTTCTTGCTCATCAGCAATATCGCGGTGCCACTTACGTGCGGCGCGGCAAAGCTTGTCCCAGACCAAGATTTGAGCCAACCGCTGATTGGATCGAAGGTCTCGCTTAGACTTATCACACCGCCCGGGGCGGCCACGTCAGGTTTTTCACGATCACCATGCGCCGATTGCGGATTTATGAACGCGCTTGTAGGAGCCATAAAGTCGTTTACCCAGTCCGGCGTTCCGCCAGTTGCGAACTCTCCCACGCCAATGACGTTGTAGGCTATGGCAGGATTGGCGACAACTAGGCTGGGAGGATTGTTTCCCGCACTGACTGCTATGGTGGGGAAATAGTTGCTGACAATGTAATCGTCGTACTTGGAAAAATCATTGAGTTGACCCGTGGGGCTTTGGTCGCCATAACTTTGATTAATAACGTTGGCGCCTTGTCCAGCGGCCCAACTGGTAGCCCGATTCGCCTCATCAGCAAAAACCGTGGTCGCGTTGCCGCTAAGAAGATTACCTGGCATCACACCGTGACTTACTCCCTTGTAAACGGGTTCAGTGCTGCAAATGACTCCAGCCACTCCCACTGCGTGGGCGCCGGGAGTAGTAGAGTTCGGGTCATAAAAGGAAGCCGCTATGAGGTTCGGATTACCGGAAACAGCACTTGATCCTTGAAAGGGGAGTTCCACGACTGCAACCTTGACATTGGCACCGGTGAAGCCGGCGTTCCATACCCTCTGAGCCTTAATCGTTGGAATCGAAACGGCAAGCGCGGGGATCCCTGCCGGGTTATCAAAAATCCGTCCTACTTGGGGCAACTGAGCCAGTTCTTCCAGCATTGCGTTCGGGATCTCCGCGACCACGATTGGAACGTAGTCATCTGCATATTTCACCTTTATTGCGCGTACTTGCAAAAACTGAATAACGGGCCTCTCTGCCTGCCGGTGGAACTCTCTCGCCTCGGAGAACACCTCTCCCGTATTTTCGGCTTCAAGCATTAATCGCCATCTTTGACGAGGCACCTCTGGTGTCTTGACCCAAACGCACACTGTTGAAGTCCCCACCGAGTCTTGGTCGGCCTTTTCCTTCAAACGCGTTTCAATCTTACCAGTGAAGCTTTTTTCGAGCGAAGCCTGGAGCAGACTCGTTACCTCCTGATCAGTCGCCAGCTCCCCCGAGGAAAGGAGGTTAACAACAAAGATCGCGCCAGTGCCGGTGTCCAGAACCTTTACTCGGTATATCTCGTTGCCGAGCCATGCAGAGTTAGCGATCGCAAGCCGCTCAATTGGTGCATTGTTCAGCTCGGCTACACGGCCAATCGCTTTGTTTGCCATATCTAGCTACTGCGCGTGCTGCAAGCTGATCGGCAGGACCAAGATAACTGAAGCCAGAAGGACTATCCCGATGCGATGAGTCAAGCGGCTCGTATTCGCCTTTTCGACTTTTTGATTTGAAGTTTTCATGTCGACTCTCCTCTACTACGTGAGCGCGGAACCAAGACACTGGGACATGCCTCCGCGCTATCCAAGACACCGTTAGCCCGCGATCGCGAATTCTCAACGACTGCGCTTTGCAATCTAGAGCACCAAGACAATATGACTTAGGTTGTGCTTGATGTCTGTGACGGCCGTCATGCCGATCTGTGCCGCCAATCACTGTGCGGAATTCGGACAGAGAACACGCGCGCCGACGCGTGAAATTCAGTTAACACTGATAGCGAGCAGAGCAGCTAGTCGCGAAAGATAGAAAGTCAGGTGCGGTGTGTTCGGGCGGATGGAAGGGTGGGAACTCAAGGCAAATAACTGGATTAAAGGCCCGCCGCATCACCATCTGCAAGGGCGTACCTATTGAGCCGTCGCTGTGCGAGTCGATTCATCCTCAATGCCGCTTGCGGCGCAGCGTCCTTCAGCCTTCGGAACAAGTCCCCCATTCGCTGGGTTCTTGTCAGCGCGCGGTGCATCTTTGCGAGGTTCATTGGACGAGTGATCTCAAGGTCGACGTTTGAAATGGCAATCTCGGAGAACGCCCCCTTCGCCTTGAGACTCATGCCGCCGAACAGGTCCGCCGCCATTTCGATCTCACGCACGCCGGCCCAGGGGATGAATCGATGCTCGCGATTTGCGCGAGTCTCCCTGATTCCCTGTTCGGTCAACTCGATCGCGCTGTTCGCTTCGCGCTTGAACGCCAACAACAGCCCCGCGTAGCCGAGCCACATCATCAACACCGGAATAAACGCCAGAATCGGAAAGATTATTTGATCCAGCACATCCTCGAGGTCGGACTCGGTAATGATCGCCAGCACGGCGCCCATTCCTCCGTAGACCAGCGTCAACGCGAAGACTATCACTGCGAACGATCGCGCGTATAAGTAGCTGCCCTGGCGCTTGATCAGGATTCGCTCCAACGTCGTTGCTCCTGTTCGGATTATACCAGCATCAATTCAAAGACACATCAGCACACGCAGTCGGCAGCGTTTCGATTCACCGTGTTCTCTGCGTAGCCTTTGCGTCCTCAGCGCCTCTGTGGTGAGCGGACTCAGAATCCATCACCACAGAGACGCAGAGTGCGCTGAGATGACGCAGAGAACGATTCAAACACGGCGGGACTTCGCCGAGCCTGACAGCTCATTCGCCACTCTGCTATGATGTCTGTTTCGATACAGGAGCTTTTACACGTCATGCACAGAGAGGACATTCGGAACATCGCCATCATAGCCCACGTCGATCACGGCAAAACGACACTGGTCGATGCCATGCTGAAACAGTCCGGGTTGTTTCGCGCGAACGAGGCAACCGTCGAGCGAATGATGGACACGATGGACCTCGAACGCGAGCGCGGCATCACCATCATGGCGAAGAACGCCTCGGTTCACTATGGGGGCGTCAAGATCAACATCGTGGACACGCCGGGTCACTCGGATTTCGGCGGCGAGGTGGAGCGAGTGCTGAAAATGGTCGACGGAGTGATGTTGCTCGTCGACGCCAGCGAAGGCCCGCTTCCGCAGACTCGCTATGTGCTTTCAAAGGCGCTCGCTCTGGAACTCCCTGCGATTGTCGTGATCAACAAAATAGACCGGCAGGATGCGCGGCCCGACGAGGTCGTCAGCGAGGTGTTCGATCTGTTCATCGACCTGGATGCCACCGAAGAGCAAACCGACTTCCCGGTGATCTACACGGTTGCGCGCGACGGAATAGCGAAACGGGAGCTCGACGACGAGAGTTCAGACTTGCGGCCCTTGTTCGATGAGATACTGCGAACAATCCCCAAGCCCGGTGCGCCGGTGGACGGCGTGCTTCAAGTGCTGGTCGCAAATCTGGACTATAACGATTATGTCGGCCGCCTGGCGATTGGGAGGATTTTCTCCGGAGGCGTTTCGGTCGGCGATCAGATCTCGATTTGCAAGCTCGACGGCCGGATAGAGAAGACCAGGGTGACGAAGCTGTACGCGTTCGAGGGACTCGAACGAGTTGCTATCGACCGAGCCGAGGCGGGCGAGATTATCGCGCTTGCCGGCATCGACGATATTTATATAGGCGAAACGATTTCATCAGCCGACGATCCTCAGCCGCTTCCCCGCATTACGGTCGATGAGCCCACGATATCAATGCTCTTCAGCGTAAACACGTCTCCGTTCTCTGGGCGCGACGGAACCTACGTCACCTCGCGCAAGCTTCGAGAGCGGCTCGACAAGGAAGCGCTGGCCAACGTTGCGATTCGAATCGAGGGGACCGAATCGAGGGACACATTCAAGGTATCCGGTCGCGGGGAGCTTCAGCTCGCGATTTTGATCGAGATGATGCGCCGCGAAGGCTATGAGCTCCAGGCGTCCAAGCCCGAAGTCATAACCCGGGAGGCGAACGGGCAAAAACTCGAGCCCATCGAACTCGCGGTGATCGATTGTCCGGATACCTTCATCGGATTGGTCACCGAAGCGCTGGGCCGCCGCAAGGGCCGGCTTACCAAGATGGTCAATCATGGCACCGGAAGAGTCCGGATGGAATTCGAAATCCCCTCGCGTGGACTGATCGGGTTCCGCAGCGAGTTTCTGACGGACACCAAGGGCACCGGTTTGCTGAACACGATCTTCTTGAGGTGGGACGAATGGCAGGGGACGATTTCGCAGCGCATCAGCGGGGCGCTGGTGGCTGATCGTCCGGGTTCGGCGACGACCTATGCCCTTTACAATCTTCAAGAGCGCGGCGAGTTGTTCGTGCGACCGGGGACAGCAGTCTACGAGGGAATGGTGATCGGCGAAAACGCCCGCGACGTGGACCTCGATGTGAACGTCGTAAAGGAAAAGAAGCTGACTAACATGCGCGCGTCGACCGCCGACGAAGCAATGAGGTTGGTTCCCTTTCGCGAACTCTCACTAGAACAGGCAATCGAGTTCATTCGCGAGGATGAATTGGTGGAAGTGACTCCTTCGTCAATACGGATGCGCAAGAAGATTCTTGCTTCTAATCAACGCCCGAAGGGTCGAGCAACGTAGCAGGGTTGTAATGAGGATTCTGCTATGAAAGTACAATTCTTCAAATGGCTGGTGCGATCAGCGATGCTGGCAGCTCTGTTTCCAGTGGTTGCTTGTTTTCACGCCGAGGTCGCCAGGGAGGAAGGCACGATGAAACTTGCAGTGACGAGCTCTGCTTTCAAGGACGCTGAAGCAATTCCCACCAGGTATACCTGCGACGGCGAAAACACCTCGCCAGCCCTCAATTGGAGCGGGATGCCCGACGGAACGAAGAGCCTCGCGCTGATCTGTGACGATCCCGACGCGCCGGCTGGGACCTGGGTGCATTGGGTCCTGTACGGTTTGCCCCCAACAGTCGCGGGGCTCCCAGAGGGGATGCCTGCAACGCAAAACACTCAGGGCGCGCTGCAGGGCACGAATGACTTTGGCAGTATCGGCTACGGGGGGCCGTGTCCGCCGTCAGGCAAACCTCATCGCTACTTCTTCAAGCTCTATGCGCTCGACGCGCAACTCAACTTGAAGCCGGGCGCGCGGAAGGGCGACCTCGTGAAAGCGATGCAAGGCCACATCCTCGCTGAAGGGCAGTTGGTCGGCACTTATCGCAGGAAGTAACGCCTGTTCAGAGGATGTGTTCAGAATACCGCCTTCATTGGGCTTCTCGTGCAAAGTGTTCAGGCCGGCTAAAGTCGGTACTCTGAACACCCGCATCTATTTCGCGTAGTATCCCTTCCGTGTTCGCACTGCTGCATCCGGACGATTGACGACTACTCTGACGCGGCGATAGGTTCCATCCTTCTCCGGATTGGTCGGGTAGTACCCGACGCTGTACACGGTGCGCAACGCCGCGGCGACCTGCTTGTACACCCCCGAAAGATCGCCGACCTTCTCGGCCTTGAAGGATTGTCCGCCGCTCAACTCGGCAAGCCGGTCGAGCTGATCCCGCGCGATCGCGTAAGCCTCCGACGTGCTGTTGCCTCGCTCGAAGACCTCTTCGTACTCGGTATCGAGATAAATAGGAAACATCAGCACGTCAGCCTCCTCCAACCGCCGCGCAAGTTGATTGAACGATACTCGCGATTGCATCGGGTTGTACCGATCGAGCGAGCTGTCGACTCCATCGGTCATCACCACGATCGCGTTACGCTGCCCGCGAGTTCCTCGCAGCGTATCCACCAGCGCAAACCACATAGCTTCGTAAAACGCCGTTCCCCCCTGCGGTCTGTCGATGGCTTTGATGCGCCGCTTAAGCTCTTCGCGATCGCCGGTCAACTGAGAGACGACGCGGATCTGGTCGGTGAAGCTCACAACCGCAACCTTGTCCTGGGGACCGACAACTTCGAGGAAGCGCAGGGCTGCGGATTTCACAACATCCAGTTTCTCCTTGATTGAGCCGGACAGATCAAGCGCCAACACGAGGTTGAAGGGAGTCGAAGTCGACTGGAAGAACTCTATCTTCTGGGCCTCGCCGTTCTCCGCCACATCGAAGTCTTCTTTCTTCAGATTGCCTAACGCGGCGCCGCTGCGGTTGGTGACCGATACATTCAGGTTCACAAGCGCGGCCTTGAGTAGGATGGCTTCCTCGTCGTGAGTAGTCCGCGTCGTGGCCGACTCTTCCGGGGCTCCGGATTCAGATTCAACCGAACCGTTTCTTCGTAACTCCGGAGGCGCCCCTCGTCGCGAACCGGTTGAGCCGTTTTCTTCGGGCGAGGATTCGTCAACCGGGAGTGATCTTCGGGGTCGATTGAACTCCGGAACGCGTTGCCCGTTGCCGTCGTCGCGACTCGCTTGAACCGGGTTTCGAGTCTGTTCATCGGAGTGGGCCTGGTAGTCCCTATTGTCAAACACCGAGGTCGAGCTTCGCGAGCTGTTGTCGCGATTATCAAAAACCGAATTGCGCGAGCCGCGGTCGCGATTGTCTGAAACCGAGCTTGAGTTGCGGGAGCTGCCGTTCGTGGCGGGCGCGGGGATTATCCTGACTTTCAAGCCAGAGTTTCCGCCGCTGGTGTTTCGCACCTGGCGATCGCGCTCCAGAGGTCCAATACGCGATTCGCTTGAGCCGTCGCTAGCGCGATCGCTTCCTGCGAACACAGCCGCGTCGCTCGCGGAAAGGTTCGGATCCGGGGCGTTCGACCCGCGCGAGGGCGCGCCTTGGGCCCCCTGCTGCGGGTCTTCCTGATCGGCCGGTTGATCGTAGACCGATCCGCTCGGAGTCCGTGGGCTATTCTGAGGCGAGGTGGGAGGTATTATTCGAACCTTCAAGCCCGAGTCGCCGCCGCTTGTGCTCCGCTGGCTGCGCGGGCGAACGAACGGGCCGGCAGTCGTCGTCGAGCTGGCGTCGGTGCCTCGGTCGCTTCCGCCGAAAGTCACCGAACCGTTGGCCTGAGATGGCTGGCCCCCGCTAGTTGAGTAGTTCGTTCCGGAATCGGATTGCTGACTCTGCCCTCGGCTCGCGACGCCATTCTGCTGAGTGCCGTCGGAGGAATCGCTCGAGCCCCCGCCGTCCGAGCTTTCCACTCGCCGGCTCGAGGCTTTTGCGATGACGTTTAGACTCGGTCCCGGGGTTAGCGTCACATTGCCGCTCTGGCTGTTAAGGATCAATCTCGCCGCACCGCTGCCAATTTGTCCTTGAAGGCTGTGGACGCCGGCGCGATCAACAGCAGTGAGCGGAATCGTAGATCGCACGGTGCCCGTCGCGGATCGCATCGACACACGAGCATCGTCGTTGGCCGCCAGACGATACGCAATGTTCCCGCTTGTGGTTTCGACGGTGGCCAAGGCCAGCGCACCGTCGACGTCGACGGGCCAGGCGCCGCCGGTCACCTGAAGCTGCGAGCCGTGGGGCACATAAAGCGTCAAATCGACTCGCCCCACGCCGGGTTTGCACTGAACCAGAATCGAATTTTGCGCGCCCATCAGGACGAGCTCGCCCGGCTCAATCGATCCCGCGCCCGCCGCTTTTTTCTCGGCGACGACGCGAACAGTTTCGGCGTCCCATGATTCAACGCGAGTCGCGCCGCGAGGGTTCTCGACCACAACTTCGCCATCGGGCTTCAGAGAAAACGTCTCTACCCGAACCGCGGTGCCTTGCGCGTGAAGCGTCGCGTTGGCAGTAGCGACCACGAGTGAGAACAGAAACAGCGATCGGACGCAGTAAACACTGCGCCGATGAGTGGGGGCTTGCGTATTCATGACCTACCTCCGGTTGACGACCTCAAGACTACAAAGTGTTCGCGGCGACTCGGACAGTTCACCGCGATGTCAAATGGGCGGATGTTCCGATTCTCGTATAGCCGAACAGACCAGTCAAACGAGGCATGTATTACCCGTTCGGGTATGCATCACGGCGCGCGATGTAGACTGATCTACACAAAGCGGAAATGCCGAATGTCGGGAAGTTTGCAGACCTGCAAGTCAATTTATCGATGAGGCCATCGCCGAACGAGCGGCGGCGATCGTCTCGTCGATCAATTCGTCGGTATGGGCAAGGCTTACGAAGGCGCATTCGAATTGCGAAGGCGCAAGGTACACGCCCTCTTCGAGCATAGCCCGGAAGAAGCGCGCGTACTGTTGTGTGTCGCACATCTTTGCGGCAGTCCAGTCGGTGACTGGATCTCCAGTGAAAAAGGCTGTCAGCATCGAGCCGACTCGATTCACTGTGGCCGGGACTCCGGCTTCGGCTGCGGCGTCTCGAAATCCCTGCTCGAGTTTTGAACCGAGACGATCAATCTGGTCGTAAGGGTTAGTCGCCTTCAGCAGCCTCAGAATTGCCAGACCTGCGGACACCGCGAGTGGATTACCAGAGAGCGTGCCGGCCTGATAGACCGGACCGAGGGGCGCGATTCGATCCATCACATCGGCACGGCCTCCGAATGCACCGACCGGAAGCCCACCCCCAATGATCTTGCCGAGACAAGTAAGGTCGGGCTTCACCCCATACAACTGCTGAGCTCCGCCGTAAGCCACGCGGAAGCCGGTTATGACTTCGTCGAAAATCAGCAGCGCACCGTGCCTTGACGTGATTTCGCGAACCGCTTCGAGGTATCCGGGGCGAGGCGGCACGCAGCCCATGTTCCCGGCTACGGGCTCGATGATTACGGAAGCAATCTGGCTTCCCTGCTCCTCGAATGTTGTTGAGAGCGCCTGTGGGTCGTTGTACGGAACCACGATCGTGTTGCGGGCAAAGTCAGTTGGTACACCGGCGCTGTCGGGCGTCCCGAATGTCGCGAGTCCCGAGCCTGCCTTTACCAAAAGACTATCGCTGTGGCCGTGATAGCAGCCTTCGAATTTTACGATTCGATTGCGACCTGTGAATCCGCGCGCAAGGCGAATCGCGCTCATAGCGGCTTCGGTGCCGGAGCTTGTCAGCCGCACACGCTCGATCGAGGGAAAGGCTGCGACGATCTCGGCGGCGAGCTCGATCTCGAGTTCAGTGGGAGCGCCGTAGCTGGTTCCTCGAGTCGCCGCCTTACGGATGGCTTCGATCACCGACTGATGCGCGTGACCCAGGATCATCGGGCCCCACGAGCCCACATAGTCAATGTAAGTGTTGCCGTCGGCATCCGTGATTTGTGCGCCCGCTGCTTCGCGGATGAACAGCGGGGAACGACCCACTGCGCGAAACGCGCGGACCGGGCTGTTGACGCCACCCGGAATAACTCGTTCCGCCCGCTTGAAGAGCTCTTCCGATCGTCTCGTATCGAGCTTAGCCATCAAGAGACCTCGCGCTGTGATGTGCTGCCTGAAGCCGGTATACTTCGAATGCGAGTATAGCAACCCGCGAACAACCGAGTAAAAGGAACTGATGGACGAAGAGCCGTTTTCTCGAATCAGCGATGCTTGTTGGAACAGCACGCGAGTCGCGGACGTTCATTCTCTGTAGCCGCTACGATTCCGGGATGAGCTCCGAGTAATCTTATCTGACTTTCGGGAGACGTCGTCGAGTGAGGTGGTCGATGTACTGTCCAAACTGTTCGACAGAGGCATCGGGAGACCAAAAGTTTTGCCGCACTTGCGGAATGGAGCTCCTGGCAGTTGCTGAGCTGGTGAGCGGTCAGAGCAATCTGGCGAAGCCGGAACGCTCTACGGAAGCAGGCTTTCGAGGACGGCAGCGTGCGATGCTCGTGTGGGGCTTTATCACAATGTTTGGAGCAGTCGCCATCGGTGCCAGCATAAAACTCCTAGGTAAGGAGGGAATCCGTCCGGCCGGTGACTTCACTCCCCTCATCAGCATTGTGGCGCTCTTTGCCGCATTCATCGGAATGGGACTGATGTGCTACCCCTTTCTCGAGGCGATGTCTCCTCGCGGCAGGGGGCGCGAACGGCGAGCAGCGGAACTCCAGAGCACGGTAAGACTGCTCGACAAGGAACCGTCAAGCGTCACCGAGCACACCACGGAGCTAATCGAGGCATCAAGACCTCGCTCTGCCGAGCGTGACACTGCGCCACAAAGCTAACAACGAAGCGCGCGATACTTAGTATTTGTCACCATCACTCACTTATCTTATAATCCGCCCAATCGTGGCCACTCGAATAGACAAGCGCGACCTGCCCTGGGTTGCGGTCATCGTGGTGTCATTCATAGTTGGGCTCGCTTTCTCGTGGGAGAGGTGGGGCAACCCGCTCGTAGACTGCGGCCGCGAGATGAATCAACCGCTGCGTCTGGCGCGCGGTGAGATGCTTTATTCGGACGTGCGCCACATCTACGGCCCGCTCTCACCTTACATCAACGCACTTCTGTACAAAGTGTTCGGACCGTCTCTGGGAGTGCTGTACGCGGACGGCATCGCTACCGCGATGATCATTCTCGCGCTCGTGTACTGGTTGTCGCGCCGGCTGATGGGGCGGGCAGCTTCGGCCGCGGCAACATTGAGCGTGATGTGGCTTTGCGCCTTCAAGCAGGCCGGCAACTACATTCTGCCCTATTCCTACTCGGCCCTTCACGGCTGCGCGCTGGGTCTAGTGTCGCTGGTGTTGCTGATCAGGTTTGTCGAGAGACGCGGCGACGTGAATTCGTCCGCAAAAGACATAACAAGCAAGTATGGAGACGCGGTGACGCTGTCGTTGGCCGGCGTAGTGGCTGGTCTGACGGTGCTGGCGAAAACCGAGATGGGCCTCGCGACGGTAAGCGCCGGAATCGCGGCGGTCGCGTTGACAGGCTCCCCGAGCGTCAGACGCGCGATGGCGCTCGGCGCGATATATATTACGCCAGTCGCGCTGTTGGTTTTGGGAGTCTACGGATACCTGACCGCGCGAGCCGGTTGGCACACCATAGCCCAGGACAGCTTCCTATTCTTCAGGAATCTACCTCCCGAGCTGGTCTATTTCAACAAACGAGTATCGGGGTTCGACCAACCTCTACAGTCGCTTGCGCAGATGCTGGGCGCGTCGGCGCGTGTTGCGTCGCTGGCCGGTATCATCGCGACGGTGAGTCTGCTGCTCACCCGCGGCAGACGCGATCGAGCACCCACGCGTGTCTCGATGCCTGACTTGAGCGTGAGCGACGCCGGAGTGGCCAGTTACGGACAGATATGGTTGCTGCTGGCGCTTTCGCTTGGCGTGTTTGTGCTGATCCCGTTTGCTGGCACGCTGAGCTGGGAAAAGGGTCCTTATCTGGCGATGCCCGTACTGCTGGTTGGACTGCTCGGTTTTGAATTTGCCCGCTTCAGAAAGCAAACCGCGAAAGGCGCGCGGAGCGTCCAGACCATAGTCCTTCTGATCGTGGCGGTTTACGCTCTCGCGAGCCTCGCGCGAGTGATACTCCGCGTGCGAAGCGGCGGCGCATACAGCTCGTACTTATTACCGGCATCGGTCGTCTTATTCACCTACGTGTGGGCGCATCCATTTGCGGACTTGTTTCGAGACGCAACATCGCGGGCTGTCGCCCGCAACATTGCGATCGGGCTGATACTCGCGGATGCTGTTTTGACTGCGGGACTTCTATCAATTCGCTATCGCGACAAGAATGACTATCTCCTGAAGACCGCCCGGGGAACGATGCTGGCTGTAGGAGACCTGGGCCAGTCAATGAGCGAGGCGATCGATTTCATCAAGCGCGAGACAGCGGCTGACGAGCCGGTTGCTGTTATGCCGGAGGGGACGTCGCTGAATTTCTTCACCGACCGGCCAAATCCGTTGAGAGAGGAGATCACCACCCCGGGCTATCTGGACGAAGCTGGAGAGATTCGAGCAATCAGGCAACTCGAGCAGTCAAACACGGGGCTGGTGCTTATAACGAACCGCGCGACTCCCGAGTTTGGTGCTAAGGTGTTCGGGCGCGATTATTGCCGAACGTTGATGGAGTGGATCGATCAAAACTTCGAGCAGTGTGCGGTGTTCGGTCCCAATCGAGATCCGGCTCAGGAGATCGGCGACCAATCCTTTTTCATCAAAGCCTACCGCAAGCGCTCGGTAACCTAGGCACGGTTCGCGCCATTCGCAACCCATTCACGACAAGGTCGGTATCTTGACCCCCTTCTGCTCAGCGGTCTCAACCGCTTCTTCGTAACCGGCGTCGACGTGTCTCGCTATGCCTATCCCCGGATCGTTGGTGAGCACGCGATTCAATCGCCGAGCTCCGTCGTCGGTACCGTCGGCGACGCTCACCTGACCCGCGTGCAGCGAATACCCAATGCCAACTCCGCCGCCGTTGTGAATCGAAACCCAACTCGCTCCGGACGCGGTATTGAGCATCGCGTTCAACAACGGCCAATCCGCAATCGCGTCCGAGCCGTCCCGCATAGCTTCGGTCTCGCGATAGGGAGACGCGACTGAGCCAGTATCGAGGTGGTCTCGCCCGATGACTATCGGCGCTTCGAGTTTGCCCGCGCGCACCATGTCGTTCATCGCTTCGCCGAACTCGGCTCGTTCTCCATAGCCCAGCCAGCATATTCGCGCAGGCAAGCCCTGGAACTTGACGCGTTCACTCGCGAGCTTCAGCCACCGCGACAGAACCTGATCGTCTGGGAACAGCTCCAGCGCCAGGCTGTCAGTCTTGTGAATGTCCTCGGGATTTCCCGATAACGCCACCCAACGAAAGGGTCCGCGCCCCTGACAAAATAGCGGCCGGATGTATTCGGGCACGAATCCCGGAATTTCAAATGCGTCATCGACGCCTGCCTGTTTCGCCTGCGCGCGGATGTTGTTGCCGTAATCAAATGTCACCGCGCCCTTGCGCTTGAGCTCGAGCATACCGCGGACGTGCTCAGCCATTGCGTTCATTGAACGGCGTATATACTCCTCGGGCTGGTCGCGTCTGAGCGCCGCAGCTTCATCTAGGGTCAAGCCATTCGGCACGTAACCGTTCAAGGCATCGTGGGCGCTTGTTTGGTCGGTCAGGAGGTCGGGCACAACGTCTCGCCTCGCAAGCTCGGGGATCACGTCGGCGCAGTTTCCGACGAGGCCAACCGATACCGCTTCTCCCTTAGCGCGGGCTTCCTCGATTATGCGAAGCGCCTGGTCGAGATTCGTTGCCAGTTGATCGCAGTAACCGGTTCTTATGCGCTTCTCGATGCGCGCCGGGTCCACGTCGACGCCAAGGAAGCAGGCGCCGTTCATCGTGGCAGCAAGCGGCTGAGCGCCACCCATTCCGCCCATCCCGCCGGACACGATCAGCTTGCCTTCCAATGAGCCTTCGAAATGCTTTTTCGCGGCGGCGGCGAAGGTTTCGAACGTGCCTTGCACAATGCCCTGACTGCCGATGTAAATCCACGAGCCGGCGGTCATCTGGCCGTACATCGTCAGCCCCAGGCGCTCCAATCGATGAAACTCATCCCAGTTCGACCAGTGTCCGACGAGGTTTGCATTGGCTATCAAAACGCGGGGGGCGTATTCGTGGGTGCGAAAGATCCCAACCGGCTTCCCAGATTGAACCAACAACGTCTCGTCATTCTCCAATTCACGCAGCGAGGTCACGATCGCGTGGAACGCTGCCCAATTTCGCGCGGCTTTTCCAGCGCCGCCATAGACAATCAGCTCATCAGGCTTCTCAGCCACGTCAGGGTCGAGGTTGTTCATCAGCATGCGGAGCGCTGCCTCCTGATGCCACCCCTTGCAGCTGATCTCAACGCCACGCGGCGCGGTTACTCGGTTGCTCTGATTCATAGCCCTGGTGCTCCCGGTTGTGAAATCCGCGGATGATTGGCAATCTCCATTGAATGAGCGAGAGACCAGATTCTAGCACAGGCATCTCGCTTGACTTAGAGCATTGGCGTCATCGTCGAAACTACCCTGGCCGGGTAATTGCTTCTCTGATTGTTTGATAGTATCTTCGCCGATGTCGTAACATTGGGACTTGGAATGGATGAAAAGAATCGGGAGCCCCATTCCCGATCGCTCGTTTAAGTAGACTGAGCAGAAGAGGTTGACCATGGTAAGGGAAGGTGTCCTTTTTCGTAATTCCAAGCTGTTTACCTATGTCCTCGCAGCGATCGCGATGTCCGGCTACGATGCAGTGGCCACTATGCAGCACATCGGCCGAGGCGTCGCCGCCGAAGCCAACCCCCTGATGGCTTCGCTGATTCAGCACAACGCCATCACATTCTTCCTGGTGAAGATGTCGCTTACGGCCCTCGGGCTTTTGTTCTGTTACAACTATTCTCACCTTCGAACAGCACGGATGGGCATCAGACTGGTGGTGGGTATCTACGTGTGTCTGTGCGCCTACCACGGGATGATTGCTTTGTTGGGGTAGGAACTAAGCGGTTCACACCTCACCCAGCTTGCGGACGACCGGGACCAAAGACTCAATGTAGCCCGAAAGCGCCGCGTCTCGTTCGAGCGGCGGGACGAGTTCGCGGACACGCGAGTACGCTTCGGCCAATCGAGGGCCCGGCTTGAGCGGCTTCAGAAACTCCAGCCCTTGCGCCGCGCACATCAGCTCTATTGCCAGGATCATCTCGACGTTCTTTACTACGTGCGCGAACTTCAGCGCGGAAGTCATGCCCATACTCACGTGGTCTTCCTTGTTTCCCGAAGTCGGGAGGTTCGTCACCGACGCCGGGTGCGCAAGCACGTTGTTCTCCGCTATCAGCGATGCGGCAACAACCTGCGCGATCATCATCCCCGAATTGGTTCCGGGATCTGGCGTCAGAAAGGCAGGCAAACCGGACAGATCCGGGTTGACGAGTCTTTCAACGCGCCGCTCCGAGATCGTACCGAGATCGGCAATCGCGATCGCTGCGTAGTCCAACGTCAATGCGATCGGCTCGCCGTGGAAGTTGCCGCCCGACAAGATCTCTTCAGTCTCCACAAAAATCAGCGGATTGTCGGTCGCGCTGTTGATCTCGATCTCCAGTATCCGTCGCGCGTGAGCCAACGAATCACGCACGGCTCCGTGAACCTGGGGCATGCACCTGATCGCGTAAGCATCTTGAACGCGGGGGTCCACCGCGTGATCGCGATGGGATTCGCGAATCTCGCTGCCTTCGATCAACTGCCGCAGCCTCCTCGCGCTCCTCATTTGACCCGGATGAGGACGGACAGCGTGAATCTTGTGATCGAAAGCGACCGGAGTACCCTTGAGCGCCTCAAGCGCCATTGCGCCGGTAACATCGGCAGCGTCTGCAAGCCGTTCAGCGGCGAGCAACGCCAGCCCGCCAACCGAGGTCATAGCTTGAGTGCCGTTCAACAGGGCCACGCCCTCTTTGGCTTCAAGTGTCAGGGGATCGATGCCGGCAGCGGCGAGCGCTTCGGCGCCGCTCATTCGCCGTCCCCGATACAGCGCCTCACCTTCCCCGATCACAACCAGCGCCAGATGCGCCAGCGGAGCGAGATCACCCGAAGCGCCGACTGAACCCCGCGACGGAATAACCGGATGCACTCGAGACCCGAGCATTCGCAGCAGAGTCTCGATCACCTCCACGCGGCAGCCGGAGTAACCCTTCGCCAAAACGTTCGCGCGTTGCAGCATCATCGCGCGGACGGTTCCTTCGGGAAGCGGATCACCCACTCCGCAAGAGTGCGAACGCACCAGATTCACTTGAAGCTCGCGCAGTTTTCCGGGCGGAATGGTGACGTCGGCGAGCGCGCCGAACCCGGTATTTACGCCGTAAACGGTTTCGCCCCGCTCGATTATTGCTTCGACGAACCGCCGCGCTCGCTCGACGCGAACTCGAGCCCCGGCGGCAAGAGACGCTCCCGCGCCGTTCGCAACCTCTTCGGTCTGCTCGAGCGTGAGAGATGCACCATCTATCTCGATCACAATGTTAGAATCCCCTCATCTTTTGCCGGGAAGCCTATTTGAGCACTCCGGAGGAAGTCAACTCGGCAGTCCCGAGGGGCTCCCGCCTTCGGCCCCGAAAAGTGCCGCCCCAAATCAATTGCTGCGCGAATCCGAACGTTGCCGTATAATAGGAATCCGACTTGTAGAACAACATGCTTACACAATCAAGTGGCAGAGAAGCGCCGCGCGATTGAAGCCTCTGGTGAGCGTGCATACTGAGATGTGGCCGAGGCGAAAAGAGAAGACCCCGAGCGAATCCATGGTAGCTCCCGCTATTCAATATGTCGTTATGCCGATGGGCCACGGGGATCTGAACGAATGCTGGCGGCTCGATCAAAGATGCTTTTCGGACGGCGAAGCTTACGACCGCGAAACTATCCGTTATCTTCTTTCTCACGCCCAGTCGGTTTGCTACAAGATACTCTCCCCCTCGGACCAGATGATCGCCTTCGTGGTCGGGATGATTGAACCCGATGACACGGGTCACGTAGTGGCGCTCGCCGTCGCTCCCGAACATCGCCGGCTCGGTTACGGTCGCCGTCTGATGTTCGAAGTCGAGCAAGGCTTTCTGCGGCGCGGCATTTCCACCGTGCGCCTCGAGGTGCGCACTTCGAATGTAGCGGCTCAACGGCTCTATCAGGATCTTGGCTACAAGATCGTGAGGCGCATGCCGCGCTACTATACAAGCGGCGATGACGGTTTCCTCATGGTCAAGAACCTCGCCTGAAAGCACAGGGAACCAGCTTCATCAAACTACAGGTCGCGGCTCACAATTGCCTTGTATGTCCGATCGTCCGAACGGCAACCACCTCGCCAAACTCGAGGGCCTGCTCCTCACCGAAGTAACCACGCCTTTCGATCCCCGAACATTGTTCTGGTTCGGGTTGAGTGTCGCGTTCGCAATTGCGTTCGGCGGGCGCGCGCTCCAGCAAGCCTTCACAAGTGAATACATACTCCAGGACGATTGGCGGCATCACGTCTTTTGGATGGCGAGGTTCCTGGATCCGGATTTGTTTCCACGCGACTTGCTCGCCGATTATTTTCAGTCGGTCGCGCCTGTCGGGTACGCGACGCTCTATCGAGCCGCGGCCGGCGTCGGGTTGGACCCATTCCTTTTCGCGAAGCTCTTGCCGATGGCTCTCGGATTGATCACCACGATTTTCTGCTTTGGAGCATCGATGCGGATCCTGCGAGTCCCGGCCGCCGCGTTCATCGGGAGCCTGGTTTTGAACCAGAGTTTGTGGATGCGCAACGGTTTGGTCTCGGCCACACCCCGAGCCTTCATAGCGCCGCTGTTCCTAGCGTTCATTTACTTTTTTTTGAGCCGGCGAGCGCTTCTGGTACTCGCAAGCATCGCTCTCATGGGATTGTTTTTCCCGTCAACGATGTTCATAGCTCTTGGGAGCGTGTTGCTTCAGATTTTTCGACTGGAGGCCCGGCGAATTCGATTCTCCCGCGAACGCCGCGACTACGTGCTCTCGGCGGCAAGTCTCGCAGTCGCAGCCCTGGTGCTGCTTCCTTACGCATTCAGATCCTCGGCGTTTGGCCCGGTAGTGACGGCGAACGAGGCTCGGCTTCTGCCTGAGTTTCTACCCGGAGGAAGAATGGTCGTCTTCCGTCAGGACTTCTGGGGTCGGTGGATCACTGGAAATCACACCGGGATGTTCACGTCGGCGGTGTTCTCGCCATTCACAATTTGCCTGGGACTGCTGCTTCCGGCTTTGATGTTGTTGGGAAAACGAGTTCCGCTGGCGACGCGAATCTCGAACGCAGCGACATTGTTCCCGAGAGTCATCATTGCTTCGCTGGCGTTGTTCTTTGCCGCTAATGCGCTGTTGTTCAGGCTCTACCTTCCGAGCCGGTTCACAACGAACAGCTTTCGTATTGTGCTGGCGATAGCTTCCGGGATAACCGCGGTAGTTCTCCTCGATGGCTTGTTCCGAGCCGTCAGATCACCGACAGCTCTGGTCGCCGGCGCTCTGTTGATTGCGGGCGCGCTTCTCCTTCCGTTTGCGACCGGCACGGTGGTCGATACAAGGTATAAAACAGGGACGAATGCGGGTTTGTACGAATACCTCACAAGCCAGCCCAAGAGCGTTCTGATCGCTTCTCTTTCTGATGAAGCAAACAACCTCCCGATCTTTACGAAGCGAAGCGTACTAGTCTCACGAGAGACTGCTTTGCCGTTTCACAAAGCCTATTACTCCCAGGTTCGCGATCGCGTTATTGATCTGATCGACGCGCAGTACAGCGCAGATATTTCGGAACTGACGAGCTTCATTGAAAAGTACGGCGTGACTTACCTGCTGGTGGATCGCGACGCGTTTTCCCCCGAATATTTGTCGCGCGATAAGTGGATCGCGCAGTACCAGCCCGCGACAAAAGAGGCAGTTGCGAGACTGAAGCAGGGCGTTCGACCTGCTCTGTCCGGGCTGATGGAGACTTGCTCGGTCTACGAAACCGAGGACATGGTTCTAATATCCGCCGCTCGCGTGACTGCAGCTCGCGCGGGTCACGCGAGTGAATCGGTGGATTTAGTAATCAGCGACGCGGATCATCTGGCTCAGCGGGGACCCGGCGAACACTCAATCGGGAAACGTAAAATGGCGCGCCGGCGATCTCCGATCGAGGCATCACGCCGATGACCACTCGATTGTTCTTTCCCGTTCTGAACACTCCGTCAAAGACATCGAGTTGCCCCGAATCATTTGCTGTTTGCTTCTTCTCACCAATCGACAACTGACCCAACCGCACGCCCGTTTGCTCTTCGATCGCGAGGAGCGACCACTGGTTCGGTTTTGCTTGTGTGTCGATAGCAAGTTGATGAACCGAATCAGGCTCGAGTTCAATGGAACACAACGGAATAAAGCGATCGGCGCGGGTGCTGTGTCCGGGCTCTCCAACTGAGAGTCCTTCGAGCCCTATTACGGCATTCGGCAGTTTTGCGCATTGCCCAATCGCGGTTGCGCCGGCTGACCACACTTCACGACCTTGAGAAACCGCAGCTTCGCTTGTGAAGCCGCGTCGCTTGCCGAAGAACTGATACCGCAGAGGTTTTAGCGCCAGCAATCGCGGATCGGTCCCAGTGTAGTACACCTGCAAGTCGCCGTATGGCGTGTTGTTCAATTCGCCAAGCAAGTGGTTGTGATTAGCCGCCACCTTCTCTAGCCAAGAGTTCGCGACGCGAGTTTCAACGATCATCGCATACTCTTTGCCGTCAATGTCGATGTTGGGGAGCATCCGCTCCTCTATGTAGGCGAAGCAGAGATGCTGTTCGGGGAAGGCCAGCCACATAACCGGATCCTTCACTTCGACGGGACACACGCTCTCTGGAATCACCCTCCTGATTGCCAGCTTGAACTCCTCAAATCGGGCGGTCTCCGGATTTCGCACGTTGCGGAGGTATCGCTTGCTCAATCTTGCAGCGTGATAGCCGAACGCACCGCCGAGGACGAGGACGGCAGCCAGCGCCGAGAAATATGCGACCTTCGGCAGAGGCGATCCCTTCCACTCGACGGTCCGCAATCGGCGTATCAAGTCCAGCCCATCCCTGATCATCAAGCCGACCACCAGACCAAACCAGGGTGTGAGGTGTGCCATGTAGTAAACCGCCTTCTGGCTCGTTATCAACGCGAAGAACGCGACAACTGTCGCCGTGACGACAAGAAGACGGCAGCTCGCTTCCTCTATTAGTTTCGGCTGCCTTGCTTTGAGTAACACTCGGACAAGCAGATAGGCGATTGCAATGATCGTGAGATACTGGAATACGTGAGTCAATGTGCGCGGCGAGTCCGCATACATCGAATCCGGTGCAAACCACCTGCGATAGCGCAGTGCTTCGTGCCTTAGGTTCCATATCCAGCCCATGGTATCCAGAAGCCTGAAGTGACGTTTGTCTCCCCGATACTGCAGCCGGAAGTTTGCCCAGTCAGCAATGTCCGAGACTATTTCGTAGGCCGATAAGATGAATGCGCCCGAAGCGAACAGGTAAAAACCCTTCGCTTTCACGACTCGCCAACCGCGTCTTGCAAGCATCAGCAAAGGAATGGCGGCTAAAATATAAAGCGTCGACGTGTGGCACATCAGGGCGCCTCCGGCGGCGAGCCCCGACCCGAAAAAGAAACGCCAATCCTTCCGACGCTCCGCTGTCTCGTAAAGATAGAAGGCCAGCAGCGCGAACATCACCGCGCTGTAGTCATTTCGCAGGAAGTGGCTGCGTTCTAAGAAGGTGACATCGCACATGATCATGACAACGGCGATGAGACCCACTCGGCCATCGAAGAGCTTGCGGCCAATCAGATAGACCAGCAGAAGCACAATCATCGCCAGCGTTAGATTGAACGCCCGCCCCTGCGCTATGCCCCAGCCGAATAGTTTGAAGAATCCGGTTTGGATCAGGTAGTGGACTGGAGTGAGTGAGTGCCAGTTGTTCTCAATATCGCCACCTAGGAAGCGCCGAAATGGCAGGGCGAGTTTTCCGCGCGTCAACATCTCGTAAGAAGTCTGCATCATGTACGACTCGTCGACTTGAGGGACCGGCACTTCTCCAAGTCGCTGGCCGACGAGAAAAATGAATCCGGCCACCAACATCGCGAAGATGCAAGAGTCGATGTTGCGCTTGAGGATTTGGAGCAAGCTCCTGTCTTCCATTTCGAGATTAATCCGATTCGCAGCGTGGGAGTTTACCGCACCCGAAGATACACGCCCTTCAGGTTTTCAAACCCCAGCTTTTCGTAGTGTTCGTCGAGCCACTGATTGATCTCTTCGCGATGCCTGACATTTCGCAGGCGGGTCATTACGACGATTTTTGGCCTGTGAGCTTCTATCTCATCGATAACATCTTGAAACCCGCCCGGCTTCTTCGCCGCAATGAAGTTGTCGGCGCCGCTGTTCAGCGCAAGATACTTATTCAGGTTTGGCCTGTTCAACAACACGAGCACCTCGCCCATCCCGTGCACGTAGATGTTGTCATCCGGCCCAAGATAGCCTGCCAGGATCTGTGCTTCCCGATCCTGATCCTGCAGAGATGCGTCTCGTGGACCCCTCGGCGCGTGCTCCAATATGATCAGCGTCGCGGCCAAGATGATCGCGGCCATCGTGATCGCGCGCGCCAGCTTTGGGCGAGATCTCATCATCAGGCTGGCCGCTTCAACGATGAGCCAGCCTGCAAACAACCCAATGAACGGGTAGAACGGGACGAGATCAGGGGAACTTTGAAAGTTGATCATGCAGAAGATTAAATAGATGGCGGCCGGGAATGCCACGGCGTCTTTGAACAGATCGTCGGACCTGACGCCTTCTTCGCTCTTGATCCGGCGACGCACACGCAAAGTGATGTAGCCGACAAGGCCTGCGAGCGCCAGTAGCGCGACGATCGAAAGAGGCTGAAGCTCGCGGCTCAGAACCTCGCGGAAGTTAGTCAGGGTCTTACCCAGCGGCATCGCCGTTTCGGGTGCAAACACCGTGGCCGGAAAAACGACCGTCCAGGCCCATAGATCCGAGAGCGCGCCCTCCCAGGTAAAATACAACACCACGATGGCGAGAGGGGCGGCCGCGCCCAAAATGACTTTAACCGTGCGAAGGTCTCGCCAGCTCTTCAAGTATCTGGAAGAGATCAAAAGCGCGACGCCGGTGAACATAAGTCCCGGCTGCCAGCATAAGCATGCCAACATCGAAAAGACGCCTGCCCAGAATGGCCTGTCTCTGGCGAGGAGCAGCAGGCTGATCATCCCGAACAGAACCATAGATAGCTTCGGCTGAGTCCCGCGGTTCACCTGAGACGACAGACCGGAACTGATCAAGGGGATCAAGAAGGCAAGAACAGCGGCGAATCGATTCTCAAAATACGCTTGAGCCACTAGAAACGTAGTCGCCGACAACAAGCCCATCATCAGAACATGCAGCCAACGAACAGCTATGATATCGCGTATCCCGAGTCGCCGTCCTGAAGTCATGGCGGCCGCACTCAGGTAAGCGCTTCCCGGACCCTTTAGATCGATGACATCACGATACGGCACCTGTCCCCGAACGATAGATTGAGCGATGTAGTCAAAAATCGAGCAATCACCGCTTTCAGTGTGACCAAACGGTCTGTCCGCCAGAACGACCGCTGCCCCAACAACGAATGACGCGAGTATCAAAACGCGCCCGTGAGCCAGTAGGCGAGTCCAATGGAACGGATAGGTCCGCGGTGGTTTTCCTTCGAGGCCAGAGGTCCGCATCTGCTCAATGGGTTCTGTCATAGACCTTTAGATTGCCGACTGTCTCGATGTGATTGTATCGAGCGCCGAGGTAAGCGATCACTCTGTCGTTGTGAAAACCTTCGGCGACGAGTACCAGCTTCGGGACACCACGTTCTATTTTCTCCAGCAAGTTCTCTCGGTCCGCGCTCTTGATGCCCGCCGAGCGCCACCACACCAATCGTGTCGGGTTTCTTCTCGCACTCAAGAAATAGAAGGCGGTCCCATGCGGCGCAAACGAAAAAATGCAGTCATCCGGCGAGCTGTTAGCTTCTATTGTTGCCGCCAGATGCTCTATGAAGCCTGCCTGTTTGCGGCCAACGATTATCCCCCGAGCTCGCTCGAGGCTCAAAGGAGTCTGCTCGACAAACCGAAGGCTTGAATCAACCCGAGGCTGCCACGCGTCCTTAATTCCAACCGCGAACAAGAGCAAAAGCGGGGCGCCCACGCACATCAACGCGGCCCGACGCGGGGATTGCAAACGATCTCGAAAGTGAGCTGTAAGCAAATGATTTGTTTCGCCGGCCGCCAGAAATAAAAGCAAAAACGTGAGTGGTAGTATTCGAACAAGATGAGCGTAGTCGGCTCTGGGATAAACTTCGGAGTACGCGCCAAACGCAAACAACGCAACCATCAACGCGGGCGCTGTTCGCCTCCACCAAAGGCTCCTCTGTTGTGCGCTGCGCCGCGCTTTGTTGAAAGTCCAACCTATTCTGGCGAACACCGCCATGAGCAAAACCGGTGGTAAGTAGGATATGCTCGCCGTGGCAGACTCCTTGATTGCGTATCCCCTCCCGGGGATCAGCAGAACTATCGCGCCGAGCGCAATCGCAAACGCAACAAACAGCTCGAACAAGCGCGGCGCTTTGCGGAGCGCAATCACGGCGCACGTGACGGTCACCAACGATCCAATTGCTACCGGGAAGAGCAGCGTCACTCGCGGGAGCATCACTGCTCGCTTCTCGCCGTATTCATCAGCAAGCGAGAGAAAATGCTCCAACATCGCACGGAGAGCTTCCTCCCGAACCAGATAGACGATCAGAGCCGTTGCAATCACCACAAACCCAATCAAAGAAAACGAAGCTCTCTTTAATCCGACGATAGCCCTGTCACGCCACTCTGGAAGATCCGACCGGACGAGCATCTCTCTCGCAAATACCCCCGCGGTGACCAACACAATAAGCAGCAAGCCAACGTTCTGCTTGAACAGAAAGACGACGCCCACCGCCGCGCCGCATAGGGAAAGCCAGCGCACCTTCTCTGTCTTGTCGTAGTTCAAAAGAAAGATCAGACCAAGTATCACGAACAGCATCGAGTACTGGGCAGGGTACGGACGCAGTACAACCCGGTAGCCGACCCAGGAAAGCGCGAGCGCAACGGGAATGAGCGCTGCCCGTGGCGTGGTTAATCGCCGGGCCGCCTGGTACAAAGCAATCAGCGTTGCCAGCTTGAAGACGAACAGGCCCGCGTTGATCGTGATCAATCTGGTGCCAAACACTCTCATCAATGCCGCATTCAGCCATAGCACACCGGGCGTGTAGTTATAGATGAAATCACGATAAGGAACTTCGCCTTGCATCACTCGCTCGGCGGGCGCTATGTCGTAACCAAGTATCGGAAGACCGACCCCCCGATTGATGAACAACCCGTAGCAGACGATTCCGGCAATCAGCGTGATAAGAAAACAAATTGCCGTGGCGGGTTCCAACCTGTTCCCTTCTGCTGAGTTTAATACAGTCGGACTTTGCATCACACTGAATCCGATCAAGCTCGGTGGGTGCTACATCATTCCGCACGATTCTCAATCAGCATCTCTCCTCACGTAATAAGTAAAGACACGCCCCTTGTGTTCTTCGTAATCCGCGCGCACCCAATCGTAGAAATCTTCTGCGTGCTTCACGGACTTCATACGCTCGAGTGCAACCACCTTTGGACGTTTGGCCTTCAAGCGTTCCAGCCAGCCGGCGAAACCGCCCGGTTCAACTCGATCGAGGTACTCATCTTTGCCTCGATCCAGAAAGTAGTGCCTGTCGGCGTTCGGTAGCCCTGACAGCACCAGTATCTCCGAGAGGCCATGTATGTAGAGCTGATCGCCGGGCCGCAAATGCGAGGTGATCTCAGCAACCTCCGCTTCCTGGTCCTTCAGTGTCGGAAACCCGACCTTGACCCACACCACATCGGCCACGCTGAGGATCATTATGAGGGTGAGAACTGCAGCGAAGGCTGAAGCATCAAGCGCGGACCGAGTCACGCCCGGCTTCGCTCGCGAGAGACGATCGCCCGCTCGGTCGATCGTCCAAACAATTGCGAAGGCGGCGAACATCGCTACGAATGGCAAAAGCGGAATCATATCCACGCCTCCCTGGATGTTGATGGTGCAGAAGGCGAAGTAAATCAGCGAAGCAATAATCACCGCGTGACCGGCGGCGTTCTGAGCAAACGATTTAAACCCTTCCTTCCCACCGAGCCTCACCTCTCGCCAGGCAGCTATCGCGAGACCGATCATGCCCATCAGGAAGTACGGCCATTCAGAACGGAATGCCCCCTTCATCAGCCGAATGAAGCGATCGATCACCTGGGGAAAGGTCCGAAGCTCACGCGGCGCCTTGACCGTAAGGGTGTACTCGATATTCCACCGATAGATATCCGCAAGCGCGCCTTCACGCCACAAGTACACCACTAAGATCGCCAGCGGCGCGGCCGCCCCGGCTGCTACCTTGATCGCCTTCAAGTCTCGCCAGCTTGTCAGATAACGCGAGAAGGCCAGAAATGCTACGCCGACGAACAGGAGCCCCGGCTGCCAGCTCAGAGCCGATAACATCCCCGCCAAACCCGCTGTGAACGGTTTGTCTTTTTGGATTGCCCAAAGTGTGATCAAGCCGAACAGGATCATTGGCGTCTTGGGCTGAACGCCGCCGCAGTTCGCGTCGCCGAACAGATTGAACGCCATCATTATTACCGCTGCGAGAATCGCGATCCGGCGGCTTCCGGAGAATCCGTGCGCAACAAGAAAGGTAAAGCCGACGGTCAGGCTCGCGAGTAACAGGAAGACGACGCGAATTGCAAAGATGTCGCGGAGCCCGAGCGGGCTGGCGACGACGATCGCGGCAGCGCCGATGTATGCGGACAGCGGCGACTTGATATTGACGACATCGCGATACGGCACTCCGCCGCGAGCGATCACCTGCGCGAAGTAATCCCAGTTGGCTCGATCGACGATGCTCGGCTGTTTCCAGAACTGATGGGGCAGGAAACTGAGCGTTGCGACAATCAGCGCGAGGATAAATAGTGAACGGCGGTCCAGCGCCTTCGCTCGTTCAATCATCCGGGTTTGCCACTGGGGCGCGAACGCTGCTGCCTGGGTTTCGCTCATAGATTCAAGAGTGCAGATGCTCTTGCTCAGGAGACCAGCAATATACTTGTCGCCAAGCTGTTTGTTCAAGGATGTACCCCAGATGCTCAACTACATTCCTTGACATCGCTGCAAACGGCTTACTACCATTCCGGTCTCCCAGCTAGCGCAAGGCATAAACAAGTGTCCAGCTCCACGATTGAAAGAGTTCCCACTGAAGGACCAAAACTAATTCCAGTTCAAGAAACAAGGGACGTATATCTCACTTCGAGCGTTGGCGCCCTTACGAATTACGCATTGACTGGTCTGACGGCCGTCGCCTTTCTCAGCTCGATCGAGTGGGTGGACCTTAATGTCCAGCTCGGGCCGGTATTCGAATCCTTTTCTGAGAGACTCGTCTTTACTGCCTACCTCAGCCTGAACCTGATCGGTGGCGCGATCATCGGCCTGATCGTCGGGCTGGCTGCTCGTGCGGCTCATTGGCTACAGGACAAACTGCTCGGCGTCGTTTCTCCGAAGCAACGGATCAGAGTTGTCCACCGAGTGGTCGTAGGGGTCGTTGTTGCCTCGCTGGCCGCCGCGTTGCTCTATTTTCAGCCGGGTGTTTTCCGATTCACTCTCGGTGCAATCAGGGAAGCCGAGAAGATTGCGGCCGCGAGAATTCTGTTGAAGGCTGAGCACCTGTGCGTTTATCTGGCGATTGCCGGACTCGTAGTTTCCTGTTGGATCGTGCGGACTATCGCGCACGCAACAGAATCAATGCGATGGCTGCCCCGCGCAACGATTCTCGTTCTAATAGTCGGGATGATATCGGTCGCTTACTACGTCGATTCGCGAATTGAAGTTCAGCAGTATGAATTCTCGCTCCATCGCGCGATGTTTCTGTTGGAGCTGACGCTCGCAACGGCCCTGGTCGCGTCACTGGCAGCGCGCGCGTCCCGCGCGCATGCTCGCGACGCATCAGAATCGCAAGTCAAGCAGGCGGGACGCCTGCGCTCCCGGGGGCACTCCCGGAGCGGTCTGTTTGCCCTGGCGTTGCTTTTAGTGTCCGGCGCCGTCTTCACGTTCGTTCACTTCGACAAGGATCAGAACCTCAAGACTCAAATCTTCTACCGCAGCACAATAACCAAGCAGTTCTTCAAGCTCGCTCAGTGGGCCCTGGACTTCGACCGCGATGGTTACTCATCGGTACTGGGAGGCGGGGACTCAGACGACCGGCGCGCTGACATCAATCCCGGTCAGATCGAAATCCCCGGCGATGGAATCGACAACAACTGCATAGGCGGAGACCTCGCGAACGCGGATGTTGAAAGCTGGCTGCGCGAACAGAGCCGGCTCAACACCGCTCCGAATCCCGGCGCGAAGCGCTTCAACGTGCTCTATGTTTTTGTAGACACCGTTCGCGCAGATCACCTGAGCGTTTACGGCTACCCTCGAAACACGACGCCTAGCTTGAGCAAGCTTGCGGAGCGCGCATCGGTTTTCGAGAACGCGTTCACGCCTTCGCCTTCGACTTATCAGGCGGTGCCGAAGTTCATGCAGTCATCCTACTGGGACGCTCATCTCGAGACGTGGACCGAGGTGCTGGCGCGCGCGGGGTATGACACAATTCTCTTCCCCGGCCGCCGCGCAGCGACACTGTATCGGCGAATCAAGGATCCGCAGATGATCTCGAGCGCGAGGACTGGTAATTTCAAAGCAAGCGTCGACGCGGTAATCGACCGCTTCTCAAAAGCTGAGCCCGGCCGCCCGCTATGCGCATATCTCTACGCGTTCGAACCGCACATGCCTTACAAGCTCCGCCGCGATTTCTACTTTGGCCCCGCGATGGCCGATCTCTACGACGGAGAGATTGCATATGCAGATAGCCAGTTAGGCAGATTGTTTTCCTGGCTCGAAGAGAGCGGCAAGATGAAAGAGACGATGATCGTCGTAATGTCAGATCACGGCGAATCGCTTGGCGAGCGAGGCGTTCACAAGCACAACTCACAACTGTACAACGAACAGATGCACGTTCCCGCGATCATCTACGTTCCGGGTCTCGAGCCTCGACGCATCGCCGACTACGTCAGCACGATCGATCTGGGGAGCACGATTCTAAACGCGGTGGGAGTCGCATGCCCGAACGAATACGCCGGCACAAGCCTGCTCCCGCTGATGCGAGGCGAGCACTTCACGGCGCCTCCGGTCTACGGCGAGCACTGGCAGCGCAACGATTCGCCGTTCTTCGGCCCCGAACACAACGTCGATCCCGAGATTCACAAATACATGGTGATAACGCAGGACGGGTTCAAGCTTATTTACAATCAGAACGCGTATTGCTTCGAGTTGTTTAATCTCCGGGAGGATCCTAAAGAGGAGCACAATCTGTATGACCGAATGACTGAGAAATCCGCAGAGCTGAAACGTCTGCTCGGCCGCTTCATCGACGTTGTTTTAGTGAGCCGCCCGCCCGACGCCGACGAGCAGAGATACTTCCGAGGGATGCAGGATGAGGAGGGCGAGAAGTAGCTGCGCGCGATACCCGCCTGTCTGAGCGGTATTCGCGGGATAAATCTAAGATCGTGATTCCAAGCGTTGGCGCCATTTCTGCGGGTCTCGTGCCGTATGGACGACGCAATAGATCGTCACCGTGTCTTCCAAAAACTCGTAGAACACAGCATAAGGAAACCGCCTCACTAAGGCCCTGCGATAATCTTCATAGACCTTCGCGTAGATTTCAGGATGCCGATAGATCCCTTGACCGAAGGCATCAACGCAAGTCAAGAACTCCTCACCCAGGCCCGGACGACGACCCTCATACCATGCGTAGGCCTCGAGGATATCCCATTCGACCTCTGGCGCGAAGTTCAGCTCAACGGCCATATCGACTGCGAACTCGCCGCTGGATTTCTTCCCAGGAGAGCGCGGAGCCGGGATTGTTACGGAGATTCCTTTTTCGCCGCGCCAGTTCTTCTTTTTGCCAATCGTGTATGGGAACGGCCTCGGGCGTGGCTGCTATATCATCCCAGAGGTCTTCGACTAACTGGAGCTTCTCTGACAGGCTCAAGTCGAAAATAGATTCACTGGAGGAACTCATAGGCGCATCCTATCATTTGGAGTCAGCGATCTTCAACGGAAGACGGTGTCTCACGGTGCGTTTCCCCTAGAGGCGTAATAGCGGATATCCAATTGCCCAATGGCGCGCAAGGGTTCTTGTATTCATACAAGTTTTCGCGACCATTCGTACGGGACATAATTGAGGAGCGACAACATAGAAGGTCTGTGCTGGGCAATATTGCGAAACGCTTATCCCTGAGCCAAAAACTACTACTACTACTCTTGCTCAGCGTTTCGAGTTTCACCGAGGCCACAGCAGACCCTCAGTTGATTGACGTTCCTCCGACAAAGTATATTCATACCTTGGTTCGGGCTAATTTATGAGCAACAAACTGCTGGTCATTGGACTCGATGGCGCTTCGTTTAACGTGCTCGATACGCTGATCGAGAAGCAATTCCTCCCTAACATCGCCGGCTTGATTCGTGGCGGTTCGAGAGGGGATCTCGAAACCACCTTCCCGCCCATCACTGCCGTTGCGTGGTCGTCTTTTATGACCGGAAAAAATCCGGGCAAGCACGGGATCTTCGAATTCGTCAGGCGGGATCACTATTCGAGACGCGAGCTGGCGGTCAATGCCTCCTTCCGCCAGGGGCGAGCGATTTGGGATTTGCTCGGCGACGCTGGAAAGCGAGTCGTAGTTCACAACTTCCCCTGCACTTATCCGCCCCGCGAGGTCAACGGTCTGTTGATCGCCGACTTCATGACGCCAAAGGGAAAGCGCGATTTCACGCATCCGGCTTCGCTGCTCGATGAGATTGAAGAGAAGTTTGGAAGCTATCGGCTGCATCTTTCTCAGACCTACTCGGAAGGCAACGTTGACGCGGTGCTCGATGAATTGTTTGACGAGCTCGAATACAAAGCAACGGTCGCCGAGTACCTCATGACCCGTTACGATTGGGATGCTTTCTTTCAATACTTCTGGGGGACCGACCGGATTCAACACGAGCTCTGGCACATCATCGATGACCAGCATCCTCGCCATGACAAAACGGAGGCCGAAGCACACCGCGATCGAGTCTATGCTTATTTCAAACGAGTCGATGAAATCGTCGGCCGGCTGATCGGTTTGTCCGGTGACGCCCCGCTGGTGTTGATCGCTTCCGATCATGGGTTCGGGCCGGTGCACAAGTATTGCTCGCTCAACATCTGGCTGCTTCGCGAAGGCTTCTTGAAGCTCAAGAACGATACAATCACTCGATTGAAGGCAGCGATGTTCAAGCTCGGACTTACCCCCGAGCTTGCGTTTAGGATCGTCAGGACGCTTCCGCTCGGCCGGCTTCGCCCGGCTCGCGGGGTCAGCAATCAGCCCGGCGCGTCCAGGCTTCTCAGCACGTTCTTCTTGTCGTTCAACGACGTTGATTGGAGCCGAACCACCGCTTTCTCCAAGGGCAACTACGGGCAACTGTACGTCAACCTGAAGGGTCGCGAGCCAAACGGCTCGGTCGTCGAAGCGGACTATGATAAAGTTTGCGACTCGATCATCACGAGACTCCGCGCGCTGAAAGATCCGTTGTCCGGCGCCACATGGGTCGGTCAAGTCTTTCGCCGCGAAGAAATCTACAACGGCCCGTTGGTTGACGACGCCCCGGACATTTCGTTCCTGCCCGCCGACATGCGCAGTCTGCCGCTTGGCAACGCGGACTTCACGTCCAACAAGTTCATGGTTGACGCGTTCGGGATCTCCGGTTGCCATCGAATGGAAGGCGTGTTGATAGCATGCGGCGACAGCGTGAAGCCGGGTTCCACAATCGAATCGGCGTCGATCTACGATGTCGCGCCGACCCTGCTTTATCTCCTCGGCCAAAGCGTTCCCGATGATATGGACGGACGCGTGCTGACTGAGCTGATCTCGGAAGAGTATTTGAATGCCAACGTGATCCGCCGGAGCTCGACCGCGGACGTTGAACCGAGCGGCGAACTCGAGTTCACTCCCGAGGAAAACGCGGAAGTGATCGAGAGGCTGAAACAGCTTGGCTACATTGGTTGATCGATCAGAGTTGTTGGTGTGATTCCCGAGTGCTGAGAATGGAATTTAGGCAGTTCCTCAAAGAAGCGATACGAGTCCCGGCGGAATCTCTTCTGAAGGTGTATCTGTCGAGCATTCCGCGGATCGAGTTCAAGCCTGAACGAGTCAATCGCATACTTGTCTTCGCCTATCACGGGCTCGGCAACTTCATAATGTTCACCCCGGCGCTGAGGCTCCTGCGCGAGCGTTACCCGGCGGCGCGAATAGACCTTCAGGTTGGAAATAACACCGGCTGCGAAGAGGTGCTCGCCGGAGCAGGCCTGTTCGACAACATCTACAATCTGCCCTATTCGGCGGGACTCCGCGCCTGGTCCAACAGAGCAAAAGAGATCCGCGACACGCGATATGATCTGACGGTTAATGAGTTTCACAGTCATTCGTGGCCGCTTGCATTGCTGGTCGCCGCGAGCGGTGCGTCTTTCAGATTGGGGCACGTTACAAGCCCGGGCTGGTCGCGCCGCTTCAGCCGCTACAGCTTCGTGTTCAATCTTCCAGTTGTAATGCAGAAGGACCAGCACGAGGTAGCCAGGTATATAGATCTGGTCGCTGCCGTCGGCGCCGACCGGATCGCCGCCTCCGAAGCTCGCACGCTGATTCACCTGACTGACGAGGATCGAGCGTTCGCGACACGTTTCCTCGAAGAACACAACGGCGCGGGCCACAGAATCATCGGGTTTCAACCGGGCACTTCGATCGACATGCGATGGAAGCAATGGCCCATTGACCGCTATCGCGAAGTGATCGCGAGAGTCGCGGCTGACCGGCACGACGCGCGAATCGTGCTTTTCGGTTCCCCCGCGGAAGAAGAGATGATTCGCGAAGTGGCGCGCGGGCTCGAAAGCCGAGTTTCAGTGGCGGCGGGCAAGACCTCAGTCAAACAAGTAGCGGCGCTTATCGAAAAGTGTGATTTACTTGTTTGCAACGACAGCGGACTGATGCACGCCGCGGTCGCGGTTGGAACGCCGGTCGTGGCGATCTACGGGCCGACCGACATCAGCCGGACAGCTCCGCTGGGTGATCGAAACACCGTCATCCGTCACGATTTGCCCTGCAGCCCGTGTTTCAAGCTTGAAGGCGACGATCAGGTCCACGCCTGCACTCATCACGACTGCCTGATGTCCATTACCACCGAGGAAGTTTTTGAGACAATCATTAGCATCTGTGATCCGCGAGCAGACGCAGTGACGCACTAAGCCGCTCTTCCCTTGAGCACATACATCTTCTCGCGGCCTCCGGCTATCGGAAACGAATCGACGATGCGCGCGGCGTAACGAGAAAAGAACTCGGCGAGAGTCTCTTCGGTAAACCGCAGTTGTTGCTGGCCTGTTCCCGGATTAGTAGACAAGCGCCCAAGCATCGAGAGGAAGCGCGATTTGCTGTCGGTAAGGTTGCGAACGGGCTCAGCGATGATGACCTTGCAGCGAGCGGCTTCAAGCATTCGATTCACTACGCCCGATGCGTCGGGAAGGAAATGATAGAGGCTCGCTTGCATGATGACGTAATCTGCGGGAGGCAATCGCTCGTCGCTTCTCAAGTCCCACACCGTCCCGCTACCGCCGCGCCGAATCAATCGATCGATGAATCTCTTATTGATGTCCAGGCCGGTGTACTCGACGGACTTCGTTCGAAGGTAGCGACGATACAGAAGCGCCGGACCGCAGCACAGGTCAAGCACGCTCGAGTTTGCGGGAATGAGATCGGCGATCGCTCGATATCGTGAAGGATAGTGACGCCCGTACAGCAACAGCATGGCGAGCTCGTAGATCGACTCGCTCTTGTAGATGAGACTCGACGTCACCGCTTATCTCGTTTCGGTTCGCAGCGCGTGTTCCGCGTCGATTCGCTCGGTTCCGGCGGGGATCAGTTCCTTCGAAGCGCTACGATTGAGCACCTCTCGAATTGCGGTCTGTGGTTTGTTGTTGACTCTCAAGAAAGTGCGCCCGGTATATTCGCCGACGATGCCAAAACAGAACATCTGCACACCGCTCAAAACAAGCAAGGCCACCATCAGCGACGTCCATCCAACGGCATTCTCGGGGAAGGACTCCGGGAACAAAAGGCGGTACATCACGACTACGAAGGCGAGCAGCAACCCGAGCATCGCGAAGAGAAAACCACACCAGCTCACAAGGCGCATTGGCCGCGCCGAAAAGGAAAACGCAAGCCGCGCCCACACCTTTACTGACTTCCAAAACGTGTACGTGCTGCTGCCGGCGTATCGCGGATGATGCTCGGCTGGGATCTGAGCGATTCGCGACGTGACCTGGAACAGCAGGCCGTCGATATACGGGTCGGGGCCTTCGTATCTACAGATCGCCTCGACGACTTCTTTGCGGAGGATCTTGTAAGGAGACATGTAAATGTCCCTGGGCTTGCTGATGACCCACTCGGCGAGCTTGCCGTTGAACCAGCTGCCCAGATTCTTCCACAACTTCTGCCGTTTGACTCGAAAGTCGGCATAGACCGCATCGGGCCCTTCTTCGATCCTGTCGACAAGCGCTGGCAAGTCGTTCGGATCGTTCTGAAGATCGTCGTCCATAATGGCAACGTATCTGCCCCGCGCCAGGCGCAGCCCGGTGATGATTGCGTTGTCCTGCCCGAAGTTTCTACGCAAATCGACGCCTACAACATTAGCTTTGCGCTGACAGATTGCCTCGATTACTGCCCATGAATTGTCAGGCGAACAATCGTTGACCAGCACGACTTCGTAGCTGCGGCCCGTCGGCTCGAGCGCTTTGGCGATCGCGGCAATCAAGGCCTCGAGACAGTCCTCGCTTCGATAAACCGGCACCACTATTGACAAGTCGAGCCCGAGCGCGCGCTGTCCGGTGTGCATCGAATGGATCATAGCTAGAGTCAATATGCTTGTCGACCAACGCCTGGCGCAGGGACGCGCGCGGCTTCCAGATATTCGGCGATGCATGTCACAACACGTATCTGATCATCCCTACTGATCTCCGGAAAGAATGGCAGGCGAAGCAGCCGGCCGCTGAGATCTTCGGTTAGTGGTAAATCGCCTTCGCGGTAACCCAAACTTTCTCCCATGGCTGACGAGTGCAGAGGAACGTAGTGAAAGACCGCGCTGATCCCCTGCCGTTTGAGATGCGCCATCAATTCATCTCGCGTCGTGCTGTCGCCGAGCAACACGTAGAACATGTGATAGTTCGTCACGCAGCCCTCGGGAGTGTTACGAATCGTCAGCAACTCTCGCTCTTCAAGCGGAGCGAGACTTTCGCGGTAGAATTGATACACATCCCGCCGGCGCGCGGTGATCTCGTCCATCGCTTCCAGCTGAGCGAACAAGAACGCGCAGGCAATCTCGGCTGGAACAAACGAAGAACCGACGTCCACCCACGTGTACTTATCGACCTCGCCTCGCAAGAACCGATTTCGATTGGTCCCCTTCTCGCGAATGACCTCG
Source organism: Blastocatellia bacterium (assembly GCA_035455165.1). Taxonomy (GTDB): domain Bacteria; phylum Acidobacteriota; class Blastocatellia; order UBA7656; family UBA7656; genus Onstottus_A. The sequence goes on from DATIFP010000222.1 coordinate 86,329, forward strand.
GCGCGTTCGACAAACTGGGGCGAGTTTACACACAGCGCGCCCCCCTCGCCGGATATATAGTTCTTTGTGTCGTGGAAACTGAAAGCCCCAAAATGACCGATCGAGCCAAGAGCGCGTCCGTTGTAAAACGCGTTGACGCCTTGAGCCGCATCTTCGATGACGGCCAAGCCGTGCCTCTCGGCGAGCGAGTTGATCGCTTCCATCTCGCAACCGACCCCGGCGTAATGAACCGGGAGCAGCGCTCGCGTCTTCTCAGTGATGCTTTGCTCGATCAACGATTCGTCGATGTTCAAAGTGTCGGCGCGAATATCGACGAACACAGGCTTGGCTCCGGCGCGAACTACCGCATTGGCAGTCGAGACGAAGGTGAAGGACGGCATGATGACCTCATCGCCGGGCTTCAAATCGCACAGCATCACGGCCATCTCGAGCGCAGCGGTGCACGACGAGGTCATCAGCACCTTGAGTATCCCGAAACGTTCCTCAAGAAGCTGGGCGCACTTGCGAGTGAAGTGCCCGTCAGCGCCGAGGTTGCCACCCGCAATGAGTCCCGCAATATACTCGATCTCCTTGCCGGTGATGAAAGGCTTGTTGAAGGGAATTTTTGCTCGCACGCAGGTCCTCAGCGCCGGGTCGAATGCATCTCCCTAACCGAAACTAGCGTCCTATCTCGCTGTGCGATCTCGGCGTCCTCCCCGCCTCTGCGTTGAATGTTCGGCGTTGGTGTCACCGCTGAGGCGCGGAGGGCGCCGAGATCGCACAGAGAAATACCGACGATACTCCCGAGTTGGCGTCTTGCTACAAGGTCGATGATACATTGGCGCGCCACGGTTTGCCAAAGAACCGAGTTCAAGGACGAGTTGAAGCGCCTGAAGCTAGTCATTCGTCAAGCACCTGATCCTTGCCGAAGTAGTACTTTGCTTCGTCTGCGTTTCGAGGGCGGTTTACGCTTACAATATCTATGAATTCACCGAGCTCCTGCTTCAATGCGGACGCGAGCCCCGGAAGATAATCATATAGATTGTTCAGTTCCAAGGGATCGCGCTTAAGATCGAACAGCTCGAAGACTTGATAATTGCGGTTGTAGAGCAGCTTGTAGCCTTCGGGCGTCACGATCATGTACTTCTTATTCACGGGTTGAGGATACTGGTCGGGGCGAACATTCGGAAATTCTTTCTCTCGAAGCGTCTGCTCGCCGTAGATCGGCGGATGTCTGAACGGTTCGCCGCGCATCAGCGGAAGCAGGGTGACCCCGGCGTATGAGTCAGGGCATTGAAGACCAAGTGCGTTTAGAATCGTGGTGCCCAGATCGACGGTCGTCACGTAGTCGGGGATGCGTCGCGCCTCCAGTTGCGGGAGGTAAAAGATCAGCGGCACGTGCGTCTGGTCCTGATAGAGCTGCGACGAGTGACGATACACTCCGCGCTCGCCGAACGATTCCGCGTGATCGGCCATCACGATGATCATCGTGTCCTTCATTCGACCGCTCTGCTCCATCCAGTCGAACAAGCGTCCGAGATGATGATCGGTAAACGCCAATTCGCCATCGTAGAGGTCGCTCGTCGCAGACCCAAAGCTGAAGTCCTTATGCGGGGCGTAGGGCCGATGAGGCTCAACCGCGTAGATGTATGCGCAAAACGGCCGGTCCGCCGGAACCTGGCTCAAAGTCTCGATCGCGACGTTCATACTTTCTTCGAGGTATTTGCCCTCTGAGCCTGGCGCAACCCGCGCCCCTTTGACATAGCGGTGAAGCATCGGACGCCGGCGTTCGGGAAACAGCAAGACATCGTAGCCGTTGTCGGCGAGGATTTGGGTCCACGTCTCGACGTTAGCATCCCAGTAGGAGGACTTCATAAATCGAGCGGCCGACTCAAAGGTGTTCGCCGCCGGGCTGAGCGCGTTCTCGAACAACGCGGAGCGCGATGCAAGCTTATCGAGATTAGGAGTTGTGTTGCGCGAATAGCCGTAGGCGCCGAAGTGATCGGCTCGAACGGCGTCGATGAAGACGTAGACAACATTCAAACGCCGAGCCCCGGATTCGAGTTTGCCGTGGAGCGCGGCGTACCTCTCAAACCATCGAGCCTGCGCTTCAGCGGTGAGATCGCCGCCGACCTGGTTATTATCAATTCCGTCGTCGAGAATCTCCTTGCGGCCGGGATTGATGTCGGCGCGTCTGTCGTTGGCGTCCCCACCGGCTAGCAATGAGGAATATCCATCACGATCGAAATCCAGGGCCCATTGCGTGAGTTTGAAGAGCTGCTTCGCCTGCGTTGCGCGAGTGAAGAGCTGAGACTTCAGGTTTTGATTGCGGCCAAAATGAGCGAATGTAAATACGATTGCGCCAAGAACTAGGATCAGCGCAGTCACTTTGATCCGGCGTAACTTGGCGGTGGAAAGAAGCAAACGAATGCGAGGAGATGAAAGATAGACACTGGCGACCAGGCTCATCGCGGCGCCTTGCGCGAGCAAGAACATCGACCGGTGCAACGTGTATTCGTAGAGCTGTACTTCGATTCGCGAGTCAACGTAGTAAGCCGCCACCATCACCGCCGAAACACACAGCAACCACAGGCTGCGCCTGAGTGGCTTCATCTCCGGCGAGCCTTTGACAATCGTCCAGGTAATCCAGCACGCAACCAGAATCGATGTGATCGACAACGGGGCGAGATAGGCCTCGCGCTTCAAAAGCCTTCCATAAACGTACGGGAGTTTCTGTGCTTCAATGAGCATGCCCGAGACATAGCTGTGAATGTCGGGTAGAAAATTGAGCAGCGCCCCACCGATCAACGCGACAACGAGCCCGGCCGACAGCTTCAATGCCGGGCGAGCCTCGCCGTGCTGCGGAAAGCGGCGTTCGAGCATCCGCTTCAAGCGAGAGCCGACAATCCCGAATAGCCCTACCAGCAGTCCGATGGCCGACCCGACCAGCAAGTTCACGCTGAAATACGCGGCGAGGATCACCCGCTCCCCCGGCGATCTGAGGACGGGCGTGAGCTGGAAATTCAAGTCTACAAGCTCGATAGCCGCAAGCAGCAGGTTTGCCGACGCGCCCATTAGTGTATGCAGCGCGACGTAAACTGAAACGCGTAAGGAATCGAGCGGGCCCTGCGCATCGGGCGCTGAGGTGGCTGGATCCGGGGCTGCGACAGGAACGTTCGTCGTAACGATTTGCTCTTTCTCAATGACGGAGGGGTAATGCTATTGAGCGGCTATTCAACTTGTCAAGAAAGCATGCGACTGTTGGAAATCAAACGGCGCATTGCTTTCGTTGTATCGGTGAATTCGAGCAAAGATACCCTTGAGCGTGGAAGTCTCGCGTGGTATAGTGCGTCACGCCTCCAGTGCCTCTAAACCGAACTAAACGCAACTGATCTTTTGAATCGTTCCAGGTCGCTTCTCCCAGTGCCCGGACTCCGGAGGTGTTCCGCCGTCAGAACCCGGACAGCGGAGTGTTGATTGACGATTCGGGGCGTCGACTTTCGCTGAAGGTCGATTCGACATCGGTTGACCATCACATGCGCAGAAAGCTCCACTGGTTATTGATCTCGAGGCTGGCCATAGCGGCGGGGCTGTTCGTTATCGTCGGGTTGACCGCGCGCGAGAACTCGCCGCGATCCTTCGTCCCGATGCTGACTGCGGTTGCGTTGGTTACGTTCGTTCTCTCGATATTCTATTACGCCGCGCTTCGAACTCGGCTTCCTTATCTGGTTCAGGGCTACGTTCAATTCTCGCTGGACATCTGCATTGTAACGTGGCTCGTGTACAGCACGGGCGATGTTGAATCGCCTTTCCTCGCGCTCTATCTGGTAATTATATTCGCTGCGTGCGCGTTGCTGGGAAGAGTCGGGGTTTCGGTAGTTGGCGCTCTGGCCGGATTCCTGTACGTGAGCGTCGGCGTGCTTACGATGAGCAAAATCCTCGCTCGATCGATCGGTTGGGTGCCCTATGAAGGGAGCCATCTGGCGTGGACCCAGTTGATGTTCACACTCAACTTGATCGCGATTTTTGCCGTGGCCACTCTGTCGAGTCAGCTCGCCGAGCGAATTCGCAGAAGCGAGACTCAGCTTGCGCACGCGACCAGGGACCTTGCGGATTACCGGTTGTTCAACGATCGAATTATTGAGAGCGTGCGGAGCGGGCTGGTGACCACCGACCTGCGCGGTCAGATAATCACGTTCAACCGTGCCGCCGAGGAGATAACCGGCTACCGGGCGGCTGATGTGCGAGGCACCGAGATTTTTAGCATCTTCGGCGACATCGAAAAGCAGATCGACGCTGGATTGGAATCCATTCGCACCCGCACCCGCCTGCCTCGCTTTGACATTGGGTGCAAGACCGCCGACGGCCGCGAGATTCATCTCGGTTTCTCCGTTGCGCCGCTGGTTGACGAAGCCGAAGCCTCGCGCGGCTACGTGCTGACATTCCAGGACCTCACGGAGGTGATGGAACTGGAGCGTGAAGTACGCCGGCAGGAACGGCTCGCCGCGCTCGGAAAAATGGCAGCGGGACTCGCGCACGAGATCAGAAATCCGCTTGCTTCGATGCGAGGATCGGTGCAGGTGCTCGCGAGCGAAATCGACTTCTCGCCCGACCAGTCGCAGCTGATGCAAATAGTCCTGCGAGAATCCGACCGGCTCAATCGGATCGTGTCCGACTTTCTTACTTACGCAAGGCCGCCCAAGATCGAGCGCACCGTGATCGAGATGTCGAGCTTGTTGTCGGAGACGGTTGCACTCCTCAGAAACAGTCCAGAGTTGCTGCCCGAACACCGTATCAGCGAAGAATACCCCGACGAGCCGGTGCTCTATCAAGCGGACCCGAATCAGATGCGCCAGATATTTTGGAATCTCGCACGTAATGCCATCAAAGCGATGCCCGAAGGAGGCGAGCTGCGAGTAACGCTGGACGCGAGACCTAGCCAAGATGTATCCATAGCGTTTCGTGATACGGGCGAGGGAATGAGCCGTGAGCAGAAGGAACGGTTGTTCGAGCCGTTCAACTCGTCCAGTGGCGGCACCGGACTCGGGATGGCGATCGTATATCAACTCGTGCGAGACCATAACGGAAAGATCCTTGTCGAGAGCGAGTCCGGAAAGGGCACCCGCATCGCGATCAAATTACCCGCGGGCGGCCGCGCTGTGGGCAAGCCTCCGGCGCGAAACGATGCCTCGCGAATGGATTCCAGGAGCCCTACGGTTGCAGCAAATGTCTGAATTAAGCACCAGGGAGAGCGAGTAATGGAAAAGCTTTTGGTTGTCGACGACGAGCGCAGCATGCGTGAACTGCTCGAGCTGGTGCTCAAACGTGAAGGCTATGGCGTGCATACTGCCGAGAACGGGACTCGCGCGCTCGAACTTGTAAGGCAGAACGTCTACGACCTGATCATTTCCGACGTGAAGATGCCGGATATCAACGGCATCGACTTGCTGGCTCGCGTCCGCGAGATCTCGCCCGAGACCATGGTCATCATGATCACCGCGTTTGCGACGGTTGATACTGCACGCCGGGCCTTCAAGCTTGGAGCCGAAGATCTTGTTATCAAGGACGCGGGGTTCGACGTCGAAGAATTGAAAGTTTCGATCGGAAAGGTGCTCGAGAAAAAACACCTTCGGCAGGAAAACGTTTTGCTCAAACGCGAGCTTCGGCAGCGAAACTCGCTCGACAACATAATTGGCCGCTCACCTCAGATGCAGGCGATTTATCAAATGATCGAAACGGTGGCGGCTACGACCTCAACGGTCCTGATAACCGGCGAATCGGGGACCGGCAAAGAACTGGTGGCGCGCGCAATTCACAATATGTCGGAGCGTGCCGCGGCGCCGTTCGTGTCAATAAACTGCGGCGCGTTCACTGAAACGTTGCTCGAATCAGAGCTCTTTGGTTACATGAAGGGATCGTTCACCGGTGCGGTTTCAAACCGCAAGGGTCTGTTTGAAGCCGCGGAGGGCGGAACGATCTTTCTGGACGAAATCGGCGAAACTACGCCTGCGATGCAGGTCAAGCTGCTGCGAGTGCTGCAGGAGCGCAGCATCAGGCGAGTCGGCGGACTCGAAGAAATACCGGTGGACGTACGCGTAGTCGCCGCGACCAATCGCGATCTTTCGCAGATGGTGGATGACGGCACTTTCCGCAACGATCTCTACTATCGCATCAGTGTGATTCCGATCGAGATGCCGCCGCTCCGAGCTCGGCGAGTCGACATTCCCGAATTGGTCCGTCACTTTCTGGAGAAGTACAGCGACGCTGCAAACCGTCCCACACTCGAGATCTCGGAAGAGGCTATGCGATATCTCGAGTCGTACGATTGGCCCGGCAATGTTAGGGAACTGGAGAACACAATCGAGCGCGCGGTCGCCCTGGAGCATGGGCGCGTCGCGGGACTCGACCGGAGGAGGGAGGACAACGGGCCCCCGATGGGGGTGCCCGATCGGCGAATCAAGCCGGAGTGGCTTCCTGAGAGGATCCTCCGATACAAGCCTCGCGCGGTGACGGATCTCGATCTGCCGGAGGAAGGCATCGATCTGGAGGCGTACCTGGCGCAACTCGAGAAGGACTACATCATTCGCGCCTTGCAGCGCACAAGCGGCAATCAGACTCGCGCCGCGGAGGTCCTGAAGATGTCTGTTAGGAGCTTGCGTCACCTCCTGGACAAACATCGGATTCGGCAGACTGCCAGCCTGCTTCGCGAGTCCGGCCCGTTGAGCGACAGCGCTGCGCATAAGTAAGCAAGGCTCGGGGTCACTCCAGGATTTCCGCAATACCCGTTCTTAACTCCCGAGCGTACGCTACCCTTGCGCCGAAATCTACTTTGACTGCAAGCCCTAGTTGATTCGAACCAAAGACCCCGATCCGTCTCAACCGGTATGGCAAATATGGGGTAAGACATGAGCGCTTCAATTCGAGTCAGGTGCGGGGACACGGCGGCACGCGCATTGCAGCCTTGTCGAGATGTGTCGAGGTAACCTTGTAGAGAGGTCTTCGAGTTGATCCCTGCGGGGTAACAGTGATGAAAAGAGAGCAAGGCTTTTCACTTATCGAGTTGTTAATCGTGGTTGCCATCATCGGTCTGATCGCTGCGCTTGCGATTCCGGGGCTTCAGCGAGCGCGCCGATACGCCCAGTCAGGCTCTGCAATACACTCGCTCCGAA
>DATIFP010000223.1:0-21582 GCA_035455165.1 Blastocatellia bacterium
CTATTTCCTCAGCGTCAATCGCAACAAACGCAGCGTCACGCTCGATCTGAAATCACCCGACGGACAGGAAATCCTCCACAAGCTCGTCGCTGCCACCGACGTTTTTGTGTGTAATATCCCCAGGCAATCATCACGGGAACGGGCTCGGGTGGATTTCGAAACTCTGAGAGCTTTGAACCCGCGTCTGATCTACTGCTTGATAAGCGGGTACGGGATCACCGGTCCTTACGCGGAGCGTCCGGGCTACGATCTCATCGCTCAGGGAGAATCCGGGGTGATGAGCGTGACCGGAGAACCAGACGGCAAACCGATGCGCTATCCCATTCCCATTGCCGATATCTCGACCGGCCTGTACGCGACAATCGGCATTCTGGCGGGGCTGCTGACCCGCGAGAGAACCGGCGAAGGGCAGTTGCTGGATTTGACCTTGTTGGAGAGCCAGTCTGCCTGGTTGACCATGCTGGCTTCATCGCTGATGAATGGAAACCAGGAGCCGGAACGAATCGGCAACGCACACCCCAACATCGTCCCCTATCAGGTGTTCAAGGCCAAAGACAAATTTATAATCGTCGGGGTTGGGACCGAGAAGCACTGGCGCGAGTTCTGCGAGTTGATGGGTCTCTCGAATTTGAGAGAAGATCCGCGATTCGCCACAAACGCCGACCGCAATCAGAATCGCGAACAACTGATCCCAATTCTGGATGAACTGTTTTCCAGTCAACCCGCCCATTACTGGTTGGAAAAGTTGAAAGAAACGGGCATTCCGAACGGCCCAATCAATAGCATCGCAGAGACGCTTGCCCATCCCCAACACCGGGCGCGCCACTTCATCGTGGAATTGGAACACCCTTCAGCCGGATTGGTAAGGTCAATGGGCAATCCGGTCAATCTAGCCGCCACGCCGGTAAACTACCGGTTAGCTCCGCCGCTGCTTGGCCAGCACACTGAACAGGTGCTGGAGGAATTGGGTTACGATCAAAACAGAATTGCCGCACTGCGCGAGCAGGGTGTGGTGTAAGGGGTGGCTTCTGGCTTACTTCATCTGAGTCCACAACAGACGCATTATCCAAAACGCGAGCGCCAGACAGGCAACAAACAGCGTCCCGCACACAACAGCCTCGGCCGCCCTCAACTGCTTAGACCCTACGAGCTGGGGCCGCCGGTCCTCGACCCACGCCATCGAACTTGCAATCCAGTGCGAGGCGGTGAACCAGACGATAAAACCGACGGTGAGTCCAACTATGCCGGCAAGGATATGCATGATTACGCTCGCGCTATCAGGCGCAATTGTCGCGGTGTGAGCAACCACACGAGGTCGCCTCGGAGGGAGGGCACGGTTTCGCTCACGTTGACGCAACAAACCGCGCCCTTCTTCAATTGAATTGAAGGAGCGCTGCTCTGAATGATTCTTGAAATCAGCTCGCCGAGATCGGGTTGATGGCCGACCAGCGCGATCGACTCGGCGCCCGGCTGGGCCTTGATCTCCGCAAACAACGCCTCGGCCGAGGCTCCCGGCGCTAGGTTCGCCGTCTGCCGAACCTCTTTCTTCCCGACGCCAATCGCCGCCGCAACGATATCCGACGTTTCGACCGCTCGAATGAGCGGGCTGGTCAGCAACATGTCGACTTCGATACCGAGTTTGCGAAGTCCGCGAGCAGCCTCACGCATGCGACTGCGCCCGTCTTCGGTGAGCGCTCGCTTCTCGTCCGAGAAGTCGTTGCCCTGCCCGAGCGGTTCCGCGATACCGTGACGGATGACGTATAGTTCCATAAACGCTCCGGATGAGCCGGGACGTGTGATTATAGGGTAAAGCTCATAACGCAGTCTATGAGCGGTCTTGCCAGCCACCTGGGACCGCACGCGGCTCGCGTGCCTGATTGCGAACCGCCGACCTGGGACACGTCCTGGGACCGCACGCGGCTCGCGTGCCTGATTGCGAACCGCCGACCTGCCACAAGCATGCAGGCGCTCCTGGGACCGCACGCGGCTCGCGTGCCCGATTGAGACCCGACCTGGGACACGTCCTGGGACCGCACGCGGCTCGCGTGCCTGATTGCGAATCGTCGACCTGGGACACGTCCTGGGACCGCCGCGGCTCGCGTGCCCGATTGCGAGAGTCCTGTCTCGCCTGCCTGCGCCCCGTCAGGTCGGCGTACGCAATCAAGCACGCGGGCCGCGTGCGGTCCCAGGGCGGAGCCTGCGCTCCCAGGGCTGCACTCCCAGGGCTGGCACCTGCGCATGCCCCCAATGTAGACTCAGCTTGAGCGCCGTTTCGAAGAAACTGAAAATGACACTCAATCCGAAGCCGTTTTATCTCGGTCGCGTTTTCGGTATCCCGATCTACGCCCACTACAGCTGGCTGCCCGTCTTTCCTTTTTACGCGTGGGCGATTGCTTCGGGACTGCTGCCAAAGGAGGCGCCGGGTCTTTCGGTGGCTCAGTACTGGGGGTTGGGAGTCGCGACCACTACACTGCTGTTTGTGTCCGTCCTTGCACACGAGCTTGCCCACGCGACGATGGCGAGAGCCGAAGGGCTGGGAACGGGCAACATCACTCTGTATATGTTCGGCGGACTCGCGACCCTGAACGGCCAGCCGGCGCAACCAAAATCCGAATTCAAAATCGCGGTCGTCGGGCCGGCGGCCAGCTTCCTCATCGGAACGATATTCTTCGTCGCAGTCGAAGTTCTGCTCCGAGGCACAACTCACCGGGCATTTGGGCAAGTCCTTCGCCACCTTGGACTGGTCAACTGGTTTCTTGCGGGATTCAACATTCTGCCGGGCTTGCCCCTGGACGGAGGGCGCGTCCTCAGGGCGTTGATCTGGCGATACAACAAAAACTTCAGAGCCGCAACGCATCAGGCGATCCGGTCGGGGCTGATGATTGCTCTCACGTTGATCGGCGCCGGTATCTACTCATTCATCATGGTTCCCGACTACGGGATCACAGGATTGTGGATGACTATCATAGGCCTGATGATCGCCTTGATGCTCGGGACGACCGAGGGGCGCAATCGCGGGCCGTGGCGAGTCAAGCGGGGAACGGTCGAGGACGTTATGAATCGCGACGTCGTGCAGATACCGCCGACGATGAAAATCACCGATTTCATCAACAAGGTGCTCAACAACAACTACCACACCAGCTTCCCGGTGGTCCAAGATCGAAGGCTACACGGGATGCTGCTCCTCGACGAGCTGAAGCAAGTCCCGCGGGAGGACTGGTCCCGATTTGAAGCGCGCGAAGTAATGCGCCCGGTCGACGCTTCGATGTTCATCGAAGCAAACATGCCAATCGCACAGGCGCAATCAATGCTCACGCACAACGGATTGGGTCGCGCGGTCGTGCTCGATTCGAATGGCCTGATCGTCGGCTATGTAAGCTTGCGAGACCTCCCGAAGACCGGTGCCGATGGCGCCTCGAATCGCCGCTAGGAAACCAAGATCGCGCTACGGAAGTGGTTCGTTTGGATCCTCGGCGTTGTCTTAGCGTCCTCTGCGACTCGGCGGTGAGAAATTCTCGGCCGGTTTCAACGCAAAGACGCGGATACGCAATCGTCACCGCGGAAGCCAAGGGGAACGACAGCGCTCCATTGACGCGGGCTCCACGGCATAGTAGCTTCCCTTAATCAACACCACGACAGGATTCTCAACATCTGGAGGTCCCGGGCGCATGGACAACGAAGACGTTTCGCGAAGATTGTTCCTGATCAAATCGTTGACCGGAGTGAGCTCGGCATGGCTCGCATTGCGGTTGCCGGAGATCGTCGCCGCACAAGAACACGCCCATCAAGCGGCGCAGTCCGCCGCGCCGGCAAAGTTCGAGTTCCTGACACCTGAACAAGCCACCGAGATCGAAGCCGTCGCCGCTCAGATCATACCAACCGACGACACTCCGGGCGCTCGCGAGGCGAGAGTGATCTACTTCATAGACCGCGCCCTCACCACCTTCGACAAGGATAAGCAGCCCCAGTACGTCAAAGGTCTGAAGGAGCTTCAGTCCAAGCAGAAGAAGATGTTCAAGAACTCGGCGAAATTCTCGGACTTGAGCTCTGAGCAGCAGATCAAGGTGTTGAAAGCCTTCGAGAAGAATGAATTCTTCGACACGGTGCGCGTCCACACGATCATGGGCTTCTTCGCCGATCCTTCATACGGCGGCAACTACGACAAGATTGGGTGGAAGCTCATCGGGTTTCAGGACGACTTTTACTTCAAACCGCCGTTCGGTTACTACGATCGCGAATACAAAGGGAGTTAGCGATCCGGGTACCGGGGACGCGATGATAGGCGTCCCGTCTTCCGCCAACGTGATCATGAACATTCAACAGCCGAAGTATGAAACTCAGACGCCGGTGGACTTCGTCATCATCGGAGCGGGCGCGGCAGGCGGCGTCATCGCCAAGGAACTCGCGACCGCCGGATACCAGGTCGTCGTTCTCGAGCAGGGACCTTATCTGAAAGAGAAGGACTTCGATCACGACGAGATAAAACAGTTTTGGCAGTCGGCGCTGGTAAACGACTGGAAGAAGCAGCCCAATAGTTTTCGCAAGACCCCGAAAGCGAAAGCCAGGGTCCAGCCGGCTGTGCTTTACGGCCAAATGGTGGGCGGGGGGACGACGCACTTCACCGCGAACTACTGGCGGTTTCACGAAATCGATTTCATCGAGCGAAGCAAGCTCGGGACGATCTCGGGGACCGGCTTCGATGACTGGCCGATTACTTACGCCGAGCTCGAGCCGTATTACACAAAGGCCGAGTGGGACCTCGGAATCTCCGGCGAGACCGGGCCGTTCGACCCGCCGCGCTCGAAGCCCTACCCCCTGCCGCCGCTGCCAATAAAGTCCGCTGGAGCTCTGCTGGCAAACGGCGCTCGCAAGCTCGGCTGGCACTCGCAGCCCGCGCCGATGGCGATCATCTCCCAGCCTTATCGCGGTCGCAGCGCGTGTTCGCATTGCGGTTTTTGTGAGGGCTTCGGCTGCGAGATGAGAGCGAAATCGAGCACCCTCGCTACCGTGATTCCTGAAGCGGAAAAGACCGGTCACTGCGAAATTCGTCCGAAGAGTTATGTTCGAAAGATCGAAACCGACAACGCGGGCCGCGTGACCGGGGTGATCTACTTCGACGAAAAGAAAACCGAGATCTTCCAACGAGCCAAAGCGGTTGTGCTGTGCGCAAACGGGGCCGAGACGGCCCGGCTGCTTCTGATTTCCAAGTCGAATCTCTTTCCGAACGGCCTCGCGAATTCGAGCGGAGTTGTCGGCAAGTACTTGATGTTCAACGGAGGCGGCTTCGCGACCGGCGTCTTCGAGCGCGAGCTGAATGAATTCAAAAGCGTGGCGGTGACGCGAATTGTTCACGACTTCTACGATTCGGACCCGAAGCGCGGGTTCTATGGCGGCGGCGGAATCGATATGCGATTCGATGTCTATCCGATCGGTTACGCGCTCGGGGGAGGCTTGCCGCGCGAAACTCCGCGCTGGGGAGCCGAGTACAAGAACGCTCTCAAACAATACTACACGCGGTCGGTGTTCACGTTCGGCCACACGACTTCGTTGCCTGTTGATCGCAACAGCATCTCGCTCGATCCGGAAGCGAAAGACGCGTGGGGTCTGCCGGCGATGCGAGTGACTTACAAGGATCACCCCGACGATCTCAAGATCGCGAAATTCTTTGCAGACCGCGGCAAGGAATTGCTCGATGCCGCCGGCGCAAAGAAGGTGTGGGTGGCTCCGGCCGAAGAGCAGCAGTTTGGCGTTCACCTGCTCGGGACCTGCCGGATGGGAAACGATCCGAAGCGATCGGTCGTGAACAAATATCACCGGGCTCACGATGTGCCGAATCTCTTCATCTGCGACGGCAGCAGCTTTGTGACGTCAGGGCGCGGTCAGCCTACGTGCACAATTCAAGCGCTCGCGTATCGAGCTGCGGATCACATCGCGCGAATGGCGAAGAAGGGTGAAATCAAGAGCGCTTAGCGGGCGCTCCAAAGGTCAAGGCCCCTCTAGCTTACGACTTCGGCTTTCTCATTTCCGGAATCCCCACCAACGCAGTGTCATTACGCAACTGGTTGTGACCCCAATCACGTGACACCGTGCTTACTGTCACAGCATCTTGCCTGCTTCGACAATACAATGTTGGCACGGCAGGTACCTGTTGCCGCTAGATTCTTGATGAATTCGCGGCCAGAACCCGCTGCGAATCTCGGCAAGGAGGAGTTGCACAATGACTTTGCACGAGGGCGACAAGTTTCGGTGTCAGGATTGTAACGCGCAGGTTGCGGTGATCAGAAGTTCTGATACACGATCACTGGACTTCGAGGCTCCTAGAGAGCCCAGAGCCATCTCAGAAGCCTCTAGTCAGATCTGGGCTATCGAACATCCTCGACTCTTCTGTTGCGGCAAGGCCATGGTGAGATTTTGCATCAAGAGCGCCTAATAATGCACGGGCGGCCTTCAGTGACCGCCCCTTTCAGTTTCGCGGCGTCCTTTGTGCAATCAGATGCGTGGGATGTCGGTTCGTGCGCTGTATCCCGAGGTGTACCGGCTGTAGCTCGCAGTGTCAGAGATGAGGCAGCCTCAAGGCTTCACGCTGGACTAAGGCAGTAGATTTGAGTGCAGGCTGAAATCGACTAAATTTCACAACCGCGCATTCGCGCGATGGAGGTAGTCTATGACAAGTGTTAGACCACAGGAAAACCTGAATCCTTCGGACATAGCAAGAGAGCAGTTCAACATAGCAGCTGATCTGCTTCAGCTCGATGAGAGTATGCGCGCTGTACTCAGCGTACCCAAACGCCAGTTGCTCGTGTCGGTGCCGGTAAAGATGGATGATGGAACGATCAAGGTGTTTGAAGGCTTTCGCGTCCAATACAACGTTGCTCGAGGCCCGGCGAAAGGCGGTATCCGGTACCATCCCGATGTGACGCTTGACGAAGTTAAAGCGCTTGCTGCGTGGATGACCTGGAAGTGCGCGACGGTCGGCATACCCTACGGTGGCGGCAAAGGCGGCATTCGAGTCGACCCGCACAAGCTCTCGCAAGGCGAGCTCGAACGAATGACCCGCCGCTATGCGGTGGAGATCTCCCCGATCATCGGTGCCCACATCGACATACCCGCGCCGGATGTCTATACCAACGAGCAAACGATGGCCTGGATTATGGACACGATTTCGATGATGACCGGAGGAGCGCAGCTTGGGATCGTCACCGGCAAGCCCCTTACTCTCGGCGGCTCGTTGGGACGAGCTGAAGCAACTGCGCGAGGCTGCCTGTTCACAATTCGTGAGGCTTGCAAGCTGCTCGGGTTCAATCTGGAAGGCGCGAGGGTCGCGGTCCAGGGCTTCGGTAATGCGGGCTCAATCGCCGCTCGGCTGTTGCACCTGGATGGAGCAAAGATCATCGCTGTGAGTGACACCAAGGGTGGAATCTTCAACCCGAAAGGGATCGATCCAATCGCCGTCCTGAAACACAAAGAGAAGACGGGCTCGGTCGTCGGGTTCAAAAACGCCGCCCCGATCTCTAACGGCGACTTGCTGACCCTCGAATGCGAGATACTGGTGCCGGCGGCGCTGGAGAATCAGATCAATCTCGACAATGCTCACTTGATCAAAGCTCGCATCGTCGCCGAAGCTGCCAACGGACCGGTCACGCCCGGAGCGGATCGCGTGCTGTTTGACAAAGGCATCTTCGACATACCGGACATCCTTGCGAACGCGGGCGGCGTAACGGTGTCCTACTTCGAGTGGGTGCAAGACCAGTACGGATTCTTCTGGACGGACGAGGAAGTAAACAAGTACCTGGAGAAGATAATGGTGAAGGCTTTCCACGAAGTCAACGAGAAGGCCAAACAGTACAAGGTGCACCTGCGAACAGGAGCCTATTGCCTGGCAGTGAGCCGAGTGGCTGACGCCACCCGGATTCGGGGTATTTTCCCGTAAGGTCTCATCGCTGCCGCCCGGGCTCATTCACGGCTGCAGATTGGGGTCTGAAGATTGAAGATCGTCAAGGCCCCAATTTGCAGTCTTATCGTTGAATATCAAGCCCTGATCCCACAAGCCATCAGATCAACTGTTTTGTTGAATTGCCTCACGAGTTTATCGTAAGCGTCGGTGCTTTCAACGGTGCCGACGCATCCCGCAACGTCCAAAGCTCGCTTCGTGACTACTGCTTCGTAGGAGCTGTCTCTCTATAGGCTGGCTAGAAGAGTTGCCGTTCCAATGACTTTGCGAATGACGGGTCGGCTCACGCCGGGTGGTTTTTCGCATACCGATACGCGGTGAAAGCCGAAACGAGGTGACAGACCCAGCCGAATAATCCACCGGTGCCGATCCAGATTCCCGGAGTAACGATCAGCCAGAAGATCCCTCGGAGTATTTTGCCGTTGTAGATCTGGCCTACGCCTGGGATGAAGAAGCTCAGAACCGCCGCTGCACCTGGGTCTCTCATTTTGCCTCCGCTTGATGATACGATGCCGTTGCGGTAGGAAGTTCGGCGGGACGATCGAGCGCCAAAGACAAAACAACTATCGAGAAACCCGATGAAAGAATACATCGCTTCAACCTACGGTGATCATCTAGCCGATGTGTACGACGAATGGTTCGCAAGCTATGAGGAGGCCACAATCGATACTCTGGCGGAGCTCGCCGGGGGCGGTCCAGTGTTAGAGCTGGGAATAGGGACCGGACGAATTGCTTTGCCCCTCGCTGCGAGAGGCGTCGAGGTTCACGGCATCGATGCTTCCGAGGCGATGGTCGCGAAACTGCGAGCGCGACCCGGAGGCGACTCGATCCCGGTCACGATGGGGAACTTGGCAGACGTTCAGGTCGAGGGCGAGTTCTCGCTGGTGTTCATTGCGTTCAATACCATCTTTGCCCTGCTGACACAGGAAGAGCAGGTGCGATGCTTTCACAACGTTGCACGTCATCTCAAGGAAGGCGGGGCTTTCTTGACAGAGGCGTTTGTGCCGGATATGAAGCGCTTCACCGGCGGCCAGGATTTGCGAACTTATGCGGTGACAACCGAACACGTCAGCTTACAGGCATCACAGCACGACTCCGTACATCAACGGCTCAAGAGCCAGTTCGTCGTCATCCGTAACGATCGAGTGAGGCTGTACCCTGTTGAGATTCGTTACTGTTGGCCGTCGGAGCTGGACCTTATGGCCCAGCTCGCGGGTTTGCGGTTGCGTAATCGTTGGGGCGGCTGGACTCGCGGCGAGTTCACCTCGGCGAGCGAGAAGCATATCTCGGTGTACGAACGGGTCGCGTAGCCTCGGCCCGCATGTTTCCGTGTTTTCAGTCGATTCTTGCCGAAAAAGGTGCATTCGTTCATAAATCACCTGCGTACTAATGAATGGTGGGGTGGGAAGGAACAATCGCATTGGATAAGGCGACGGGAGCCCGGCTCGATGATCGGCTCGAAAGCTCGGCCCTGGGTGATCAACTGGCGTTCGAGCAGATCGTCAGCCAGCACCAGGGGATGGTCTTCAGCCTGGCTTGTCACTTTCTGCGCGACCGGTCGCTTGCCGAGGAACTGGCCCAGGAAGTCTTCTTGAGCCTGCACCAGAACCTGCACGCGATAAAGTCGCCGGAGCACCTGACGTTCTGGCTGCGCAAAGTCACAAGCCATCGTTGCATCGATCAATCGCGCCGGCAGAAGGTCCGGCCGACGGTCAGCCTCGAGGATGTGGCGGAGCCGGCCACGAGTGCAACCGAGAATGACTTGTTCCTTTCTGAGATGCTGCGGCGAGTGGTGGACACCCTTCCTGAGAAGGCGCGAATGGTGGTGATACTTCGCTATCAGGAAGACCTCGATCCTTCAGAGATCGCTCGAGTGCTCGAGATGCCGCTCAACACGGTGAAGAGCCACTTGCGGCGCTCGCTTTCGATCTTGAGAGACAAACTGAGCCGCACGTTGGGGGAGGTGACGATATGAGCCGCCTGGATGATGAACTTCGAAATGCCTTCAAACGCGAGCAGCCGCCGGGAGATTTCACGGCGCGGGTGCTCGCGCGGGTTGCCCGGCAGCCTCAGCCACGCATGAGTTGGTGGCAAAGACTGGCCGCGCTCTTGCAGCCGCCGAAGCTTCGATGGGTGGCGATCGGGGTCACAGCATCGCTGTTGCTTGCGATCGGCGCGGCTCAATACTCGAGGCTCAGTCGGAAGGTGGTGACGGACGACCGCAAGGTTGCTCAGACCGACACACCGCTAGAAGACACCGACAAGAAAGCGATCGAACCGAGTGCCGGCGACGGAATCGCCCAGCCCGCTAAGCAACGATCGCAGCCGGAACGGAAGCGAGGGCGCGCTCCCCGACAAAGCGAACTCGCCGCGGCGCAGCTCAAGAAGAATCAGGAGCTGAGGGCCGAAGCGGAGGCCGCAAAGGATAAGCTCATGTTTGCGCTCTCGATTGCGAGCAGCACGCTCAATGACGCGCAGAAGGCAGTTCACGACGATGGCCCCAAACCTTAGCCAGATGAATCTTGCAAGTATCAACGGAGGAATTATGAAATTGCTTATAACTAAAACAATGAGAGCGTTCGCGATCTGGGCGTTGCTCTCAGTCTTCGCGGCAGCGACCGCGTACGGGCAGGACCCGGCGAAAATAAATATGAGCCACCTGGACAAGTTCGCCGATCGCGCTGACAAGGTGATCGATGTAACCGTGGACGAAGCGCTCCTGCGTCTCGCCGCCTCCTTCCTCAACGAAAAGCGTTCGCCCGACGAGGGAAAGATCAAAGAACTGATCCTCGGCCTGAAAGGCGTATTCGTGAAGCGCTTCGAGTTCGAAAAAGAAGGCGAATACACGATGGCCGACGTCGATTCGATTCGCACGCAGTTGAACGCGCCCGGCTGGTCTCGAATCGCAAACGTTCGCAGCAAACGCGAAGGTAACTATGACGTCGTCATCATGACCGAAGGAAGCGTAATCAAGGGACTCGCCGTGCTTGCAGCCGAAGCGAAGGCATTCACGGTCGTTAACATCGTAGGTCCGATCGACGTCGCGAAACTCTCGGAACTTGAGGGCAAGTTCGGCATCCCGCACTTCGGCCTCGAACAGATTCCCGGCGTATCGGTGACCGAGAAAAAGAAAGACAAGAATCCCGAGCCTGACAAACAGCAAGAGCAACAATCCGTCGTCGAAACAGCCAAGCGCACTGAAAAGAAGCCGCCCACGCTCATACGACCCGACAAGCCGCCGATGGAGTAACCAGCAATGATTATCCAAAAGAGATTGCTCACCAGACTCTCGATCACGGTGGCGCTGGTGACTCTTGCGCCGGTTGCTGCAATGGCCGGCGACGAGAGCTACAGCTCGGTCATCAAGCACATCAAATCTAATTACCACGCGAAGCAACAGGGTTTCTTTGGAGCAATGATGCTCGCAAGGTTCGCGGTGAAGGTGATCAAACCTGCGGGCGTGAAGAACTTCAAGCTGACGTTGTTGCGGGACCTGGACTACTCAGAAGGGCCGAGCCCGCAGAGCGGTCAATTCCATGCCCTCATCCGAAACAAAATCGACCCGCGCTGGACGCCCCTGGTCCAGTACGCGTCGCCGCGTGAGAAGCAGTGGTCGTATGTCTACGTGACCCGTGAAAAAGACGACGTAAAGCTGCTGGTGGTGACCCTTTCCCAGCGTGATGCCGTCGTGTTGCAGACCAGGTTCAGCCCCGACAAGCTCGTCGAGTTCATGAACAATCCACAGATAATGGGGATCTCGCTCAACAACGATAACCGATCCAGATACAATCACCGCAGAGCCGATGAAGGCGGCGACGATGACGAGGAAGACCGGACGGAGAAGTCCAAGCCCCCGGCCAGGCCGCCGCAATGAATTCCTCAACCTCTGAAACCCACGACGTCGCCTGAAGACTCCGCGAAGTCCGGGCGCCTTTCCGGGCAACCTCGCCGCTTCCTGGAGCATCCTCCCAACGCGAGCTGCACCGCGGCGGCTCACAGACACGAACCGCTCATCAAACTCCGGAGGATAGATAATGCGAAAGAAGCTAGCTAGTCTCTTGCTCATACTCTCCCTGTTCGGGCTGGCGATGCCTGTTGCGGCGCTTGCCCAACAGAGAGACGAGTACGGAGGCTTCATCAGACGCGACAAGAACGGCTACAGAGTAGGCCAGGGTCGCATCACCTTCTTCGACGGACCGGGAATCGTCAATTATGAGTACAAGCATCGCTGGATGCCCGGGCCCGGCGGGGCGGCCACCGTCATCGGCACTGGAGCTGGAGCCGGCGCAGTGGTTGGCGGCGTGACGAAAGGCAAGAAAGGCGCCGTCATGGGCGCCGCGATTGGCGCGGCGGCAGCGACTGGCATTTGGCTGTACAAAAATCGGACGGAAAAACGCAGGATCTTCTGAGCCGGCGACCGGTCCGATGCGCTAAGGTCCGGTTTGCCAACGCTCTTTTTCCTGCCGAGTGGCACTGTAGCTAACGGAATGCGGACACGAGAGATCAAATCCACGCGTGGCTGATTTGCTTGGGAATGCCAACCCGCCACAGTTTCCTGTCGGCGGTTGATGCGGCGGATGGGGTTGCTCGCTTCGCTATGTCTAACATTTGATTTCGCCAAAGCCGCACCGAGCGATCGGCGCGGCTTTGGCGCGTTTATTGCTCTTCACACCGTGGATCAATCTCGCGATCCACGAACCAAAACGACAAAGCAGGAGGATACGATGAAACGTTTGCTTACGACCACAGTGCTCAGTTTGTCTCTGATCCTAGCGCCGGCTGCCCTCGCAGCGACGCAAAAGAATTCGAACATGGCCAAGCCCAAAGCTCCCAAGACCATGTCGGCGCACGCTACGGCTGTTAAAAAGTGCAACGATGATTATGCGGCGGCAGTGAAGAAAGCCAATGACGACCACGCGGCCGCACTCAAGGACGCCAAAGGGAAAAAGGGCAAAGAGCGCAGCGAAGCCATGACGGCCGCGAGCAAATCCAAGAAAGATGCTCTCGCAGCCGCTTCCAAGGCAAAGAAGGATTGCATTGCAGCCGCTCCGAAATAGTGACTGCTCGTCTTTCCAACTTCTATTCCGGCTCGGTGGCTGTGGCATGGTCGCCGAGCTTTTGTTCTAACATTGACTCCGTCAAGGCCCTACCGGATTGATCGGAGGGGCCTTGGCGTGTATATTGCACTCCTCAGCGCGAATCAATCTCGCGATCCACGAATCAAAAACGAGAATCAGGAGGATACGATGAAACGTTTGCTTACGACGACGGTGCTCAGTTTATCTGTGATCCTGGCGCCTGCCGCCCTCTCGGCGACACAAGCGACTCCGCCCAAGGCCAAGCCCAAGCCGACCGTACCCATGTCGGCGCGAGCTGATGCTACAAAGAAGTGCCGCGATGACCATGCCGCGGCGGTGAAGAAAGCGAACGACGACTACGCGGCGGCAGTAAAGGCCGCGAACGCCATGCATCGCAAAGAGCGAGCTCCCGCTTTGAAGGCCGCGAGCGCAGCAAAGAAAGATGCTCTGGCTGCAGCCGCCAAAGCGAAGAAGGAATGCAAAGCAGCCGCTCTGAAGAAGTGAGCGATCGCTCGCCTTCCAACTTTCTATTCCAGGCTCGGCGACTGTGCTATGGTCGCCGGGCCCTTGTTCTTCGGCTGCGGGAAAGAAGGGAAGGACAGATGAAACGCTTTATGATTCACATCGGGTTGTCGCTTGCAATCGCGCTCGGGGCAGCCGCTCCGGCGTCGCCTGCCAAGCAGACCCGTGCACACCGCGCCGCCATGCGAATTTGCAAGCAAAGGTACAAAGACGCGATGAGAGGCGCCAGGTACCTGAGGGGACACGATCGGCGCGCGAGGCGCGCGCAAGCCCGCAAGGATCGAGAGGAGTGTGAACGGCTCGCCCCGAAGTAACCGATCCGATCAGTCTGCCAGGATTGCGCGATATACCTCGGCGTCCACATTGCCTCCGCTTATGACGCAGCACACTCGGCGTTCGCGGAAACGATCCGGGTCCGCGAGCAATGCCCCGACTGCAAGCGCGCCAGTTGGCTCCGCCTTGAGGTTCGAAAGAGAAAACAACAGCCGCACGCCTTCCTTGATGCTCTGCTCCGGAACTTCGACGATTGCCGACAAACTGTCCTTCAGCACTGCCCAGTTGTGTTGGCCGACGCTCACAGTTCGAGCGCCGTCGGCAATCGTTTGAGGCTCGGTTTCGTTTACGACTATGTGCCCGGCGCGAAGCGAGCGGGCTGCGTCATTGGCCAGCAAGGGCTCGGCGCCCACTACTTTCGCGTGGCTCCCCCCTCGGCGAAGCCCGGTTATGAGTCCCGACGTAAGCCCTCCGCCGCCCACGGGAGCGACAACAACATCGAACTCGCGCCCACTCGACGCCAGTTCCGCCCCCAGGCTCGCGTTGCCTTCAATCACCAATGGATCGTCGTATGCGCTGGCGACGTAAGCGTCGGGATTCTCCCCCGCAAGCTCCGCAACTCGGGCGGCGCGGCTCTTCTCCCTCACGTCGATCAGGTCGACCACGCCCCCGTACTCGCGAACCGCGGCGATCTTCACTTCGGCGGAGGTCGCCGGCATGACTATCACGCAAGACTTGCCGAGCAGCGAGCACGCATACGCCATCGCCTGTCCGAAGTTTCCGGACGAAGCGGTTACTATCTTTCGCTGAACAACCTTCGACGCGAGGCTGTATGCAGCTCTGAATTTGAAACTTCCGGTGTGCTGGAAAGTTTCAGTCGCGATTGTAAGCTCGACGCCGAGTCGCTTCGCGAGCCGAGGCGCCTCGATGATTGTGGTTGGCCGAACAATGTCCTCGAGCCGTCTCCCGGTTTTGTCAGGTTCGTCCATAGTTACAAACTATCCAGGTAGCGGTTCGGGATCACAAGCCGTGCGGCCCGCGCGCCTACTTCTTGATGTCTTTCGAGTTGATGTCAATGGTGATCATGAAGCCGTTGCTTCCCTTGTACTCGAATGCCTTTGGACCAACGCGATAAGCTTCGATCTCGTTGGGCATCAAAACGAAACCGTCGTTGCGGGGAACGCCGAAGTACTTGAGGTTTCTAATCACCACCGGTTCTTCGGTCATCCCGGGACCTCGATGGAGCACGATAACCCCGTTTTTTCCGCCGGCAAGCTTCGCCTCAGCGCGATCCTTCGAGGCCTGCCAGTCCACGGTCGCGTCCTGAGCGGCAACTGTGAATGACTTCCACTTGAACGGATACACGTGGCTGAGGATGACCGCCAGGGCGCCGCGTTGCTCCTTGGTGACCGAGGGTTCGAACGTCGCTTCGACCCATTCCGCCTGGCCGCCGCCGAAGTCGCCTCCGAGATCGCCCGCCAGCCAGAACTTGACTCCATCAAGCTTCACGTTCCCAAAGTGTCCCTTGTTGACCTTGTAGGCAAAATTGGCGCGGCAGTAATGTTCGGCCATCCCTCCGTGGCCTTCGTGAGCAGAAGGCTGTGTGTTGAAATAACACTGGCAGAACATCGTGCAACTGCACGCCTCTATGATTGTCGCGTTAAGCGACCAGTCTTGCTCCGCGGGCTTTTGAGCCATAGCAGAGCCGGCGCTGATCGCCAGAAGTATCGGCACAGTCAGAAAGACTATCTTTCGCATTTTCGACTCCTTCCTTCAGACCTTGTGAATGAACTCGGTTGGTTTCGTCGGCCGTTAGCCGGGGAAAACTCTTTGACGTAAGTAAGAACAGGCGATCGAAGCTTTTATACTGCGAGCGTCGATGAGAGTCAAACAGTCTACGGTTAATCAGTCTACGGCTAGTGGCGTAATAGTGTGTTGACGAGTGATTGAGCCTGTCTCGCCACAAAGGTAGCCGAGTACGGTAACCTTGGGCTGAATTACACAATCCCGCTAGGATTGCCTGCCTTTGGTCCAAACTCGACGAATGCTTTGATGTCTAACTCGACGCAGGGTTGTGAGGGCAACTTTGGATTGCCACGTTCGAGATTCGACTCAAACACAATTGACGAAGCCCGGGCGTCCTTTTCGGTTTCTTACAAGAAATCCTGCCTGTAGAATCTTGCTGGATGTTCGCAGAAGTCGCGGTTCCTGTATACGTCAAACAAACGTTCACTTATCGGCTGCCCGGCGATATGGCGTTGCGCGCGCGCGCGGGTTCCCGCGTGCAGGTTCCCTTCGGCAAGAAGTATCTGACCGCTTTCATCGTTGATTTGCACGAGACGCTGGCCGGCAAGGTCGATGAATCCGCGATCAAAGACGTAGAAGAACTGATCGACGAATCGCCGGTCATCACCCCCGAAATCCTCGAGCTCACCAAGTGGGTCGCCGACTACTACTTCGCGCCGTGGGGCGAATGTCTGAGAGCGGCCTTGCCGGCAGGCGCCATTTCAATCAGCGAACAGATGCTCGAACTAACCTCGGCGGGGCGCGCCGCGCTCGCTCAAGCCCATCTGTCTCCACCGAAGCATCAGGCCCTCGAGCGTCTTCTCTCAAGCTCGGGCGAAATGCCGGCACGGCAGTTTGAGCGTGGGTTGTCCAAGCCGAGGGCGGGCGCGCTCATTCGCCAGCTTTCGCACGACGGGCTGATTCGCGTTTCTCAGCGCATTGCTCAAAGTCGTATGAAAGCGAAGCTTCACAACGTTGTCAGGCTGAGCGGGCAGGGGATGGATGATGGCGGAGCGGGGATGCGGGGGGGCGTAGATGGCGACGAGCTCACTCATCCGGGCGCGGGCCCCCAACCGCCAACGCCCAACTCCAAACGGAAGCCACTAAATGAAAAGCAGCTTCGAGTCGTCGAAGCCCTCCGAGCAGCACCGGATGCGATCCCCTTCAGCGAGTTGCTCGACGCGGCGGATGTGTCGTCATCAGTCGTCCGCACCCTTGAAAAACGCGGCATTGTTGAAGTCTTCGCGCGCCAGGTTCGTCGCGATCCTCTGGCACACATCGAAGGACAGCCGGCCGAATCAGTCACGCTCAACGCCGAGCAGCAAGACGCGCTCGACCGAATCGTCGAACGGATAGATGAGCATCAGTACTCCACTTTTCTTCTTCACGGCGTGACCGCCAGCGGAAAGACTGAGATTTACATCCGAGCGATGCGTGAGGCGATCAGCCGTGGAATGAGCGCCCTGATGCTGGTTCCTGAGATCTCACTGACTCCGATTTTCTCCAGGCGATTGCGAGCGCAGTTCGGCGAGGCCGTAGCAATTCTCCATTCGAGCTTGTCGGAGGGCGAGCGGACCGACGAATGGCGGCGAATCAAAGAGGGCGACGCGCGTGTGGTGATCGGCACCAGATCCGCGGTATTCGCCCCGCTGGACAAGCTCGGCCTTGTGATCGTCGACGAAGAACACGACGGTTCCTATAAGCAGGATGAGGCCCCGCGCTACAACGGCCGCGATACCGCGATCATGCGCGCCTCGCGGGCCGATGCGGTGGTCGTTTTGGGGTCCGCTACGCCTTCACTCGAGTCTTATCACAATGCGCAGTCGGGCAAGTACACCTACCTTCGGCTTCACACTCGATATGGTGACCGCGCGCTTGCCCAGGTTCAAACCATCGATATGCGCGAAGTCTTTGAGCGACACGGCAAAGCTCAAACGCTATCCGACGAACTCAAGTCAGCGATCGAAGCAACTTTTGCGCGCCGCGAGCAGTCGATGATCCTGTTGAACCGTCGCGGCTTTTCCTCATTCCTGTTGTGCCGCTCTTGCGGACTCGCGATTCATTGTCCGAACTGCGACGTAACCCTCACGTATCATCGGTACAACTCGAGCCTGCAATGCCACTACTGCAACTTCGTTCGTCCAGTCCCGCGCGTGTGTGACGCGTGCGAAGGCGAGTACATCCACTATGTCGGGCTCGGAACCGAACAGCTCGAGGCGAGGCTTAAGGAGATGTTCCCCGAGATGAACATCGCGCGGCTGGATCGCGACACGACACGGACGCGCGGCAGCTTCGAGCAGATCATCATGGAGTTCGCCGGCGGGGGGATCGACCTGCTGGTGGGCACGCAGATGATAGCAAAGGGGCATGATTTCCCCGGGGTCACATTGGTCGGCGTGGTTTCAGTGGACGTCGGCCTTGCGCTGCCCGATTTCCGCGCGGCCGAGCGGACGTTTCAGTTGCTCACTCAAGTAGCGGGGCGCGCCGGGCGAGGCGATCGCCCGGGCCGAGTGATCATTCAAACATATCACCCCGAGCATTACTCGCTGGTGTGCGCGAAGACCCAGGACTACGAAGAGTTTTATCGCCGCGAGATCGTGTTTCGCCGTACGATGCACTACCCGCCATTTTCAGCGTTGATCAACGTGCTGGTCCACGATAAGGATTTCGATCGCGCGAACAACACGGCGACGGATTTCGCTCGCGAGCTGCGCGACGCCGCTAAGGGGTCGAATCTGCGCGTGCTTGGGCCGGCTCCTGCGGCGATTTCGCGCATCAGAGAAGAGTACAGGTTTCAAATCTTGATCAAATCGCAGAGTCGCGCCCGCGCGCGGGAAGCCTTGGACATTGCGATGGATCGAGTGACGTCGGCGGGCCGAAACCCGCGGTCCATTTCGGTTGAAGTTGATCCGATGAACTTGATGTGACTTTAGCGCGCTCCCAGGCCTAAGGCAGCGAACCCTCCGCGATTCTCCACGGGTGAACATCAGCCACAAGTCGGCCAGCCCTCACCGCGGGGTCCGAGTCAGCCAGCGCCTTCGCTTCGTCAAGCGTCTTGACCTTGAACACAAACAAACCGGCATAGTCCCCTCCAATCTCAAATGGACCGGCTATAACCAGCTTGCCCGTCCTGGCCATCGCGTTGATGTTTGCCATGTGATCGGCCTGAATCTTTTGCGTTTCAGGCGTGCTTTGCCCCGTCCACTTGGGACCGTGGCGAAGGAAGGCCAGGTAGTATGTCGTCATCTTCAGGGGATTCGGGGGAGGTTTGATCACGTTTTTTGCAGCCCACCATTTCAGCACTTCAATCGAGAATCGTCCCGACTTCACAAAAGGATCCTGTTCTTCAAGCGAGCGAGCTTCCTCCGGAGAAGAGGCGTCGAGCACCGCGACTCCGGCGATTCGATCGTCGTCGCCGAACGGTCCGAACAGGACTGCTTTGCCCCCGGCGAAAAGTCCTTGAACGTGCTTAAGGTGAGCTTGAAGCTGCTGGGCTTCAGGAGTGGCAACGAAGTTCGGCCCCTTAACCAGTAGACACAAATAAAAAGTACCCATCTCGTACTTCGGGGCCTCCGACTGCGGCCTGGGAGCGCGTGCCGGAACAATGATCGCGGTGAAGCAGAGCATCGCTGCGGCGGTGATTGACCTGGCAAGCCCTCGGGCGTCAAAGTGCGGCTTAGACATTTGCTTTCCCCTCTAGTATGTTGAGTCCGTTATTCTATTAAACGTTCTTTGCCGCTTTCTTTCAAATCTGGGGTGCAGGCGTCTCGCCTGCATGTTTGCGAATGGGCAGCGTTCGAGGTCGTGCAGGCGAGACGCCTGCGCTCCCAGGCTGCGCTCCCAGGTTCGCGCGGGACCTCGCCTGTGGCTAAACTTCGGTTGGAGACCTCAAACGATGGGTCAAGAACGCGCCCGGCTGAGCCTGATTCGCATACTTCGAGGCGCATATTCAGGAGAGCTGGCCGCGGGCTATGCTTATCGCGGCCACTGGAAGTCTGTGAAGAACTCCGATGAGCGCGCTGCTATTCAAAAGATCGAGCGAGAAGAGTGGACCCACCGAAAGCGCGTAGGCGAGATGCTGGCGAGCCTGGGCTCCGGCCCTCGCAAGCTCCGCGAAGCAAAGCTATGGATCATCGGGCGAAGCATAGGGCTCGCTTGTCATCTGATCGGCTGGTTCCTGCCGATGTACTTCGCCGGGCGGCTCGAAAGCGAGAATGTCATCGAGTATAAACAGGCGGCGGCTCACGCGGCGGCTCTCGCGCTACGCGAATTTGAAGCAGACCTGCTCGTGATGTCCAACGTGGAACAAGAGCACGAGTTATTCTTCCTCGGTGTGATCGCCGGCCATCGCCTGCTGCCGTTGATGCACTCGATATTCAAGTGGGGTTTGACCGAAACCGTTGACGCGAAACCGGCTCCGGAAGCCGTTTACGAGGTAATCGACTAGCGCGCGGTTCAGCTCACTAGTGTCCGCCCTCCAACTTGACGTCGACCGCCAGCAATCGCTTGGGCTCGTGGCCTACGGGAATCGTCGCCAGCACCTTCTTTGTGCGTGTGTCGATGACAGAGACCGTGTCGTCCAGTTGATTGCTCACCCAGACTTGCTTTCCGTCCGGGCTGATCGATATCCAGTTCGGGTATTTGCCCACGTCGATTTTTGCGAGCTGCCTCAGATCGGGGACCGAGAAGGCATAGATTGCCCTGCCGGCCATGCTCGTCACGTAGAGCTCGCGCTCGTTCGGCGTGAGCGCCAGCCCGTGCGTGAGAGTGTCATACGGAGGTATCTCGGTTCCGGCCGGCAGAGCCGGCAGCTCCACTCGGCGAACTGTCTTCCCTTCTTTGAGATCAACGACCGCGAATCCGTGCAGCTTCGACAGAGCTACGTAGGCCAGCGTTTCGTTACGAAGCAGCGCGATGGGGCGCACCCAGTCACCTGGCGCGATTTCGCGAAGCTGTTTATGGGTCGCGGTGTCGTAAATCGTGATCCGCGAGCCCGACATCGTGCCGAGATAAAGCCGCCGCCCGTCGGCCGAAACATACGTATTGTGCGGCCACGCGGGCGCCTTCATTCGATCGATGACCTTCATCGCGGTCGTATCGACTACCTCGACCGCGCCTTCGCTTCGCAGGGGCACAAAGACCTTGCGGCCGTCGAGGGTGATCGAAACTTCGTTCGGCGCGCGTCCTACCTTTGTCCGCGCCTTCACTTGATTGGTCGATGGATCCACCGCCACGAGTTCGTCGGTTCCTTCGACGCTTATGTACAGCGTTCGGCGGTCGGGCGAGGCGACAATGCCATGCGGGTTTGCGCCGACTTTGATCGAACCGACTACCTTCATCGTCGCTGGATCGATGACGGTGACGTCGTCGCCCTTCGAGTTGGTGACGTAGATGCGGGTCGTTGTCAGACCGGCAGCCGGCGCCCCCGATGCTCGAAGCGGCGGCCTTCCAGGCTTTTTGGCGCTGAAGCCGCTCACGAGCAGCAGCGTCGCGGCGATCATCGCAAAGACAGGCTTTGTTGGTTTCATAGCGGCGACATAATACACGAAAGCGCACCGGGATTGAACGCGACCTGGGACCGCCCTGGGAGCGCACGCGTCTCGCGTGCTTGAGTCCGATTCGAAAAGCAACGAAGACGGCGAATCACAGGGGATCGCTATCAAGCACGCGAGCCGCGTGCGGTCCCAGGGCGTGCTTGATTCCGATTCGAAAAGCAACGAAGACGGCGAATCACAGGGGATCGCCATCAAGCACGCGAGCCGCGTGCGGTCCCAGGGCGTGCTTGAGTCCGATTCGAAAAGCAACGAAGACCGCGAATCACTCTGAATCACTATCAAGCACGCGAGCCGCGTGCGGTCCCAGGGCGTGCTTGAGTCCGATTCGAAAAGCAACGAAGACCGCGAATCACTCTGAATCACTATCAAGCACGCGAGCCGCGTGCGGTCCCAGGGAGTGCGGTCCCAGGTATCGATT
>DATIFP010000224.1:0-24220 GCA_035455165.1 Blastocatellia bacterium
CGAGCATTCAAGTCAGCCGACTAAAGTCGGTACTCTGAGCGCCGCATTCTGAACTTCCACAGAACATGAAACGAATAAGCATCCAGCTCTCAGTGACCTTGCTGCTGCTGGCGCTCTACGCCGCAGTCAGGCTGGTTGATCCAGGCCTCCTAGGACCATCCGCCTGGAAGTACGTGCTTGCAGCCTTGCTCGTAGGCTTGAGCATGGCCGTAGTCCGCGCGATTGGCTTCGTGTTGTTCGACGTAATCTTTCAGCGGAGAAAGGGCCGCGAAGCCCCGGCCCTCCTGCGCGGGCTCCTGCCCATCGTGCTGTATCCGATTCTATTCCTGCTCATCTATCGACTCGTGCTGAAGGAACCACTCGACGGCTTCGGATTCGTCGCAACTTCGACCGTCGTCTCGGTGATCATCGGTCTGGCGTTGCAGGACACGCTCGGAAACTTCTTTGCAGGTCTATCCATTCACACCGAGCAGCCGTTTCACATACTGGACGCGATTCGAATTGGAGACATGCTCGGGCGAGTTGAAGCGGTCACCTGGCGGACGACCACCATTCGCACCAACGACAACACGACAATCATTTTCCCAAACAGCAAAGTCGCCCGCGAAGCGCTCGAGGTCTATCACTTCAATAACCTGAACCGGAGGATTCTGCACGTGCCCGCGCCTTATCGAATCGCTCCTCAAAAAGTGATCGCCCTGTTGCAGGAAACCGTGGCGTCGATTCCCAACGTGGCGAGAGAAAGGGCGCCTCGCGTCAGGATCGGGAAATTCGGAGATTCGAGCATCGATTACGAAGTTCTCTACTGGACGAAGGACTACATGTGGGTTCACGACATCGACGCGCAAATACGCCAGCACGCGTGGTACATCTACCAGCGCAACGAAATCGATATCCCGTTTCCCGTGCGCCACGTGCTGCTTGAACAGCAAGAGCAGACGGGCAGGGTTCAAGTCTCGGATCACAATCAGCTCATAGAATCGATCGAGATATTCGCGCCGCTCTCGGCCGATGAAAAGGAATCCGTGGCAAGGTCAGCAATCAGGTCTCTGTATGCGCCCGGCGAGTTGATACTGCGAAGGGGCGACGACGGCGACTCGATGTTCGTGATTCGACGAGGCAGGGTCGAAGTTCGGCTGCCGGCCAGCGACGGACACGATCACCAGGTAGCGGAGCTCGAGAGCGGGAACTACTTCGGCGAGATGGCGTTGCTCACCGGCGAGCCACGAAACGCGGATGTTGTTGCATTGACCGAGGTCGAGACTCTCGAAGTCACCAAAGCGTGTCTTCAACGCCTGCTCGACGACAATGCCGCGCTCGCTGAAGCCTTGAGCCAGAAGATAGCGGAACGACAGAGCAGGTTGGATGAGTACGCCCGCCTGATGCCGGATGAAGAGAAGCGGGTTCACACCCGGGCGATTCTACGACGCATCCAGCACTTCTTCCGCCTCGGCTAACGACACCGGCTCGATAGCTTCCTGCCACAGCACTTCGTATATCTGCACCGGCTCCTTTCGGCCCTTGACTCTGATCTGGGTGCTCGGTCTCAGCGGAAAACTATCGCCGATCGCCTCACGGGTGAAGCTGCTGATTATGATCTGCCCGGCCTGCGCCTGCTTTTCGAGCCGAGCGCCGAGATTCACCGTGTCCCCGATCGCCGTGTAGTCGGTTCGGTCTCTCGATCCGATGTAGCCGACCGTAGCTGTTCCGGTGTTGATTCCGATGCCGATTCCAATCTCCGACAGCCCGGCCTCCACGAGGTCTTCATTTACCTTAGCCATACGGCGCTGCATCGCGACGGCCGCCGCGACGGCGTTCGACGCCGCTTCGTCGCACGGATAAGGAACACCGAACAAGGCCATCAGTCCGTCTCCCATGAATTTATCCAGAAGTCCCTGGTACTCAAAGACAATCGGCGTCATGTCGGCGAAGTACTCGTTGAGTATCTGGACCACGACCTGCGGGCTCAGCATTTCCGACATCGAGGTGAAGCCCCGGATGTCCGAAAAGAGCACCGTTATACAACTGTTCGTGCCGCCGAGGCTGAGGGTGTTGGGACTCTTGAGGATCTCGTCGACTACGTGCGGGGGCATGAATCGCCGGAATTTCGCTCGCGCGAGTTCCTCGCGCACGAGCCGTTTGTGCGTCATCGCATTGTCCACCGCGATAGAGGTCTCCGCCGCCACCGCATTGAGCAACTCCAGATCCTCGTCGCGAAGCAGCTTTACGGCTTCGCGGCAGTCGACATAGATAACTCCCAACACTTTGTCCTTGCTGAGCAGCGGAGAGCACATCACCGAAGTGATGTTTTGCAACACGATCGACTTTGCTTGCGCGAATCGCTCGTCGGAGTGCGTGTCGAATGACAGAAGCGAAACCCGCTCGGCCATCACGCGATCCACAACCGTCCTGCTGATGGCAATATCCTCGCGAGGCAGTGAACCCGTGGATTCGCGAAACTCGGCGGCGACCCTGACCAGCTCTCCGCTGTCGGGGTCCTTCAATAGAACCAGGAAGCGATCGGCGGTTGTCAGCCGAAAAACCATCTCGCTGACTTTTTTGAATATGTCTTCCTGAGAAAAGTCGGAAGCGAGCAACTGGTTCAACTCGTAGATGCGCGCCAGGGTCTCGGCCTTCTTCCTCAGCGCCTCGACGTAATCAAGCACCGATTTACTATCCGACGGTTGAATCGCCGACTGGTCGATTTTCGGAACCACTGCGGCGATCTCCCCGGGCGTTCGCATGACAACCGTGTCGCCGATCCCGTGACCGAACTTGATCGGAGGCATGGATACGGCGCTCTTGAACTGGAGGTTGTATTTGCTTATCGAGAACCAGTCGCCGTCGCGCAGCACGTGTTCCTTGATGCGCATGCCGTTGATCGTGGTGCCGTTGGCGCTGCCCAGATCGATCAGCAAAAAGGTGTGACCGTCTCGCCTGATGACAACGTGCTCGCGCGAGACCTGGCCGTCGTTCAACACGACGTCGTTGCGGTCCGCGGCGCGACCGATGCGCGTTTCATCGCGCGCAATCTCGTACTCGAAGGACCTGCCGGATTGGGTGTTGGTTATGATCAGCTTTGAAGACATACTTCACAGACAAGCTACGACAAATCTTACCATTCGTACACGCGGTCGACCTCGCCGATCGATACCCGCGGGTCTCCAAGGTCCATCAGCTCTCTTATCACCATATCTCTCTGCGTAGGTTTTATGTGCACGGCATAGACTTCAACATCGCGGCCCAGCTTTTTCAGCTCAGCCGGGAGCAATTCGGGCGTTAAGTGTTTCGATGCTTCGGCCAGCTCGCGACGTTCGTTTGGATAAGAAATGTCGACAAAGATCGCCTTCAGGGGCCCGGCCGCCGCGGCAACCTTCCAGATTTCGTCGGTCGTGTAGGTGTCGGAAGTGAACAACACCGCAGTTACTTCGTTTTGCACGAGGATTCCGACAGTTGGAACGATGTGATTGACGGGTATGGGCGTCACGTTTATGCCGTCGATGTTCACGGTCTCGCGCGGTTTCAGCTCTCGGAATTCGAGCCCGGGCCCGCTCCCGTTGTTCAGTTGGATATTCTCGAAGTTTGGCCACACGTGATCGTTGAAAATAAACTGCCTTAAAGCCGACACGACCTCGCTGGTCGCATAGATCAGGATCGGCGCTTCAAGCGTGGGGAAGGCCTCGGCAATGTAAATGGGGAGCGACGCTATGTGATCGCTATGGGCGTGCGTCACGATCACGTGGCGTAGGCTTCCTATCTCCTTTGGAGTGAGCGCGAACCCGAGGCTGCCGCCGTCGATCGCGAGCCGGTCGTCGACGATGAACGAGGTCAGCGACTGAAGCTGCGACTTGCGCCCGGCACTGCTTGGCAGAAGTCTGACTTTCAAGTGCTTTTCCCTCCCTTCATCGGAACCCGCGCCTTCGATACTATACCATTCCTGGGAGCGCAGGCATCCTGCCTGCTCTTCTCCCCGGGGCGCGTTCAAAGCAGGCGGGCAGGATGCCTGCGCTCCCAGGGCTACCCAACCTTGATCCCAAGTCCTTCCAGGAACTTCGTGGGTTTCTCCCCACCGATCAGCGCGAACACATAGTCGTTGGCGATTCGAGCCTTCTCTTCCTTCGCCCCCACGTCTTTCAATGCAACTTCGGTTTCCTTGATCTCCTTGATCTCAGTCCGGAAGAAGACCTTTATCTTCCCCGCGTCTATGCAATCGTAGACGTTCATCTTGTTGCCCAGTTTCAAGTCGCCTTTGAAGTCGCTGCGGACCACGAGCGTCACCTCGTTGGTGCGAGTGAACCTGAACGAATCGCCCTCGCGTTTGAAGCCGGTCAGATCGACCGCGGCCTCGATCGCCGAGTTCCCTGCTCCTACGACGATGCACTTCTTATCGACGAAGTCGTCCGGGTCGGAGAGCTTGTACTTCACCTTCATATCTTCGAAAGGCGGGGGTGTCCTGACCGGAAGTCGGGTGCCGCACTTGACGCAATGAGTCGCCTGTCCGTGGCGTCGCTCGCCGCATCGGGGACAATGGCGCGCGACGGTCGGACCCGGCTCGACGATTGTTTTGATTTCTTCGCCGGGCACCCTGAGCTTCATCGGAGTTCCGCGATTGCCGATGGCCAGGATGACTTTGCGTGCTTTGTAGGAAACCTTTTCTTTGACCTTTCCGACTTCGGTGATGACATCGAAAACACCGTCTTCGCGTTTGATGTCCTTGCAACTCTCCTCGTCGTTGATCTCAACGCCGTTGGCCAGCATCGTTTGAGTCCACGCTTCGAGCATCGCTTCTTTCTTATCCCCTGGTCCGGGAAGCGGTATGCCGCCTCGCGCCTCCACCGTGTCCGGTTTGAAGAAGACATACTTGTTGGCTGGATAGTTCGCGATGGTGCTCACCAGTATGTCCTGCTCGAGCGCGACATAGCGCAGCCCGCGTTGCTTCGCAATCACCGCCGCCGACAACCCCGCCGGACCCACCCCGACGATCGCAACGTCGTACTCGGCGGGACTTGCGCCTTCCTTACTCAGATCTTCGATGATTGAATCGATGACCTGTGCACCCTCGTTGATGGCGTTCTTGATCAGCGGCACGCCCGAGACATCGCCAATCATGTATATGCCTTCTACGTTTGTTTTGAGCCGCTGATCGCGAGCCGGGACTTTGCGCTGTGGGATCTTCTTGGTGGTGTTGATGACTATGCAGGCTTTCGGATTTGTCGGACACTCGACCTGGCAGCTCGTGTCCTCCATGCACTGATCGAGCGCGACCGGCGTTGAAATGCCGTTGACGATCGCGAGCACGTCGTGTGGACAAGCTTCGACGCACGCGTGGCATCCGATGCACAAGACCGGATCGACTACCGGATGAGGATAAGGTGGACCTTCCGCTTTGAGCTTCTCGAGGTCGAGCGAGCCCGAACCGGCGAGCGGCCTCGTTTCGGCGAGCTTTACTTGAGCGCTTGCGTTCTCAATAAGGCTCTTACGCTTCGCAGTTCCGAACGCCATCACTGCCAGCCCAAAAATCGGAAGAGCGACGATCAGTCCTGCCCACGCGAACCAGGGAACTGCGCCTAGTCTTGAAATGAAGCTCGCCCCGAATTTCGTTTGGTCCTGCCGGAGGTCGCCCGCCGGCCCGATTCCAGTGAACAGGTTTGCGCTTGCGGTGGCCAGCCGGGGGGCTCGAGTTTCGTCGCCGCCCTTGTCGAGAGAATCGAGATAAGCCTTGATCTTCTTGTTTTCGGTGCCGGCGGCGTCCAACAGCTTCGCGAGGTCCTCGCTCTGCCCGTGTTGCTTATGGCATGTGCTGCAGTTCGCCTGCCGCTGGGCTCCTTGAGCTCCCCTCATACCGTGGCACTTCGCGCACTCGCCGACTGGTGCCTGCCGCCATCGCGCGTCGCCAAGCACCCCTGCCGAGTGGCAGTCGCTGCAGCTCGTTCGGTTCAACATTCTCCCCATCTGATGAATGTTATGAAACTGGTCTTTGGAGCTTAATGAAGCCCAGGCCTCGGGCAGGCCTCGCTTCTTGAAGTCCGCAGCAGTGAGCTTCCAATCCCACTTACCGTCGACAACGGGATAGCCGATCGTTCCGCCGTGCGGAATCGGCAACAGATTGCCGGCCCGATCGCCGGTCTTGATCGTGTACGCGCCGTTGTGGCATCGCGAACAAAGCCCGTAGCTCACCAACCCCGCGCGAATGTCCGCGCCTTGATGCTCTGTGTGGCAACTCGAACACGCGATGTTCTCGCGGTTGTGGGCATCGTAAATCGTCGGGCGAAACGTCGCCGTTGAGTGGCAGGAGATGCAGTTGTCCTCCATCCCGCTGGTTACCCCGTGGCAGTTCGAGCAAGAATTCGCATTCGCGCGATCGGCAATGGCCCGCTTCGAAACGACCGATGATGTATGCGCTTCGGAGACCGGACCGGGCGAAAAGGCTCCCTCGTAGATCAGAAGCGCGACGATCGAGGCAAGCACCGACCCGACGATGCCCCACGCAAAATATGATTTCCGCCACAACCGCCGCAAGTCCAGGGTCGGCTTCCAGTTGAACTGGGCCTTCCCCAGTTTCTGTCCGCCGCGCGGATGCAGCGGCGTCCTTGCTTCTATCTTGCCGGCCTCGCGCTTCCGATTCTTCCAAAAGATCTCGAGCGCTTGCTCGTCAACCGGGCGCAGTACGCCGGTGAGAAGCCCGGTGCCTTGAAACCGCGCCGTGCCGCCAGGTGTCATCGTCTGAGCCCCCGGAAGCACGGGCGTCTTGATGAATATAGTCGCCCCCGCATCTTCCATCCCGCCGACTGCAGGGGCGGTCGGCATCACCACTGAGCCTTCCAGCGTCTGAACCTGCAGCTGTCTTTCGACGGTGATCGAAAGGGCCAGCGGGAGGTAGTTGACCTGCAGGAGGTACGGACCTATCTGAATGACATCGCCATCGGCGAGCGGCGTCCTGTCGACAAGCTCGCCGTTGAGCGAGGTTCCGTTGGCCTTCGAAAAGTTGAAGAGCCAGAAGTCGCCACCCTGCTGCTTTATTCCGGCGTGTGTGCGGGAAACTGCGCGATGGTTGAGCACCAGATCGTTCGAGATCAAGCGTCCGATCGTCAGGCCATCGCCTTCGAGCAGCACGTCGTCCACCGCAACATCGCTGTCTCTGCGCTTGATTACGAATCGATTCTCGAGAATCATTGATGCGTCTCTCAACGAGCGGCGTAATAGATCACCTGGATGATGTGCACTATCATCAACGCCAGCATCAGTGAAGTGGTCGCCACGTGAGGCGGCAGCCAAAGCTTCAATGACCGATGGAGATAAATAAGCGCGTCAACACGGCGCAAGGTCGCCGCGGATTCAATCGCTCGCTCGAGCCGTTCGCGCTCCACTTTATTCCCTAGACCCTTGGTCTCGGAAGCAAATTCCTGCTTGGCCGACTCGATCAGCGACTCCAGTTTTTCGCGAGCGATATACTGGCGCATGAGATATCTGAACGAGATGAACCGCGGGACGACTTTTTCCCGGACGATGCTGCGCAGCGGTTCGGCGGGCGAGCTCCCGATGTCGGCTAACTCGTTTTGCAGTTCTTCACGACGCTGCTTCAGATCGTCGATCAATAACGGAGCATCTTCAATTTTTGTCATGAGTCGCGGCACGACCAGATACAGAAATATTCCGAGCAGGCCGGTGAGAATGACAAGATCGAAGGTGATCATCAGTAGCGTAGTCAGCGCGCCACCCGAGTTCGGGCCTCCGTGCAGCAATATCATGATGCCGGCTATCGTCCCGAGATACGTATGACTCAGCAGCCAGTATCGAAGCGGACCGGCGCGGCGCGTGTACACCTTCCGCCTGACGGGATAAGTCATGACGCCTGCGATTCCAACCAGCCCCACAAGACCGGTGATCCAGCGCATGTTCAGAAAGCCCAGCAACCGCTCCCCCAATCCGAAATCCCGCAGCCCGATGATCGCAGCAGCGGTCAGCAGCACTGTAAGCAATATGCCAACCACATGGCTTGCTCGCCTTGGGGGATCGGACTTGTGGATGTTGCGGCCCACGGCATGAGTCTGATCGAACAGGGTGAGTCCCTCGATCGCTCCGATTTCGGTGAAATACGTTCTCGGGTTTACTCGGGCTAGCGCCCCGGTGGGGCAGTTCTCCTCACAGCTGTAGGCGCGAACCTTGCTGCCCGGAGGATTCATTCCCGCGCGGTCGCTGCACAGGTTGCATTTCACCGCAAGCAGGTCCTCGGTTGCGTCGACCGGCGGAGGCAGGGGCTCGGGCTTGATTCGCAAATAATCTCGCAGACGTTCTTTTAATCCATTTGTCGCCTCGGCAGGCTTGGCCTTGCGCGAAATGAGCGATATCGCTCTGTACGGACATTGCGACGCACAGTCTCCGCAGCCGATGCAGCTCTTTGGATCAATATCGATCTGACCGAGGGCGAACCGTCCGATCGCTCCCGTCGGGCACCCCGTCAGACATTCCGGGTCTTGACAATGCATGCACACGGCGGGCGCGAGCACGCTTTGAATCGCGGCGGGTCTCGGCGCCTCGAGTCGAGTGACGTGAATGCCGCGTCGCAAGAGCCTGGACTGGCCGTGAATCGTGTGACACGCGAGCGAGCAGTTGCCGCAGCGCACGCACAGGTCCATGTCCATCACCAGCAGGTTCGTGGCGTCCACAAGGCCGGTGGTTATAAGGCTCTGTTGCGCGGCGATCTGTTTTTCTCGAACTATGGGCTTCGAGCTTGCGCGGGCGCCGAGACTGGGGGGCGCGAACGGAGACAGCTCTCGAACCAGCGACTCGCGCAGCGCGACCCGCTGCCTCAGCGCGCGAATCGATATCTCGAGCACCTCGGTGCGTCCCATCAACGTCACTGAATAAGGCCACTCGGCGTTCTTCATCGCGGCGTCGATGCCAAAACAGAAACCGTGACCGAGATAGTCCTCGACGTGTGCGCCGTCGGCATCACGCGAACGACGCAGCCATCCCTGCTTGATCAGGTATATGCGATCGATTTGCGACTTTTCGCGAATGAGCGCGTGATTCTTTGAGAACACTCTGAACCGCGCGATGTCCTTGAACTCGCCGAACATCTCTGTCGTCAGGCTGATGCGAGCCTTGAGATCTTCGATGATCGAATCGCGGCTGTGCTCGCGATAGGATTTGTCCAGACTCTCGCCGAACACGCTTAGCTTGCGCAACAAGCGCAACGCTGGACGCTGGATTTCGAGCACCTGGGCTTTGGAATTCGACGGGGCCCTTATAGTCGCGCTTCGGGGCACCCCGGCCAGGACGCTCATCTCGCCAACCTGGGTCCCGGGCTTGAGTTCGGCTACCTTGAGGTCCTGGTTGTCCGGCGATTTGATCCACACATCGACGTGGCCGTCGATCACGACGTAGAAGGTATTCGCGCCCCACTCACCTTCCGCCATGACGGTCTCGCCGGGATCGTAGGTCAGAAGGCGAAAGTATGGTCCGACCTTCTTGCCGCCGTAATTGCGCCCGTATACGGTGACTTCGAGATCGAGCTCGTGATCGAAGTGGCCTTCGTGCTCGGACAGGAGGTCCTTTAGTGAAGCCAAGCCTTGTATGGCATTGAGCACCTCGCGGCGACTCTTATGTTCACGCGGCATTCGTAGTTACCTTTGATCGGAAGCGACCAGTGCGCGAGGCGCCCCTGGGGTCGTTGTCGGCGAAAGTATATCAGTTTGTAGTCCCGCCTTCAGGCGGAAGTTTTCGTATGCGCTTGGTCCGCCGTTTAGGTACAAGCTTCCGCCTGAAGGCGGG
This sequence comes from Blastocatellia bacterium, assembly GCA_035455165.1. GTDB lineage: Bacteria > Acidobacteriota > Blastocatellia > UBA7656 > UBA7656 > Onstottus_A. The sequence continues at coordinate 9,775 of DATIFP010000224.1, forward strand.
ACTACGAGCTGAATCTCAAAACGGCGTGGCGCTGATGTGGCATTTGCTGCAAACCGGTTCTTTTGCTCTAACGTGACAGCTCCAGCAAGTTGAATTGTGTCGCTGCCCGCGCGACACGTTGATCTCCCGGACATCCGAGCGGCGCTGGTCAGGTGGGACCTCGATGGTTTGATGGCATTTCTCGCACCCGGCTTTTTTGATATGAGGACCGTGCCTGAAATTGTATTGGCTGAATGCGATGCCAAGCGTGGCGCCGTACTCCATACCTTCCCCCTTCTTTATGTGGCAGGCGTCGCACGCAGCAAACTTCTGAGTTGGTTGGTGGTTGTGACAGGAATAGCACTCCGGGTGCTTCGGCATGCTCGCCTTCAACCCCTGGTCGTCAAACCGATGGCAGAAGTCACACTTAGGCGCGCCTTCGGGCATCTTTTGCGCGTCCATCTGGCCCTTCATCTTTTCGGGATTCGCGTGATCGCGATGCGAGAAGCGTTTGATCCCGAACTGAGCCAGGCGCGCGGGGAAATCGATGCGCGAGGCCTGCGCATCGATCGGCGTCTTGTGACAGACGATGCACATCTTGCTTTCTTTGTTGGTGAAATCCTTCGCGTGGCACTCAATGCAGGCCGCGTGTCCCGGAAGCACCGGCCTGGCATCGTTCGTCGCGCGAAGGTGACAGGCAGCGCAATCCTGTGTTTTTGTTCGGTGCTCTTTGCGATTGTGATCGAACGGCGAGACCACCTCGATGACTTTCGAGTCAACAACATCGAACGGCGACTGGCTCACCGGGGTGGCAGGTGCAGCCGGGCTCTCCGCCGGCTTGTTGAGGTTTTGCTTTGTGCTCTTACAAGCCCAGATACTTGCAGCCAGGATTAGCGCCGCCGCCAGGACTATTCGTTTTGACTTCTCGATTCTCATCTCTACCAAGAACCAGGGCGTCCCTCTGTGGCCGCGTCACCCTGAAACGCCGGCAAATTCTTCACACTGGGGCGGCCGCGGAGGGCCGCCCCTACAGGTTAATCGCTCTTGAGCCTGTTCAACACTTCTTCGCTCAATCTATCGGGAAGGCCGGGCCGCTTGCTGATATGACACGTGTTGCAGTAGCCGGCTTCCGGCAGCCTTATTGCCTTTAGCTTCTCCACCTGCTCGATCGGTTTGTGACACTCGGAGCACAACCGATCGGGGGCGGTCGGCAGCGGAAAATCGCTTCTCTTCTTGGGCCGAATGTCGAGATCGTGATCGTCGTGGTGAAAATCTTTTATGCTGCCGAACAGACTCTTGCTCCCGGACGGCTGTCCTGTCTCGAGCTCGTGACAGACCCTGCAATCATTCTGATACGGAAAAGTCTCCGCGGACATTCGACGCGGCTCGGGAGGCGTTCCGCCGTGACACACGAAGCAGACCGCATGGCTCTTCTCAGTTTTGAATTCGATAGACCTCATTTGAACCGCCTGAACTACTGTCGCGCTCGCGTCGTCCTGGCGGCGTCGCGCAGCCGGCTGCTTGGTCTGCGCGTGGCAATCAGTGCAGCGCGGGCTTGCTCCCGGACTGAACTGAGAGCCGTACGGTGGATTGCTTATCGGCGAGACGCGAAAGTCCGCAGGCAAAGACTTGCGATGTGCCTTGTGCGAGAAGGCATCCTCAAAGTCGCTGATCTTCGGTCTTGGGAAGACCCCTGGCCGCAGCGCTTTGTCGGCCCGCGAGATTCGTCTCGGCTCGTGACAGACGCCACAGAACCTGCTGGACTGGCCGAATGCCGCCTTGAAGAACTCCGCCGCGAAGTTGTGACAGCGGATGCAAGCGCCGTGAGGGAAATCCTTTGCCATCGGCTGATCGGTGTTCCTCGGTTTCTCTTTTGCGGCGAGATGGCAATCAGCGCATTGAACCTTTATGTGTTCCTTTTGATCGTGAGGGAAACTTCCACGCCCGGTTCTGTCTTTCGCTTGAGTGAGTGAGAACAGCGCACCTTCTCTCGCCCTGGCCGTTGACAACGTTCCCCACCAGATGGCGAGTATGATCAGACCAATAACACCGAGCCTTAATTTCGAATCCAAAATTGCAGATCTCAGATTGCAAATCGCAAATTGCAAATTGCAAACTCGCGCGACAGTCTTCGCGATTCGACCAATTTTCAATTTGCAATTTTCAATTCTCAATTTTCAATTCCCTTCAAGACCTTGCGCCGTGGCACTCATTGCAGGCCACGGGCGCCTTGTCGCACTTCGTGAGCCCTCTCGCATTCGAAGCTCGATGACAACCGATGCACAAGTCATGAAAAGCGCGCTTGGACCACTCCTCGTCGCCCTCTCTGCTCCTGGCGTTTCTCGGATCGCCTTCGCCTCCGTGACAGGCAGTGCACTTGACGAGGATCGGAACGCCGCCCGACTCGGTGCGTTTGTGATGACAGCCGATGCACTCCGCGCCCTTCTGTGCCGGATGAACAAACTGGTTATCGAGATTCAAATACGATTCGTGATGCTTGTGCCGGAATAAGACCACGCCCCGCGTTCCCCGGAGATCGAGCTTTATGACATGCGAGCCGGGGTCGTCCGACTTTATCCGCTCGCAGTCGCTTTGGGCGAGCAAAACCGGGCGTTCACCGGCCGCCGCCCGCACAAACAGCGCCGCAGCAACCGTGAACAGAACCAGAAGTGTCAGCTTCATTCTCATCTATTGCCTGGAGCGCCGTAGAAGCCTCGAATATCGCGGTTCTCTTTGATGTTTCCGTCGGTGATAACCGGCACGGTGAACATCTTTCCTTCAATCATGTACATGCGCACCATCTCCGCGAAGTTCAACGGACGCGCCCCTCTGCGGCCAAACACCGAGAGCTGGTTGCCGCTTTCATCAACCGCCCGATCCCGATCCAACCCCTTCGAGATCGCCAGAGCTTCGCCGTGCATGTGCCTCGTAGCGATCAACTCGGGATTTGGTTTTGGGCTGAACCCGAAGTTTCCGGGCGTGGACTCGGGCGAAGTCAGTTGGACGACACGAAGCCCGTTGTGCCCATCCGCAACGTATGCGAACAGGCTCACGTTGGTCATCCCGACTTTTACATCTCTCGCGTCGTTGATCTGGCCGTTCGCGTTAAAGACTTGATCGATGCGCGGGTTTTCCGGCCGCTCGATGTCGAGAATCACCAGCCCCTGCTTCCCCGCAGCGACGTAAGCGTAGGTCCGAACAAGATAGATGTTATTTGCTTCTGCGAGAGGCACTACCGCGCCGCTCACCGCGCGCGCGCGAGCGGGATCGGTTACGTCGATGACCTTGACGCCTTCCGCGTCGCAGACAAACGCATAGCGGAATTGGATCTGAACCGCGCGCGGATTCTTGAGCGCGGGCGCGCCGATCTCGCCGACAACGCGAGGCTGGAATGGATTGTTGATGTCTACGATGACGAGACCGCGGTCACAGGTGATGTAGGCGTGAGTCCCTGCGACGGTGATGTTGTTTGCCCCGTTCAACACGCCATTTGGGTTCCAGGTCAGCGTGCGCTTGAGAAAATTATTATTCGGGTTCCCATCAAGCAGCGTTGCCGCGTTGACCAGGATCAGTCCTTCGTACTTGTCCGTCACATACAGGAAGGCATACAGCGGATGAATCGGCTGCTTGTCGTCGCGGTTGACCGCCTCTTCGTTTTCAGGCCGGTGAATCCGGTACTTCTTTGGGAAAATGCTGTCTGGCAACGAAGCGGTCGGATCGACGCCGAGCGTGGTCGGAGACGCCACTGCGGTTGCGTATTTAGTCTTCACGTACAGGCGCTGACCCATCGGCGAGAAGGGTGCGGTGGTCATTCGCTCCGAGAAACCCTTTTGATCGATGTTGGCGACATCGTAAACGCGAAGCCCGCCCTTGCCTGCAGCCGCGTACAGGTATTCGCCGCGAAGCTGCAAGCTCAGGACCTCTGTCTCTTGTTTCGAAAACGGCCTGAGCCCTCTCGAAATGTCGTTCCCCGGATGCTCATAGGCCTCCTCGAGCGCGTCGTGTCCTTCCTTGTGTTTCTTGTACTCATCGGGAAAGGCGAGTTTGTGAAGGTTGCTGCCGATCACCGCTTGCGGCTCGTCCCGCTCGGTCACCACGGTAGCTTCGAAGCCAGCCTTGCCGAGCGCGGTATACACAAACCGGTACATGAAGTTGTAGAACTGCGTGCCCTGCATCAGAGTCATCGCCATCCAGGCGTTGTTGTCGCCCTTGTCCGACAAATGGCAGTCATCGCAGCTCTTTGTTTCCCTGGTGCGCACCGAATGCGGAAAGTGCGAACTGAAGGCCTGACCGCTGTAGCCCTCCTGAGAGACCGTCTGCTGCTGCGAGTAAATCCACTCGCGATTCTGATTCTGGGAGCTGACCAGTATCGCGCACGCCGATCGCACCGGAGCGAAGCGCCGTCCGGTCACCGTTCCGTCGCGGCCTAGCAGAAAGACGTCGTCGCGCAGTGTTTGAAAATTGTATGAGGTCCAGTTCCGCAGCTCCTCCTCGCCTTCGTTGTGGAGCATCGAGCGCTCCTGATTGGCCTTCATCTTCAGATGGCACCCGTAACAACTCGGCGTCCACGAGGTGTGACAGGTATAGCAGGTCATGCTCTTGTTGGCGTGCGCCAGCTTTGCTTCATCATCGAGCCCGGTGACCCCCCAGGTCCGGTTGTCCTTGCGAATAGTTTTTGCGAGCGCGGCCTTTTCATTGTAGTCGGAGCTCCCTTGCGTAACGGTATCCATCACCTGTTTGACGCGCCAGACAACCGGCTTGCCGTCTTTGTCTTTTGAAACGGCCGCGCGTTGAAACAGATTTCCGTCCTTGTCCTTGAAGAACCGGTCCTTCCCCGACTCAAGTTCCCGATACTTCAGCATCTGATTGCCGCCCGCCGCGGCCGATGTTCTCGCGTCTTTGGATGTCGGGTCGGCGCGCCTGGTTATCGTGCCGTGACAGTCTACGCAGTCGATCTCTATCGCGTTCCTTACCTCGCCGTATAGTTTGCCGTTGCCGTGATTGTCCTGCTTGAAGTGACAATCAACGCAGTGCATTCCTTTTTCGAGGTGAATATCTTTGAGGTGAACGGGCAAGCCTTTGTTAGCGGGATCCTCCGTTGTTCCTTCGACGGCGCGCTGCAGCTTATCGGCATTCACATCGCTGACGATGTTGTTATCCGCGTCGAGAAAGTTGCCCTTGCGGTCGTGTTTGAATACGTCACGGAAGACCCAGCCGTGTCCGTTGAAGTCGGCAAACTGAGTGCTCTTGAGTTTTGGATTGATGTCCTCACGAAGCGAACGGAGGAACTCGACGCTGCGCCATTTCCCCCGAAGCGAGGACTCTTCGGGATTGCGCGTCAGGATCTGCTGCTCTTCGGCGGGCGTCGGCTTTTCGAATCCCTTCTCGCCGGGCTTCGGGTACATGTGCTCACCATCCGTCTCCAGGTCCCACCAGGTTGTCCCGTAATAGCTCATCAGGACCAGCGTGCCCGGATGCATGTGACATACGACGCACTGGCTCGAGGGTATCGCCCTTGTGAACTGATGCTTGATGGGATGGCCCGGTTCTTTTCTGTCGCGAGCCTCGCGAAGCGCGACGTCGTCGGTTTGAGTTGCGCCGTCGTGTCCGAACTGCGAATACGGCCCCGAGTGAAATGCATCGCGATCGTTCGCATAGACCACGTGACAGGCAGTGCAGCCGCTCGAGCGATAATCGCCGGGCTGATCGTTGGTGCCCAGGAACGAGAGCATCGGGTCGAGCAGGCGAGTCTTCTGCAAACCCAAGAACACCGGATCGGTTCGGAGCAATGTCCCGAATCCGCGCGGGCTCAGCAGATTCTGCGTAGGCTTGCCCGGCGCTTCTTCGGGATTGGGGAGACCAACCTCAGCAGCCTTGCGCCCGCCTCGCTCGAACGTTCGGAGGATGTTGCCCATGTGAGTGATCTCCCAGCGCGGCAGCGGATCCAGGTAAGGGAGAACACCCTTCTTCTCGGTCTCTTCTTTGGTCGGTTGGGGAACGGTGATCAGCCGTTGCGGCTCGCCGTCCGCGGAGTAGCTTTCACCCCAGCGATAGTTCTTGAGCGGGAAAGAGCCGTTGTTGTAGAGCGCCGCGCCCCACAGCATCGCGCCGGTTGTCATCATGCTCTTGCCGACGTTGTGCACGTCGCGCGTGTGGCAATCAGTGCTTCCGCAGCTCAACTGGGCGACCCGAAGATCGCCGGGATTCACAAAGCGTATGAACTCGGCGCTCTCCTTGTTCAATCGAGCGGCTGAGCGCTGAGGGTTGGCGGAAGTCTGCCAGAGCTCCGTCAAACGCGGCTGTATATGAGCCTTGTTCTGAGCCTCTTTGTATTCAGCGGAGCCCTTTCGAGCGCCGGCCGGCAATCGGACTTCCGCGTGGCCCCCGTGACAGTCGATACACCCGAGATTGACCTTCCCGTTGTGCATGTCTTCGATGCCTTGATGGCAATCCACGCAGCCGACGCTTCGGCATCTCGCGTCTGCGGCGGTCATCCCCCAGAGGTTGGCCTTCGTTGCGGTTGGATCACAGGGCGCGGTCGCTTGAGATGAACCCGCGCCGCCAGGGGCGTTGTTTGCGTCATCGCGAGGATGGGGGTTTGTCGAAGGTTCGGGTTGATTCGTTGAAGCGCTGGAGCCCGCAAAACCAACGAACGAATAACAGCACACCAATGCTAGAATGAGCGCCAGCTTCGTCGACCTATTCTTCGATACCTTCATCAATTCTCCCGCGCGCCGCCTGATCGTACTCTTACGATTAGCTTTGCGTCTTCGCGGTTCTTTGCGTCTTTGCGCGAAACACGGTTTTTGAAAGCAACGTTTCGCGCAGAGACGCCAAGATCCGCAAAGGCCCAAAGAACCCTACAGACCTAATAAGTAAACTTCAGCTTCACAAATGCCGAATACAGAATCTTCGATTTGGCTCCGCACATGCCCGTATTGCAGTTCGAACTGTAGATGTCCCTGAACCCTGTGCCGGGCACCAGTGACGAAAACCCTGCCTGGACAATCCAGTTCTCGCTCAAGAATGGACGAAACAGCGCTCCGACGCCGTAGTCCAACCCGATCGACTTGCGAATGTCGGGCTGAAACAACAACTCCGACAGCGGCTCAGTGTGATGAAAATGAGAGTAGTTCAGATTGAATATTGTTCGCAGCTTCGGAGTCATCTCGGCTTCGGCGGCTATGTTGTAGACGAATATGCCCGGATTGACGAAGTTCGACTGTCCCTCCGTCTTGCTGCTCCGCAGATCCGGCAAGAGGCTTCCAGGTGTAGTCAATAGCACCGCCGTATTCGTCAGCGGAATGCCCTGACCGTTCCAGAAGCTGAAGGCTCCACCAGCGAATTCCTGATGGTCTTGTATGGAGTCGAACCCTCTTGCGGTGCCGTCAAACGGCTTCTTGTCGCCCGATGCCCAGAAAACCGATCCCTTGAAGCGCAACCAGTCCCGGTCCAGCGAAAGCTCCGCCGCTGCCATCTGCGCGTTTATGTCGGTCTTGCGCCCCGCGATCGGATTGCGAGAATCGTGTCCGAGCGCTTGATAGAACGCGTGCGAGATATTCCAGCGACCCATATGCCCGTCGCCGGCCCATCCGAGGTAATACGCTTTGATGCCGTGCGGCCTCACGTCGCCGATCAGCGCCGGCCTCACCAGAAAATCATTCTCGTCGAAGTGACGGCTCGGGCGATCATCGTTGTAGTGAAAACTGAACTGACTTGTGTAGCCGTGGTACCGCGTATCCTGACGAAAGAGATTTGCAATCAACACCGTCTGATCGCGGAAGTGCGGCGTGTTCAGCTCGCTGTTCGTGTCCTTCTCCAGCATGTAGAAATATGCCGCGTTGAACTGGTAGCGGTTGTTCGCGTAGTTCCCGAACAGCCGCACGCCGAGGTTGGTGTCACTGAAGACGAGTCCTCGAAAATCGCTGATGAACGGCTGTATCCCGGCCCTGATCGAGGTGGTATCGAAGTAGGCGCTCTTCCGGTCAGCGGGTCTTCCGCCGGACAGAAACGGAAACACTCGGGTCGTATCTCCCAGCCGCACTTCGCCGAACGCCTCTTGCAGCGAAATATAGCTATCGGTTCGCGTGTTCCCGCGCCGGAAATCTACGTTGACGATTCCATTCTCCTGCGTCCCAAGATAGTTGATATTGAAGTTAGGGGTTATATGGATCCGCCAATCGATCGGCTTGAAAGATGTGTCGCCGTGGAACAACTCAAACGAGAGCGAGAAGTTTTGGCGAAAGAAGAATTGCCCCCCGCGTCCAAAGAACTCTTCGCTGTCGGGCCGCTGGGCCGCCACATTGCTCGGGACGGGAATCCGTTTCGCGTTCACAAGCGATTCGCTCTCGGCCGTAAGCACGAGGAAATTGTGCTGGCCGAAGATCGGGTAGTCGCCCTTCAATACGTTCTGGCGATAAGGATTCAACAACTCGCCTTTCAGATAGCGCGGATCATCCGGAAAGCCGATTCGCCATCGATCGCTCCTCGCCAAGGCGTCCGCGGTGTCCTGCTTCGGAGTGTCGATTCGAGAGGTCCCAGCGTATCCAACCGGCGGATCGACCGGAGTAGGAAACGGCGCGGCCTTCACCAAGGGGGGTTCAGGATCGATGATCGGGGCCGGCGGTTCAGCGGGCGGCTGGGGTATCGTCTCCGTTCGCGCGACGAACGTGCCTTCCCTGTCGTGGCAATCAGCGCACTTGAGCGGGATTTTCTGTGTGGCGCGATACAACCCTCGCGAGGCAAGGTCGGCCTTGGCCATATGACAACCGACGCAAAGCCGATGGTAAGCCTCACGCGAGCTCAACTCGTAGCCATCTCGGTCGTAGAAGTTTCGCGTATCGCCTTCAGCGCGATGGCAATTCGAGCACTTCTGAAATTGCTTGATGTCGGTTATGTCAGTGAGATCGGCTTTGGTCGGGTCCGTGGTATCTCGACGATGATGACAGACGACGCAGCTCAACGTGCTCGCCGGCTTGTTCAAGAATGTCGGCGTGAAATCCGAAATGCGAGAGGAGCTCTCGTGGGGATTGTGATGGAAAATAACCAGTCCGCGCTTGCCGTCGAGGTCCAGGCCTAGTCCCGGCCCTTGCTGCTCAGAAGCAATCGCTTGAGAGCTAATCGAACCCGCCGCGAGCATTAGCAAAGCCGCGGAGTATGAAAGGATGACCGTGAGCCTCAGCCGCATCAGATCCCTTACGAATGCGCCGAACCAGGAAGCGCACCAGAAAGCGCAGCGTTTTTGCCAGCCACAATGTGCTTGATTCGCGAGAAAGCAGCCGAGGATGCCTGCGCTCCCCGATGCATTCGCGCGCGGAAAATATCACCTGAATATTTCAAAGTCAAGAACCGCAAAATTCTCTATTCCTTGTGCTTGAAACCGATTGGCACATCGGATAGACTTGGCGCCGAAATTTGGCGACCCATTATCGATGTGTGATTTTCCAGCGTAGTGCCGGGCTTCAATGATGATCAGGTCAAAGAGATTGCCAGGAAAAACCAGGGTGCTGAAGGGCGCGATGCTGGCCGCGATTGCGGCGCTCCTCTGCTTCGGCGACCACTCGCTTGCTTGGCTTGGCCAGGTGTCCGCGCCAACCATCAATCCCGAGGCGTGCTCCTACGACGCCTCAACAGGGCGACTGGTCATCAGGGGCAAGCGCTTCATGCCCGGAGCTTCGGTCGCGCTAAAGGCGCCGGCGGGGCCAATCGCCGTCAGCAGCCTGAGGGTCAAGAACGCGAAGAAGATATTCGTCAACAACATCTCGGAAGCCGATGTCCGCGACGGTCTCGATGTGACGGTGACGAACCCGGATGGCGGCTCAATCACCGCTCACATCGACGTCAGCGCTGCGGACGATGGCAAACTCACCGAAGACGACGTCAAGAAAGTAATCGCACAAGCGGTCGCTCACGCCGAGGCCAGCGGACTCAAAGCTACGATCGCGGTGGTCGATAAGGAAGGAAACGTTCTGGGCGTATTCAAGATGGACGGCGCGCCCGATAGCACTCGAGTCGGCGGAGCAAGCAATTGCGCGCCGAGCGGCTGCGCGAGCCTGCCGCTCAGATGCGGACTGGAAGGCGTGTGCGTTCCCTCCTGCACGGCAGCAATATCCAAGGCGGTGACCGGCGCGTTCTTGAGCAGCCAGGGCCACGCTTTCAGCACCCGGACGGCCAGCTTTATTGTCCAGGAGCACTTTCCTCCGCGTGTGGATTTTCAAGCAGGCGGGCCTTTGTTCGGGGTCCAGTTCTCACAGTTGTTGTGCAGCGACGTCAATGCGAGGTCGCCGCTTGGATTGTCCGCTGACCCCGGAGGCATTCCGCTTTACAAGAATGGACTGGAGGTCGGTGGAGTCGGGATCGAGGGCGATGGCAAGTACGTGCTTGATCCCGATCCCGCGGACGACGATATGCCCGTGGAAGAACTCGTCGCTGTCGGGTCGTCGCGCGGGTTTGAAGCGCCGGCCGCGATTACCGGAGACAAGATCATCGTCAACGGGATTCGTTTCCCATACGTCAACGCGGCAATGCCGGCGGCTGTCCCGGTTCCGTCGTTCGGCAGCCTTCGCGGCACTATGGACACGTGCGCAGGTCTTGCTCCCGGAGCGGTTAGAGGGAACCAGCCCTCCAGGTTCAGAGTCGTAACGATTGACCCCTCGGCCCCGGCGGGAAGAATCGACGACCGCTTCTTCCCGTTCAGCGCGGGCTCCGTGCTTACTGCAAATGAGGTGACGAGGATTATCGTTCAAGCGGCGAGGCAGGCGTTCATCACGCGCGCCGCGATTCGACAACCCGAGAACAGCGCCGCCGAAGTGAACATAACGGTTTGCGACGTTGACGGAACGATCCTTGGGATCTTCAGCACAATTGATGCTCCGATATTCGGGTTCGACGTGTCGGCTCAGAAAGCGCGAACGGCAGCATTCTTCAGCAGCTCGGTAGCCGGGTCGAGGCTGCGATCGGCGGGATTTGGGAACTACGTTGATGCGGGCTCCAGCGACGGTGTGAAGATGGACGGATCGGTGGCATTCACCGATCGCGCGAACGGTTTCCTGAGCCGGCCGTTTTTCCCGGACGGGATCAATGACACCGAGAACGGGCCGTTCTCGAAACCGTTTGGCGATTGGAGTCCGTTCAATGTCGGATTGCAGCTCGATCTTGTGCTCGACGAGTACTTCGGGAACGTGCTGAGAGGACTGGCCGGCAATGCGGGCGCTTTGACTAATGCTCTGACCGCCCCGTGTCCGTCGCTGCCCAATATCGCGAACGGCATTCAAATCTTCCCCGGCAGTGTTCCTTTGTATAAGGGTGGCAGGCTCGCGGGCGCCATCGGAATAAGCGGAGACGGAGTGGATCAAGATGATCTTGTTGCGTCGATGGGAAGCGCAGGGTTCGAATCTCCTACCGAGATTCGAAGCGACCGGGTTTTTGTTCGCGGCGTGAGACTGCCATACGTGAAGTTTCCAAGGCATCCAAACAGATAAGGTTCAGAGTACCGCCTTCAGGTGAAATGCACGCTATTCCGGCATTCCGCCTGAAGGCGGTACTCTGAACGCCCGCGTTTACTGCCCCACGATATCGCCCTTCATTCCACCGAGCGCCCCCAACAGCTCGCCCTTTGAAGTCGCATCCACGCCGTTTTTGTCCAGCGCCTTAACAAGATCTTCCACCAATGCGTTGAAGTCTGCATCGGTTATGCCCATTCCCTTGTGGGCGGTCTTCATATCCTTGCCTTTGTACTTGCAAGGACCCCCGGACGCCTGGCAAATCTGGTCGACCAGGTTCCCTTTAAACTTCTTCAGCCGCTTCGGATCCTTCGCCGTGTCGGCGAAAAACTTGTTTATGCGGGTGTCTGTTGCGCAGTTGCCGACGAAATCGTTCACGACGGCGGTTATCCCCTTCTTGCCCCCGAGCCGCGAGAAGAGAGACTTCTGCTTCATCTTCATCTCCTGGGCCGACGCGATGTTGAGACATCCAATTGCCACCACCGCAGCGATCGTGGTCACGATCAAACTCTTACGCATAGGGTTCTTTCTCCTTCTTGATTGATTAAGTGACAAGCGGCCTCGGAGCCGCGGCTCTACCGGACAATCGGCGTTGCTGGAGCGCATTGCCGAGCAATTCCGGAGTCGGTCATGCATTATCGAGGAACTGCATAATGCCAGATCATTATACGCACCCCTCGCGCGATAATCGATCAATCTCAGTGTCAAACCTACTCTACGCCAGGCTGGGGCGAATCGGATTCAAGCCAGGCTGGATAAATAGGAAACCGCACCTCGGGACGGAAAAGCCTCGATACCTCGTAACAACACTGCCGAAACGGCACGCGAAGCGAGGTTATCTACTGATTGATCGCTTATGAAGACCCGCGAGGGTAGAACAAGAAGAAATCGTGAACGGCACGGGCGATTTCTGCAATGGCTCGTTCACGCGACGCCACATCTTTCTCTGAGGCCTTAACAAAAGCGGCAATAGCGACGTGGCCGGCGTTGTCCGGCAACGTGATGATGCCGACATCGTTGGCGCTGCCTCCGATCGTACCGGTCTTGTGGGCGATATCAGTTCCCGGTGGAAGCAGTCCCCTCAAGCGGGCTTCTCCGGTCCTGCATCGATACATGATATTCAGGAGGAGTTCGGCGCTCTCCGGCTTTAGAATCTCTCTGCGATAGATCTTCTCCAGCAGCGCAGCCATTGCGTCGGGCGTCGACGTGTCCCGGGGATCGGCGTCGAATTTCTTGCCCGCGGCCTTTTGCTCTTCGGGCTTCACCGACGCAAACACCAGTTGAAACAGCGCCGGAGTCCATTGATCCTCCGGTGGTAGAATCCCAACGCCGATCCAATCGGCGATCAGTTGCGCGGTCGAGCGATTCACGTTGATGCCGTCGATCCCCAATGCCCGCATCCGAGCGGTCACTGCTTCCGCTCCTCCCGCCGTCCGAAGCAATACATCCGTCGCGCTGTTGTCGCTTATCAGCAACATCAACTCCATCAGGTTTCGAACCGAAACCGCGAGCCCTCCTTTGTTGAACAAGTCTGCGAGCGTGCCGCTGCCGGGATGCAGATCGTTCTGCTTGATCTCGATCATCTGATCGAGCTTAACCTCACCTTTATCGATTCGTGTGAGCAGCTGGACAGCAATCGGCACTTTGAATGTGCTTGCCATAGGGAACCGCTCTGCGGAATTGAGTGAGACTCGCCGGCCGGTCTCCAGATGAATTGCGGCGACCCCGACGACGCCTCCCGACACTTTTGACAGTCGCGCAATCTCTCGTTCGAGTCTCTGGAGCGAAGCGTCGCCTGCCGGATGCGATTTCGTCACGGCGGGCGTTTGAGCGAAAACCACCCCGCCTGAGAACAGGACCAGGAGCACCGAGAACGGGATTGCCGATCGCTGCCATGTAGTCTTTCTCATCAGAGTCCTCTTCATGTCTGGGATCTGAAACCGAAGAATACAACAGGCGGTGATTCTCGCCAAACAGGTTGAATCGAGGATCGATGCATGGTGTTCAGGCTTTGGTCCTACTCTTCGCATCGAAAAGACCAGGCTAAAGCCTGAACTCCATGCATCGCTTTACCTTGACAAGGTTGAGTCGCGACTCCATATTTCGGCTTCGATCCCAACGCAGGAGGATCAGATTGCCGAAGAGTCGAAAACGAAAAACAAGAAGTCGGGGCGGTTCATCACGCACTACTCGTTCTTCAAGGAAGCAGTCGAACCAGATGACCAAAGCGATTGCGTTTCTGATTATCGCGGCGCTTGCGGTCGCGGTTGTACTCTTTGTCATTTTGCGAAGCGGCGGTGAATCGCCGATTGGTCCCATCGCTGGGCCGGATGGTACGGTGACGACGGCATCGGGACTCCAGTACGTCGATGAAGTCGTTGGCAATGGAGAAAGTCCAAAACTGGGTCAGATGGTCACGGTGCATTACACGGGGACGCTCGAGAACGGAACCAAATTCGACAGTTCCGTGGATCAAGGTCGGCCCCTCCCCTTTAAGATCGGCACGGGCGAGGTGATCCGAGGCTGGGACGAAGGCATAATGACCATGAAGGTCGGCGGCAAACGAAGGCTTATCGTACCTCCAAGCCTTGGGTATGGCGCCAAGGGATTTGGGACTAAGATTCCCCCGAACGCTACACTGATATTTGAAGTGGAGCTATTGGGCGTGCAGTAACCATCGTCAGCCTTCCGGCGTTGTAACACCTGATAGCCATCACATGAAATCTCTGAAAGCGAGCAACAATGAGAGTCAAAGTTCTCTCCGTGATATTAGCCCTGGTTGCGGCGAACCTGGCATCAGCCAGTCCGGCCAAACCTTCATCAATCACCTGGAGCGACAGCACGCGTGATGTCTACATCGACAACGAGCTCGATCGCGGCGCTCAGGTCCTGACCGCCGACTCGCCTTCCCGGCTTGCGTTGATCTCGTCAAGGCTGGACTCGGCTGTCGTGCTCGAAGTGGCTGA
>DATIFP010000225.1:0-12279 GCA_035455165.1 Blastocatellia bacterium
AGACCTATCATCGCGGCAGGCAGAACGAGTCGGGGCCTATCGCGAGCGGCTCGTCCGGTGGACCGCCGCTCAAAAAAGTCTCATGAACCGATGATCCTGGGAGCGCGGGCGTCTCGCCCGCTTGATTGCGCAGCGCCTCCAACCGGAAAGCGGGCGAGACGCCCGCGCTCCCCGGGGTTAGGGTTCGGCGAGTTGAACGACATCCGCGCGCTGGCGGATTGACGTGAGCCAGCGATCCAGCTCGTCGTCAACCTTTTGGGCTTTGAGTATCTCTCGGATGGCTTCGCGAACAGTCTTCTTGCCTTCATAAGCCTGATCCAGGGTGAGCGGCACTTGCCCCTTCTCCCGCATCTGCGGCGCAAAGACCTCGTCGTAGAAGCGCTGGACTTCTTGTTCGGTCACGAGCACAAACGAGCGAAATCTGAAATCCACAAATCTGTCGATAAGAATCCGCTCTCGTATCAGTTCGTTGATCTTCTGAGGCGTGAGACCGACCGAGCCCACTCGCTCGCGAAATTCTGCTTCCGACCTGAAGGACTTGATGAGATCGGCGCGCCGCTTGTCGACCTCGTCCTGAGTTATTTCACTGGCCGGTATGCGCGCGGCTTCCTGAGCGATCAGTCGCTCGTCGATCATTACATCCAGCTTCTGTCGCAGGAGATCGGAGCCGACCAAGCCGGCGGGGCTCGGAGCCTTCGGGTTCATCGCCAGGCTCCAGAGCAGGTCCGTTCGCGTAACCACCTCGTCGTTCACAAGTGTCAGGATCTGATCGACGATCTGTTGAGCGTGGGCATGATGAGAAAGCAACAATGTCAGGCATGCTAAAAGGGGTAGACCGCGGATGACGCGGATGTGACGGAACACGGATCTTAACTGCGCAAATCCGTCCAGTCCGTGGATTGTACCTGGCAACAACATAAATCAGAAGGTCTGCCCGATCGTGAAGTGTTTATGTGAACCCGACACGCCCGCCGGCTTGTTCAGAACGAGAAACCCTATATCGAATCTGACGGGCCCAACCGGAGTCTTCATTCTGAGCCCAAAGCCTACGGTCTCGGTGATGTTACTGAGCTTCATGTCACGCACTCGTTGAAAGACATTGCCGGTGTCTGAAAAGACTGCGCCGCCGATGGGACCCCACAGGGGAAAGCGGAGCTCATTGACTAACACGAGCACCGCATTGCCGCCAAGCGGGCTCAGCACGGGAATCTGTTTTCCGTTGCCATCCAGGATGATCTGGTCGCTCGAGTCGCGCTTGGGGACGAAAATGTGCGGGCCGGCCTCCTCAAATCCGAAGCCCCGAAGATCGCGTGCGCCGCCCGCAAAGAAACGCTCGGAGATCGGAAGCGAATCCCTCCCGCCGAATGGAGTAGCAAGCCCCAGCCGTCCGGCGAGAGAATACACCGTGTCGCGGAACTTCGGCACCGCATAAAAGCGATCGTGCTCGATATAGAACTTCACGAATTGCTCGTTGCCACCAAGCACGGTCGCCGCCACGAAGAAGCTGCCGAGTGTTTGATTGCCGGAGCTCGGATCAAACTTGTTGTCGCGTTTATCGCGCACAAAGCTCGGCCCGATTCTTCCAAGCCGGATCGGTTGCGAGTTGCGCTGAATTTCTTCAAGCGTAAGTCCCTCGCAGTCCGGGCTTGGCTGCTGACACGGAAGATCAAAGATGCTGATGCGCTCGAAGTAGTAACTCAAGTAGATGATGAAATCGAGAGACAGACGCTTTTCAATCTGGAAGTTTGCGGTGTAGCGGTCGGTGCGAAAGCTCTTCTCACCCAACCTCCGCGCAAAGATAGAAATCAGCGTCGGATAGTTGAGTCCAAATGGGCGAGGGTTCTGAAACGACAACTGCCCGAACAGCTCATTCTGCGAAGCTCGTATTTGAGTGCTTCCGGTGTAGAGTTTGCCGAACAGGTTGGAGTACGTGAGCTGCGACAGTCCGCGCACGCCCTTGAGAAAATTGAGACCGGGGATTGTCTTCGTGCTTGCGGCGTTGGTCTGGTAGCCGAGGCCGTAAACGACGTCGCGACGCTTTGACTCGAGCACATTTACGGTCACGTCGCGTTCTTCGACTCCATTCAAGCTTTGGCCGACGACGTCCGAATTGATCGTCACCGAGTTGAAGGCGTTTGTCTCGTAGAGCTGTCGCTCTGTCTCCTGCAAACGATCCGTCCGCAGCCATTCGCCCTTTTCGAACAGGTAAAAGTCGCGGGCCATTCGGCCGGTATCGGTAACCGCGGCTCCGCGCGTATTCACACTGTGTATGCGGACCCTGTTGGCCTCGGTGACGTTGAAGATCAATCGCGCGCGCTCCTGTCCGTCGATGCCTCCCATGTCGACTACGTCGTAGATGACCTCGGCGCTCGCGAAGCCCCGGCTGGTGTATGCCGCCAGCAAGTGATCCGAATCGTTCTTCACGACGCTTTCGACCAGTGGATCTCCGGGTTTGAGCGTCAGGGGCGCGGTCAATTCAGCGGCGGTCATCACAATATTGCCGCGCACGCCGACCTCTTCGACATAAGTGCGTGGTCCTTGATCGACGTCGAACGTTACGATCAGCTTGTCCCCCTTCACTGCAACGCCGCGCCTTACATCGACGTGCGCCCGGCGATACCCAATAGCACGCAGCCGTTTCGACACCAGATTCGCGTCCTGGCGAAGCATATCGTCGCTGGTTATGCCGCGGCTCCCAAAGAACGGAATTGACGTCGCCAGCTTCGACTTCATCTGCTCTTCGAGCGTGCGGTGTGGTATCGCATCGACGCCCTCGATCTCGATGTCGCTGAGCTTGTACCGCCGGCCCGGCTCTACTTTGTAGTGCAAGCTCACGGACGCGTTGGAGAGATCGGGGGCGTCCGGACGAGTCACCTCAGCGAAAAAGTAACCTTTTCGCTGAGCGTAATCCAGTAGTCGTCGCCGCCCCTCTTCAATCGTGAACTCGTCAACGCCACCCTGAGTGTAGAAGGGAAGAGTTTTCTCCTTGTCTTTCTGATTGATGTCGAGCCCGGTGATTTGAACGTCGACTCGCGGACCCGAATCAACGTGAATGGCAACGGCGACCTTATTGCTATTCACATCGGGCACGATGTCGTTGGTGACGCGCACCGCGAGGTAGCTCTGTTTCAGGTACGCGGCCTTGATGTGGTCCATCGCGTCCTGTACCAGCGCCTGGTTGAAGGGCTGGCCCTCCACCAGCGAAGGCTTGAGCTTTGACAGATCAACTCTGGCGCCTTTGATATCGAGGGTGTAGGTCGACAGGCGGGCCTGCTCTCCGGGTGTGACATTGTATACAACAACCGCGCGGGTGCTCGTCGGATCGAGACGAACGTCGTACGTAATTCTCGCTTGATAGTAGCCACGCGCAGAGTAGTAGGCGTTCAGCTCGCCCAGCCCGCGCGTCGCGTTTCCGATTGACAGGCGCTCTCCCGGATCGAGCTGGTTGAGCCGCGCTCGGAGTTCTGCTGCCGGGAATATCGGCGTGCCCTCGAAGACGACGCTCTCGATGCGCGCTTGCGGTTTTACGATGAAGCGCAGCGCAACACCGGCCGCGCCGTCGGCTGTGCCTTCGACCCGCGCGCTCGAGATAACCCCCGAGCGATATAGTCGAACCAGCGAATCGTGAATGCGAACCGGCGAATAATCCTGTCCGGATGTGACTTCGATCAGCGACCTCAGCTCGCTCACGTTAGCGCTCGGCGCGCCCTCGATGATCACCTCGACTCTGGTGACCCGCCGCCCGAGGAAGTCGCCGACCTCGCTCGCATGCATGGCGGGCAAAAGGCAAAAGGCAAAAGTAACAAGGAAAAACGCAAAACTGACGGCGCCGGGCATCAGCGTCCGTACTTTTGCCATTTGCCTTTTTGCTTTAGCCTTGTTCAAAACTTTTTTCTCAATCGAACATCAAACCCCAACTCGCCACGTTCGTTGCGGAACCCGACTACCGAGAAGCGATTGCTCAGTCGATACTCGACCAACACAACCCGATCGATGCCTGAGACCCCCGCCGTGAGGTTTTGTGAAAAGGTTACCGTCAGATCCTTGGTGATCCGTTGGCCGATCGTGATCCTGGCGGTCGGGTCGTTGCCGCGGCCGACGAGCAACGGATCGATCGAGAATCTGCTCAAGCCAAAGAGTCGTTGCGTTCCGCGCTCGAGTCTTTCAGAAAGCGACGCTGATAAAATCGACTGAGCGAGACCCAAACCCGTTTGCGCGACCGACGCTTCGGTCGAGCGATCGGTTGAGATGTTGCCGGTGAGAATCAGGGAAACGATGTCCGGCTCGGGCAACTCGGGTTCGGACCTCACGTTTGTCTGAAGCTTCGAGAGGGCGCCGTTGAAGGTGATCGAAATATGATAGCCGCGAATGTCGGCTTCCGATTGAAAGTCGATATAGGGCTCCACCCCTCGCCTGGGCGGTATCGTTATCATCCCTCTCGTCAGCTCGTACTGCCCGTTGCGGAAGTTCAACGTGCCCCGCGAGAGCAGAATCCTGCCCGATGCCTGGGGTTCATCCAGAGACCCGCGCAAATTGATGTATGCGCTGCCGACCGCATCCGCGAGGTTGTTCTTGATGATCAGAGTGTTGTCCGCAGTGATGTGAAGATCGACAACGGTTGGCAGGCCCGAGGGGCCGCCTGGCCCTCCGGGCCCCGCCTCCAGGAAGTCGGCCTGAAACGGACCGCCAGTGGTCAGCAGTTCCTCAATTGTTATGTCTCTTGTGTAGGAAGCGCGTCGCACTTGGACGTTGCCGCTCAAAACCTGGAGCCTGCGATTGCCCTCGAGAGCAACCTGCGCATCGACCACCGTCAGCGTGTCCTTCGGATACTCGGCGCCTATCTGATCGGCTCGTGCTTCCAGGCGCCACTGAGCGGGCGCAAGCCCGGCAAGTGCGGCGCCCCCCTGGATCGAAATGCTTCCTCCGCCCGGCGTCGCGGCGACGAAGTTCTCCACGACTGCCTGGTTCGATGTGAACCTTACCTGCCCGTTTCCGCGCGCGATCGAAAGCGGAAAATCGAGTATACGCACGCCCACGTCCCGCAGGTTCGCGACGCCCAGCAACTGGGGCGAATCAAGCGCGCCGACGATTGTCGCCTGCACTTGAGCAACACCGGTAGTGAAGATGGTCGGTGTGAAAGATGACAGAAGTCTGAGGTTGATTTCTCCGTTGACCGCCAGGTTCGATCTGGCGGCGTCGCGAGATAGGATGCCTTCAAGGGTGACGCTGGTGCCTTCGCCGGTGAACATAACGCGATCGAGTCTTACGTCACGCGGCGTCGCGGTCAAAACGATATTGCCCTGATTGGTTACCCGGTAGGTCTTCTGTTCGGATATTGCGCCGCCGAATTCAAGCTTCGTCAGCGTCGCCACCGCCTGTACTTTGTCTGTGTCGAGCAGCGGGCCCGAAAGCTTTATCGTACCCGTTGCCGTGCCGCTGATTCCCGATAGCTCCGGCGAAATCAAGGCGAGATAGGGACCGATATCAGACTCGGTGAACTCGATGGCCGCGTTGATAGGATAGTGGTCTCGGTCGCGCAAGTCGATGGTCGCTTCCAGTGTGCGCTGCTGGTCAAGCAGTTTCCCCGATGCCTCGACCTTCAGTATTCCCCCTTCCGTGAACGCTACGAGCTTGGCATCGCCGAAGTCGCGTCCTTCGACCGCGACATTGTGTCCCTGGATGGTGGCGTTGACCTGGACACCCGACCAGTCATCTGCCTTGCCCCACTTGCCTTGTCCGGCAACGATCACGTCGGCATTGCCGGTGACCTTGACGGTCTGGGCGGCGTCCGACAGGCGAGCGAGATCCAAATTCTTGCCTTCGGCGTTGATCGAGTATTCATAGGTGTCGAGGTTGTAAGTGCCTTGCCCGGTGATTTCGCTGTCGCCTACTCGCATTCGAAGGTTCTGAACGTTTATCACGCTCTTCGACAGGGCTAGATCGCCTGTGAATTCGGGCACTGATATCTTCTTGTCTTCTTGCCCTTCTTCCTGAGCGGGCTGATTGAACTCGGCAGCCGCGAGTGTCAGGTTGGCGGTGCCCTCGACGGTTCGAGGTCCGGGCAATCCCCTCAAATCAACCGTGCCGTTGACCACTCCGCGACTGACATAGTCCTTAAGTCCCGGGGAGATCGCTCCGAGGATCGCCGCGAGATCGAAGTTCTGGACCCTGGCTTTGACTGCCACGTTGTCTTTGACCGGAAGCGGTGCGTCGACACTGAACTCGGCTCGCGAGTCGTCCGGTCGCATCAGCGAGGCATTGTCGACTCGCAAGCGCGAGGCGCTGTAGGCAATATCTCCCTCAAATGAACCGGTCTCTTCGTCGTGCGATTTGATGCTAGCAAGCTTGAGGTGTCCCGACACGCTTGGATCTGAGAGTTCGCCTTCGACTCGGCCCTTGAATTCACCCGCGCCGTCGAGTCCTATTTCGTACTGGTCCCTGACGTCAGGAGGTATCGCACCGAACGCATCGAGGGCTCGTTGGACTTCAGACATGTCTGCTGACTTGAAATCGACTGCCAGGGAACCGCCGCCGTCCCACCCCATCGATCCGGTGACTGTCAGATCGCTCTGGCGCGATCGCACAAACGCGCGATCGATATTGAAGCCGCGTCCAGTCGCGAACAGCCGGAGCTCGCCCTTCGCAGGCGAGGCCTCGCCTCCTTCTTCGGGGGGCGAGACCGCTGCATCGAAGCTCGCTTCGATTTGACCCTTTGCGGCCTTGTAGTCGAAACGAGGGAACGTGAGGCTCGCGTTGCCGTTTGCAGTGCCGCGCACCTTCACGTCTTTCGCCGACGCGAGAGTAGCCGCTTGTTCGAGGTCGATTGAATTGAACTGCAGATCGACCGAGGACGTCCCGGCGCTATATGCCACGCTGGCCGTGCCCGATATGTCGCCGCCCAGAACCTGGGCCGAAAACTGGGACAGGCTCGCCTTGGCGTTGTCGAGCGACAACGACCCCTTGAGTCCGTTCACTGAAACCTCGCCGCTCTTGAGCGAGGCAAGGTTCAACCCGCCGGTGACATCGAAGTCAAACTGCTTGCCTTTCAGCGAGTCGTTGAACGACAGAGATGCGATCGTCAAACCATTGCCGCTGATCTCAGACGTAGCGAGGTTGGCCTTGCCTTTGTATTCGTCGCCGTGGCCGCTTATATCGCTTTTGACTCGAACGCCTGCAACTCGAAATCCGGCAACCGTCAGAGTCGTCGATTCAAGCGACCCCGTCGCGCGATAGTCACCGCCGGTGCCTGCGACTTGCCCCTTGAAGTCGATGTTACCGTCCATCCTGATCTCGGGAGCGAACACCCTGGCGACTTGCGCGAGCGAAGCGTCGACTCGGACATCATTTAATTCGTATTTCAATGGCTCGAAGCTTTGGACCCTGCCGTTGATCTTGAGCTGGCCGAGATCGGATGTGATCTTAAACTGCGGATCGTTGCCTATCGCGAGAATCTCGGCATCTTGCTCGGTAACTCTGGCGAGAATGTTCGCGGTGATGTCGTTGATTTTTCGGCCTTCGACAGTGGCGGTTGCCCCCGCAAAGCCTAGCTCGAGCCGGTGATTGAGTGTATCTACGATGGATTCAGGCTCGAGCGGTACAAGATGCACCGCAAGGTTAGTCATCTGCGCGGTGATGTCGCGCTTCAGATCGATGAAGGTGATCTCGCCGTTGCTCACTTCGAAGTTCGACGTCAGAAAAATTACGCCTGACTCCTTGGCTTCTTTCTTACTCGGCGGCGCGTGCAGCGACGCTAGGTTGAACTGGCCTTGTTCGTCGATCTCGAGCCAGGCGTGTGGATGAACAACCTCGACTTGAGTGATCTTGAGTTTCTGATGCAGATAAGAAAGGACCGAAAATTGAGCGCTGAGCTTATCAATCTCGCCGAATGGTTTTTGCCCGTCACCGGCGTACAGTCTTATGTTCTCGAGTGTGACGCGGTAACCGCGAAGGTCAAGGTGCGCGTTTCCAAACTCCGCGCGGACGCCGAAGTCAGCCAAAGCCTCTTTCACCTGGGCTTCGAGATAGACATCGAGCTTGCCGCTCCGAATGTAAACGACGACTCCGATGATGAGAAGCAAAAGCAGGCCTAGGAGGGACAGCCCGCCAATCATTAGTTTTCTGCGCATAGCTCAGACTTGAATTGCGGATTGCGGATTTCGGATTGCGGATTTCGCCTCGGCTGCTTACTAATCCGCAGTCCGCAATCCGAAATCCGCAATGATCAGACCTTTGTTAAGAGGTGTCCCAACTTTTCCTTCCTGGCGCGCAGCACCTTCTCATTCGATTCGTTCGGTTCCATCTCGATCGGAATGCGATCAGTTATCTCGAGCCCGAATCCCTCGATCGCCGCGCGCTTCACCGGATGATTGGTTATCAAACGCATCTTGCGCACGCCCAGATCGTGAAGGATCTGCGCGCCGATACCGTAGTCACGCGGGTCCATCTTGTGAAGCCCGACTATCGCGGCTTCGGCTTCTACGGCATCCTTGTTTTGCTCGTCGATGAGGCGATACGCCTTGAGTTGATTGACCAGCCCAACACCTCGCCCCTCCTGCTTCAGGTAGAGCAGGACCCCGCGGCCCTCGGCTCGGATCAGCTCCAACGACCGGTGAAGTTGCCAGCCGGTATCGTCGCGCAGCGAGCCGAACACGTCGCCGAGCACGCATTGCGAGTGCACGCGGACCGGCATGCTTTCGGCGGGATCAATCTCTCCCATCACTAGAGCGAGGTGAGTGTCCTGATTGATGTCGTTGGTGTAAGCCATCGCATTGAACTCGCCGTAGACAGTTGGAACTCGCGACTCGCCCGCGCGATGAACGAGCACCTCGTTGGCCATTCGATAGCTGACAAGATCGGCTACGGTGATCATCTTGACCGCGTGCCGGCGCGCGAACTCCCGCAACTCGGGCAAACGCGCCATAGTTCCGTCGTCGTTCATGACCTCGCAGATCACACCCGCGGGCATCAGCCCCGCTATGCGAGCAAGGTCGACGACGGCTTCGGTTTGGCCAGGCCGAACGAGCACGCCGCCGTTTCGTGCGCGAAGCGGAAAGATGTGCCCCGGCCGCGCGAGATCAGACGGCCTGGTGCGCGAATCTACCGCGACCTGAATGGTGGTTGCCCGGTCGGCCGCGGATATCCCGGTGGTCACGCCTCGCCTCGCCTCGATAGAGACGCAAAAAGCGGTGCCGCGCGTTGCCGTGTTATCAGATTCGGAAACCTGCAACGGGATCTGAAGCTCGTCCAGCCGCTCTTCGGTGAGCGACAGACAGATCAGCCCGCGGCCGTAGCGCGCCATGAAATTGATGATCTCCGGCGTGACTTTTTCGGCGGGGCAGGCGAGGTCTCCCTCGTTCTCGCGATCTTCATCATCGACGATTATCACCATGCGTCCCGCGCGAAAATCATCGACCGCTTCCTGTATGGTTGAAAATGGCATGAATGCTCCGTTGAAACGCATGGAGTTCAGGCTTTAGCCTGGTAGTGGTGCTTGAATTCGACGAGATCGAAAACCACTACCAGGCTAAAGCCTGAACTCCATGCCTCAATATCCTCGTTCAATCAGATACTCCATCGTCAGCTTATTCGCGGCCGGTTCGGGCTCGCGCTGCATCAACCGCTCGACGTATTTCGCCAGCACATCCACTTCGAGGTTCACGCGATCGCCGGCCCTCAAATCGCTCAAGCTCGTTTCGCGCCACGTGTGAGGGATGATCGCCACCTCGAACCAATCATCTCCCAGACCCGCGACCGTCAGGCTGATTCCGTCAACCGTGATTGAACCCTTCATCGCGATATAGCGACCAAGCTCACGCGGAAATCCGAAGCGCATTCGATAAGCGTTGCCTTCCGGTATAACCGACGAGAGCTCGCCCGCGCCGTCCACGTGACCCTGTACCATGTGTCCCCCCAAACGTTCGCCGACCGCTAATGCGCGTTCGAGGTTCACGCGGCTTCCAACTCGAAGCTCGCCCAGCGTCGAGCGATTCAGAGTCTCGAGCGAAGCATCGGCGGCGAAGTAGTCGCTCCCCATTTCGATCACCGTCAGGTCAACGCCGTTGATCGAAATCGAATCACCGATGCGAGTTCCCTCCAGAACCTTTCTAGCTTCAATGATCAGAAAAGCGCCGTCGGCGCGGCGGTTCACTCGACGCACTCGGCCGATTTCGATTATGAGTCCGGTGAAGATTCCCATCTCTGATTCAGGATGCGAGGCGAGGACTCGATCCGTCAACCCCGGAGGCGTTCGCGAGCCAAAAGGGACGGCGGTGACGCAGCCCAGGGCGGATTTCAAGATCGGCTCCGAGTGAGGAGGATGAACTCAAGCGTCCCGACGATGACGCAAAAAGTCTAGCTTTGCGTTCTGACAATTTCAAGCACGCGATCTATCACCCGGTCGAGCGGCAGGTTCGAAGTGTCGATGAAAATCGCGTCGGGAGCTTTGACAAGCGGCGTCGCCGCGCGCCGGCTGTCGCGAAGGTCGCGCTCTTCGAGCTCGCCTCTGATTTGCTCGACCGTTACCTCCCGTCCACGGTCGCGTTCCTCCGCGAATCGTCTTCGGGCTCGCACGTCAAGTGAAGCGTCGAGGAAGATCTTTACCGCCGCGGCGGGAAAGACTTTTGTCCCGATGTCGCGCCCATCCATGACGACTCCGTGTTCGCGAGACATCTCTCGGAGCTTTTCAACTACCGCCTCGCGTACCTCGGGGATGGTCGCAACAACAGATGAAGCGTTACTCGCATCCGGCAGGCGTATGTCCCTGGTTACATCCCGGCCGTCAAGATAGACCTGCAGATGATCAGGATCGCCTTCGAGTCTTATGTTGGACTGGCGAGCGAGGCGTGCTAGTTCAACCTTGTCTTCGAGCTGAGTGCCGGTGTCCAGGGCCTTGCGTCCTATCGCTCGGTAGACCGCGCCCGAATCAATGTAGAGATATCCGAGCGCGCGCGCGATGGCTTTCCCAACCGTGCTCTTGCCGGAACCCGAGGGTCCGTCGATGGCGATCGCAAGTTTGTTCATTCAACTTGTAGGGGTGGAGGAGCAGACACAGGCAGTCGTTCACACTGCCTAAGCCAATGCCTCACGAATGGCTCCCAGAGCCGTTTCGCAGTCGTCGCCTGAAACATCCTTATGAGTCACCATCCGCATCGCGTGTGGGCTTATTCCGCTAGCCAGCACGCCGCGCTGCTTGAGCTTTGTCGCAAACTCCGCCGTCGTCTGTCCCGTGCCGGCTATGTCGAACACGAGGATGTTTGTCTGCACTCTCTCGGGGTCTATCTTTACGCCGCGGATCTCTGCGAGCCCTCTCGCAAGAACCTGTGCGTTCGAATGGTCCTCTTCAAGCCGCGCCGTCATCTTCTGGAGCGCTACCAGTCCCGCTGCCGCCAGCACGCCGACCTGGCGCATGCCGCCGCCGAGCATTCT
This sequence comes from Blastocatellia bacterium, assembly GCA_035455165.1. Classification (GTDB taxonomy): domain Bacteria; phylum Acidobacteriota; class Blastocatellia; order UBA7656; family UBA7656; genus Onstottus_A. The sequence continues at coordinate 11,425 of DATIFP010000225.1, forward strand.
GCGAACGGGAACCGCGCGATCGATCAATTCGCGAGATCCAACAAGCATCGAACCGACCGGGGCCCCGAGTCCCTTGGACAAACAGAACATCACAGAATCAAACAGGGACGCGATTTCGGCGACGTCCCGCTTGAGCACTATCGCAGCGTTGAATATTCGCGCCCCGTCCAGATGAATTGGCAATCCCAGCCCGTGAGCGCGTTCGGCGATCTCTTGCATGCGCTCGAAAGTCATCACCGTGCCGCCCGCCAGGTTCTGTGTGTTCTCGACCGCCACAAGCCCGGTCTGAGCAAAGTAAGAACTCTTTGGCCTGATGGCCGCTGCTATCGTATCCCAATCCATTATCCCGTCCGGACAGCGAATCGGATGCGCGAGCGCGCCGCTGATGACCGCCATCCCGGCCATTTCCATGTTGAACATATGGCTTCGCTCTTCGATGATCACTTCCTGTCCGGGCTCGGTGTGAAGCCTTACCGCGATCTGGTTGCCCATAGTGCCCGACGGCACGAACAGCGCGGCCTCTTTGCCAAACAAGTCTGCCGCGCGGTCTTGGAGTCGATGGGCGGTAGGATCTTCGCCATAGACGTCATCACCGACCTCGGCTCGGGCCATTGCTTCTCGCATCTCCGCGGTTGGCTTGGTGACCGTGTCGCTTCGAAGGTCGATGTAATTCACTGATGTGATTCCTTTGCCACGATGATCTTCGCAGTGGAAGAGCATAAGCTATCGAGCGATTGGCGCTCAAGCAGACGCAGCACGGCTCGGATCGGTTCTTTGCGTCTTTGCGGAACGTTGCGTCTTTGCGCGGAAACCTGTCCTTCGCTACCTTCGTTTCGCGCAAAGACGCAAAGTTCC
>DATIFP010000226.1:0-23407 GCA_035455165.1 Blastocatellia bacterium
CGACGCCGCGTCGGGGCTTGTCGTTCTGGAGTGCGCCGCCAAAGTCTCAAATCTTCGTATTCATAACTTCACGGCGGCGCTTTGGCTTTGCTTCCGCCAGCAAAGCATGAAATTTACCCCTTCCACATCGAAGTCCAGGCAAAAGCGGCGCCGATTAGTCCCGCGATGTGCAACGAGTCCCGCGCCGCACTCCAAGGCGAACTCTGATCCCAACAACCGACATCGAACTCATTGAGGCTTATGGTTTCAAGCCCTTTTTGATTGACATTGGTTCGGACTCGCGTTCACAATGCAGCATCCGAAAACACGATTTGCAAATCGAAGTAAAGGGCCTGAAGCTGCAAGAACTCTCTGAAACCTCATTCTGGAAACGTTCGGAGGACACTATCAAATGTCGACTGAAACCATAGACGCCAAGGCCGCTGACCTCGTGGCGGAAGAACACGAGAACCCGTACCTCGCGGCGTTTCGACCGTATATTCCGGCTGGAGTCAGGCTTCGGGAATTCACGGCCATGCCCATCATCGTCGGGACGGTGCTCGGGATGGTGTTCGGCGCCTCGTCTCTTTACCTGGTCCTCAAGACCGGACTCACGGTCAGCGCCTCGATACCGGTAGCGGTCATATCGATAACTCTCTTCCGGGCGCTTTCGAAGATCAAGGGAGCTAACAAACAACTAAAGAATGTTCTGATTGGTCTGACTCTTGTTGTCGGTCTATCGGCGGCTTACTCTCTTCTCAAGTTCGGCGCAGCATCTCCCATTTCCCTCGGAGGCGTCGCGATCGTTATCGCCGTTCTGATTTGGATTATCCTTAAGGGCGCCAACAACGCGACGATTCTCGAGAACAACATTGTTCAAACCGCGGGTTCGGCCGGCGAATCGATTGCCTTCGGCGTCGGCGTAACGATGCCGGCAATCCTCATCCTCGGATTTGATCTCGAGATCACCCGGGTTACGCTCGTCGCGGTGCTCGGCGGACTTCTTGGAATCTTGATGATGATCCCGCTGCGCCGCGCGCTGATCGTCAACCAGCACGGTTACCTCAAGTATCCGGAGGGAACCGCGTGCGCGGAGGTGCTCAAGGCCGGGGCCGATGAAGAATCACGAGCCGCCGCGCAGACCGGCTCCGACAAGCCGCTTGCCGAAGTGCGAGGCTTGCCGATCTTCACCGGACTGGGTCTCGGCTTCGCCTACAAGGTCGCGATGGACGCTTTCCATACGTGGAAAGATACCCCAGAAAAAATCTTCGGCGCGCCGTTCAAGGCGGGCTCGATTGCGGCGGAAATCAATCCGGCTTTGCTGGGCGTCGGCTACATCATCGGCCCGCGCATCGCATCAATCATGTGCGCCGGCGGCGTCCTCGCTTATCTAGTGTTGATACCGCTGGTGAAGTTCTTTGGCGAAGGCATGACCGCGGTGCTTCCACCGGGCACCAAGCCGATCGGTGAGATGAGTCCCGGAGATATTCGAAGCGCGTACGTTCTGTACATTGGCGCCGGGGCAGTGGCGGCGGGAGGAATCATCAGCCTGATGCGATCGCTGCCGACGATCTGGCACGGGCTCAAGGGAGGCATCAAAGATTTCCGCGGAGGTTCAGCGGCAGCCAACGGCGCACCACGCACGGATCGAGATATGTCGATGAAAGTGGTCGCGGGCGGGATCATCGTTCTTCTGGCGATGATCATGATTTTCCCGCAGCTTCATCTTCAGTGGAATTTGCTCGGCGCTCTGCTGATTGTCGCGTTCGGATTCCTATTTGTGACCGTTTCTTCGAGGCTGACGGGGGAGATTGGTTCGTCTTCCAATCCCATCTCGGGCATGACCGTTGCCACGCTCTTGCTGGCTTGCCTGGTGTTCTTGATCGTGGGTTGGGACCAGCCTGCGTACTATGTGACGGCGCTTTCGATCGGCGGCATAGTGTGCATCGCCGCTTCAAACGGAGGCACGACTTCGCAGGACCTGAAAACCGGATTCCTCGTTGGGTCGACGCCCCGGCATCAGCAGACCGCAATCCTGATTGGCGCCCTCGCATCAGCGCTGATACTCGGCCCAATTCTCCTGCGGATGAACGACGACGGAACGGTATACCTACCGGTCGCCAACGATGCTTCACTAGCGTTTCCTGCCGACTTCAGGGTGGCGCCTTCAGATCTACAGAAAGAGGGCGACAACCCGAAGACCGAGAAGCTTCACGGTCCGCAAGGCGCCTCCGACACTGGGAGCTACAACGTCTGGTTCAAGAGCGACAGTGAGGGCGGCAACGCGGTCAAGTACCTCGTCGACAGCAACGGGGTACCCGTTTATCTCGCCGATCCCGCAATCAACGGAACACACAAGACAAGGCCCGACGGCTCATCTGTTCAAAAGTACGATGCGCCGAAGGCTGTGCTGATGTCCTACATCATCAAAGGAATCCTCAGCCACAAGCTGCCGTGGGGATTAGTGCTGCTCGGCGCAATGATCTCGATCGTGCTCGAGATGTCCGGGATACCGTCGCTGGCATTCGCGGTCGGTGTGTATCTGCCGTTATCTTCGTCGAGTCCGATTTTCATCGGCGGACTGATCCGCTGGCTGGTGGACAAGTACGTGCACAAGAAGTTCAAAGGCCAGAACCTCACCGAGGAACAGCTCAACGCCGAAGGAGACAAGAGCCAGGGCGTGCTGATGGCTTCGGGCTACATCGCGGGCGCTGCACTGGCGGGAATCATCATCGCATTCCTGCAGGGTCTGCCGCAGCTCTCCGAATTCAACAGAAGCATCGAGGAATGGGCGCGCGCGCACAACCCGTTCTTTGCAAGCCCCAACGCTAACTTGCTCTCGCTAATCCCGTTCATCGTCATGTGTGTGCTGCTGTACATGGCAGGGCGCGAGTTGATCCTCGCGGGCCGAAACCGCCGGTCAAAAACATAGCTTGGCCGCGGGCGTTCACATTACGCCTCGTTCGGCGCCACGCGCACAGGCGTAGCGGCGCCGAAGGGAGCTCATCACCGCTGGCCTCCAACAACTCAGACCTTTGAAACCGGCTTACCGTTTAGCGAACGCGTTCGGTAGGTCGGAAGGGCAAATATAATCGCTTTGTGGGGAGCTTCCCAATCGAACGACCCGCCGCCGTCCCGCTTTAGTGACCCAGCGACTGACGAAGCCCAGTGTTTCGAACATACGTGAGTTCGTCCGAATCTCCCATGCGCCCCGGTTCGATACCAAGTGCGGTAAAGGAGCACCGGGCAATGCCATCCACCGCCGGCACGATGCACAGCACGATGTCACGATCCGCAACTGAATAAGCCACCGCTGGAGGATTGCGTACCCAGTCCCACTCTGCCATGACCCGCGTCTCAAGCCAGCCGCTGGGGAACGCAGGGTCCAGCACTTGGTGGCTGGTGTAGAGATGCCGATTCCCCTCCTCGAGCCCTTCGTAAAAGAGGTCCAGACGGCTGGCCGCGCCGAGCGCGCCGCGCTCAACCTGGACGATTGCAGGCCGGCTGTATGCGCGATTCGGACCGTCCGTGCCCCCGACGGTGTCGGCCGAAACGCGGACCAGGTTCAACGGCTCAACTACGCTGGTCCTCCCAGTTAGGTTTTGCACGTAGTTCACCCTGACCCGGTTCGGAAGGTTGCCGTTTATCGTGGCTGCGATAGCGATGCGCCTCGAGTCCGGAAGCCACGCGATCGAAACGTTGGTATTGCTGGTTATTCCGGCGATCACCCTCTCCCGGCCGAGACTGGGGTGCCCCGTCCCAGAAGGTACGGTGAACTCGTTGTACGATACGGGTAAGTCCGAGCGATACCAGAAAAAGAGGACGGGCTTCCCGTCGATCGACGCCAGCGTCGGCCTCACTCCGCGGTTATCTTGAACCAGATCACTGGAAAGTCGTGTGAAAGAATCCGGGGATGACCCTATTCCCAGCCGCTCGAGAGCATACCCGGACCGCACGGGGCAAACGATCCAGAGTTCATTGTTGATCCACGCTCCGGTCGGATCGCCAACTGCATTCGATACGACTTCGACAGGCCTGCCGATCCCGGTCTTGCTCACACGCCGGAGTATGATCCGCCCCGGCCGCGATTCCGACAAGCGCACCGGCAACGAGCTTGCGGGCGGCACAGGCCGGAATCCAGCGCCCGGCTCCGCGTAGAGAACATATACGTTGCGTTGTGTCGCGATAAGCCATGGGGTGCACTGAGTAGCGCCGACTTCTACGAAAGGACGAATGTTCACGCCGTCCCCTTCGTAGTTCACGTCCGCGCGCACGTGGTGCTCACCGAAGACGCCGTTGCGATTCCAATCCACCTGTGCGCGCCCGGGGCCGGCGGCGCGCACGGAGAAGCGATAGGGATCTACGGTCAGGAAATGCAGAGTCGCGGCATCGAACCGCAAATCCTCCTCGAGGTCCTGCTCGGTCATCGAAAGCGAGGCAAACGTACCACTGCTGAAGCGGATGGCATTCGAGCTGCCATCGAAAGAATAATTGTAGGCGTAGTTCATGAGGCTTGCATGCAGCGGACTCTGAACCGTGAATCCGGCGCCGTCGTGCGACAGCCCGAGTTGGTGCCCGAGCTCATGAACCGCCACAGCCCAGCCGCCGTCGATCCCCGAGGATCCGGCTGTGCCTGGAGAGTCGGACTGACCGCCACCACCCCTGTTGAAAAGGTGAAAATGCGCGCGTCCCCGCCACGAAGCCGGGAGGTATTTGTTCCGCAATCCGCCCCAGTCACCCCTATCTGCCATGGACCGGTCGGCGACATCTGCCGTCCCCGATCCGACAACTATCATATTGATCCCCGTCCGGCCGTCTGGGTTCGGCACATTCAGGCGGCCGTAGAACAGCTTCGCTCCGTTGATGGCGGTTTGGACTGCCGCTGCACTTATATCAGAGAACCGACAAAAATAGACGAGCATATCGGCGTGCATGGGGCTGGCGCCAAGCGGTGCGAGTGCACTCCTTTCGTCGGCGTCATCGAGGCCGTCCTTGTCAGTGTCGACAAATAAGCGCCAACGCTGCCCGTGTCGATATAGAGCGTCGCCGTTCTCCGTGCCGCCAGTGTCCGAAGATACGTGGCTGGCGCTGTGACTTGAAACCTGCTGCGCTTCTTGTCCTCCCTTGAGCGCGAGCCCAGAAGGCCCTATGAACAAAGCCGCAAGCACAGCGATCAACATAGTTCTTACGGGTCTTATGAATCCATATTCACACATATCAGTCCTCCCTGAGGTAGGCTGCACCCGTTTGTCAATGAGCGTATGGCAGCCCGAAGGCAGAGGCTCGTACCCCCGGCTGATGGTCAACGAACCGAGGTCGACCAGCACGCAACGTTGTTGCGTTCATTAAGCTCCGCGATCTTGTTGCCGGAATCAACCCGCGCGCAAATAACGATCTTGGGTTTTGGCGCGTTTGCTGGTATCGCCACACGAGCACCGTACTCCTGGGATTCGCGCGGATTGATGTCTCTTGTTGAGCTGATTCGGCCTCCACCCAACAGAGCGTCTTCAACAAACGAGGGCGAATATGTAGCCTCGACGTCCGGGACACTATTGTCCCTCGAGAGCATAATGTCGATCATATATCCTTCAGCTCTTGCCGACGCCGTGCCGGCCGCTTTCGCGGTGCCTATGTTTTTCACTCTGACCTTCACAACAATGGTGCCGCCGGCCGGGAGCAAGCTTGGATAAGTCACCCACTCAATCGTGAGATCGGGCTTACCGAGGCCGGGCGGCACCCGCGCAACCGGACTGGCGATCGGTATCTGGTTGCTACCCCCTTTCGACGGCTCGGGATTCTTGACTGGGGTGGCGCTCGATCGCACCGGGCCAACCGGCGACAGAATCAAGCCCGGCTTGGTTCCTGGAGAGGGCGCTGATTTGATTGACGTGGTTGGACCAGACTTGGCGCTCGATGGTGACCCACTGCTCTTCTTAGCCGAAGTTCCGGCGGTCAACGAAGGCAGCAATGGTCGCAGTGGCGGGCCCGCACTAGCCGGCTGGCTGGCTGACGTGGACGCCGAGGCAGCAGGATGCGGATTCGTGACCGGCTGAATCGGACCGCCGGCTGCGCCGACCATGACTTGACGAGTGATATGGCCAGTCAAGGTCTTAGTCCCGCGGCTTTCGAGCGACACACGCAGCTGTTGGGCACCGGAGTGCGCGAACACGATACCCGGAAAAAGGATCGAGCGGTCTTGCTTCGGTAGCAGAGTTCCCAGCGGTTTGGAGGCGACCGGCCGTCCATCTACAACGAGAGTGGCTGTGACATTCGCGAGCGGCCGTCCATAAGGATTCGACAGTGATACGGTTATTGGGGACGACGCTCCCGCTTTGATCGCCTCACCTCCGGTCCCGACGCTGATGCTGCGAACTTGCGGCAGTCCAAGCGGCATTATCGCCCCGGCGACGACTGGCGAGATCCCTCCTGCTCTGATCGCGCCACTGGTGCTGAGGGCGCCGGGGACTCTTGCTGGAGCCCCGCTGACGACAAGCGGCGGAAGGGATAAACTCGCGAGCTGGTTTGTGAGAGTAGAGTCGAGCACGATCAATGACGATTGGTAAGTCTTGGCTTCGCCGGGGGTCCAATTGAGCGCGACAATTTGCGTAGCGCCTGCGGCCACCACCACATCGGTCAACTGAGTTTCTGTCCCCAGCAAGCTTCCCGTCTCGTCGACAACCGCCACCACGAGCCCCGTAGCATCAGGGCCGCCCGCATTGCGCAGCGTTATGTTGAACGCAACGCTCTCACCCGCGCGAGGCGAGGCCGGCGCTATCAAGACATCACCGCTGCTCACGCTGATGGTTGGCGGTGTAGGCAGAGCGGAACTCGTCCGGCTAGAATCGGCGCCCGGCCCGATAGGCCCGCCGGGGATGGAGCCCGGAGCGCCACCCAGCTTGGCGCCCAGCCGCTCGATCACACGATCCATCAACGTCGCCATGCCCTGTTGGGCCTTCTCCTTCGCGAGCCTCTTAAAGCTGGGGTCGCCGGGGGGCGGCCCGGTCAACGAAGGTTCGCCCGCGGGAGGATTGCCAGTGGCACCCGGCGGAATGTACGGCTGTGTAGGAACCGCTACTGGATCAGTGCCTGCACCAGCGCCGGGGATGACCGACCCACTCGCAGTGGATGACTCGCTTACCGCGCTGGCGAATTGCTGAAGGGTCTCCTGACCCGGCCCTGCAGCAATGGACGGGCTACCTGCGCCATCCGATTGCACGGTGAAGAGACCCAGATTGCCCTCGACCTTGCGCTGCCACCAGATCATATCCGCGGATGGCTTCTTAGTGCTCCAGGTGTCGATCATCTCGTAGGCCTTAGCCGCCCAGTTCCAATGTGCCATCTCGCTCGCCGTCTGGGGTTTCGGAGGAGCGGCATTCCGCTCTTTGCCCTTCAGCGCCTCGCGAAGGATCACTCCAAGGAAAGGCGAATCCATCCCGGCGCTTGCTCGGTAATCGGCAAGGTTGACCGAGGTGAGCGCAAAAAAATTCTTCTGGTCCTCGCCAGATCGAAATGCGGTCGAGAAGCCCGTCGTGAAAATGAATTGTTTGCCCGGCACATCAGACGCGAGGCTTCTGAGCAAGGGCGCGAACTTCTCGGGACTGCCTGCGCCCATCGAGCCCGCGAGCCATTGCACATCGAGCACGTCGATTTCCGGCGTCGCAGCGATCGCCAACAACATCTGCTTCAGGCGGTCGTAAGCCTGCGCATAAGCGTCGTCGGTCATCGTCGCGCCGGCGATGGCTTGCTTCAGGATCAGCTCAAAGTCAAACGAGACATTGACCAGCAGCGGTGTAGCGTTCATCTCCGTGCCCTTTAGGCCGGATTGCTCGGTCTGACGAATCTGAGCGGCGACTTGCGCGACGAGAGGCGCGACATTCTGAGGATAGAAGGGCTGGTGCAGACCCGCGTGATTGACCTGGTCCTCGATCTGATACGCCAGTATCTGGCTGTATGCCGCCAGTGACTGTCCGTCACCACTACGCAACGCGGTGAGAGTCGCGGCGATGAAGCTTGCAACGTTCTGAGGAAAATCCTTCCCCGGAAACTTTCCCCTGTCAGCTCCAAGCAGCACCGGGATGAGCTTGACTCCGTTTTGTTTCGCCCAAACACAGAGATTGACGAGGCGGTTGGCGGCCGTGGCTCCATCGCGCACATCAATCTGGAAGCGCACTATGTTGAATCCGCTGGGTCTCAGTCCGTCCCAGACCTGCTGGAACGAGTTGTTGACGCCGGAGTTCGCAAATTGAGCGCTTTGGCTGGGAAACTTCGATCCATCAACCCAGCTCGAGTCGAAGTTGAAGTCGACTCCATAGACCGGCAGGAGCCCGGTCTGAGACACCGCCTGTGTAGCTGGAGGCTCCTTCAATTCCTGAGCCAACGCTCGGTTTGCAGCCGCCCCCAGGACTATCGCCAACAGAACGATAGAGCTCAGCATTCTCCGTGCAGCGCTCTTCATGGTTAGTTCCTCCATTGAGTGCCGCATTGTATGAGTGAAAAGGCGGGCCTTCCATCGCACAATGATGTTAGGAGTCGGGGTGTTTAGACGAGCTTCTCTCTGATGGCTCGCGCCACGGCTTCCGCCGCATTGTGAACGTGGAGTTTCTTGTAGATGGCTCGGATGTGGGTGCGAACGGTGTCGATACTCATTTCGAGATGGTCGGCGACCTGCTTGTATGAGTGCCCTTGAACCAGGCACTGCAGCACTTCTTGCTCGCGACCAGTGAGGTCGAGTCTCGCCGGGGCGCCTGATAGTTCAGTTGAAGTTGAGGGGGAGCGCTGGCGAACCAATGCCAATAGCGTCCGCGCAACGGCCGCCGTCAGCGGAGCCCCGTCGCTAATTATCATTCGCAGTTGCGAGAGCAGTTCGGCCGCCGGCGTCTTCTTGAGCAGGTAACCGTCCGCGCCAGCCATTATCGCTTCGACGATCGTGGCGGGGTTTTCGAAAACGGTGAGTACGACGATGAAGAGTTCCGGCAATTGGACCTTCAATATTCGCGTTGCTTCGATGCCGCTGATGCCTGGCAACTGCAAGTCCATCAGTACGATCTTCCAGGCTGGGCGCAGGCCTGACTCTGTCAACCGGTCTACTTCGTCGAGAGCGCGGCGCGCCGAGCCGAAGCTGGCGCCGAGCGCGAAGCCGGGAGCGTGTTTGAACAGCGTCTCCAGACTTGAACGGTAACGCGGGTCGTCTTCTATTATCGCAACGTTCAGATCCATGCCGCGCTCGCTGCTGCCGATTCAGACAGAGTCAGACTTGCAGATATCCCGTGGACAAGAGAGCCTAAGCCACTTGCCCCGGCCGATCCATCGCATAATGGTGTGAGTTGTGAAGATCACTTTGCGCGCCGGTCTTTGGCTTCGGGCGAGAAGAGCACGGTTACTGTGGTTCCAACTCCGTCAGCGGATGTCCAGCTTATCTCGGCGCCAATTTCTTCGGCTCTCTTCCGCATGGTTATCAGACCGAGCCCCGAGTGGTCGGGATTCGGGCCATTGTCGCCAAGCCCGCACCCATCGTCCCTAACCCACAACCTCCAGACTTTGCCTGCTGGGGCGATCCCCAATTCCACTCGTTGTGCGTTTGCGTGGCGCGCGGCGTTGTGCAGCGCCTCGGAAGCGATCAGCAAAAGGTTGTGCCTGGCGGCCAGCGAGAGATCGATTCCGGGCCAGTCTTCTGTAAAATCAGTCTTGAATGTTGGGCTGCCATCGGGGAACAAGCGATAAGCGCGCTGAGTAAGTCGATATGCCAGTCCCTCAAGCGACGCGGAGTCGGGATGCAATGACCAGACAATATCCGTGAGAGCGCTGCCCAGTTCGGCCGCCGTGTCCACGATATTATGCGCCAGCTCACGCCGATGTTCGTCCCCGACGTGTTCAGAAGCCGCCACCCCCGAGAGAATCCCTATGCTACCGAGTCCCGAACCTATCTCGTCATGCAGGTCCATCGCAATGAGCGAGCGTTGTCGCTCGAGCCGGACCAGAACCGCAACTCTGGCTCGGTGCGTGGCGAATAGCGCAAGCGCAATCAAGAGTAGGAGAGTGCCGATTGCCCACCAACGCCGGTACCACGGGCTCAACACCTCGAAATCAATTCGCGCTGACTGCGTTGACCAGTTGACGCCGTCAAGTGACGCTCGCACTTCTGCCCCGTACTGGCCGGGCCTAAGATCAAAAAACCGGAAGACCGGCTCATCGCTTTTTGAATCGATCCACGGATCATCGGGACGCAGTCTGTACTGATATCTCAGCAGTTCGGGGCTGCGATAAGAGAGCGCCGCAAAATGCAGTTCAATCTGGTTGCTGCCGTAAGCGAGCCTTGGCGTAGCGTCCGGTTCGACTTGACGCCCGTTGACCATGAGCGCGGTCTGCTTTATACGAGGCGCGTCCAGGTGGGCGCGCCGGGCATCTGGCCTCATTCGGATAACTCCGGCATCGGTTGCAATCCACAGGCTCCCGTCTGCTTCCTCGATCAGGTCCGACGTACCCGTGTGCGGCAGACCCTGCCACGTGGAGATCTCCTCCACCACCACCCAGCCCTCGGCCAAGTCGGAGCGTTCAACAACTCTAAAAACCGATCCAGAACTCAGTACCCAGATTCCTCCCGACTGCGATGGAACCAGATTCGTGATCACTTGCAACGGCAGGTCTCGCGAGGCGGGTATGATCTTCCACTGCCCAGCGTCGTAGCGCCAGGCGCCTCCGCCCTGGTGCGCCGCCGCCCACACAACACCGCCGGGGGTCTCAAGAATCTTCGAGAACTCACGGACGCGTTCAATACTGTCGCAGGACCAGGAGGGCAGCCGGCCCGAGGCCACTGCCGCCGCCGGAGCGTGACAGATTCTGTTTCCGGTAGTCACCCAGAGCTCGCCTCGCGAGTCCTCAAGCACCTGATCGACGGCGTCGACACCGGGCGGTCTGCCGATCGCGACGGGAGCGGACTCCTCTTGGCTAGTCTTGAAGAGCCCGCGATCAGTTCCGATCCACAGGGTTCCGTCCGATGCCCGAGCGAAACTGTGAATAGTTCCGGAATCCGACGCCGGATATCTCTTGAAGCGCCCGCCAACTCTCTGAAGAAATTCGTCCCAGTGCTTACCCCAGAGTCTGCCCTTCCCGTCAACCATCAAGGGCCACTTGTGGTCTAGCGTCTCGTCAACTACCACTTTCCACTTGCGGCCCACCCAATTCAGACGGCAAAGCCCGCCCCAGGTCGAAAGCCAGAGTCCCTCGTTAGTCTTTGCAAGGTACCGCGTGGCAGGCACGGGTAACCCGTCCCTCTGATCCCAGATGACAGTCTCAGGTTCAGGGATTTGAACGAGTCCGTCTGCTGTTCCCGCCCAAAGGCTGCCCTCGCGGTCAACAAATGCGACTCCCCCAGGCACTCCTTCCGCTGGTCCGAGCAACTCCGGCTCCTCTCCCGACCTCAGTGCAACCACTCCCTTGTCAAAGGCGGCCCACACGGCCCGGCCTCGGAGGACGAACTGGTTAAACCGAGCCGAGAGAAAAGCCAGCTCAGTGTGGCGCCCATCTCGCAGTTCAAAAATCCCACCACCGTCAGGCTTCATCTCCGCATAGAAGATCGAACCGTCTCGTCGATCGATTACGTCAGCGGCCCAGGAAGTCTTGGCGATGCGTGAAACGGAGCCGCCGTTATCAATCGACAGTATTCCACCGGTAGTCACGACGAAGACACCGTCGCCGCGATTCGGGGCCAACCTGCGAATCTGATCCGCAGCCAATAGGCCTGATGAAAGCGGAATCCACTCTCCCGAATTGCTTCGGTAAAACAGTTCGTGCCTGCGAGCTACCCACAGCCTGTGCAGCTCATCGTATGCAGCGTCCCTCACTCCGGTCCACGATTGGCCGTCCGGTCCCGGAATTTGTTCAACACCGTCCCCCGCGATTCGGTACAGTGTATTGCCGGCTTGGGAGCCGCCTTCGGGCTCGGCGATCAGGACAAGTGCCTCACCGGCACTCCTCGCGAATAAAATGTGAGTCGTGAGCTTGTCCGGAGCCCAGCGCCTGAACTCGCGGCCATCAAATCGAGCGAGGCCGCCACCCTCTATTCCCACCCACAAAAAGCCGTCCTCGTCCTGCGCTACGCTGAATATCGATGCGGATGGTGAACCGCTGATCTGGTCGTGGCGGCGTTGAGTTCGCTCTTCGCCGAGCGATGAAACGCGCCCAGAGAAAATCACCGCGAGAGTCAAAGCGCACGTCAGCGCCTTGAACCTTGTGTTTGGCATCCCTTGAGTTTTTACAGGCTGCTTAGACAGCATTCACGAGACCGCCGTATTTCATTGTGTGACACGCCTAGAAAGCTATTAGTCTCGCCGACTGAAGGATCGCTGGAGTCAGATACTATCCTCGCCGAATAGAGGATTTCAACCTCGGCCAATGCTTGACACTGGCTTGAATTGACTGGCCTCCACTCGCGATTGCATGTTACCTGCGTGTCATCCAGGCATTTTCGGAGGACGGCTGGTCTACGTTAAATCATAATCCGAGCCCATTGAATCGGTTCTGGCGACTCATCACGAGGTCGGCATCCTGCCTTGCTTGACCGGATCGTGTTGCTTGACCGGATCGTTGCCAACCTCCATCACCATTCGTTATGATCGTCGCGGCGATGATTAAGACTATCGAGTGGACCGACGAAGGCGTCGTTATGATCGATCAACGGCGGCTTCCAACCCACGAGCTTTATCCGATCTTCAAGACTCACGACGAAGTGGCAATAGCGATCGAAGACATGGTCGTGCGAGGCGCGCCCGCGATCGGCGTCGCCGCCGCTATGGGCATAGCACTAGGCATGAAGAACTCCGGCGCTGCTTCATTGGACGAGTTTGAAAGGGATTTTCATCGAGTATGCGAGCGGCTGCTTGTGACCCGCCCGACCGCGGTAAATCTGTTCTGGGCAGTTGAACGAATGCGATGGGCGTTCAAGCACGGACTCCGCGAGGGCGCTTCAATCGACGAGATAAAGAAACAGCTCGTCGTCGAGGCCCAGGACATCCACCGCGAGGATGTCGAGAGCAACCAGCGGATGGGGGCCTATGGGGCCGACCTCATTCCCGACAACGGGACAGTCTTGACTCATTGCAACGCCGGCGCGCTCGCAACTGCGGGGTTTGGAACCGCTCTTGGCGTGATACGCGCCGCGGTCGAAGCAGGCAAGCACGTGCGAGTATACGCCGATGAGACTCGGCCGTTTCTCCAAGGCTCGCGGCTCACCGCGTGGGAGTTGGCGAAGGAGAACATACCGGTCACGCTGATCACGGATAGCATGGCGGGTCACTTTCTGAAGTCCGGCGACGTCGATTGCGTCATCGTCGGAGCGGACCGCATAGCGGCAAACGGGGACGTCGCCAACAAGATCGGCACGTACATGGTTGCGATCGCGGCACATGAAAACAACATCCCGTTTTACGTTGCGGCGCCGCTATCGACCGTGGACCTCACGCTGAATTCCGGCGATCAGATTCCTATCGAGTCGCGCGCCGACGAAGAGGTCACTCACTTTCGCGGCCAAGCCGTCGCGCCTGAGGGCGTGATGGTAGCGAATCCCGCCTTCGACGTGACCCCGCATCGTTACGTCTCGGCTATAATCACCGACGCCGGTGTCGCGCGTGAGCCTTATGATACGAGCTTGAAGGCGCTCTTCGAGAACAGAGGGTGATATCGAATTTGGATTCTGGAAACAGCATAGACTTTAGTCTGTGGCGATCAGACACAGACTAAAGTCTATGCCGCTTCAAAATCAAAATTCTAAAATCCAAAATGAAACTTGAACATAGAATCGGACAACTCTTACTCATAGGTTTACCCGGGCCGCAGCTCGATCTGATGACCCGAAGCCTGCTGCAGACGATCCAGCCGGGCGGAATCCTGCTCAACAAGCACAACATCGAAAGCGCGCAACAGGTCGCGGAACTCACTTCGACGATACGCTCCCTGACCGAGGTGCCACCGATCATCGCGGTCGATCAGGAGGGCGGGCGTGTCGACCGCCTGAAGGAAATATACTCACCGATGCCCTCCGCGGATCTGCTGCGGGCGGCGGGAGACGCCTCGATCGCGGCGCGGATGGGTGAGATTAACGCAGAGGCGCTGCGAACATTGGGGTTCAATACGAACTTCGCGCCTGTGCTTGATATTGCGGTCGACGATGCGGCAAACAACGGCTTGAAGGGACGTTATCTCGGAAGTTCGGTTGCCGAAGTCGTTCGTTTGGGAGGCGCGTACCTGGAAGGCCTGAAGCGCGGAGGAGTGGTCGGCGTTGCCAAGCATTTCCCGGGACTGGGCGCCGCGACACTGGATTCGCACGATGCGCTCCCGACGGTCGACAGCTCGCGTGACCAGATCCTCAAACATGAGGTCGCGCCTTACAGCGAGTTGTTCACCAAGATCAATGCGCGGTTGGATGCTGTGATTGTGGCACACGCGCACTATCCGGCTTTCGACGGACCGGCGCCTTTACCCTCATCGCTGTCCAAGAACGTTGCCACAGGTTTGTTGCGCGAGGAGCTTGGCTTCAAAGGGCTTTCGATTACTGACGATCTCGAGATGGGAGCGATTACAACCGACCGTGAATTGTCCGAGGCTGCGGTGATGGCAATCGAAGCGGGCGTG
Organism: Blastocatellia bacterium; assembly: GCA_035455165.1. Lineage (GTDB taxonomy): Bacteria > Acidobacteriota > Blastocatellia > UBA7656 > UBA7656 > Onstottus_A. The sequence goes on from DATIFP010000226.1 coordinate 14,605, forward strand.
GATATGGTGATGATTGCCGATTCCAGTTCTCCGGAACGCGCGACCGGCGCGTGGGAGGCTATGGTCAAAGCGGCGCAAGACGGACGGATCACGAAATCTCATATCGGCCGTGCCTTCGACCACATCGCGCGGATTAAGGCGACCATATCGCCGCCTCACGCATACAGCGAACAGGCGGTTTCGCGATTGCGCGAACGCATCGCGGAGTTGAACCTCATCTTGCAGCACTCGAAATAAGGCCTTGCAGGGGCGGCCCTCAGTGGCCGCCCCTCCGTTCAACCCTTTGCGCACATTGTTGAACATAGCTTGTCGGGAAAGAGGGGCGGCCACAGAGGGCCGCCCCTACAAGCTTTCATCCAACGCAGCGCGTCACTTCCTCCTGGCGCTTTGCCTGGCCGCTATGACGCTTCCAGCAGCAGGGTGCCGTCGGGGGGGTGAGCCTGGAACCCTGGTCATCGCAATCGAAGCTGCGCCTCGTGGATTCGATCCTCGCTTCTCAACTAGTTTTCAAACCTCAGCACGCATAATGCAGTTGATCTATGACACGCTGGTGGTCAAGGACGAGAGATTTGAATATGTTCCGTCGCTAGCCGAACGATTCGAAGAGTCCGCGGACCACATGACTTTTACTTTTCATCTGCGTCCGGGTGTGAAGTTCCATAGCGGCAAGCAACTTACATCGGCGGATGTGAAGTATACGTTCGATTCGATCATTTCGCCGGCACTCAAGTCTCCGATTCGTGGCGCTGTAGACAAGATCAGCTCGATCGAAGCTCCCGACCCGCTGACCGTTATCTTCCGCGCGAGAGAACCCTTTTACAGTTTCTTCGGGAACCTTCCAGCCATCGGAATCATCCCCGAAGGCGCGGGCCTCGAAATGAACAACGCCCCCACGGGCACCGGTCCCTACCGCTTTGTTTCTTACAAGGAAGGCGACGTCATCCGGCTCGAGGCCAACACCGATTATTGGGGTGGCCCTCCAAACATCCCTCAGGTTCACATCAAGGTCGTCACCGACAACAGCACCCGCCAGGCCGAGTTGATGAGCGGAGAGGTCGACCTGGCTTACAACGCACAATTCGACCCGGAAACACTGCGCGCGCTGGGTCGCCGTCGCGATATGCAAGTAGTAATCGGCGACGGCGCGAGCATTGGATATCTCGGTGTCAACGTGTCGCCAAACTCGTTGCTGTCCAATCAGAAGCTCCGCCAGGCTGTCGCATACGGGATCGACCGCGACCTCATAATTCATCGTTTGCTCAGGGACCAGGCGCGAAAGGCAAACGCGATCATGCCTCCCGAGCATTGGGCTTATGACTCGACCGTCATCGTCTACGACCACGACCCCCAACGCGCGAAGGAATTGTTGGACGAAGCGGGGTATACCGACCCGGACGACGATGGTCCGCAGCCACGGCTGACGCTCACCTTGTTGACTACGACGACTCAACTCTCGAGGAACATCGCCGCGATTATGCAGGATCAGTTGAGGCGAGTGGGCATTCAACTCGAGCTCCAGTCGCTCGAGCCGGCGACCCTGTTCGACCGGCTCAACAAGGCGCAGTTTGATCTGTATTACCTGATCGGGCCCGGCTTCAATCAACTGACGGATGTGTTTCAATTCGTTTATCACAGCCGCTATCAGGATTCGCAATTCAACGACAACATTGCCAAGCTGCGCGGGACCAGCGATCCCGCTCAGATGCGGCCGCGCCTTGATCAGCTTGCCGCGATACTCGCGCGTCGTGAGTATTGTCCCAACGAGGAAGTCGCCCGGTTAGCACAAGAGGCAAGCTCTGCGGAATCACCGCTCGCGAAGAAACAGGTCTACCTTAAAATCGCTGGGATGCTGACCGACCGGGGCGGTCAGAATCGAATGCGCTACTGCAACCCGACTGTGGATCGCTGGATCATCGACGCCGAGCGCGCCAACGATCGCGTGGCGAAGCTCGATCTCTACCACAAAATCCAGCAGACGGTCTCGGATGAGCTGCCGCAGATATATCTTTGGTATCCGGCAAACGTGATGGCGGCGCGGACGCGAGTGGGCAACATCCAGATCGAGCCATCCGGTTCGTGGTTCTTCATCGCTAAGCTGACGCTCGAGGCCAGATGAAAAAAGAGGGACCAGAGGAGGAGAGGGGCAGGGAAGAGGCGAGCGTCGCTTCTGGCTCTGTCACGTCGTCATCGTCCCGTCTCTCACGCAGCACCGTCATCATCGGCCTGGTGAGCCTGCTGGCTGACATCAGCTCTGAGATGATCTATCCGATACTGCCGACATTTTTGACTCAAACTCTGCGAGCACCGGCTACGGTCGTCGGTTTGATAGAAGGTATCGCTGTAGGCACGGCAAGCGTGGTGAGCGGGATATCGGGCTGGATCTCGGATCGAATCCGTCGCCGCAAGCCAGTCGCGTTTGTCGGGTACGCTTTGACTGCCGTTTCGCGACCCATGATCTCGCTCGCCGGGGTATGGCCGGTCGTACTAGGAGCGCGATTCGCCGATCGATTCGGCAAGGGAATCCGCACCGCGCCGCGGGATGCGTTGCTGGCAGAGAGTTCAGCGGGCGACCAGCGAGGCCTCGCATTCGGATTCGAGCGCGCGATGGATTCGTCTGGAGCGGTGCTCGGGCCGCTGGTTGGGCTTGCGCTCGTCGGATGGGCCGGCCTCGAAGCGCGAAAGATCTTTCTAATATCGGCGATTCCGGCATCGATTGCAGCGTTGATGATCCTTGCGGTTCGAGAGCGGCGGAGCGACGTCGTCGCGGGTGAGACCAGTATTCGCCTCTCGCTCGCCGGCACAACTCGCGAGTACAAGCGATTGCTGATTGTGACTGCAGTGTTCGGCCTGGCGAATTCGGCAAACGCGTTTCTGATTCTCCGCGCCGAGCAATTGGGACTGGCAATCGGTTCGACGATCCTCGCCTATGCGCTCTACAATGCGGTGTCTTCGATCTCGTCGGTCCCCGCGGGCGCGGCGAGCGATCGTTTTGGACGGCGCAATCTGCTGGTGATCGGTTTCGCGATCTACGCTGCGAGTTATGCGGGGTTCGCGCTTGCGAGCGCCGCGTGGCTCGTTTGGCCGCTGTTTGCGTTTTATGGTTTGTTCCCCGCGCTGACAGATGGGGTCTCGAAGGCGCTCGCCGTTGATACCGCGGGCAAAGCCGGACGCGCAACCGCGATTGGAATATACTCGGCGGTCGTCGGGGTGACACAGATCCTGGCAAGCTACATCGGAGGTGTGCTGTGGGACAAGGTGGATTCGACGGCGACGTTTTACTTCGGAGCGGCGCTGGCGGGTCTGGCCGCCCTCTTATCACTCGCGCTGCTTCCTTCGCGGTTGGGGTCCAGACCATAACGGCGTGGGGCGGCGCTTAATGTCAGCGAAGTCAAGCCTGACACCTGCCCCGGTGTCGAGAGACCCGCGGTCGAAGTCGAATCGAGACCGGCATCGGCATTCGCTTGTACCGAAGCCCCGCGCGGGCTCTTGTATCACCGGTATCGCATCGACGGGGGCGGACTGATACTCGACGCCAAGATAGTTCCGCCGACCTCGCAGAATCAGAAAACCATCGAGCGCGATCTCTGGAGCTTCGTGCCTCAGCATCTCGATCTGTCGAATGACAAGCTGACCTGGCAGTGTGAGCAGGCGGTGCGCAACTACGATCCTTGCATCTCGTGCGCGACGCATTTTCTGAAGCTGACGGTTGAGAGAGAACTTGCAGAGGCGTGAGAAATTCTAGGCGGCAGTATCCGTGCAAATCCGTCGAATCAGTATCACCCGTGTTCTATAGGCCACGGATGTCGCGGATTTGACGGATCCACACGGATGAAGCCGTTACTAGAATGCCGAGCACATAATGCCTCAACGACGCAAAAGACTCGTCATCGGCGTAGGCAACGAGCATCGCGGGGATGACGCCGTTGGTCTGCTCGTCGCTTCGCGCCTGAAGCCGCGTGCCGGCGAATGTTTTCGCGTGTTCGAATGGCGCGGCGACCAGCTTGCGCTCTTCGACGAATGGAAGGACGCTGACACTGTAATCATTCTCGATGCCGCTTCGTCTGACGCTCAACCGGGACAGATCCACCGCATCGATGCGAGCAAACAACCACTCGCGAAAGATATGCTCCACTGTTCTACTCATGCCTTTGGCGTTGTCGAGGCCATTGAACTGGCGCGAGCGCTCGGCCAGCTTCCGCGACAGCTCATCGTGTACGCAATCGAAGGCCAGAACTTTGACGCGGGCGCGTTGCTGTCACCGTCGGTCGAGGAAGCGGCCCTCGCTGTTGAGGCCCTGGTGTTGAGGGATCTCGCCGCCGTATCAGAGTTCGGCGCACCAGCGGAATAATGTGACCCTCGTTCTCACCGTCGGCGACGATTCATTCAAAGCAACACCTTCTGGGTTCATTGCCTGTCATACTTACGCAGTTTCCCAAGGCGCTCCGGCTCAATTGACCGACTCCATTACACATCACGCCGCTCACAAGGTTACACAACTGCCGTGATAGCGATCCGGCCGTCGTACATTCCGGCAGCCATTTTCAAACCGTCGCGCGATACGGCGAGGCACGTTACGAATGATGCGAACGCGCATGTTCTGAGTTTCTCACCGCTTCTCTGGTCGACAACGAAGACGATGCCGCCTTGATCCTTGAACCTCGCGGTACCAATATCATCGAAACCCGCTAGGTGTAACGTTCCGCCCGCCAGAACTATCCGGTGCAGCTCGCTGATGAATGCGATGGCGCGACATTCCGTAGATCGGGGTGCAGGGACGTAATGAGTGACCTTTCCCGCTACGTCTTTGGGCACGAGTTCTATGTATATGCCATCTCTTCCGGAGCGGCTTATTGCCAATAGACTACCATCAAAAGAGAAGCTGATCGCCGCGCTCCGAGTTGTCTCGAACTTTGAATTGTGCAGCAACTGTCCCGTGTCGGCATCATAAAACTGCAGTTCGAAAAAGTTCGTGCCCCCTTCCATGTATTGTTGTGCGGCGGCGGCAAAGCGCTTGTCGTCAGGCGATAATGTCGCGCTTGCTATCCAACCTTGAGACCGAAAGGACCGCACCACTTGTCCGGTGTCGCTGCTCAATACGTATGTCGTGGAAGTGGGAGGCTGATGCTTCATAACAGCACGGGCCATGGAAGTCGAAGTGGTGACAAAAACATATTTGGCGCTCGACGCAAAAAGCACGGCTCTGACCGATGTATCACGAACGTCCTCAATATCCTTCTTGATTGCGCCGTCAGTAGCGTCAATTAGAACGACATGAGTCTCCCAAACACCGTCCTTCTGCTTGGTTGGGTCCGCGGCGTTTTCGTCGATAAGATTCCGATCGACGCCGGAACGAAGGTACGTAACAACGGCCATGCGGCCATCAGGTGACAAGTCCATGGCACTAATCTTGATCTGCGTGTAATCGTTCTTCCGGGGAGCGCGCGCCAAGCTGATGTTCCAGATAGGACGGCCTGTATCACCATTCCACAGAGTCATGGCGCCATCCTCACTAACGGCAATGACGCCGCCCGAAGGCGTAAAACGCACCGCGACGATCGGCTTCGTCGAATGCGAGAGCACCTTGGTTTGATATCCCGCGCACACTACACCTTGCACTAAGCAAAGCAATGCAAACGCGCTCGAAAAGAGCTTAGCGCACATTTGCCACATGCTGAGCGCGAAGTCGGAGTGCTGATGTGAGTGTCCTCCCATATCTACATAAACCATGTCAATCTCCTCCGCATCCATGCTTGTGCAGCGCATCGCTGATTTCCTTCGTACTTCCATTACCGGGCAGTGTCACGTTTAGTTGCCGAGCCAATTCAGCATCGCCCACTCCAAGTAACGAATGCAACGCCTCGTGCAAGATGTTTGATGCGGAAATATCATTCCCGTAGTAGACGTCGCTGCGTTCTTCGACGGTTGCTCCAAGCTGCTGCCCGGGCCAGATTGCCGTCTCTGCTCCGAGTCGACCGCCAAGGTGCTTGAACTTCGCGGACACGCAACTGTTTGCGAACTGCGCAATTCGAGGGTTGGTTAGATCCACGTCGGGGCTGACGAGTCCCGCTTCGAGGCGACTGATCTCTGAGGTGGCTCCATCATAGGCATTTTGGGCATTGACCGCAGACAAGGCTGCACTTGGGTCGATCCCATGCTTGCTTAGATAATCTTTGCACCGATCGGAGTTCTGTAGCCTGTCACGGACAATGTCTCGCTGTGCATCGTAGGTCTCAAGCCGGTTGCCAGTGAGGGGGGCCTTATAACTGCGAGGACATGGCGGCGTTGGCTTTTGCGCGGGGGGCTTATATTCGGTGTAGATTCTCCACTCGCACCAAACAGCCTCACCAAATCTAAAGCAGATTCCATAGGCGAAGCTACCGCCACCCAAATCGATTATCGGAAATAGCCCCAGTGGGTCATCCGCGTTAATCGGGTCATTCTGAACGTAAGAATAGCGATTCAAACTCTGTGGATTAGTGACGTTATTACTCCCTTCGAAGGGATCGACCCGCCCAAACCTACCAAGCCCCTGATAGTACTGCCTATTCACGGCGTAGTCGGATCCGACTTCACCATCCCTCTCATAGCTCGCGAAATGATGTTTTTCCTGACTCCCGCTTTCGGCGAATTCCTCTCCAAAAGGCAAGTGAGCCTGCCGACCTACCACATTTCCGCTCGAGTCAAGCACCAGTCTCACACTCAAGCGGTCGCTGAGGAGGTATTGGGTTGTGCCGCCCGCTATTTTCGCGATGACGCGACGGCCGGAATTGACATAATCAATCAGGACAGCTCCAGTGCCGCCGTTATGCTCGGACAATGTCGTGTCGCCCTGCCATAAGTAGTGCGTCACCGCCGAGCCCACAGTCTTCTTGTACCTTCGGTTTTGATGATCGTAGGCATAGCTTGCAGTCGAGCCGCCATCTACACTGACCAACCGATTCTCGCTGTCGTAACCGTAGGCGTGCGCTCCGTCGTTTGTGACATTTCCTGCCGAGTCATATGTGTAGTTCAGAGTTGAGCCGCTGGTCACGCTCAAGATCCGATTCGTCGGAGCGCCGCCCGACTGCTGTAGAGTAATCGCTTGAATCTGGTTCCCGCCGCTCACCGCGTCCCACATCCCTGTCCGGTTCCCCCATCGATCATATGCGAATCTACGCTGAGATGACGACCCGTTGCTCGTCTGATTCGAAGTCACTAGCCGTCCGAGATTGTCGTAAGTGTAAGCCGCGCTCTCAGATAGTCCGCCTATAGTCCCGCTAATTGACATCAAATCGCCTGCGTTACCTGCTGTCGACCCCGAGCCCATCTGACCTGCGGAGGCCTGATACGCGTAACTCAGGTTGATCAGCCCGCCAGTCGGTCCACCGCTTTGTGTCGCTACTTGAGTGTTCAGCTGCGTCCGGTTCGCATCATACCCAAAGCTCTCTGTCACGCCATTGCCCAACGTCGTTCCGGTGACCTGGCCGATCCCATTGTAAGTCACGCTGCTCAGGAATGAACCCACTGATGTGATTCGCCCTTTGCTGTCGTGACCCAAATTAATCACCCGGTCGGACGGATAGGTAATCTGCGTGAGCTGATTCGCCGTGTTGTACTGATAACTCGTCACGTAACTCCGCCCATCGATCACTCTCGTCACTGATCCCAGAGTTAGCTTGTTCCCTCCATTTCCGCCGTTGCCATAGCCAACGTTATACCCATAGGTCTCTGAGTAGCCGCTCCCCGCGCTTACAGATAACAACAGTCCCTGAGTCGCACTACTTGGAGTGTTGTCGTAGTTGTAAGTCACCGGCGGCGCGGTGGTTACTCCGGAAACGGTGCTGTAGCTGATCCAGTTCAATCTATGCAGAGTGTCATAACCGTAAGTCGTTATCACTCCGCGAGCATCTTGTTTTGTCGCAAGCGCGCCCCCGTCTGTGTAGGTGTACTTCGAACTCCAAAACGTTCCAGTCCCGTCGTTGATTGTCGCGGCTTGCTCGGGGATTCGCTCGAACAGCAACCGCCCTAGTGAATCGTACTTGGATGCTCGTGTCTGATTCCCTTGATTGACTCCGATTAGTCGATCCGCGAGGTCGTAGGTATATGTCGTCTCTTGAGCCAGCGAGCCAGTGGCCACGTCTTGCTCGGTGACCTTGATCAACCGGCCGAGCCCGTCCATCTCGCGCTTGATCTTCCGATTCACCTGATCGGTCATGGTCACAATGGTGCTGTTTGTATAGGTTGACAGGACCGTGTTCCCTCCAGGCAAGGTCACCAGCGTGTTCCGTCCAAGCGAATCGTACGTATACGTGGTCACCGGTCCGGGGGTGCCTCCCTGCGGGAACGGATTGGTCGCGGTGATCATCCTTCCCATGTTGCTATAGGTGTAATTCGTCTGCGCCCCATTAGCGTCAACCGACGAGGTCATCTGTCCCCACGCGTCGTAGACCGCGGTCTCGGTGATCGTCTTATTCGTCCCTCCGTCGTTGTAAGTGATGCTTGAAGAAGTCTGCTCGCCCCACGCGTTGTAACCGGTCCACCCGGTCGCGCCGGTCGGCGAGGTGAAGCCAGTCGGGTTCCCCCACGGATCGTAACTGTAGGCTGTGATCTGGCCGTCGGGATCAGTCGCGCTGGTCTCGTACAGGGTGTTGAAGTTATACCCCGCGCTTGAGGTCAGGTAAGTCCCCGACATGTCCCCGCTGGTCGTTTGCGAAGGCTTAGTCCAATAAGTCGCTTCGGTCATCGTGAAGCTCTTCTGATCGCAACAGGCAAGCTGGGCGACGGTCACCCCACCAAAGATGTCCGTCTTGTTACTACGCGTCAC
>DATIFP010000227.1:0-60993 GCA_035455165.1 Blastocatellia bacterium
TCTGTTCACCTGGATCAACGTCGGCAGCTTTCGGGCTGATTTCTCGCTGCTACTGGACTCGCTGTCGGCTATCTACATTCTGTTCGTCACCTTCGTCGGCTTTTGGATACACGTATTCGCAACCGGATACATGCGCGGCGACAAGGGCTACTGGCGCTTCTTCGCGTACATGAATCTGTTCATGTTCTCGATGCTGACGCTTGTGCTCGCCGACAACTTCCTGCTGATGTTCGTCGGTTGGGAGGGTGTGGGGCTCTGTTCCTACTTGCTGATCGGCTACTACTTCACCAAGGACTTCGCGAACGACGCAGCGAAGAAGGCATTCGTCGTCAACCGCATAGGCGACTTCGGATTTGCGCTCGGCGTAATGCTTCTGTTCTTGAAAGCCGGAACGATTTTCTACTTCGACGATCCTGCGCGCGGGATTCACGGCGCGTTCAACTGGGCCAGAATGCAAGCTGCCGATCCGCTCACGTGGTCGGTGATCTTCGCGGGCGGAATAACAACTATAGCGGTGCTGCTGTTTGTCGGCGCGGTCGGCAAGAGCGCGCAGATACCGCTCTATGTATGGCTGCCCGACGCGATGGCCGGTCCAACACCCGTGAGCGCCTTGATTCACGCGGCCACGATGGTGACCGCGGGAGTCTATATGATCGCGCGGGCAAGCTCGATTTATGTCCAAGCGCCAACAGCGATGTTGATCATCGCGATCATCGGGGCGGCTACGGCTCTCTTCGCTGCAACGATCGGACTCGCGCAGTGGGACATCAAGAAGGTGCTGGCCTATTCTACGATCTCGCAACTCGGCTACATGTTTCTCGCTTGCGGAGTGGGAGCTTTCTCGGCGGGCATCTTTCACGTATTCACCCACGCGTTCTTCAAGGCGCTGCTGTTTCTCGGTTCAGGTTCGGTGATCATCGGCATGCATCACGAACAGGACATGAGACGAATGGGCGGTTTGAAGAAGTACATGCCGATAACGTTCGCGACGATGTTAGTCGGATGGCTGGCAATTTCGGGCGTCCCATTTTTGTCGGGATTCTTCAGCAAGGACGAGATCTTATATTGGTCATTCACTTCCGGTATCTTGCCTACGCCGTGGCCGACCACGTTGTGGATGATCGGTGCTTTAACCGCCGTTCTAACAGCTGTTTACATGACCCGATTGATGGTGCTGACGTTCTGGGGAAAGGAGCGGTTCGATCAACATTCCGATCCCGTGCATTCGGAGTCAGCACACCATTCCGACCATCACTCACCGCGCGAGTCTCCCTGGTCGATGGTGCTTCCACTCGCGATCCTGGCTCTTGGCGCTATATCGGCCGGTTACTTGGGAGTACCCGAAGGCCTGTCTGGCGGAAAGATAGGCAACTACTTTGAGCGTTTTCTGGAGCCATCCGTGGGCACCGCCGAGGATTTGGCTCATGAAGAGGGACTCAGGGATGACTTAAGCGCGAAGGCGGTGCATGTTGCTGAAGACCATAGCGTCGAACTGACCCTCACGGTTGTTTCGTCGCTGATCGCGATAGGCGGTATCGGATTTGGCTGGTGGTGGTTCAAGCGCAAGCCTCTCTGGGAGCCTCCCAAATTACTCGAGCAGAAATACTACGTTGACGAGATCTACAACGCTGCTGTCGTTCAGCCAATAAAGCAGACTTCAACCGCTGTGCTCTGGAAGATCATCGACGTTTACATCATCGATGGAGCGGTCAACGGAGCCGGGTATCTCGCAAGCTTGCTTGGAGGCGCAATGCGCTATCTTCAATCAGGCCTGGCTCGAAGCTACGTGGCGGTGCTGGTTCTTGGAGCGTTGTTGATAATCGGCTACTTCGTGATGAAGTAGCGCTGCAGGGGCGGCCCCGTGTGGCCGCTCCTGATCGCATTCATAGTGATGAACGAATACATAGTCACATTCATCACCTTCCTGCCGATCGCCGGAGCGATTGCCGTCCTATCGATTGGCAGGAGTGAAAAGCCAAACGAGAATGCTCTCAAATGGACCGCGCTTCTCTTCTCTCTCGCGACTTTTGTTGTTTCGCTTTCGCTGCCGATCGGGTTCAACAAATCGGACGGCCTCCAGTTCGAAACCAACGTCGAATGGATCAAGGCTTTTAATCTCGGCGTTCGTTACCACGTCGCGATCGACGGCTTGAGCCTGTGGCTGGTCATCCTCACAACGTTCCTCGTGCCCCTCGCGTTGTTGTCGTCCTGGAACTCGATCCACAAGCGGCTTCGCGAATTCCTGGTCGCGATGCTCGCGCTTGAAACCGGCATGCTCGGCGTGTTCGTCGCGATGGATATGTTCCTCTTCTACCTCTTCTGGGAGGTGATGCTGGTGCCGATGTACTTCCTGATTGGTGTGTGGGGGGGAGATCGGCGCATCTACGCGGCGGTGAAGTTCGTGATCTATACCGTAGTGGGCTCGCTGCTGATGCTTGCCGGGATTATCGCGCTTTATTATCTGCACGGGAGCGCAACGCTGAATTTCACGTTCGACATCTCGGCCATAACAGGCGACGTCAGATCCGGCGCGTTTCTCTTGGACCCGACGACCCAGAGCTGGCTTTTCTGGGCGTTCGCACTGGCTTTCCTGATAAAGGTCCCGCTCTTCCCTTTTCACACCTGGCTGCCCGACGCGCACGTTGAAGCGCCGACCGCAGGGTCGGTGCTGCTCGCAGGAGTGCTGCTGAAGATGGGAACCTACGGTCTGATGCGATTCAACCTGCCCCTTTTTCCGGACGCATCGCATCAGTGGGCGGTGTTGATTTGCTCGCTTGCAGTGGTCGGGATCATCTACGGCGCGCTGGTCGCGATGGTCCAGCCTGATCTCAAGAAGCTCGTGGCTTACTCGTCGGTGAGCCATCTCGGATTCGTGGTACTCGGCATTTTCTCTTTCACCGACCAGGGAATGCAGGGCGCGCTTTATCAGATGTTGAACCACGGAGTCTCGACCGGCGCGTTGTTCATCATCGTCGGAATGGTCTACGACCGTCGTCACACGCGCCTGATAGCCGAGTTCGGCGGACTTGCCAACGTAATGCCGGTGTTTTCCACCTTCTTCATGATCGTCATGTTGTCCTCAATCGCGCTGCCGCTGTTGAACGGCTTCGTCGGCGAGTTCCTGATACTGGTCGGCACGTTTACGTCGACTCTGCTGCCCCACGCGAAGCTATTTGCCTCGCTCGCGGCGCTGGGAATGATCCTCTCAGCAGTCTACATGCTGTGGATGTACCAGAGAGTGATCTTCGGTGAGGCTCGCAATCCAAGCAACTTGAAGCTCGCGGATCTGAACCTCAGGGAGAAGCTCGTGCTCGTCCCCATAGCGGTCCTGGTCTTAGTGATGGGCGTCTATCCGAGCGCGTTCCTCTCGCGAAGCGCCCAGGCAATCGCGTCGATCAAGGCGAGACTCAGCCCGGCCGCAGAAATTGCCGCGAGGACCGTCAACACTGCTGAAACCGAAGAGCGCTAATGGAAACGATCGGAATCAACTATCACGCGATACTGCCTGAGACGATCACGGCGTCGGTCGCGGTGCTCATAATGATGATCGATGCGCTTTCCCGCAAGATCGAGCGCCGAGTCGCGGGAGCCGTGTCGCTGATGGGTGTCGCCGGTGCAGCCGTTGCCGTCGTGAGCCTGTGGGGACGGAACGGCGAAACCTCCTTCAAGGGCATGATCATCACCGACGATTTCAGGCTCGCATTCGCGATGATCTTCCTGATCGTGACCTTTTTGACGGTGTTGATTTCGCTTCGCTGGGTGGAAGACGAAGGGCTGCCTGTGGGCGAATACTTCGCCCTCCTGATGTTCGCAACTACCGGAATGCTTTTCATGTCGGCGGCAAACGATCTGGTGATGATCTTCCTGGGTCTGGAGATTACCTCCATATCGACCTACGTGTTGTGCGGGTATCGGCGCCGCGATCTGCGCTCCAACGAGTCCGCGATGAAGTACTTCATCCTTGGTTCGTTTTCGACGGCGTTCCTGCTCTACGGTATCGCGTTCGTCTACGGTGCGACGTACAATCCGGCGGCTCAACCCAGCGCAACGACGAACCTGCTGCTTATCAAGCAGCGAATCGCTTCCGGGCAGTTGTACTCGCAGGAGATGCTGTTTGCGGGAGCCGCAATGATGATCGTCGGCTTCGGATTCAAGGTGGCAACTGCGCCGTTCCACGTCTGGTCACCCGATGTCTACGAAGGCGCGCCCACGCCTGTGACTGCGTTTCTGTCGACCGGCTCCAAGGCGGCGGCCTTTGCCTCGTTCTCGCGGGTGTTCATTTTGACCTTTGCCGCAACTTCGATCGGATTAAGTTCAGAGGCGCTGCGCTCGCTTCAGTCGTCGGTAACGGATGCGCTCGTCATAATGGCCATATTGACGATGACCGTCGGCAACCTGGTCGCGATCGTTCAAAGTAACATCAAACGGATGCTCGCTTACTCATCAATCGCCCACGCGGGATATGCGCTGGTTGGGATGGTGGCAAACGATTGGCGAGCAGTAGCGTTTTATCTTTTGAGTTATGTGCTGATCAACATCGGCGCGTTCGGGGTGATCGAGCTGATCGCCCGCCGCGGCGACAAACGGGTCGAGATTTCCGACTACGCAGGTATTGGATTTCAAGCGCTCGGTCTCTCGAGCGCGCTGTCGCTTTTCCTTTTGAGCCTCGCCGGTATCCCGTTGACCGGCGGTTTCATGGCAAAGCTGCTGGTGTTCAAATCGGCGTGGGCGTCAGGGTTTCACGTGCTGGTGGTGATCGGTGTGATCAACAGCGCAATCTCATGGTACTACTACCTGCGAGTTATTGTAGCGATGTTCTTCGCCGAGGGTGCGGCTGGTTTCAAAGCGCCGGCGGTCGCCCGCTCGATGGCTGCGGCATTGGTGCTGACGATCCTCGGCACGTTATATCTCGGCATTTTGCCGGGACGCGTACTGGAGGCCCTGGAGCGGGCTCGTGCTCAAGTAACGCGGGCTCAAAAATGATCATCGTATGAGCTCCAAACAGGACAAGATCGAGTCGATCGACGGCCATCGCTTTCGTGGGGTTCGCGCTGTCAAAGCCGAAGACATCGCCGCCGAGATCGCGCGTCAATTGGGCGATCAGTCTATCGGCGCCATTTACCGGTACAGAATTCGCACGCAGCGAACTCGCCAGTACGAGTTGCGCGCCCCGGCAAAACGCTGCAACGTCGAGGTGCTTCACACCTTGCTCGGAATCGAATTGAAGCTCGGCAACCGCAGGCTTCTGTGCCCCGATCTGGCGACCGCGCGCTACCTGTCTGTTTTCGCGAGGCTGGGCTGTGAGACGATCGCGATCCCGTACGACATAACTCAGACTTCCTGCATCGCCGACGAGCTTGAATCGAGTTGGCATCGCATGATGCTTCTGATCGGTCACCTCACCGACGGGCGCAGCGAGCGCCTTCGAAACAAGGTTCAAAGCAGCTTGATCGAAGAAACCCGAGCGAACATCGCTGCCGCGGGAGCTGGATCCAAATTCCCCGAATTCAACCAACAGACGCGTCAGCGTCCAAGACCGTGATACGCCGGGCCCGCCTTGACCGAGCAATTCGCTTAATGCAGCATTAGAATCGCCAATGAACGACGACGAAAACGACGAAGAAAGAGTGTTCACCCTGAGCGAGGCTCGAGGTCTGATGCCTCGCCTTCGCAAGCTGCTGGCTCGTGTTATCGCGGAGCGCGAGGCCCTTCTGGATATGCGTGTTGAGATCGATCTGGCTCGCGAGAAGGCTTCGGAAGGCGGCGGCGGAAGTCCGCTCGGGGCAGCTTACCTTGCACACCTGATCGCGTTCAGCGAGGCCATTCAGGAGATCGAATACCTGGGCGTGCACGTCAAGGACTTTCGCACCGGGCTGGTGGATTTTCCTTACGATCGTGACGGACGCATCGTGTACTTGTGCTGGAGGCCTGATGAGGATGAGATAGGCTGGTGGCACGAGACCGACGCGGGCTTCGCGGGCCGGCAACCGCTCACCGACGAGTTTGAATAGGCAGATTCAGCCAGCCAACCGATCGCAGCGGCCTCGGGCGGAGAACGATGTTTTTGCAGTGTGCGGAGCTTTATCAGGGATCCGTGCGTTACCAGAGGGACGTGGGAGAGGTGCCTGATACAAGCCTAAGCCGAGGGGCGGGGTTCTTCCCTTCTCGCCGGCTCATCGCGATACTTACGATCGTCGTCCCGATAGCGGCGCTCGTCGAGCTCGCGATCATCGCCGCGCATTCCGGATTTGAAGTGCCGGATACCTTCCCCAAGCCCTTTGGCGACCTCCGGTATTCGGCGCGCGCCAAACAGTATTATGATGATCAGCGCAATAATCAGCAGTTCGGGCATTCCAAGTGGACCCATGTGCTTAGCTCCTTAAACGCTTGAAGTCTGATGATGCGATTCTAGACCTCGTATGAAATCGTGTCAAACATAATGAAAATACCGCATTTGCTCATCCGATCCAGCGCAAGGCGCTTTCTTGCTTTTGGTATTCTCAGCCGCTATCATACTGCCCGCCCACAGGCCGAGCTCTCGCGTCGTACACAAGAGTCGCTGGCGCTCAAAGCAATCGGTCAGGAAAGCTTCATCGAAATTCGATCGCTCCCTCTGCGCACGCTTTAGCTCTGAGGGTATAATAAAACTGATGCCGCTCGAATGCCCCAAGTGCAAATCTCCCGTGGCCCGCGACGGTCAACGCTTCTGCTACAGGTGCGGTCAGGAGCTCAACGCATATTACGACTCCCTGCAGATCAAGGTGAAGGACCTTCTGCCCGCCGAAGCAGTCGAAGCCGTCGAGTCAAAACCGGAAGCCACCAAAGCGGCGCCACCAAGCCCTCCGAAGATTCCCTCGAGCACCGTCGTCCTCGAAGCGAATGCGTTCGACACACGACTCGACACGCCTCCGTCTGCGCCACAGAAGGCCAGCTTGAAGATTCTGCTTCCGACCGGCGACGTCTTCGACCGGGAGCTCGGCGAGACCGAAACTCAAATCGGCAAAGGGCCTCGTAACGACATCGTGATCGCGGATCCGGCCGTGTCGACCGCCCACGCGATCGTGCGGGCCGAGAGCGGCGGCTACACCATTTCCGATATCGGAAGCCGCAACGGCACTTTCGTCAACGGCGAGCGGGTCTCCGCCCCACAAAAACTTAATCATGGCGATGTCATTGCGATTGGACTCTCCAAGATCACGTTTCGGCTCAGCGACCATAGCGAGACTGGGGCGATCCCGGTCGACCAGGTGGCCGCCGCCGCGAAGCGCGCGGCGCCGCCGCCGCTGACGCAAGAATCGCTCGCGACTGCAATCGCGGAAGCCGGATTGGCAAGCAAGGCCGACATCGATCGCCTTCTCAGCAACTCGAGCGGGCGAAGGCTATCCGCGGGTCTGATCGAAGAGCGGCTGGTGAGCGAAGATGGTCTGCGCGACTTGATGAACCGGACGTTTCAGATCCCTATCGTGGATCTTCAAGCGGTGAAGGTCGACGACAAGGTGGTCGCTGAGTTCCCCCCAAAGCTCGCTCGCGAGCATCAGGTGTTCGCCTTCACGCGTGAGGCGGATGCGCTGCTTGTGGCGACCGCCGATCCAACCGACACTGCCGGTGTTGATTTGATAAAGCGACAGCTTCGCTCGGCCATAAGCCTTCGCCTTGCGACCGCTTCCCAGATACGGGAGCACATTGACCGGTACTATGCGCCGAGGCTGATCGGCGTGCTGCCGTCAGGCGAAAAGCTCGAATACCCTATCGACAAACACGAGATCGAGATCGGCAAGGCGCCGCACAATCATATCGTGTTGACGGATCCAACCGTGAGCAACACTCACGGAATCGTCCTGGCGCGCGAAGGCGGCTACAGCATCGTCGATCTGGGAAGTCGCAACGGCACGTTTGTCAATTCCGAGCGGCTCGGGTCTCAAGCCCATACGCTGCGCCACGGGGACAAAATCCAGCTCGGTCAAACGGTGCTCACATTCAGGAATCCCGGCGAGACTGCTGCTAATATCACCGCAGTCCTCTCCGGCGAAGCAGTGGAGGCAATCAGAAAACGAGCGGCGGCTGAGGACGCGGAGGCAGCCCGGATTCACAAACCGGAAGAGACGCCGGTCGCTCCGGCAATCCCGCCAACGCCGGCGGTCATAGCTCCGGGCAGTGGCGCGGCCATTGAGCTGCCTGGCGGCGACGCGACCAGCGCCGAGGCAGCCGAACCATCCGCCGACGATGAAAAAGGCGAGAAGAAAAAGAAAAAGAAGAAGAAGAAAGGAAAGGATGAGCGGCTCAAGGCTGCGTACATCAGCGGACTCAGCCGAATTGTCGCTCAAGTGATGGGAGTCATTCTCGCCGTTTTGCTTGCGCTGTACGTCAACAGCTCGATGCGCTCCGGCGGGGAGAAGCCAATTATCGAGACCACCGCAAAGGGAAAGGCCAAGGTCAAGCCGCCGAGCGCCGGCGCGGGAACGCCATTCAACGGTGGATCGTTCGAAGCTTCGGCGGCGGCGTTTGTTCCGGGAGCGAACGGCGTTCTGTTCGTCGACGACAACAAGCAGAGCGACGTCTTCTGGATGCAGCTCGACGAATCCGGCAAACAGATCGGCTCGGTCAAGCCCATTCCCCTCAACTCGGAAGTGGAAGATCCGGAAGGCATCACCTTTGATGGGACTTTCTTTTATGTTCTAGGCTCTCAATCCAAGCCGAACGGCGGAGATCGGAATGCGCTCGTGCGATTCGCCTTCGACCCCGCGACCCAGACCGTTCAGAAGGCCGAGAGGCTTACAAATCTTCGCGACTTCTTGATAAACAGCGTGCCGGAGTTGAAGGGCGAAGGTGAGGCCAAGGGAAGCGAAGGTGGCTTGAACATCGAGGGAATCGCGTGGGACTTCAAACGCGGGCGCTGGCTGCTTGGGCTTCGTTCGCCGCTCGGAAAGGGAGATCAAGCTCTGATTGTTGCAATCAAGCTTCGCAATCCAACCGGCCCCTTCTCGACCGAGAATCTCCAGCTTGCCGAACCCCATCCCATCGCGCTCCCGCTAGCCGGGCTCGGGATTCGCGACATCCAGTACGATCCTGAATTGAACCTCTTTCTGATCATCTCCGGGGCGCCTGAACATCATGAGAAGAGCGAGTTCACGCTCTGGGAGTGGGACGGCAGCACCGATCAGCCGCCGGCGGAAACGGCGCTACGCAAGGTGTCTGATCTCGACCCCAAGCTGAAACCTGAGGGTCTGACCCACGTCGACATCGGCGGGCGCAAGTTCGTACTTGTCGTCGGCGACGCAAGCGGCTACTTCAAGCTGGACTATTCGGAATCACAGTGACCTCCGCCCTCCTCTCGCTCCCTCGCGGAGGGGCCCTCGCGGAGGGGGCGCTTGAAATATTGACATTCGCGTAACCAAGACATTGTCACGCGGCATCGCTCCGCAAACCGAGAACTGAAATAGGGAAGCCAAATGTCAATATTTCAAGCCTGACCCCTCCGGACTCCTTGTTGATGCACCCGAGCCCGCGAAGCGAATTTCGCATGCTTCGATGAGTGCTCCGCGCGGGCCGGGTGATGCGGGGCGTTCGGCGGCTCAGAGCTATGCGAGGCAAAGATGGCAAAATGGAGAGTACTGTTCTTTCTTGTAAGTCTAGTGGTATGGGCCACTAAAGTTGACACACCGGTTTTTGCTCAGACACAGACAACCGATAAAAAGGCGCAAGATATGGCCGGAATTGAGAAACTCCACCAGCAGGATATAGCCGCTACGTTGTCGCGAGATCCTGTTGCGCTGACGGATTTGTGGACCGATGAGCCTGTGCGCCTCGGCCCGGGCCGACCGGCGGAGATTGGCAAGAAAGCTATCCGAGAGAGCAACGAACGCTGGTCCGCTCGCCCAGGTGTCAAGGTGCTGAGTTATGTTGCAGAAACCAAGGACTTGACGATACTCGATGGCTGGGCAATCGAGTGGGGCTACATCACTGGTTCATATGTTGACTCGCCCGGTGGTGAGGTGAAGCAGATTCGTGGCACGAGGCTGATGGTCCTGAAGAAGATGCGGGACGGCAGCTGGAAATGCTTCCGCGGGATGGGGGGCCCGACGTTCACCGCCCCGTTGGCAGGGAAAGTGGTTGAGGGACCCGTCGCGTCGGCTGAAAGCGTCACGGGGGGCAGCGCTGCGGACCGCGCCGCCATCCAGAAGATGCGCCAGCAGGACATCGCCGCTACGTTGTCGCTAGATCAGGTTGCCCTGGCGGATTTGTGGACCGATGACGCCGTGCGTCTCGGCCCAGTACCGCCGGCAGAAGTCGGCAAGCAAGCTATCCGAGAGAGCAACGAACGCCAGACTGCCAACATCAAGGTGCTGAGCTACGTTCCGGAACCCAAGGACTTAACTTTTCTGGATGGTGGCTGGGCAGTCGGGTGGGGTCTGTGGACCGGCTCATTGGTCACATCGCCGGGTGGCGCGCCGGTGCACGTTCGTGGCACGGTGCTCGGAGTGCTCAAGAAGCTACCGGACGGCAGCTGGAAAGGCTTCCGCGGGATGGGGTTCCTCTCGTTTGATTGAGTTGCAGGACAAATGGAGTTGAGTGATGCCTCGCCGAACAACCCATTGCAGCGGACGCTCACCGCGTGCTCGGTACTGAACATACCCACAGCTCGAGCATAGCATAGAACTCAGAACCTGCTGGACAGGACTAAAATAGATCAGATCCGGCTTGACATCAGGGGAGCACTACATGAGTTCGTTGATATTTGATCGCCAACAATAAAGCACGCTTACAACATCCAGGGGCGCAATTCGGGCTCAGGGGGAAATTGCGATTCGTCATTCTCAATAGTGGGCCTGATCCGCGAACAGAGGCCTTTGAACCGAGACTTCCGATTGAGCGCGCTTCAGAAGAGCGATGTGCTTCTCAGCCGCATGTGCGGCTACGGTCGCATCGCCGACCGCGTTGGTGGTCTGCCGGACGAGCTGCGATCGTGAATCCAGAATGGCAAAAATGGCAGGACCGGCCCCATTCTCATTCTATACGTACGTACTATTTGGACGACGTCGAACCTCAAGGAGTCTACTATACATTTCAATCGCCCGCGCCTGATTGGTCAGACTGGCAATCGATATTGACCTACCGGCAAGATCAGATCATTTCAATACCTACCGACAGCGTTGTGTTCGCTACGGATACGATTGCGTACGTCACAATGGGCTCGATGTATGCTGTCACGTGCAATGGAGGTAAAACATGGTCAGTATGGGATTCGGAGCGCGACTTCGAGGCGGGGCGTTTATATGCTCACTGGCTGATCCAGGGGTAGATATGACCCCTGTCGGCAACGGTGCAATGAGGCTGACGCCAAATCGGCCACTAGGTGAGACACGCGTTCTGCACACCTCCGATTTTGGGCAACATTGGAATGAGCGAACATAATCTCGCAATTCCCTCTCGCACTCCTCTCTCCCAGAAAAGTATTGCAGGCACACTCTTTATCATCTAAGATCGTCGCGTTCCCCTCACCAGGGACGGCCGCACATTGCCCCTCATAACTGAAGCCGGCGCGATCTTCCGCTGTCTCAGGCAAACCCTCAACAAGGCACTGCCTCCGTAAAAGGGCAGCTCTTATTTTTCGACGGCAAGGCGGGCCAGCAGACCCCAGCGAACTCACCGGCCCCGAGGACAGCCAATGAGCGCACCGATCCTCACATCACTAAGCCTCTCCCAAAAAAGAACCGCAAATATCCTCATAATCGACGATGAGCCCAATATCCTCTCAGTGCTCGACTCCTTGTTGAGCACCGCACATTGCTGCAAGACCGCCACCAGCGCCGCCGAAGCAATCGAGTATCTCAAAGAAGAAAACTATGACCTCGTTTTGTCCGACATAATGATGCCGGGCATGAGCGGGCTCGAGCTGCTGGCGGAAATCACAAAGCTGTCGCGCGAAACTGTGGTCATACTGATATCCGGCAACTTGAACATTCAGAGCGCGATTGAGGCAATGCGAAGGGGCGCATTCGACTACGTCACCAAGCCGTTCAACCTTGCGGACGTGGAGACGGCGGTTGCACGCGCGCTGCGCCATCAATCGCTCTTGAAGGCAAATCAACAATACGAGCAGCATCTCGAACAGTTGGTAAACGTGCGCACCAGCGAACTGACCGTCGCAAACACTAATCTGAACACGACGCTCGAGAAGCTCTATCTGAACTATCGCGCGACACTCCACGCGCTGGCGGCTGCGCTCGAAGCTCGAGACGTCGAGACCAAGGGGCACTCCGAACGCGTCGTCTCCTACTGCTTGCGGCTGGGCAAGGAAATTGCTCTCAGCGATCGCCAATTAATCACGCTCGAACACGGCGCGCTTCTCCACGACATCGGGAAGATCGGCGTCCCCGACGGGATTCTGCTCAAGCGCGGCGCGCTGACCGAGGACGAATGGAGCTATATGCGCCGCCACGTCGAATACGGCGCGCAGATACTAAAAGGAATTGATTTTCTGGAGGGCGCTACGCAGATAGTCGCGCAGCATCACGAGCGGTACGACGGGAGCGGCTACCCAAAAAGAATGGAAGGCGATGAGATTTGTCTTGGCGCTCGGATATTCGCGGTTGCAGATGCCGTTGACGCGATGACCTCGGACCGGCCTTATCGCGCGGGTCGATCATTTGACGACGCGGCCGACGAATTGATTCGGTGCTCGGGCGCGCATTTCGATCCGTTTGTAGTGCAAGCATTCACAGCAGTGCCAATCGATGTGTGGCGCGAACTCCGCCAGCTCTCCGCCGAGCCCGGCTTGATCGTTAAGGACGCCAAGACGGGCGTCAACATTCGTTACTCGGCGCTTGCGGTTTCAGGAGACCGTGTCGCCGGCAGCTGGACAAGATAAACAAGATTTCCGATTTTCGATTGCCGATTCTCGATTGAAAACGAGCCTCAATCACGAATCGATAATCGCAAATCGGCAATCGGCAATCGGAAATCATGTCGCTCTCCTTCTTAAGTTCTTTCTTTTCGGCGCGCCGCCGCCCCGCCCGGGGTTGCGCGCTCATCCAGACGATAACGACTCAAGCACAGACCTCGCACGACCTGACCACAGCGCTGCAATGCGCTACTGATGAAATCGGCCGCACGTTCCGGTTGGAGCGCGCCGCAATAATGCTCTTTGATGAACGCGGGGTCAGGCGGATAGGAGACTACTCGGCGGAGGGCGTCGGCCCAGTCGAACGAGAGAAGCTTCGGCAGCTTGACCTCGACCTTACGGATGGCACCAGAGCGCAGACCTCGCTGATCGAGATTTCCGACACCAGGTCAGACCCGAGGGTCAGCAGGCGCATGGCACCCCTCGCGGGCGGCGCCGGCGCACTGTCCATATGTTCGATACTGATCGCCCCGGTAGTGGTCGATTCACAAGCAGCGGGGGCCCTGGTTCTCTACCGGCGCGAAAAGCGTAAATGGTCCGATCAAGAGAGGCACGTCATTCAAGCCGCGGCTTCGACGTTGGGTCTTACGATACATCATTTCCGATCACAGGAAAGAGCCATCAGCGCCACCGGTCGCGAGGCGCTAAGTAACCGCCTGCTCACCGCAATACGAAGCGCAGTCGGCGTCAACGACATTCTCAAGGTCGCGGTTGACGGCATCGGCACGACTCTCAAGGTGACGCGAGTTGTGACCTATATGCACCGCAAAGGCGATCTGGGGCGGGACTGGTCCTTTACGGCGTGCGCCGAGTACAGGTCGAGCGTGCTGGTTCCAACCCTGATTCAGACCGAGCTGGATCTCGAGGGGAGTCCCCTGCTGGCGAACTTGCTTTCGGGTGAGGTCATAAACATCCCGGATACCAGCGAGGGCGATCCTATCGTTCGCGCCATTGGGGTGCGGCTTGGCGTGCGGGCGATGGTCCTGGCTCCGGTAAGGTACAACGGTCAAACGGTTGCGGCGATAGCGCTCGAACAGTTCGATCATCCGCGGGTCTTCTCCAAGGATGAGATCAAACTGCTCGAGCTGGTAACCGAGCAAACAGCGGTGGCTCTGTATCAAGCCGAGCTAATCCGCGAAGCTCAGGAAGCCGCCAGACGCGATGCCCTGATCAGCAAGATCAGCTCAGCCATCCACAGCTCACTCGACTCCGAGACTGTATTGCAAACGATAGTGAATGAGCTGGGCACGGCGCTCTCAGTTTGCCGTTGCCGGCTGGCGCTTCTGCCCAGCCCGCTGCCGGAGATGGTGCCGGTCACGCACGAATTTGTGGCGGATTGTTGCGCGCGGCGGCCTTCTGTACTGAACGAGATACAGACTGTAAACAACCCGTTCCTGCAGGCTGTCCTCTCCCAGGACAACCCGATCGCAGTCAGCGATCCCTACAACGATCCGGGGTTCGCGCCTCTTCGCTCGCGAATCGAAGCCGGGAACGTTAAGGCAATCCTCACCGTTGCGGTTCGGGTAGACGGGAGGCCTACCGCCATCCTCAGCCTTCATCACTGCGAGCAGCCGCACACCTGGACTGCCTGGGAAGCCGATCTGGTCAAGTCAGTAGCCGACCAGGCGGCGGTCGCAATACGGCAGGCCGAGCTCTATCGCGAGGTGCGCGAATCTGCCCAGCGTGCCTCGCTGGTCAATCAGATCGTCGCTTCAATCCGCCGCTCGCTGGACCTCACCGAAACCCTCCAGGTCGCAGTGGAGGAGGTGGGCCGTGCTTTGGGGGCGGATCGAACGTCCTTTCGCAAATTCATCGGCAAGGAGAGCGTCGTAGTCGCGGAGCACTTGAGCGATCCCTCCTTATCCGTGAGTCACATTCACGGGTCGGAAGATGACTACGTCGCAAACTACCTGCTCGAAACTCGAAGGACCCTGGTGATAAACGACGTGCCCGCGTTCGCGGCTGCCTACCCCGATCTCGCATCGACTGTCCGCGTCTGGCAACTCGAACCAATGTATGCTTCACAGATAGTTTCACCCATTTTTGTAAACGGCGAGGGCTGGGGCGCGTTATCGATCAGCCAAATCGATCGCGTTCGGAAATGGAGCGCAAGCGAGATAACCCTGGTTGAGATGGTCGCGGCGCAGATCGAAGTCGCGGTCAGTCATAGCCGCTTGTTTGAAGAGACAAAGCAGGCCGCCGAACGCGAGGCGCTCATCAGCCACATCAGCCACGGCATCAATCAGTCAAACAGGCTGGACGAGATCTTGCCGATTGTGGCCCGCGAGCTCGGCGAGCACCTCGCCGCGGATCGGATTCTTCTTACGAAGTTCAATCCGGAGAGCGAGCGATGGGTATCCGAGTGCGAGTACAGCCAGGGCAGAATCAGCAGGCCCGAAACCTCCTACAGCAATGAAGACTTCCTGAGTTACTCTTCCCTGTTTGAGAACAACGTGTTCCGGTGCGACAACTCCGAGGAGGACCCGCGGCTCGATGCCCGCACCCGCGAGCTGGCGCGCGCGGACGGGAGTCGCTCATTCATGTCCGTGTGGATTTCGTTCGACGGCTCGGCTCGACTCGTGATCACCGCGATCATGAAGTCGGCCCCTCGCACCTGGACAGACGACGAAGTGGAAGTCATACGCGCCGCCGCAGATCAGGTAGTCATCGCGCTGCAACGTGCTGAGTTGTTCGAGTTGGTCTCCCGCGGCAAGGTCGAATGGGAGGCAACCTTCGACGCACTCAACGACGGGATCTTCATATTCGACAGCGAAGGCATCCTGCGCCGCGTCAACGAGGCCGCCGCTGCCTTCGAAGGCACCGGCGTTCGCGAGTTGATCGGGAGGCGTTGCTGTACTCTCCTCCAGGGAATCGAGGGTGAAACCTGCAAGGTTGCGCAGGTGATGAAATCGGGAAGGCCCGCGACCTTCGAGCTCTTGCCGGAGCGTTTGTCCCGACCGGTGCTGGTTACCATCGCTCCCCTTGCAAACGGCTCTGGAAGCCATTCTCTCGGCCACCAGGCCGCTCGGCGGAACGACAACCCAGAGGCGCCGCGCGGCGCAGTGTGCATTGTGCGAGATCTGTCTGAAATACGCGCGGCCGAGGCCGTAGCCCGCGAGCAACGGAGCTATCTGGTCAAGTTGATTGAACACGCGAACGACGCAATACTCGCCTTCTCGCCGGACGGCCGATTGATCTGGTTCAACGAGCAGCTCGTCAAGCAGTGCGGCTACTCACGGGAGGAACTCGAGACCGGCGATTACAGGCTGTTCGTCTTCGGCGAAGAGAAGAAGTACGCCAGGGAACGGTTCAATCGCGCGCTCGAAGGCGAGGCCCAGAGTTTTGAGCTGACCGTCGTACGAAAGGACGGAGAAAGCAGGCTGCTGCTTGTTACTCACACGCCGATTTACGATGAAGGGCGAGTAACCAGCGTTCTCACCATCGCTCGCGACGTCACCGAGGAACGGCTTGCCAGCGAACGAGCGGCTCAGGCTGACAAATTGCGAGCCCTGGGCCAGCTTGCTTCCGGAGTCGCGCACAACTTCAACAATATTCTCGCCGCGATACTGGGACACGCTCAACTGATAAAGCGAGACTCCAACGACGAAAGCCTTGCGCAGCGCATCGAAATCATAGAGCACGCGGCGCTCGACGGCGCGCAAACGGTTAAGCGAATTCAAGCGTTCGGAGTACAGCAAACCGATTCGCTGGACGGCGCAATCGATCTCAATCAGCTTGTAGGCGATTCTACCACTCTCACCAAAGCGAGATGGTGCGACGAAGCGCAGGCGCGCGGTTTGCAATACAAAGTCGAGGTCGATCTTCAGCACGTCCCGCCGATTCAAGGGTCGAGCTCGGAGTTGAAAGAGGTCTTCGTAAACATCATCCTGAATGCGCTCGACGCCATGCCACAAGGCGGACGACTGGGCATTGCTACCGAAGCGCAGGGGGACTTCGCAACGGTTAGCTTCTCCGACAGCGGAATAGGGATGACCAGCGAGGTCCGGGATCACTTATTCGAGCCGTTCTTCACCACCAAGGGTATGAGCGGGATGGGGTTGGGCCTCGCGGTCAGCTACAGCATTGTCGAGCGGCATGGCGGCCGCATCGAAGTGCAAAGCAACCCGGGACACGGAACAACTTTCACCATAAGTCTTCCCACCGCCGAGAGCGCCCACAGGACAATCAAGCCGAACCGAAGAGCGCGTTCTCGGACCGCAAACGTGCTCGTCATTGATGACGACCAGCGAGTGCGGGAAGCCCTCGTCGGCATGCTAAGCGCCGCCGGCCATCGCACCGACCACGCCAAAAACGGTCACGAGGCTCTGGCAAAACTCGAGCGAAATCAGTTCGATCTGGTGTTCACCGACCTTTCAATGCCCGAGATGGACGGCTGGGCAGTAGCCAGCGAGGTGCGGCGCCGCTGGCCTTCGGTGAAGGTGGTGCTCATAACCGGCTATGCCGTTCCTCGGGAGACCGTAGAATTCAACCGGGATCTTGTGAGTGAAGTAATATCAAAACCAATTCGCTTCGATGAGCTGAGCTCCACCTTGAACCAGGTGCTCGCCTGACAGCCTTACGCAACCGAGCCGCTCGGCTCCGTCGAAGGTAAGCGTATAATCCAGCCGTGAAGATCTCCGCCGCGACTGGCCTCTCAATCGTCCTGCTCTGGGCCGCCTCGTCATCGGCGGATCAGGCGATTAATAGCGTGAGCCCTCCGATGCCGTTCGGGCCCGTGCCGTCTGCGCGTCAGCTACATTGGCACGAGATGGAGTTCTACGGCTTTCTTCATTTCTCCATCAACACCTTCACCGACGAAGAGTGGGGCTTCGGCGATGAGTCCCCCGCGCTGTTCAACCCCGTAGATTTCGATGCCGAACAGATCATACGGACCGCCAAACAGGCGGGGATGAAGGGCCTGATCCTCACCTGCAAGCATCACGATGGCTTCTGTCTTTGGCCGTCGAGATATACCGAGCACTCGGTGAAAAATAGTCCGTGGAAAGGCGGACGAGGCGACGTGGTAAGAGAAATCTCCGACGCCTGCCGGAGACACGGTCTCAAGTTCGGCATCTATCTATCGCCGTGGGACCGCAACCACAAGGACTACGGCCGAGCCGAGTACTTGACCTACTTCCGCAATCAGCTGCGCGAGCTGCTGACTGGATACGGTCCCGTATTTGAAGTCTTCTTCGACGGCGCAAACGGAGGAGACGGATACTACGGCGGCGCACGAGAGACCCGACGCATTGACCGGGAAAGCTATTACGATTGGCTCACGACCTGGCGGTTGGTTCGTGAACTCCAGCCTGAGGCCTGTCTCTTCAGCGACGCGGGTCCCGATGTCCGTTGGGCGGGCAATGAGCGCGGAGTGGCCGGCGAGACGTGCTGGGCAACACTGAACAGCGGGGACTTCGTTCCAGGAAGAGCAGATGAAGGGCGGTTGAATAGCGGAGATCGTCCCGGCGCGAATTGGGTGCCAGCCGAGTGCGATGTGTCGATACGGCCGGGCTGGTTCTATCACCCTGGTGAAGACGACAAGGTCAAGAGCGCCCAAGGACTCGTAGATCTCTATTACTCTTCGGTTGGCCGTGGCGCGTCGATGTTGCTGAATCTCCCGCCCGATAGCCGCGGGAGGATCAACGAGAATGACCTGCGCGTGCTTCGTCAGTTCCGCCGCATACTTGACGAGACTTTTTCCAAGGACCTCACTAGAGGCGCCAGAGCAAGCGCAAGCAATGTTCGCGGAAACGGGAACGATCGCCGCTATTCACCTCAGAACCTGCTCGACGGGAATCGGGATACGTATTGGGCGAGCGACGATAAAGTGACAACGCCCGAGCTGGTTCTCGATCTCCGCCGGGAGGTCACGTTCAACGTTGTTCGTCTGCGGGAGTATCTGCCCCTAGGGCAACGAATCGAGGCCTTTGCCTTCGATCAATGGCGGGCCGGCCAATGGATAGAGTTCGCAAGTGGAACAAGCATCGGCAACTGCAAGCTCTTGCGGACCCGGCCGATCACAACGTCCAAGGTTCGTCTGCGTATTCTGCAGGCGCCGGTGTGTCCGGCCCTCTCCGAATTGGGGCTGTTTCGCGAGTCAGGGAGTTCGGCGCGCTGAGCCTTGAGTGACCCGCAGTAACTCCCCTGCCCTGCTTGAGCGCGCGCGTGCGCGCTTGTTAGAATCCCGTTGTGAAACCTCACACTGCTACCAGCGTTGAAGACAAAGGCAGGGTGCTTCATCGATCAGCCCCGGGCGAAGCTTGTAATTCTCGCAGCTAGAGGGATGAATTCATGAGAAAGTCTCCGACTACTTCGGTCAGCGTTATGCTGGCGGCATTGGCGCTTGGGTCGCTTGCATTCGCGCAAGCCGGCGGCGACCTCCGGCACCGGACCATTGCGATCACCTACCTGAAAGATCCCGTGACCGTAATCCTCGCGGGCACAACGCTTCGGCCCAACGCTCGCGGCGAAGCAACGGTTGAGCGCTGGCGGAAACGAAACGAAAGCGAAATCGACATAACCATAGAGAACATGGTGCCTGCATTCAACTACGGCGGTGACTACACAACCTACGTGCTCTGGGCTATCACGCCTGCCGGTCAGGTGGACAACCTTGGGGAATTTCGCTTGTCGGGCGGAACCGGCCGGTTGAAGGCGGCTACGCCCCAGCAGACCTTCGCGATGATCGTCACCGCCGAGCCTCATTATCTCGTCAAGCTGCCTTCGCAGAAGATCATTCTGGATAATCTCGCGCCGACGTCGAAAAACGTCCAGATTCAGAGTTCGGAGATTTTTTTCACCGGCGATACCGGCCGGTATTACAGAGACACAACAATCCCGTCCATCGCGGAGAGGGACTATAACAAGACGCCGATGGAACTGCTCCAAGCGAGGCGCGCGGTGCAGATAGCGCGTCTGGCGGATGGTGAGCGGCACGATCCGGCCGACTTCACGCAAGCGGTCAACCTCCTCAATCAAGCTGAAGATGCTTTTCGCCACGGGGCAAAGCCGTACGACGTTGGCAGGATAGCGCGAGAGGCGATAACGGTCGCAGTTCGCACGCTTGATATCGCCGAAGAACGCGCCGCCGCTGCCGAGCGCCGGTCCGAGATAGCGCGCCGGGACGCCGAAGTGCGCCGCGCAACCGAAACAGCATCGGACCTCAGCTCGCAGCTGTCGGACACTCAATCGCGATTGAGGGCCTCCGAGATAGCGCGCGCAAATGCACAGGACCAACTCGATCGCGTTATGCGGGAGGCGGCGGATGCCCGCGCTGAAAACCGCTCGCTCAAGGCCGAGAACGACAGGCTCCGCAGGGACCTCGAACGAGCGAGCGAGGATCTGCGCGAAGCTCGAGGGCGCATTTCAGACTTGCAAGCTCAATATTCTTCAACAAGCGCCAGGTTGAGCGAGACCTCGTCGAAAGTCGAGACGATGGAACGCCTCGAACGCGAAAAACAATTGGCCGAAGCTCGCCGGAGAGAGTTCGCGTCGTTGCAAGCCGGGGTCGCGGCACTCATAAACGTAAAGCCGAGCGGGAACGGCTTCGTGGCAACGCTTCCCGATTCTTTCTTCGTGCCCAACCAGACTTCCCTCCATGTCCGGGTCAAATCCAAGATGGACGCGCTGGGTCAAGTGATTGCGGCCTATCGAGATGCCGCGTTTGTGATCGAGGGACATTCCGACGCTCGCCCCAATGCCGACAGCTTCGCGCTCGCAAGAGCTCAGGCGGTAGCGGACTATCTCGTAGCGTTCGGCGTCCAGCTGAAAGCTGTGAGGGTCGAGTCTCGCGGCGCGACCGTTCCGATTTCAAAGGGGAAGACCGTTGCCGCCCGCGCAATGAATCGAAGAGTCGAGCTTGTGTTTATTGGTCCTCAGTGACTCCTGCTCGGCCGCGGATTCGGGTGGGATGAGGAAGCCGAGATCGCGGCTCAATTTCTCTCCTGCCCTGAAGAATGACGGGTCTGTCCCGTTCTCACTTGATTGAAGTGGAGTTCCATCTCGGTGAGCGCCTTATGGCTCCGCTGACAAACCGGCAACTCTCCCCATCCTCTACGCGCGTTGAAATCTACACGGGTCGCGGCTATTCTTAACCGACTAAAGAGGAACTCCACTATGTACTGCCCAAGATGCGCGACGCAAAACAATGACGATACAAAATTCTGTCGCTCGTGCGGCTCTAATTTGAGCCTCGTCCCCCAAGCGCTGACCGGCCAGTTGCCGGAGGCGCGGTCCGGCAGACGTCACCGCCGCGGTCGAGACGACGGGCCGGCCAGCATTGAAGCCGGAATCACAAGAGCCTTCATGGGCATCGGGTTTCTGCTGGTTTCGGCTGGCGCGTTCTTTTTCGCGCCAGCAGGACGTCTTTGGTGGTTCTGGCTACTCATCCCCGCTTTCGCGATGCTGGGAAAGGGAGTCGCCGATATAGTCGCGAGTCTGCGCGTGCCACAAGCCTTGCCGCCGGTTGCTCAGACCGCATTCCCGCCGGGAGTTCATACCGGCGAGCTCCCGCCGCGCAACGACGCTCTCTTCCCTCCTCCCAGTGTAACCGAGCAAACGACTCGGCAGCTCGATCCAACAACCGATCCATATAGGTATCGAGACAAAGACGCGCACTGACCAGCAATACCTCTGGTGCTGGAGGGTGTTGACCTGGCCAATGGCTTCTTGCCACTAAGACACTTCAAAGACATGCGAACCGGAATCAAACTTTGCCTGATCGTTTTCGTCACCCTCTTGCCATCGAGTGCGCTCGCGCAAAATAAGCAAGCCTCGTCTGCAACCATCACCATCCTCCAGCTCAACGATGTGTATCAGGTTTCGCCCGTGGATCGTGGCAAGCGCGGCGGTATCGCTCGCGTCGGCGCAATGCAGAAGGCGATTCGCGCAAAATCGCCCAACACGCTGTTCCTGCTTTCCGGTGACTTCATTTCTCCATCAGTCGCATCACGGCTGTTCAAAGGCAAGCAGATGGTGGCGGCTTTGAACGCAGCCGGTCTCGACATTGCGACTCTAGGCAATCACGAGTTTGACTTCGGGCCCGACGTCCTGCGCGAACGAATGAAAGAATCGCGATTCGCGTATGCGCTCGCGAACGTGTTAGACAAGCGAACCGGCAAGCCGTTTGGCGGAGCAAGCCGGTACATCATTCGCGAACTGGCCGGCGTACGCGTAGCGATCTTCGGGCTTCTGCTTGCCGAAACAGCTTCCGTCTCCGCGCCGGGACGGGGCGTTCGTTTCGACGACCCGATCAAGGTCGGAAAGGCGGTGTCTCGCGAGCTCCGCTTGAAAGGTGCTGACGTTATCATTGCTCTCACTCACCTGCCGATGCGCGAGGACAAACGACTCGCGGCAGCAGCAGATGTTGATCTGATTGTGGGCGGCCATGAACACGAACTGCTCGAGTCAATTGCAGGTCGCACGCTCATCACTAAGATGGGCTCCGATGCGCGGAATCTTGGACGCATAGACTTGAACCTACAGCGTACTTCCCGCAGACTCGCACGCTCGCGACGGTTCAAGCTCCAGTCGGCGGACTTCCAGGCCATCCCGATAACCGACGCAATCAAAGATGACCCCGAAGTCGCGTCGGTGGTTGGTGAGTACGAAAAGCAGTTGAACGCAAGCCTCGGCGAAGTGATCGGTAAGACGGCCGTTGCGTTGGACGCGCGCAGCTCGATGGTTCGACGGGAAGAAAGCAATCTCGGAAACTTCCTGGCCGATACCTACAAACAGGCTCTGGGAGCCGATTGCGCGCTGGTGAATAGCGGCGGGATCCGGTCGGATACCACCTACGCTCCGGGTGAGATAACCAAGAAAGACGTTCTCTCAATCCTGCCGTTTGAGAATACGCTGGTAAAGGTCCGGCTCACAGGCGCTCACATAAGGCGCCTGCTCGAGCATGGCGTGAGCGTCGCAGGCGAAGAAGACGGCCGGTTCCCGCAGGTGTCCGGTCTGGTGTTCGGCTATCATCCCGGACGACCGGTGGGCTCACGGGTCACGAGGATTGAAGTGTCCGGTCATCCCATTCAAACCCAACAGGTCTATACGATGGCGGTGAACGCATACCTCCTGGGTGGCGGTGACGGCTACGACTTCAAGGGAGCCGAGGTGCTCGTCAAACCCGAAGAAGGGCCCGTGGAGCCAGACGTCGTTATGGAGGCAATAAGGAAGGCAGGCACTATCGCGCCGCAGGTCGAAGGTCGTATCAAGGTGGAGCGAACAAATCAGAGATCCTTCCTTCGGTAGGTCAGGTTGTTTCCGCAGAGATGCTCACACCGGTCTTTTGAACCCGCGTTCAATTTCGCGCAAACCCATTCGCATCAAAATCGGCCGGCCGTGCGGGCAGGTCATCGGATTCTGTGTCTTCATGAGCTCATCTATCAACCACTGCATTTTGTCGGCGGTTAGCGGCATATTAACCTTGATTGCCGCCTTGCACGCGAGTTCCGCCGCAATCCCATCGCGGATGCGCTCGAGCGTAAAGTTGCGGCGGTCACGCTCGACTACTGCGAGCACCTCCCGCACGACCGCCATCACGTCAGCCGATCCAAGACCCGCCGGCGCGGTCTTGATTGCAACGGTCCGACCCGATAACTGCATTGTTTCGATCCCCATACTCTCGAGCTCAGTTTGAACGACGTCGAACGCCTCGATTTCCGCCGGACTCAGGTCAATTGTTGCCGGTATCAGCAGCGGCTGCAGACCCGCCGCGCGCGCCACTCGTGCGTCGCGAAACTGCTCGAACAACACCCGCTCGTGCGCTACATGTTGATCGACCAATAGCAATCCTTCCTCGTCCGTGGCAACTATGTAACTGTCTCGAATCTGGCCGAGCGGCTTGATACCGTGCCCGAGTCCGGGAAGCGCGCTCGATTCGATCGGTTTTGCTTCCGCACCGAGGTGGGCTGATTCCACCGACTGATGCTCGCAAGCTGCACCATCGGGCTGGTAGGAATCCGATACCGAGTGCCGCGTAACTTCGACAGGTGCGCGCGCAGCTTCGTCGACTGTCCGCGTCGACTCGCGCGCATGAGCCGGCTGTTGATTCCGGAAGCGCGAGGCGGTTCCCGCTTCGATATCCACAGGCGTGGGTTCAACCTCACGAGATGTCGGCGACGCAGTCCACGCGGGCGGCAATCCCTCTGCGCGCCCGCTTTCCCGCTCTCGGCGCTGCGGCGTCACCGGCGGGATCTGGGTGATCGGCCGCGTCGAGCGCAATGCTTCGGCAACCGCATCGCGTACGAATGCCAGCACCGCTCCTTCGTGAAGAAAGCGCACTTCAGTCTTCGCGGGATGGACATTAACGTCGACTTCGATTGGGGGGACTTCGATGAACAAAACGACTGCCGGGTGAGTGCCTGACGGCATCATCGAGCGATACGCTTCACTGAGGGCGCGTCCTATCAGTTGATCGCGCACGAACCGTCGATTGATGAAGAGGTATTGCGCGTCTCGGGAAGAGCGCTGTTCCTGCGGGTTGGATGCGAAGCCCAGCACTCGAAGCCCGTCAGCTTCGCGGTCGACCTCGACCAGCTTATCCAGCAAGGCTCCCCCGAGCACCTGATAAGCTCGTTCCTTGAGCGACTGTGCCGGCGACACTCGAATCACATCGCGCCCGTTGTTGATCAGAAGGAACGAGAGTTGCGGATTGGCAAGAGCGTAGTGCTGCACCAGACTGGTGATGTGAACGCTCTCGGTTGCATCGCTCTTCAAGAACTTGCGACGGGCTGGAACATTGAAAAACAGCTCCCGCACTTCAACTTCGGTCCCGCCGGGCCACGCGATATCTCTCACGGCGATTAGCTTGCCGCCGGTAAAATCCAGTTCACTGCCCTCATTATCGCGCGGCGTTTTTGTGCGCAAGATAAGCCGGGAGACGGCGGCGATCGAGGGCAGAGCCTCTCCTCGAAACCCGAGCGTCGAAATTGCCTCGAGGTCCTCCGGGGAGCGAAGCTTGGAGGTTGCATGGCGTTCGAAGGCAAGGATGGCATCGTCTCGAGTCATACCCTCGCCGTCATCGACTATTCGAATCAAACGCTTGCCTCCCGATTCGACTTCGATATTGATTGCGCGGGCGCCGGCATCGAGCGCGTTCTCGAGCAGTTCCTTGACGACGGAGGACGGGCGCTCGACAACTTCTCCGGCTGCGATCTTGTTCGCCAGCGAATCGGGCAGTACTTTGATCTTGGACATCGGCGCTGGAATATTATCGCAGCCGGGAGTGAATGACTACCGAGAGGGTCGTCATGAAGACGAGCGAACAGGTCGGGACGCAGTTAGCGGACGTGCTTATCAACCGCCCAGATCAAGGCGTAGGGATTTACAGGCCTGATCAGGACCTCGTCGGCG
Source organism: Blastocatellia bacterium (assembly GCA_035455165.1). Classification (GTDB taxonomy): domain Bacteria; phylum Acidobacteriota; class Blastocatellia; order UBA7656; family UBA7656; genus Onstottus_A. The sequence continues at coordinate 25,253 of DATIFP010000227.1, forward strand.
CCCGCCGCCAGGCCTGCTTCCTTTCCGTGGTCGTCGCCGGTCACCATCACCACGGCGGTCGTCCGGCGGTGTTCCAGCGATCTAAGGAACTTCACGAGCCCTGCCCCGTCTGTTCCGGGGACATGATAACCGAGCACAACCGCGTCGTAGCGATCGTCGCCCGCGAGCCGGTTTAATGCAGCGCGCTGATCGGCGCATACGGCCACGTTCCAGCTCCGCCGTTCAAAAACATCGGTGTACAGTCGGGCGATAATCTCCGAGCTGTCTATGATGAGCATGGATTTCATAAACCGCGGTCTGCTCGTTGAAAAAAGCGCATCGCAGCCGACACTTCTGGCGTCGGTCCTGGCGTCGGTTCCGAACGGGATGCGCTCAAAACGTTAGAGGAGAAACACAATGCGGCGGCGCAGCCGCTTTGCCTTCGCCTTCCTACAATACCTATTACAACCGTTGCCAATCCGGGTGGCGAGAATTGCCGGTTGTAAGTTTTCACCCGAACCATTGAGCCGCCCAATTCACTGTGGTAGAAATTAGCTTCACGACGCAAAACGGAAAGGGGCCGCCCATTGCTTTATATCGCCCGCGCTGCATTATCTTAGCAGCCCCGATACTACCGCTCGTCGCGCTGGGCTGTCAATGAATATTTTGATGCTTGTAAACATATTTCGGATCGTCGAAAAAGGTTGATATGAGGAGAGAGTGCACATGACCAGCTCCAAAAAGACACAACCCCAGAAACACTTATGCCGCTACGTCAGTCAGGTAATGAAGGCAAAGGGGCTCTCGGCGCGGGATGTAGCCGAGCGGTCGGGTGACGAAATCACATCGGGTTACGTCACCGGGATCAGGAAGGGGATTGCCGAGAACCCGTCAGTTGACAAGGTTATGGCTCTTGCCAAGGGGCTGGGAGTGGACCCTTTTGAACTCTTCGCCATCGGTTGCGGATTGTCCGAACGCCAGGCTGAGCTCCCCATCGCCAAGGAGAGACTGCAGGCTCTCGAACTCCTGGACCTCATGAAGAAAGTAGCGGTGAGCCCGCCGCTGATGAAGATCCTGGAGAATGCGGTTCGGTTGTCATCAAACGAGATCCAGGCTGTACTCGGGTCGGTGAACCGACTTGTTGAGGCGAAAAAGAAGACGCGTGGCAAAGGAAAGCACCGTTAGCCCTTTTTTTTCTGGTCCAGTGCAATCTCGTCCAGAAGTGCCAGGACCTTACCCAGCGCCTCATCGCTGATGTCGTGAGAGATCCGATTCATGATGGCAACAAGCAAGTCTGAAGTCGTCAGCTTGTCGATCTCTGCATGAGTTTTGGTGTCTGCATTCTTGGTTTCATCAGACATTTCTTTTCTTTGTGCTCCCCCAGGTTGAACACGCGTTGCTGACGGCGTTTGGTCTGCAGAGTCCTGCGCTATCCGGCGCCCGAACCGGGCGAAGGGAGCCGGTAGCATCCAGCTCAATTAGTTCAACGTGTCACCACGTCTTTCCGACACCCACTACGCAGGTCCCCACGAACGGTCATCCTTGCTCCAATCCCGCCAGTCTGCTATCACTAGCACACAGTGATCAAACACGTCGTCTTCTTCAAATTCAAGTCAGAAGCTGCTGCAGCGAAGCGCAATGCCGCTCTCGACGCCCTTCGCTCATTGCCTGAAAAGATCGATGTCATCCGCTCATTCGAAGTCGGCGAAGACCTCTTGCACATAGCGCGCTCGTGGGACGCCGTGTTGATCGCGACCTACGACGACTTGGGAGCTCTAGAGCTGTATACTCGACACGATGACCACCTGGAGGTCGTATTGAAGCTGCGAGAAGTCTGCGACGCCATTGGCTCGGTTGACTACGAATACTGACTACGGCGTAGACGTATGATCGTGCACAATCTTCCATCCGTCGGCGAACTTTCGAAACGTCAGCGTGAACAGCCCGCTTGACTCGGCGTTCGTCATCTTCAAATTGAATCGGCCGCGAACGAATGCCGCGCCGGGCCCGAGCATCTCGATCTTGATCTCCGTGAATTCAAGGTGACCCATTTCGTTGCCGCCGCTCTGATATCGATTGCGGTAACGGCTGAGCGTCTGGTCCCATCCCGATACGATGGTTCCACCCGAATAAAATGTCAGTTTGGGCGAACGCCAGTAACCCTGCATGAAGCCCTCAAGGTCCTTGCGATTCCAGGCTTGGACTTGCCGATCAAGCACGCCGCGAATCTCTCGTTCGCGGCCAGAGCTGCCCGCAGTCTTCTGACCGGCAATACCCAGAACGGGAGCCAGGATTATCACGATTCCAATCGCTGCTCCCGGGATCCTCATCATCGTCTCACCTCTTCCGCGCGCCATGATGATTGTAGCTCGCATAATCGGCGTATAGAATCTCCCATCCAGATGAAGGCTCAAATAAACCCGACGCCAGGCGCATGCGACGTTTGCGGGGCAATATCTGCGCGCGAACTCTACACCGCGAAAGACCGCCTGAGCAACTCAGGCGAAACCTTCTCTATTGGCCAGTGTCCCGGCTGCGGCGTCTTGCGGACGCTGCCTGCCCTCAGTGAGACCCAGCTCGCACGGTTCTATCCCGCGGACTATTGGGGCGCCGGCGAAGAACCTTCTCAGGCGTGGATCAGGTCGTCGCAGGCGGAGAAAACGCGATTCCTGTCGCGTTGTGGGCTGGCGGGCGGGAGGATTCTGGATGTCGGGTGCGGTTCCGGCTTCTTTCTTCGGGCACTCCAGCCTGCGCACTGGGATCGCTTCGGCGTTGAAACAAGTGATGCGGCTTGCGCAGCCGCGGCGCACGCGCTGGGCAGAGGCCGAGTGTTCAGGGGTGAGCTCATTGAATCGCAGTGGCCAGACTCCAGCTTCGACGTGGTCACCTTCTGGTCGGCGCTCGAGCACACAAACGAACCGCGCGCCAATTTGAAAGCAGCGAGACACATAATCAAGCCCGGCGGGTCGCTCATAGTGCAGTTGCCAAATGCAGCAAGCTACCAGGCGCGATGGTTCGGCGGAGACTGGTTCGCGCTGGACGCGCCGCGACACCGGTATCACTTCAATCTGCCCATACTCGAGCGGCTCCTCTCCGAGACGGGCTTCGAACTGTACCGCACGAGTTATTCATCCAAAGCCCACAACGCGCACGCGCTCAAGCAAAGTCTGAAGCTGAAGCTGTTATCCAAGGACTCGGGCGCAGGTCCCAAAGCTCTGTTCTACCTCTCGCTTCCCCTCATCAAACCACTGGACGCGCTGATGAGCGCGCTGGGCAAAGGCGCAACGCTTACCATCGCTGCCCGCGCCGTTTGACCGGCTCAGGCCTTATTGTCGTGCTCCGACGGCAATTCTGCGTAGTGGTCGTATACCAAGAGGTCCGGGCGTCGCACGAGCCGAGAAAAGACACTCAAGACTTCCCGATCAGTACGACGAGCCTTGAGCCTCTCTTCCCTTCTCCGCTCGCGGATCTGAGGCAGCAGCTTTAGCGCGGCCACACAGGACGAAACGAACTCCGGCTTGAGCCTGAGCGGAGCCGTTACCGCGAGCAACAGAACCCAGACCGCGTGAGAAAAAAGCATCGGCCGGTCGTGCAGATCAATCCAGTGATAAACCAGGCGATTTCGCTGCTCGATAGTTCGAACTTTTCGCCGATTCAACTTGCCGATGGTTGAAGAGACAAGATGACGAACAACCGAACGCGGCTCGTAGACAATTGAGTAGCCGCGTTTCCAAGCTCTGTAGCTGAGCTCGACGTCCTCCCAGTAGAACGGTGAGAGCAGCGGTTCGAATCCGCCCAGCTCGAGAAATTTTCGCCGGTCGAACATAGCCGAGCCTCCACCGGCAAACATAGAAAAGAGCGGCCCGCCATCCTTCGGCGAGGCCTCCGCCGTCTCGGCGCATCGGCCCGCCGGGACGTAGCTTCGATGAACGCGAATGAAGCCGCGAGCGAAGGCACCTACTTTTCCGGTGCCGCATTCCCGAGTGTTTGACAAATCAAACACTCGGCAATGCGCTGCGAACAGCGTGTCATCATCGAAGTTTTCCACCAGCGGCGCGATTGCGTCGGCCGCCGGCTCGGCGTCATTGTTGAGAAGAAACACGAGCTCATGTCGCGCTGACTCGACACCTTGATTGCAGGCCTCGCCAAATCCACGATTGGTTGCGCTTCTCAGGAACCTGAGGGCAAGTTCACCTGCCGCCGAGCGCGCTGTGCGGTCTTCGTCGAAGCCCTCACCCCGAAGCCACTCCGCGGTTCCGTCGGAGCTGCCGTCGTCGACGACCACGATTTCGGTTTGAGAATGCGACTGTCTGGCATAGCTGCGGGCCGCGTAGAGCACGGACGGCATGAATCGTTTCAGCAGGTCGACGCCGTTCCAGGTTGGGATGACGATGCTGACGGCTCTTGTCACGTTTTAGTGGCGATGGCTGGTCACCGGGCGGGAGGGCTTGGTCGGGTTGGCCAACCGTTCGACAGCTTCCAGTCCGGTGTGGCTTCCGATCACCACCAGCGCGTCATTCTGTTCGATTATCGTGTCGGCGGCCGGGTTGAAGACCATTTCTCCGCCGGATCGCCGGATCGCGATGACTATGACGCCGTGTTCGGAACGAATGCCGGCGTCTTTGAGCGCCCGGGTGATGAACGGTGATTCTGCGTCGATTTCTATCTGTTCGATTTCAAGCTCGAGGCGTTCGGTCATAGTCGCGAGTTCGATGAAGTCTGCCACCGCCGGCCTCAGTAGCATTTGCGACATTCTAGTCGACCCGGTCAACGCCGGCGACACCACCTTGTCGGCGCCGGCTCTCAAAAGCCGCCCGACTGCCGATTCCTCGTTGGCGCGCGCGACGATCCTGACGTTCTTGTTTAGGTCCCGCGCCGTGAGCGTTATGTACAGATTGTCGGGATCGGAAGACACCGCGCAGACGATTCCGCGCGCACGTTCGATCCCCGCCCCCTTGAGCACGTCGTCGTTCGTGGCGTCGCCCATCAACACGAGGTGGCCCTGAGCAAGCAACCGATCAGCTATGGTTTCGTCGCCTTCTATGACGACGAATTCCTGTCCGCTGCGAGCGACATCGCGGATGACCCCCGCTCCGACTCGTCCGGCGCCGCAAATGATGTAGTGGCCGTTGAGTTTGCTGATGTCCTTGTACATTCTTCGCTTCCCAAAGGTTGAAAGCAGTTCCGACTCTATCACGGCCTGAGCGGCGGAAGACAGAGCATAGGTGAGCGTCCCGACGCCCATGATAATGAGCGCTGCGGTGAAGTAGCGGCCCACTTCGTACATCTCTGGCGGTTCGCCGTAGCCGATGGTTGTGAGCGTAATCAAGCTGAAATAGAACGAATCAAACCAGCCGGTACCCAGAATCAGCTTGAACCCAATGGTTCCGAACGCGATCACACCAACGATCGCGCTGAGAGCAAGCTGAAGTTTCTTCTTCGGCGACATAAGATCGATTGTTTAAGTTGGTATGTTATCGTCGCGCGAGGGATCGAAGCAAGAAATCGTAGGGGGACACTGAGGGGAGACTGGAATGGGTCGCCATCGAAATCAAAAGGAGGCGCCAGCTCGCGCCTCCTTTTCGAATAACTGACTCGTCAGCAACAAATTAAATGACGGCAGCTCGGCCAAGGTATGCAACCGCGCGGCGCCGCGGCGTCGGCAACTCTCGCTTCTCGAACGTTACGTTGACGGTTTGTTCTACTCGGTTGCGGACGATCTTCACCGGGAATGTGCCTTCATCTTTTCCAGATAAGGCCTTGATGAAGGACCGTACGCTGTCGACTTTCTCGTCTCCCACAGCGATGATTACGTCGCCGGCCTTGATCCCGGCCTTAGCCGCAACGCTGTTCTCCTCGACTGATACAACCAAAACACCCTTGCTGTCCTTCACTCCAAAAAACTCGGCCAGTTGGTCCGTCAGCGATTCGGCATTTATTCCGAACCGACGCCCGCCAAAGAACGAAAACTCACCCGGATTAACAAAGGTAAAGTCCCCGAAATCCCGCGACAATGCACCCAGCTTTTCTCGTGAGCCCTTCAGCGCTTCCTGTGACTCCTTTAGCGATTGCTCGAACTTCTTCATGGCTTCCTGGTTTTGCTCCATGAATTTGCCGTCGAAATCCGGCCCGAGAATCCTGTAACTCTGAAGCGAGCGCTTTGTGAGAGTAGCAGCCAGAGTCTGCTTCGAGCCGCCGCGAATCACTTCGATCTGAATGGTTCGGTCGGCAGGAGTCTCGTTGAGCAATCGCTGAAGCTCGCGAACACTGTCGACTCGCCGCCCGTTGAACGATACCACTACGTCGTTCTCCTTCAACCCCGCCTTCTCGGCTGGGCTGCCGGACACCACCTTCATAACGACCGCACCACGCTCCTCCTTCAGGCCAAGCTCCTTCGAACGCTCGGAGGTTACCTCTTCGAGGTAGACGCCAAGGTAGCCGCCGTAACCGCCCATCTCCAGAGCAAACAGCCCTTGATTCTCAGTTGTCGCGGCGTCCTTATCCTTCTGCAGCTCCTTGTCGGTCTGGTCTTTGCTCTTGGCCTTGTCTTTTTGCACTACGCTGCCGGCGATGACCACACCGGCTCCCAGCGCGCCAACCAGCGTTATCAGCAACAGGATTCTTCTGATCATTTGCTTACCTCCAAAACCGTTCTCATCCAAAGATTATTCCAGCCTTGAGCACGCACCGGCAGATCAAAAGTTCCAAAACTTGGCGAATTTGCTTAGATCAACCAGGCTTACCGGAGGTGGTTCGCGTGGCTCGCAGGATTAGGCTGGTGAGTCCCGGTACGCGCGCGAGCACTCCGGCCGCCAACCGGGCCGCCTTGGGCGAAAATGCCAATCCCCTTAGACGACCAGCGGCCTTTAGTCGATCGCCAAACTCATGCTCGTAATAGAGCGCGTATTGCTTCAGAGCCGCGCCGGCCTCACCATTCGCTCCGATTATTGTCTCGGCAGCCAATTCGCCGGTGCGAAGCGCCATCTGAATACCAGTGCCGGTGAAAGGGTCGATCATCCCCGAAGCGTCTCCAATCGCCAGAACGCCATCGCGTCCAAGCCGTTTTCTTCCAAACGTCAGCGGCCCGGCACTGTACCATTTGCCCACAACTTTGGAGCCCTCTAATCGGTCACGCGCAACCTTGTTACTAATCAAGCAGATCTCCAGCACTCTTAAGGGATCGCCCGCGGCACGTCGCAGAGTGCGTTCGTCAACGATGAAACAGAGATTCACCAGGCCTCCTTCCACGCGCGAAAACCCGCCGTATCCCTGGCGGAAGAAATGAAGCTCGACCTGATCTTCAATTCCCTGGACCCCATCGAGGTGCGCCTTCATTGCGTAGAGCCGGGAGCCGCGCGGTCCGGCGACTCGTTCGCGCTTGCCAAGCATTAATCGCGAGTTTCTCCCCGACGCGTCGATTATGACCGGCGCTTCAAAGCTCGCGCTCGCACCTTCAGGAAGCAAAAGCGTCTCAACCCCTCGGGGAGCGCCGCTGTCGAATAGACACCGCTTCACAGCGACTCCTTCGCGGCACTCGACGCCGGCTTCGCGAGCTCGGTCAAACAGGATTTGATCGAAGCGAGAGCGGCTCAGGCTCATTGCCCATGTGCCGTTCTCGGATATCTTCGAAATGTAGGTCTGAACTGATTTTCCACTCGAGACGACCAAACTCGCTCGCTCGATCTTCTGCGCTCCTGCCGAGATCATTCGTTGCATTACACCAAGGCGCTCGAGCGTTGGGAAAGATTCGGGAGTTACAAACTCGCCGCAGAGCTTCCCTCTCGGCATATGCTTTTCTTCCAGGAGCAGCACGCGGGCGCCCCGCTGTGCGAGCGATATCGCAGCGGAACAGCCTCCAGGGCCGCCGCCGACGACGATTGCATCGAATTCCGGCATAACACAAGATGTGGAAGTCAGGAGTCAGAAGTCAGAAGGTCAGAGATCAGAAGCCAGAAGTAACAAGTCGGAGCACAACAGCTGACCAAGCGAGGCCCCCTCTGACCTCTGACTTCTGACATCTGACATCTGACCTCTGACTTCTGACATCTGACATCTGACATCTGACTTTGCCCTCTGACTTCTGACTACCGAACGTCCGCGACAAGGGATAGCCGATAAGGAAACGCCCGCTTCACTTCCCTCTTGGTGAGTCCGGCGCGCGCCGCGAGCTCGGTCATCTCACGACGGGTGAAACCCCTGAGCACCGAAACTGGAGCGTCGTTCCGAGTAAGAAAACTTTTCGCCAACACCGGGCCGGCGATACGCGTGAAGTAGTACGGCACCCGATCGCGAACCAGGTCATTGACGATAACAGCGCGCCTCGCGATTCTACCGAAGTCCGCCAGCAATCGCACGACATCATCGTCGCGAAAATGGTGAAGGAAAAGTGATGCGGTCACGAAGTCAAAGCTCCGAGGCGCAAATGGAAGATGCAACGAGTCCGCTCGAACGAAGTCAATCTCAGGACCGATCCCGAACCGTGAACGAGCCACCCGAAGATTGCGGTCGCTAAGATCCACGGCGGTCACAAAGGTTTTCAGCCCGCGCGCCTTGCATCGTTCGGCAACCGCCATTGGTATATCAGCCGACCCGGTTCCAACATCGAGTAACGAGATTGGGCCGCTGCTTGCTCCGTCGAGCCAACCTGAAATCGCCCTCAACACGACCCTGCTTCCGCCAAGGAAGCGGTTTATCCTCCGGAGGTCAGCGAGGCTTTGGGCAACATCGTCGTCCGTGCCCTCACCTGCATCGAGCAGCTCTTCCTGGTAAATTCGAGATGGCGTCAGGAGGCTCATAGCCCGATGATATCGCCAATCGAGCGGTCGCGTTAAGCGCGCGACAGCGCAGTGGCTGGCGACGACCGGGCGCACGGCTGCCGACTCAGGCGCGTTACGCGTACCGCTCAATCAAATCCGCTTGATTTCGACACGTGCATTTGATTAAAGTCATCCCGTACCGGCCTTTCCTAGGACAAGTTCGCAGGTGAAAAAAGTAGAGCCCCGTTTCCAGAGGGTCAAAAGAGCCCCGTTTCCAGAGGGTCATGATGGCAACTAGAGAAGTATCCGGCAGCCATCGCATCGAAGGAGCGGTCTCTGCTGGTCACGCAGCGCTGGAGGATAGTCGCTTCGATGAGGCGGCGAATCTCTTCAGATCTGCTCTGCGGCTCGGCGCGCGCTCCAGCGACGAAGAGGCAGAGATACGGTGTGCCTTGAGCCTGGCTCTTGAGAAACGAAGCCAAAACCGAGAGCAACTCGAGGTGGTTGCCAAGTACGAAAAGCCGACCGAATTCTCCAAACTCTCGGAGGGTCCGAAGACCTCAGTGCTGATCAGACTTGGGTGGGCGTATTGTTTCAACGACGACATTCCACGCTCCATAGCGCTGTTCAATCAAGCCGTACAACTCGCGCGCGCAGCAGACGACCACGCTCAGATCGGTGAGTGCTATTTCGGGATGGGCCGCGCGTATCGCGTTTTCTCTGAACCTCGAATCGCTCGCGACCATTACACATCGGCGCTTGAGCACTTCAGGCAGGTGGGCAACTGGGAAAAGCTCGCCGAGTCCTACATAAACATCGGCTACATCAATGCGCGGGAAGGCGAGTTTCGAGCTGCGCTTCAAGCAGTCAAGCAGTCGCTGACGATCATCGGGAACCGCGATGCGCCCGACCTGCTGGGCAACGCTCACTGGTACCTTGCAATCGCCTATGACAATCTCGGCGAGATAGACAAAGCAATTGCTTCCTGGCAGAAATGCATCGAGAGCTTCGAGCGCGCGGGCAATTCCCGGAACCTTGCGACAAACGAAAACAACTACGCCATGCAGTTGATCCGGCTGGGCGAATGGGGGCGCGCCGAGGAGTTGGCCAAACGCGCGATCAAGTCGCTCGAAGAAGTAAACAGCGCAGCGGCGTACGGCGGCGCTCATGATACGCTTGCGCAACTTTATCTATTGATGGGGAGGCTGGATGAATCGGACCAGCTTCTCGAAAAGTCGCTTCAGCTTTTGCGCTCGATCAAGAATGGCGAGTGGGCCGAGGCCAGCACACAAACAACAATTGGCAGAAGCTACCTGGTGAAGGGTCAGCCGGCGTTGGCGCTAGCGCCTCTCGAACGCGCGGTCGACATAGCCACCCGCCGAGGTGAACAGCACGATCTTCCCGAGGCCCAACTCTGGCTTGCTGAAGCGTTGCTTCAGAATGATCGGCTGGAGGAGGCGCGCTCGCTCGTCGAAAGCGTGCGTTCCCACCTGCGCGAGTCGCCCAACTTGCTTGTGTTGGGTTTGATGATGCGGATGGTCGCAAAAATCGAAGCCGCAGACGGATACCTCGCGGCGGCGATACAGTCCCTGGCTCAGAGCACTTCGATCTATACCCTGCGGCGCGGCCCATACTACTGTGCAGTCAACCGCGTGTTGCTTGCGGAAATGCTGGAGAAACAGGGCGAGACCGACCAGGCGGTTCGAGAAGTTGAATCGGCGCTGAGCGTTTTTCAGCTCCTGGGAGCTTCGATAGATGAGCGAAACGCGGCGGCCTATCTCGAAAGGTTGAAATCACTCCCGCCGCCCGTTGAGTCTGAGGACACCGCCACGGAGCGGTCCGTACCCGGATCGTATCTTTCAATCTCGAACGCGTTGGCATCCGCGCTCGACGGCTTTACGGCACAGCGATTGGTTCAAGCCTCTGCATCGCGTGACCTTCTCCTGCATGAACTCGCATCGGTCGCACGCGAACAGTCATCGAGCAGCGGCGCGCTGGTGTTTGAGGTGCTTGGCGACGAAGCTCCTTCAAAAGAACCGCTCAGGCTGAGAGTCGCTGCCGCCGTTGGGCTAAACGAACAGGAGCAAGCAAAACAGCTCAGCTTCCTTGAAACCTTGCCCCCCGAACGATACGCCGAGCACTTTGTCTACCAACTGAGCGACAATCAGAAGACCAAATACCTGTTTCAAATCGTCGCTCCGACTGGTGAACGCTATTTGAACGGCACAATAAACGTGAAGCCGTTGCTGTACATCGTCGAGCAGGGTCTTGAGACCCAAGTGCTGAAGAGCAAGTATCGTCGCGCGCAGGTATTCGACCCCGCCAGACTGCTTGCGCAAGTTGAGCTGCCGGGATTTATCTGCGCGAGCCGCGCGATGAGCCAGGTGCTCGAACAAATTCACAAGATTCGATCATCCGACGTCACCGTGCTCATCACCGGTGAGTCGGGCACCGGCAAAGAGTTGATAGCTCGGGCGGTGCACGCGGGAAGCTCGCGGCGGATGAACGTGTTCCTTCCGTTCAACTGTTCTGCGGCGCCACACGACATGATCGAGAGCCAGCTTTTCGGCTTCCGCCGAGGCGCGTTCACAGGGGCGGTCGCAAACAACGAAGGGATCATTCGGGCCGCGGAACACGGGACGCTGTTTTTGGACGAGATCGGCGACTTGCCGCTCACTCTCCAACCAAAGCTCCTCAGATTCCTGCAAGAAGGCGAGATTCACCCAATCGGCGAGAGTCAGCCTCAGCGCGTTGACGTTCGCGTGATTGCCGCTACCAACTCCGAGCTGGAGCGAGCCGTTGCGGATGGAAGATTCCGCGAGGACCTCTTTCATCGCATCAACGTGATCAGGATTCAGGTTCCTCCTCTGAGACAACGGCGAGAAGAGATTCCCGCGCTGATCAATCATTACATGAATCAATATCAGGAAGAATCGGCTAAACGTGACATACGTCTCTCGGAGGAGGCGGTCGATCTAATGGTTGTTTATGATTGGCCGGGTAACGTAAGGCAGTTGTGCAACGAAGTGCGCCGAATCGTGACCTATAGCGAATCGGGCGCCATTGTTACGCCGGATGCTCTGTCATCTGAGATCGCGCGGGCCGCTCGCGAGGTGGAACCCGACTCTGGTAGTCATCGGAGATTGGCAGAGGCCGTGCCAGCAAGCGCCGACCGGACAACACTCGCGGAAGCAATGGAAGAATTGGAACGGCGTATGATTCAAGATGCCCTACGTCGGTGTTCGGGCAACATCGCTCGCGCGGCGAAAGACCTTGGCCTGTCACGTAAGGGTCTATACCTGAAAATGGACCGCCTCAATTTCAACAACTGAATTCGCTTCCCAGCCTTCGCATCCCCTCGACGGTGAGTATCTCCAAATACCAGAAGGCCTTGGACTTCTTCGGTCTGGTCAGTTTGACTGTAGGGACAATCAAGCTGACTGAACCCCGATGCCCTGGCCGTCCCAAGCCACCCGCCGAGAGAAAGACAAGTCTCGCGTATACTTAAGTTAGACCAAGGCCTTTAGAGCGGCATCAAGTTTGAAGAGAATCCGACCGCTAGAGCAGATCCCCTTGTTCCCTTGAAGCACGGCGCAGATATGGATTGGCTGAAGAACGATTTGAAGAGATACACGTGGAAGGGCTTGGTGCTGCTTGCCTGCCTGGCTCTACTCGGCGGTTTTGTGCTGTTACGAGCAACGGAAGAAGTGGCGCTTGGCGATTCCGAAAAACTCCTTGTCTGGTTGTTGCTGACCTACATCGCGGCCAAGACCTCTTCGCAGCACGCATTGGGTTTCTTCAAGAATGGAAGCGGGGCCTCTTTCCCTGAGGCGCTGATCTTCCTCGCTATTGTAACGCTCGGTCCATATCACGGAGCCTTGCTCGGCATCGTCGATATGTTCCTCTCCAACTGGCGACTCAGAGCCAAGCCCACGAACTACCTTCTCAATCTTTCCAACACATCGATCTCGGTCTACACGTCGGGGGTTGTTTACTACTCCTCTGGACTCCTTTTGCAGAATTGGGTTGCCGTGCGGGGAGCGAGTCAGGAGGTACTGATCGTCGCGGTGCCGATCGTCTCGATGGCGCTGACATATTACATGTTGCAGTTAGCCATACCGGCGATGGTTTCGGTGTTCAATTCTCAGGTCAGAATTCGGGAGCGGATCCGGGATACGTTTCCGTGGGAGCCGGTGTCGCTTCTGGCTTGCGCAATAATTGCCGGGCTGATCAATTACTCATTCGTCAATTTCGGTTCCGTTGCCACCGCCGTTGTAATGCTCGGATTATTGCCGATTCCAATCGTCATCTACTACACATTCAAGACCTATCACGACAAGCTTGGCGAACAGCAAGCCCATTACCAGAAACTCACCAGCGTCTACGATTCGATTCTCGAAATGCTGGCCATGGCCATCGACGCTAAAGACGACGTTACTCACGATCACATTCAGCGCGTGAAACTGTTTGCTCGCAGGATGGGAGAAGCCACAGGGCTGTCGGAACTCGAGATCGAAGCGCTCAAAGCAGGCGCGCTGCTTCACGACATCGGCAAGATCGGCGTCCCCGCCTACATCCTCAACAAACCGGGCAAACTCACCGAGCACGAGTTCGAGCAGATGAAGATGCACACGATCATCGGCGCGGACATGCTGTCCAACGTCGACTTCCGATATCCCGTAGTTCCTATCGTTCGACATCATCACGAACGATGGGACGGAAGAGGATATCCCGACGGCTTGAAAGGGGATGCGATCCCGATTACCGCGCGCATACTGACGCTCGTGGATAACTATGACGCGCTACGCTCGGACCGGCCGTACAAGACCGGAATGACTCGCGAGCAAGCCCTGGATTTCATAAACCAAAACTCAGGCACTTTCTTTGATCCAACCCTGGTTGAGAAATTCCTCTCCATGGTCGATGAATTGGAAGTAGAAGCAGCAACCTTCAAGGCTCCGCCGTCGAACAAACGGAGCAAGGTCGAAAGCGCCGCAATGGCCAACGCGCGCCCGGCGGCGGGATTTGATATCGGGCCTCAGGTGGATAGAGCGGCCGCCGCACTCAACTCAATCGCCGAAACCAATCAGCGAGTCACCGCACTCTACGAGCTGTCTCGCACGCTGTCCAGCATCCTGTCTGTCGAGGACACCGTCGCGATACTGACGAACAGGCTGTCCAAGCTCGTTCCGTTTACTACCTGCGCCATAGCGCTCTTTGACGGTTCGCGGTCCGAATTCGAGATAGTCCACGCGACGGGACTTCACGCCGAGAGGTTCATCAAGCGACGAATGCCTGCCGAGGCAGGAATTACGGGGTGGGTCATCACGAATCAGCGCCCGATGTATAACACCAACCCGGTACTCGATCTCGCGTTCCTAGGGACAGAAACAGCCAGCGCTTACAAAGGCGTCGTGGTTTTCCCGCTTATCAAGAACGAGCAAGGAATCGGCGCCATTGCGCTCTATTCGACGGAGATCTCAGCTTATGCCAGCGAGCATATCCAGTTGATGGAATCGATATCGGAGCCTGCGGCCGACGCGATTTCAAACGCGCTCACCTTCGAGCAAGCGCAGCGAAGCGCCTTTACGGATTCTGCGACCGGGCTCGCCAACGAACGCGCGCTCATCACCCAATTCGAACGAGAGCGCGCACGGAGTGAACGACTCGGAACGGCACTCTCGCTCATCGCGGTGGAAGTGAACCATTTCGGCTTTGCATCAAGCGATCAGGTCAGCGAAGAGCAGACGCTTACACAATTGGGCCGACTGATCAGAAAACAGCTGCGCGAGACAGACGTGATCGCCCGATATGACAGTAACTGTCTGGTCGCCGTGCTCCCTGAAAGCGGCCAGCACCAGGCCGCAGAAATATCCCGTCGTATCGCCACCGAGATTGCGATTGCCGGATTCGGCCGCGATTCATCTGTCCGGCTGGGCTCCGGTACCGGCCCGGATTACGGATCGAACTTCCGAGATCTCTTCGAATCCGCCCGGGCAAACAGTTTCGACGTTATTGGAGCAATGGCGGACCTCGGTTTCACTCCAGTCATGGAGCACCAGACCACCAAGGCTCCGAGCTAGACAGGCCAAACAACCTCTGTCCACTCACTTCGAAGTGTGTAGCTGCTACACGTAGGAGTAGTTGGTACACAAGTCTCGCAACCTCCATTCACGCTTCGTTTACGCCGGAATAGGTTCGACTGTATACTTGCTTCACATTCCGACGAAGCCGACTCGCGCTCTCCTCAATCAGCTAAGTTGTTGACTCGAAACATGTGGGGCTGGTTCTTACGCTCGGGCTCCTGGTGGCACGTACGTTGCCCAACCCATAGGCGTAACAGGGCGGGGTTGAACAGCTCCTCCCTCGGGTTGCGAAACGATCAAAGAACAACAAAAAAGGAGACCATGATGCGAAACGAAATTAACATAGTCGAAGATGGAGTCATCCTCGACGAATTACAGATCGAGGAAGTGGAAGAGTTGGTCGCGCCGAGCGTGATCATCCTCGGCTAGGAAGCATCAACCCAAACCAGCGAAGGGCGCGGTGACCTTGAACCGAGGCGGCATCCGCCAGGCGAAACTGCCAGACGATGATTCGCCGAGTTTCAAAGCAACCGCGCCCTTCGTGACTTCAAGCAATGCACCCCACAGAACAACAATCCGGACTCTATTGCCACTACCCGCCCCGTCTGGTGGAAGAACTCGATATCACCGAGCAGATCGAATCGGGCGTCACGCGGTATCTGGTGCGGAACACCGCTACCTCGCGTTACTTCCTCCTCAAGGCGCCCGAGTACAGGGTCCTGAGCCAGCTCGACGGCACGCGGACACTGGTTGATGTTGCCGGAGTCGGAAGGCAAGGCGGTGCTCCGAGCGTTTCGGTCGCTACGCTGGTCAGATTCCTGAGTAAGCTCGATTCGCTGGGTCTGCTGGCTCGCGGCGGTACCGACTCGGTCGCCGCGCATCGGCCGTCGCGCGGGCTGTATATCAGATTCCACCTTTTCAACCCCGACAGATTGCTGATCTGGCTCGATCGGACTTTCGGTTGGGTTCTCACCAAGCCAGTCATTGCAGGCTCTTTCGTGCTGATGTTCTTAGTTGCGTTTGGAATGGTCGCCAGATTTGACGAAGTCTCCACCTACACCGCTTACGTGTATGACGAATACGGCATTGCTGCCATCGTTGCTGCCATCCTGACAATCACACTGCTGCACGAATTCGCGCACGGCTTGGCCTGCAAACACTTCGGCGGCGACGTTCGCGAAATGGGCGTCTTGCTGATCTATTACGTTCTGCCGGCGTTCTATTGCAACGTCACGGATATCTACCGGGTCGGGAGAAAGCGCGAGCGACTCTGGGTCATCTTCGCCGGCATTTACTGGCAGCTCGCAGTGAGCGCCGCCGGCGGATTGTTTTGGCTTCTGGCGACGCCCTACACCCTGTTTGCGGATTTGGCATTCCTTACCTTCGCCGGCGGGACATTCAACATCCTCATCAACTGCAATCCTCTTATCAAACTTGACGGCTACTACGCGTTGTCTCAGGCGCTCGGCGTGGTGAATCTGCAATCGCGATCCTCCGCATACGTTCGGGGGCTCCTTGCCCGACTTCTCGGAGAGCCCAGGGACACGAAGGCAGATGCGGGCCGCCCGATGCTCTATGTTACTTACTGGCTCTGCTCGCTGGTTTATTCGCTGATCCTGATCTGGCTGGTGCTGGGGTGGATAGGCGGCGAGTTGATGGACGCGTTGCGCTTCATCGGCGTGCTGCTGACGTTGATTCTGGCCTTGCTGCTTACCGAACGATGGTGGAAGCCGATCCTGATTCGTGCACGCATGTTAGCGGCTTCATCGCTGACAAGAGTTTTTCCCGATCTTGCGGCCGGAGGGGCTGGCCGCCACATTCTCGAGCAGTCTGAAACCAAGCGCGAAGGAGTACACACCATGTCGACAGAAGCTGCAGAAAAACCAGGCAACAATCAAGAGAACGTAAAAGGCTCGACTGGCAACACGTGGTTACCGAAACGCCGCAAAGTCATCAAGCTTGCGTTTGCTGTGGTGGTCATCGCCGTGCTCCTCGCGCCCTGGGAGGCCTCCACGGGTAGCGACTGCACGCTCGTCTTGCCACCCGAACGCGAAGGCGTGGTTCGCGCAAACACAAACGCAGTTCTCGCCGAGGTGTACGTTCAGCCGGGTGACACCGTGAATGAGGGCGCAAGAATCGCGCGACTCTCCAACCCGGAAATCGAAGACCGGCTGACACAGCTTACATCTGAGATCGATCGGCTCAACAACAACAATTCGAGAATCGAGGAAGACCTGCGAGTTAGAAGCGAGAACATGCTCTCAGCCAACTTCAAGGAGTTCGAGCGTAAGCGGTTAGCAAGCGAGCTCAAGATCGAATCGAATCTGATTGCCGCGGCCAGCACTGGCGCCCAGCGGCTACCGAGTGCTCAGCCGCTGCCGCCTTCACTTGCCGTCCTTCAATCTGAAATCGACCTGAAACAGATCGAGCTCGAACACAATCGCCGCGAGGTGGATCGCTATAAGAAACTATTCGATCAAGGGCTAGTCGGCGAGCAGATGTATGACCGTTCTGTCGCCGAAGCGCGCCTGAGCGAAGCCGCGCTTCGAACCGCGCGGTCTCGCCTGGACGCTGCCCTCGTCGACCACCACCGCCTGACTACCGGCGCGGAGACGAATTCGCTCGTCGCCGAAACTGAGTCGCGCGCGGCCCGTTCAAACTTCGAGTCGCTGATCGCCGAGCTTCACTCAAACCGGCAGCAGCTTGAATCGCTGAGACAGAGGTACGAGATTCTCAAGCGCGAGTCCGAAGGGATGGCCACGGTGGCGCCCAAGTCGGGCGTCGTCCTTGGCGAGGACCTTCGCAAGATGGTTGGCCGTCACTACGACCGGGGAGAAGAGATCTGCCGCGTTGGTGAGATCGGGAAGTTCCTGCTCGAGATAGACGTAAGCGAGCGGGAGATCGCAAGCGTCAGACTCGAAAGCCCTGTGCGGTTTAAGTTAAAGACTGTCCCGGGCCGCGTATTCGCCGGACGGGTCTCGAAGATCAACGCCGAACCAATTCCCAATCAGCGCGCTCAACGCTTCTACGCGGTCGAAGTAGTCGTTGAGAATTCTGATGGGCTATTGCGCCCGGGGATGACCGGGTTCGCGCGAATCAGCTTCGGCCGCCAGTCAATTGGTTTGATCCTTGCGCAAAAGGTGTGGCAGACCCTCAGGCCCGAGCTGTGGTTGTTTTAGCTTCGGCGATTCCAGTTCGAATTCGCCACCGCGCGACTGGATTACAAGCAACAAATTCATAGCAAGGCGTAAGCGACCTCGACGCGGCCTGAGAAATATGGGTTGCGTATTATTCTTAACAGAAATCAAAAAACTTCTTGACTGCCGAACGCGAGTTGGATTACTATCGGCTCTCCTCACTCTTGAGCGCCATCAGGTTAAGGATTACGTCTCCCCGTGCTGCTTGGCTGCCTCGAGACAATCCTTTCGATAACTCGTCCGCAGGAGTCAGAGAGATGATCTGTGTCCCCCAAGTGGTCTTTTCTCGCCTCGTTGCCCGGGCTTATGCCGATGGTTATGCTGCCCACGGCGAAATTAACTTACTGCCGGAAGCCTTTGAGAACCGTCTGCATGCCGTTACTGAAAAACATATAGGCCGCAGCTCGTCTGACGACGAACTCAGCAGGTTCTTCTGTGCCCTTCACACGAATGATTTGTATCTGGCCGAGGCATGTGCGAAAGCAAGCGACTCAGCCTGGTGGCGCTTCGAGATGGCTTATCGAAGGTTCATAAATGAAGTTGCAAGATTTATGTCACAATCGACGGATGGCGCGAGCGAGCTCGCCGCTGACGTAATGGCAAGTCTGTTTATGCCCGACAGCTCGGGCCAGACACGAATAGGCTCGTTTGACGGGCGACAGTCCCTGGCGACGTGGCTGCGGGTAGTCATCAGCCGGCGCGCGATCAATCGCAAGGCGCTCAAGTGGAACAGGGTTGAGAGCCTCGATCCGCGAACGCGTTTGGTTGATGATGCGAGCGCTGCCCAGATCGAAGCCGCTATCAGGCGCGGCCGATATGAAACCGTATTCGACGAATGTTTCAAAGAAGCCTGCGGAAATCTCAGCGAACGAGAGCGACTGATGGTCCTACTCCGATACGAGCAAGGTCTGCGCGTGGTTGAGATTGCCAAAAGCCTGGCGCTTCACCCCTCGCGCGTTACGCGCGGCCTGCAAAGCGCGCACTTGAAGCTTCAAAAGAAGATAGTGTCCGTTCTGTCCACAAAGTATCGACTAGGCCCAACGGCGATACGGGAATGCATAACCGAAATACTCGAGAATCCCGCTCACTCGCCTTTGAGCCTCCTAAAGGAATTGGAGACAACAGCCAAAGGTCGCTCAGTTTCTGGGCGCAGTTGACTGATTAACCTTCAAAAGCGCTTGCGCTCAACCTACCCCCGGCGTGAGATTACGCGCAATTTCTTTGTCCAGAGCTGTATTATTCATGTAGCCTTTCGCTCGGCGACGAAATAAGTTGTTATTGAGTGAAAAGGAGTGAAACTTGGCGGATGACTGTCCATCGATCGAAACGCTGACGGCGTATGTGGACCGTAACATTAGGCCAAAAGAGCGCCGGCTGATAGAGTCCCACCTGGTTACCTGCTCGCAGTGCCGGCGGACGGTAGCCCTGGTTATCAAGAGCCAGAGTGCGGTCCCAGATCCCATCCTGCCTAAGCCCGTTCGCTAACGCACCTTCCCTCCGGTCGATTCTCCCAACAGAAATTCTCAAAATATTTTCTTGCAGAGGCGCAGTTTTTTGCGACTCGTCTGTATATGCACATGAAGACCTAAGGGATCGCGCGAGCATCTCGTAGCCGACGAGATTCTCGCGAGACATTTCTTGCGGCTGCAACTAGGCCGGCGTGCGACGGTCAGGTTGAAGCACCACTAAGCGCTCGACCTGCGGCAACCCGCTATCGGGTCGATGCAAACCAGCGGCGCCTGGTGAGGTTTTCGACTCGAAAGCCGAAGTATGTCCGCAGCCGGGGGGAGATAAGCTGTGAGAAAGAACTTCAGGAAGAAAGAGCTCTCAACTGGGCCCCAAGGAAGAAGGCGCCGGCGAGTGATTGCGGTGTTGATCGTGTTCAGCCTGTTTGCAGGTTGGACGATGCTGGCGTATTCCGGGGCGCTCGATCCTCTGTTCAAGCAGAAGCGCAAGAGGGCCGGAGCGATATCCATTCAGTCATTCAATTCGAACAGTCCGTCTAAAGAATACGTGTATGCGGGCGGACGGCTGGTGGCGACCGAGGAACCCACAAGCGGAGGCGGCTGTACTCCCCCCTCAGCACCGGTCCTTACAACCTCGATTGCGAACTCCAAGATCACCCTTAACTGGACGATACCTGCGAATACCGAGAGCTTCGAGATTGATCGAGCGCCAAACCTCTCGGGCACGTTTCAACCGGTTGCGCCTGGCCTCTCCGGAGGCACCTCGACGTGGGAAGACTTGAGTGTGACCTTGAGCGGAGTCAATCCGGACGGGAGCAGCGCGGTCGTCACTTACATTTACCGCGTAGTGGCTCATATCGGGCAGTGCTCTACTCCGAGCAATCTGGATTGGGCCACGAACGTCAGCTTCTTCGAAGCGCTGACACCGCAACAGACCCTGATCAAAGCGCGTCACATCACGGAACTCCGTGTTGCGGTCAACTCGGTTTGGAAAGCTGCAAACCAGACACCGGAGACGATAATCTGGTCAGAGCCTTCCAGCGGGGGGCCCTCCGGCCTTGAATGCTGTTCGATCAAGAAGATCCACATTGACGAATTGCGGACGAAGCTAAACCAGGCGATGGATGCAATCCAGCCGGGCTATTCCAGCGCACACCCTTACAACGAGACGCTTCTTCAATTTTCAACGCCGATCCGCGCGAATCACCTGATCGAATTGCAGAGCCGAGTCAAGTGACCGCGGAACGAGATTCGAACCGCCGAGGGAATCGAAGCCGTCGCCAGGATGACCGTAAAGTTTGCAACCACAGCAGTGATCAAAAGCATTATGCGAGACAAAGGAGGTCGAAGATGATTAGCGAAGTCAAATTCTCAAGGGTTCGTACGCAAATAGTTGGGACGATTGGTTTGCTTGCGGCTGCCTTTCTCCTTTCACATCCCCGGGATGCGAAAGCTCAATGCCAGTGGGACGCGGGTACGGGCAAGATTACCCAAACTTGTGGGAACGTCGGGATTGGGACGACAAGCCCGTCATTTAAGCTCGACGTTCTCGGGAACTCGCGCATCAGCGGCTCTAATGCGCAGTTGCAGATTGATGGCATCAAGGTAGGTGGCAATTCCTGGTTGATGCAGACAGTGGATGCCGACGGCCGCTATCGTATCTATGACAATACGTCCTTTGCCGAGCGGATAACTATACTCCAAACCGGCAATGTTGGAATCGGTACGATGAGCCCCGGACGACTGCTGGATCTTGTGAGCACAAGCTCTGGAGAAGACGGAATTAGAGTGACCGGCTCCGCAGTTTCAAGATTGGACCTCTGGAGCACAAATCCAAATGCCGGATCGCGTAACTGGACATTTCGGCCGGACAATTACGTTTACGGAGATTTCGGACTCTTCCAATCGAATGCTCGCCTCGGAGATCCATTTGGGGGAACTGGCACTAATCGCCTCTACATCAAGAATGACGGAAAGGTGGGAATAGGTACCACAGCGCCCACAGCCATGCTTCATGTGATTGGCACCGCGACTTTCAGCGGTGCCACTTCGACGGGTACCCTTACCGTCACTGGCGATGAGAGCGTATCGGGCAATGTGAGCGTAACGGGCAACATCGCGGCGAAATACCAAGACGTAGCGGAATGGGTTCCTGCCACCTACAACATCGCTCCCGGTACTGTCGTCACTCTCGACCCTGAACATTCCAATCACGTGCTCGCCTCTTCACGGGCGTACGACACGCGTGTGGCTGGAGTCGTCTCCGAGAAACCCGGCGTGATCCTCGGCGAAGGCGGCGAAGGCAAAGTGCTGGTTGCGACGACAGGGCGAGTTCGGGTCAAAGTCGATGCCACCGACGGTCCGATTCGAGTGGGAGACTTGCTGGTGACCAGCGACAAAGAAGGCATAGCGATGCGCTCGCAGCCGCTGGATCTGGGAGGCACTCCGATTCACCGCCCGGGCACGCTCATCGGCAAGGCTCTCGAGCCGCTCGAGAAGGGCGTCGGGGAGATTCTGGTGTTGCTAAGTCTTCAGTAGTTGCAGCGAAGGAGCCGCGGATCCTGACTAGATAGCCGAAACCGTTTCAATCACAGCCACTGACAGAAGCGCCGCCGCGACGTAAGGGTCTAACCACAGTCATTGATAGTCGCCGGCAGAACATCTGGAGGTCAAAGCTATGACACGCGTGAAATTCTTCGATTCTGTCCCACGCATACGAAGCGTTAGGCCCCTCCTGGTTCGCATGCTGAGTCTAAGTCTGATGGCGGCGATACTCGCGGTTCAGGTTCCCGCATTGCCCCGTCCCATTGACCAATTAGTAACCGAATCACGAGACAGCTTCCGGTTTTGGCTCCATTCCAACGGCCTTGCTACCACCTTGCGGCGCATTGTCGGTCAGGGCGGTGCGCATCCTCATGGACCGCAGGAGAGACAGACCGACCGTGATGCGAAGGTCGACAGCATCAAGATCTTCCCAGGCGATGTAATGATGAGCCTTGGCCAGCGCGAGTTCTTCGCCGCACTTGCTTATGACAAAGAAGGTCAACAAGTCGGTGGTGTAAAATTCAAATGGCGCGCCGATGACCCCACAACAAAGCAGCCTATCAAACTGCCGCAAACCGGCGAGTTTTTTCCGATTACCGCTGGAGTCTATGCCTTGTCGGTCCAAGGAGCAGGCCACAAAGCGGAGGTCACCGTGACAGTGGTCGATGATCCTGATAGGCCCACAAGCTCGACAGCTCCGGTCCGCGTGACACAGATTTCCTCTCGCGATCTGGTCTCCAAGGCCCCATCTCCCGTTTCATCGCAGCCCCACATCGCAGTAGAAATAGAAGACCCTGGATGGGATTCCGGAAACTATCCGGCAGCGGACGAACCGGACAATGATCGCGGTGACCCGCCAGGCAGACCGTTGCATCACGGCGCAGGCAGCGGGAACTTTCAGATTGCCGCGCCTGTGCTTTCCTTGCCCGGCCGAGGAATAGACATCTCGCTCGCGCTGACCTATAACTCACGCCTGTGGACGCTATCGAATTCCGACGTAACTTATGACATCGACCGGGATTGGCCAGCGCCCGGATGGTCACTCGGCTTCGGACGTGTCGCCGGACTTGGCACCGGCGGCGCCCTGATAATCGATGCCGACGGGACGCGACACGGTTTCGCCGGGACTGTCACACAGTATCCTGGCGGATACATTGGGTTTACCGGGCACACGACCGATGGCACATTCATCGACTACGACACCTTCACCGACAGTGCCGGCACCATCAATTACGCTCAGGTCAAGATGGCGAATGGTACTGTGGTTCAATATGGAGCCCCGGGACGAGGAGCGGTTTATCCCCAGCTCATCACCGATGCCAACGGCAACTACATCAATATAGGATATCGATTCAATCCGGATAAGGGACCAAAGATTCTTTTCGTCACCGATACGCTGGGCCGAACAATCAACTTTTACTATGAAGGCCCAAAGCTGACGGCTATTGCCGCGCCGGGGTTAGCTGGAGGAGAACGCGAGTTGGTTCGGCTCCACTACAAAACGCTAACGCTCAATTATGGATTCAGCTCCACGCGTATTCCGCACGCGGCGACTGACTATGACGTGCTGGATGCGATCTACTATCCGGGAACGGCAAGTGGTTACTGGTTCGGTGATACAGATTCTTATTCGGGTTATGGGATGCTGGCCAAATACAGCGAGCAACGAGGTATGGGGTTCTCGGCGACCTCGCTTGAAGTTCAGGGCACCGTGACTCCCGGGACGATCACGAAACAGTGCGTGTACAACTACCCGATGACGCCGGACACTACTCTCCTCGATGCTCCGAAGTACACGACTCTGACCGAAACGTGGGACGGCATGGACACCGGTCCATCGGTCACGAGCTACCTCTTGGAGAAAACCTCAGACATCCGCAGCACGACAATCACTTTCCCTGATAACACCAAGAGCGTGCAGCTTGCCCACCGGCTCGCAGGTAGCTTCAAAGACGGTTATGTCTACGAAGACACCACAAAGGATTCGAATGGTAACGTCCTGCGCAAGAGCACGGTAGCCTGGGAACTGGGGGATTACGATTCGGCTCGTCCAGCGCGCATCGAGGCCTTCGACGAATTGAACCAGAAGACTGCGGCAGAGTTCGATTATGGCTCGTTCAATCAGGTCACCGACGTGCGCGACTACGATTATGGCGGTGTGAATCTCTTACGCACCACGAGGGTTGCATACCGTAATGCAGTAGAATACACTGGGCGGCACATCTTCAACCTCGTCAGGCGAGTCGATATCTGGAACGCCAGCGACACCATCAGAGTGTCGCGAATCGAGTACGGTCACGACGGAGTGACGTTGGCATCGGCCACCGACGTCACTCAGCACAATGCCGCTTATGATCCCAATGATCCGGAGCTATATGACCCCTCCACCGACTTTCGCGGGAATGTCACCAGTGTGACCAGATATACCGACGCAAACGCATTGATCGGCGCGATCACCGAATCTCGAACGTACGACATCACCGGCAATATGGTCACTGCATCAACCTCGTGCTGCGAGCAGATGAGCTTTAGCTATTCCTTGAACATGCAGTTCGCCTTCCCCGAATCTCAGACGCGAGGCTCGGCTGATCCGCAGTCGCCCGCCCGAATAACCACGAGTGCGACGTACAACTTCTATACGGGGTTGGCTCTAACCGCAACAGACGCAAACGGACGCCAATCTCAAACGTCCTATTACGCGGCTACTCTGCGCCCGCAAACGCTGACGCTGCCTACTGGCGCGAATACCAATTACGGCTACGACGACGCCGCAATGACAGTGACTGAGACTGTCAATGAATTCGGCGGTGCGGTAGCATCTCAGAATGTGAAGCACTTGAACGGACAAGGGCAGGTAAAGCAAGAGGACGCCCTGGGCCAAAACAGCGTCTGGGATTTCGTGGTGACTCAGTACGATGCGATGAACCGCGTTAAGAAACAAACGCGACCGTATCGCACCGGACAGAACCAACAGTGGAGCGAGAATTCTTATGATGCTCTTGGCCGCGTGACGAGCGTGACGGCGCCAGACGGCAGCCAGGCCTCAAGCTACTTTAATGAAACCACACGTCCGGGCTCTGCTAGCTCCTCCCCGGGACAAACCTCTCGAGTTGTAGACGCGTGGGGACGCGAGCGTTGGGCCCGTCTCGACGCAGATGGCCGGTTGGCCGAAGTAGTCGAACCAAATCCGGCGGGCGGCGGTTCGGTCTTCGCCACCGGCAGCCTCGTGACTACTTATCTGTACGACACACTCGGTAATCTGACCCAGGTCAATCAAGGCAGTCAACAACGACGCTTCAAATACGATTCGCTGAGCCGGTTGACCCAACAAAAGCTCGCCGAAGAAAGCGCGACGCTCAACGATTCAGGACAGTACGTCGGCGCTGGGACCTGGAGCGAGACGTTCACATACGATGAAAGATCAAATCTGATCACACAAACCAATGCACGCGGAGTGAAGACCATCTACTCGTACAACAGCGATCCGCTAAACCGGCTGCAATCGGTTTCATACGACACCAGCGGGTTCGGAGACACCGGGCATCCCATACTTGCCGCTGCCGGCGTCAGCTACGAGTACATGCCCGGCGGCGACAAGACCCGGTTGTTCAAGGTGACCACCGCAAGCGTGAGCACAGATCAATACGGCTACGACAGCGAGGGCCGCGTCAGCTCGCGTACCTTAACGATGACCAGCCGCCCCAGCTACCCGATGGTCACCGATTACATCTATGACACGCTCAATCGAGTTAGCGACGCGCGCTACCCGGCGCAGTATGGCATGGCGGGCAACCCTCGCAAGCTCGTACACCACGACTACGACGTTTCCAGCCGTTTGAGCAAGCTTCAAGTTGGCGGAATCGATTATGCCAAGGATATCGTCTACAACCCGGCGAGCCAGACCACTTCGCTCAAGGTTGGAGTGGATGGAACAAATCAAATCACCGAGAGTTACACATACGACGACGCGACTGGCTTGCTCTCTAATCAGAAGGTGCAGCGCGGAACCACTTCACTGATGGACCTCAGCTACGATTACCTGCGAACGGGCACAAACTCCGGCCGGACCGGTCAACTGACTAAGATCCTCAACAATCTCAATCATAGCCGCGATCGCGGGTACGTTTACGACGCTCTGGGACGATTGACCACTGCCACCGGGGGACAGCCGGCCACATGGACCCAGCAGTATGGCTACGATCGCTACGGCAACCGCACCAGCGTGACTGCGAGCGGCACAACAGGGGGAGGAACAAGTCTCAGTCCGCCGACTAACCTGACGGCCAGTTACTCGGGAAACAGCATCACGCTGAACTGGATAGCTTCACCGGGCGCGCATCACTACCAGATCGAGCGACGCAGCGCGGGCAATCCTGATTTTCAGGCGATTGGCACGTCTGATACGCCCGGCTTTACCGAGAATGTCAGCGCGGGTGCAGCGTACGTGTACAGGGTGCGAGCTGCCGATGCGCAAAACAATCTTTCGGGCTCCAGCAACGCGCGGCTGGGCGTCGCCATCGCGTTCACCGATCCAACGCTGGTAAGCGGAGTGACCACTGTTCAAGCCGTACACGTCACACAACTACGACAGGCGGTAGATGGCGTGCGAGCAGTGGCGGGATTGACGCAGGGGGGCTGGACTGATGCTTCGTTGCAGAATGTGCAAATAAGGGCGGTGCACGTCGAAGAGCTTCGTGCGAGATTAACCGCCGCTCTGCAAGCGTTGAGCTTGACCGTTCCCGGTTTCACCGATGCACAACTGGCGGGAGTGACAGTCAAGAAGTTGCACATAGAGGAATTGAGAGCGGGTGTGAACGTCAGCGGGCCAGGCGACGGCGGAGGAGGCGGCGGCAGCTCGCCGATCCCCGTGGACGGGCTGGCATCAGCCTCATACGACACAGCGACCAACCGAATCAACAGCGTCGGCTGGGAATATGACGCGGCGGGCAATCAGACTCGCGTGCAGCGAACGGACGGTTCTTGGCAGAGGTATGTCTACGATGCAGCGGGTCGGCTTGTAAAGGTGCAGAATGATTCGGGCATCACTCAGGTCATTCACACCTACGGCGCCTCGAATCACAGGCTGATCGAGCAAGTCGGGAATGAAGGCTCGAGTCAGCGGACTTATTATGCGTGGGCGGGTGATTCGGTGCTCGCCGAATATGAAGAGACTGCCACGGCGCCGACGACTCCGAGATGGGTGAAGAGCTATGTCTATATGGGTGCGCGTCTGCTTGCGACGTTGGCTCCGAACGGCGCGAGCGAGCGCGTCGAGTATCAGCATCCCGACCGGCTGGGCACTCGGCTCGTCACAAATAATCAAGACACCACGAGCTTCGAGCAAGCGACATTACCTTTCGGCACAGCGCTGGATGCAGAGTCAAGCGGATCAACGAAGCGGCGATTTACGAGCTATGACCGAAGCAATGTAACCAGTTTGGATTATGCGGTGAATCGTCACTACGACCCGCTGCAGGGGAGATTCACTCAGGTTGATCCGATCGGGATGCGCTCGACAAGTCTACGCAATCCGCAGAGCCTTAACCTCTATGCCTACTGCGCCAATGACCCGATCAACCAAACAGATCCAAGCGGACTGGGGTTCTTCAGCTGGTTAGGGAAACTGTTTTCCGGCATCGGCAAGGTCCTCAGCGCGATTGGCAGAGCGGTTGCAAAGGTGCTCAACAATCGCTATGTGCGCATCGGCGTGTTCATCGCGAGCTTCTTTCTCCCAGGTCTCCAAATAATCAGCAAGACCCTCTTCAAAATATTGGATACTGCGTTGAAGATCTATAACAAGGTTGCGGACATCGCAGCGCAGATGCAATTGTGGGGAATGCTTCTCCAAGGTCAGTTCAGGGAGTTTGGCACCGCCGTCGGCCTGGGTGTAGTCGGAGGTGCCATTGCACAAATAGAGGACGGCATCGTCAAAGAAATGCAGAATGCGCTCTTCAAGAAGAAGTTCGATGAACTGGGAGACCTGTTCGTTGGGATGTGGCGCGGACTCACCGAAGGAGTGAGCAAGCTCGGCAAAACTCTCAAACATTTCTTTGAAGACTTCCCTAAGAACTTCATTCCCTTCTACGGAAACTACTGTAGCCCTGCCGCTACCGATTCGAACGCCGCTGGGACGGGTGTCGACGCCTATGACGAAGCTGGTTGCCGGCCGCACGATATCGAGTATAAAAAATCAGGAGACAATGATCCGAGGCTCGCTGCTGACAAAGCCTTCCTTCACAGTATGGTGTTCGGTTTGGCCGATCCTAAGATCCACTTCTTGGACATTGCGTTTGGAGGACGCGTGGGACGCCCGTCAATTGGAAGCGTCAATAAGTTTTTTGCAATTCCTGGCTTCAGCGTGATGATCCTGTACAGGCACTTTAGATAGTAAGCGAGGGAATTGAATGCAGGACAACCGCGACCCTGGAATGCCCTTGTCACGCTTGACCGCCATAACATTGCTGGTAGGTTTAGCCCCACCTTGGTTAACTCCGGCCGCCTCTGCTTTCTGCTATTCAGACCACAACGGTCTTGCAAAGCCAGTCGGGCGCCCGCTAGTTGTTTCCCAATCTATTGCACTCACGCGGAAACTGGTCGGCCACAGAGAACGGATTTCATCCATCGCCTTCGCTCCCGGCGGCCGAATCTTAGTGACGGGCAGCCGGGATGCCACAGTCAGGGTTTGGGATGGGCAGACTGGTGTGCAGCGGAGCGTACTTTCCGGCCACCGAAAGGATGTAAAGCTTGTTGCCTTCGGCCTGGATGGACGCGTACTGGTTACCGTCGGGAGGGACGACACCCCCCGGCTCTGGAATGCAAATACTGGGGAACTGAAGGCGGCTTTGACTGGTCATAAGGACTCTGTTTGGGTCGCGAAGTTCAGCCCGGACGGTAAACGGCTACTCACGGCATCTGGAGACAAGAGCGTCAGGCTCTGGGACGTGGAAACCGGGCGAATGACGGCGGCGCTTACGGGTCACAAGAGCTTTTCGGTGGATGGCTACTTCAGCCCGGACGGCGGCACCGTGCTGAGCGCGAGTCTTGAGGATAGGGCCGTTCGTTTGTGGGACGCGAGTACGGGTCAGTTGAAGCTCACCCTATCAGTGCCGAAAAGCGCGGATATTCTCAATCACTACACTCCATATGTCTTTGGTGCCCGATTCAGCCCGGATGGGGTTCATGTAGCGGTGTCAGATTCTCACAATAGGATCGCTCTGTGGGACGCTCAAACAGGAACAATGCTGGCCCTGTGGGAAGCGCACGCCAGCTCGATTTATGACCTCGAGTTCAGTCCCGATGGAACGCTGCTGGCCTCTGCGAGCCGGGATGGGACCGCTAAGCTCTGGGATGGTAAAACCGGCCGGCTAAGATCAACATTTAAGAGCGGCCCTCAGATAGCGCGTCGCGTTCAGTTTAGTGCTGATGGCAAGACGTTGGCGGTTGCTTTTCATTCGCGAGCGGGCCTGTGGGACGTATCAACCGGTGAGCCCATAGGCGCGCCTGCACAGCAGGAAGGTGTGAACAGGTCAGTGTTTTTCGGCACCTACATGGACGGAGCCGAAGTCACCTTTAGCCCAGACTCGCGGGTGCTTTTGACAATGTCTGCCAAATCCGTGAAAGCGTGGAATGCGCGAACGTGTTCCCTCATCGGTGTGCTTGAAAACGCGAGGCCGCCCGTTGCATTCAGTCCAGACGGAAGAATGCTAGCTACCGCGAGCTCAGACAAATCCGCGCTCCTGTGGGAAATATCATCACCGTGAGGGAAAAAAGCAGGCATCGGAAAGAGCCACTACACTAGGGCGGTAACAATCCGTACTCTGCCGCCATTCGAGGGACCTGAATATCGACTCTATATGCAAAAGGCCTATGATGGTCGAGTAGAAGCGTCGGTTACAATGCCCAGCGGTGAGTCGATCCATTCCCAGCTTCGGATACTTAGGAAAAAGCACCCCCGTTCCGCAATTGAGAGAATCATCTCAATGGTAGCCATCCAACATAGGACGCTGACCGAAACTCAACAACCCGAACTGGCTCGCCTAGCGAAGGAATTCGAGATGATCAAGATATCGCCAGTACTTCCCGACGAACTGCGTGTTGATGAGACGAGCTACGAAATATGGTCGCAGTCGTTATGGGGAAATCGGATCGAAATCAGATTGGGCGGCCCCGGGTCCGAGGTAGAAAAGCAGCCCCATCCTATACTCGAATGGGCTGAGTCCTTCCGTCACATAACAAAGCTGCAGTAGGGTCTCTAAAACCTGGCTATTGATCTTTCAAAACAGCCATAATAAGACCTAAGACCAGGAGGGGTCAGGCTTGAAATATTGACATTCGCGTCAAGCTTGAATCAAAGAGCGCGGTGGTCAGTTTGACTCTTCTGACATCTGGTCTGCGGCTAAAGATAAGCGCCGATCAGTCATGTCCTCGCAAACCTGAAATCGAGAATTGGCGGAAGCACGTGTTCGTCCTCTACCCCGGAATAATCGTCGAAGATATTTCGATCTCACGATGAAAGTCTGGATTCATCAGAGGTTCTCGCCCACCTGAAGTTTAAGGCTTCCCTTCTATCTCTACCCTGGTGTTCGGTAAACGAGCCACTTCACCTTCCGATCGAGATGCAACACAATTTGATCAGCCATGTTATTCAACGACTATTGACCGGCGAGAGTTGATGCAGAATTCGAATCATCGGACTGCGCGCAAGGCTTCGAGTGCTAACCAGGCAGCGTGCCCGCTTCAATTTGGGATTGACTCTTTTGTGAGATTCAAGCACATTTTTAGCGTAACAGTTGGATTCATCCTTAGCTGTCAAACATCAAAAAGGAGGCTTACGTTTAATGACGTACGTTATCGCTGAACCCTGCATAGGGACAAAGGACACGGCTTGTGTGGACGTCTGCCCCGTAGACTGCATTCACCCTCGCAAGGACGAGCCCGAGTTCGAGACCTCAGAACTGCTCTACATCCATCCCGACGAATGCATAGACTGCGGCGCTTGTGAACCTGCTTGCCCCGTCCAGGCGATCTTTACCGAAGACGATCTCCCCGAGCAGTGGAAGCACTTCACCCAGATCAACGCCGATTGGTACAAGAATAGGTAAGGCGAGCACGGAGCATGAAGTCTTGGCCTACGTGATCTGTGAGCCTTGCAGCGGCGCAAAAGAGTTGGCGTGCGTTGACGTTTGTCCCGCTGACTGCATTCAGGGCGGCCCCGATGAACAGCAGATGTACATAGATCCGGCTGCGTGCACTGACTGCGGAGCTTGCGAGCCTGTCTGTCCAGTGTCAGCGATCTTCTTCGAAGCGGATGTGCCCGCCAAGTGGCAAACCTTCATCATCAAAAACGCCGCTTTCTTCAAATAGCCCGCAGCAGCAGCGGGAAAACAATAGAGCCGCCGTTGATAGAATCAATCGGCGGCTCACGTTGCTCCTGGCCCACATTCGGCGGGCTCAATATCGGAAGTTCTTCATATTGTGAAGCAGTAGCTTTTTACCTTCCTGGAATCGGACCTCGATCTTGTTTGGCGGAAGCGTGACTTCGACGGCACCAAGCCCGAACTTTGGGTGGTTTATCACGTCGCCGGCAGAGAAAATGTTGTTCATATCATAAGACTTAACCGGGCGCTTGGGATCAATGTTGAAGCTTTCACTGTCCTTCGCGCGCCTCGAGCCGCCCCTGCGTTTTGCCGGCGCCGCAGCCGGCGCAGTCTCACCGTTCGCGGGCGCCGCGGGCTTCAGCTTGTAGTTGTGCGTGCCGCCGCACATCGAACAAGTGACTCTTCGAACGACTTCGCCATCCATAGCGGCGACGATGTGTGTTCGCTCTTCCTTGCACTTCCCACAATAAGCGTTAAGTTCTTGTCCAACCCGAGGCTTTCTGTAGAGCATAGCGTAAATATAGCATTCGATCTCTGCTCTTTCCAGCTACGTGGATCAAATGAATGCATCCGAAGTGAGCCAAGGGTGGGACTCGATTTCGGCGAAACTGTACCTGTTCTGCCACTGTTGATTAACCGTGCATCGGAGCGGATCGCTGCTCCGCACTAGATCAGCTCGCGGAGCTTGCGCGCGGCGCGATAGTGGATCCCGTTGGCCGCGCTGGGAAGCTCGCCCGGCCTGAACAGCCC
Source organism: Blastocatellia bacterium (assembly GCA_035455165.1). Classification (GTDB taxonomy): domain Bacteria; phylum Acidobacteriota; class Blastocatellia; order UBA7656; family UBA7656; genus Onstottus_A. Next base: position 57,408 of record DATIFP010000227.1, read on the forward strand.
ATCGACCCACCTTAGATAATCCCCGACGGCTCGTTTACCCCTGATCGTCTTTTGAATGCCACCCCGCCCCTGGCTTGCGACGATGTGGTACACAAAACCGTCCGTGCCGAAGTAAACGCCGCTCTCCCAAAGCCCTCGGCTGAGCTCGACGCCTTCGAACGCCAGCATCGTACCGCCGATCGCTATCTGAAACGTCTCCTTGCCAGGCGGGTTCTTGCTCGACATGGCTTCATTTCCGCCTAAATCTGCCCAGGTTGGAGGCTAGATTCTCGCCTTGTCCTCAGAGTCTATGTTCGTCAGCAAGTGGCCGAGCTTATCCTTTTTGGTCTTAAGGTAATCCAACGTTCGCTCGTGCGGTTCCATCTCGATGGGGATGCGTTCGACCTCGAAGCCTGCCTGCTCCAACGCGGCAATCTTGTCAGGGTTGTTCGACAACAAGCGGACTCGACGAAGTCCCAGTTGTTTGAGGATATCGACGCAGCATTCATACTGCCGAAGATCCGCGTCGAATCCGAGCGACAGATTGGCTTCAACCGTGTCCTGTCCGGCGTCTTGTAGCTCATACGCGCGAATCTTGTTTGTGATCCCGATGCCGCGACCTTCCTGCTGCTGGTAGACGATCACGCCTCGTCCTTCTTTCTGTATCAGCTTCATTGCGTGATCGAGCTGTCGTCCACAATCGCATTTGAGCGAATGAAACACGTCGCCGGTCAAGCACTGGGAGTGGATTCGAACCAGTGTAGGGGTCTCCGGGTCCAACGCCCCCTTGACGAGAACCGGAAACTCCTCGCCGCTGAGGACGCTCTTGAAGGCGATTATGCGAAACAGGCCGAACTCGGTAGGCAGATTCGCTTCTGCCAGCAGTTCAACGCCCGTGCATTCCCTCTCTGCTTGACTGCTCTTCGTCATGGCTGCACCAATGGACCGATCACCCCAAAGTCTATTGGCCGCCTCGTGAAAAAGCAAAGGGCAAAGTCGTAAGGCCGGCACCTGAAAGCCTCTTTGCTCATTTGGCCAGTCGTTGTTATATTCAACCGACAGAAGGTGTGGGCTGTGAACGACGCCGAACGGACAATAAAGCTCGATCTGCGCGAGCTGCCAATATCAGTTGCGAAGAAGCGGCCGGTGCTGGTCATTCTTCAGGGCCACTCAATCGGACAAACAATAAACCTCGACCAGGAACGCACGGTTGTAGGCCGCGGATCGCAGGTGGATCTGGTGCTTCGCGATGAAATCGCGTCTCGGCAGCACGCTGAAGTAATCAGACTCAATCTGGATGGAGGTTGCGTCGAGTATTATCTCAACGATCTCGCATCAACCAACGGCACGTTTCTGAATGGAGCGAAGGTCGCTTCGCAGCAGTTGCTGCAAGACGGTGACAAGATCAAAGTCGGGAACCACCTGATGAAGTTTGCCCTGCTCGATGAGTTTGAGGCCGAGTTTCAAGAGAAGCTCCACCAGATGACTCAGCGCGATGAGTTGACCGGTCTACGCTCGCGCCGCAGTCTGTTCGCCGATCTCGATCGCAAGATGACAGAAGTCGTCAAAACTGGGGAGCTGGAGCAGATCAGCGTGCTCATGATGGACATCGACTTCTTCAAGCGAGTCAACGACGGGCGCGGCCATCTTGTCGGCAGCCACACTATTCGCGACGTCGGTCACATTATCCGTGATGTTGTAGGAAGCCCTGATCTGGCGGCGCGCTACGGGGGCGAGGAGTACATGGCCTACGTGATCGGGCAGAGCGATAGGGGACTCGAAGTCGCCGAGGCGATCAGAAGGGCGGTTGAAGCTCATCCCTTTCCGGCCTCGACAAACGACCTGGCTCAAACAATGCACATCACCATCAGTCTCGGAGTAGCCACCTTCCCGAAAGACGGTTCGGCGGCCCTCGAGATCGTGCAGAAGGCGGATCAGGCCCTCTTCAGAGCCAAGCTCAGCGGCCGCAATCGAACCTGCGTTTACGATCCCGCGATCGATAAATCAGACACGTTCCATCCGGCGGTCGATGCCTCCGCCATAATCTACGGGCCAGCCGACGCCCAATGACGATCAGGCGGCGGCCAGCTTCGATTTTACGGTTTCCAGGAATGTATCCAGATCGATTGGCTTCTCGACGTAGCCATCGGCACCGGCTTGCATTGCGTCATTTATTCGCCGTTGTCCAAAGGCGCTCATGACTATGATCGGAGTGCTCTTGATCGAGTTCGACGCGCGGATTCGTTTTATCAATTCGATGCCGTCCATACGCGGCATTTGCAGGTCGGTGACAATCAAATCCGGATGCACGGCCGCCGCGGCGTTGTATCCGACCAATCCATCGATTGCGTGCTCCACTTCATAGCCTTCCATCTTCAGTAGGCGACATAGCAGATATGAAGTGTCGTGGTGGTCTTCAACGACGAGTACCTTTTTCCCCATGACCCTGCCCTTGATGCCAACCATCAGTCACCCATGCGCTACGCGCCAAGCAAGGCGAGCCGTAGTTGAGCTTCATTCTCGGTGTTCACAAGCGCGACAATCACGTCTCCATCTTTGAATATAGTGTCCCCACGAGGCACTACGGTCGTGTTGCCGCGCAGGATAGCGATAAGGTTACTCTCATGGGGCAGGTTAACGTCTCTGACAGTGCGGCCCACTGCGGGAGAGGCGCCGTCCAGCGGGTACTCCAGTATTTGAAAAGCCCCCGACTGGAGGCTCAATAAGGTCTTGATACGGACGGTCGGTAGCTCGCGCTCGATTACCTGTTGGATGATTGACGTTGAGCTGACGGTAGAGTCGACGCCGAGCCTTGCCATCACCTCCTCGTTCTTGGGATTCGACGCGCGAGCGATAGTCTTTGGAATCCCAAACACCTTCTTGGCCACCTGGCAAGCAATGAGGTTGTCCTGATCGCTCCCGGTCGCGGCGACAAAGACGCGCGCCCGCGCCGCTCCGGCGTTTTCCAGCACATCGTGCGTCGAGCTGTCTCCGACAAACACCTGACAGTCGAGCTTGCTGGACAGCGCCACCGCGCGCGCCGGGTCTCTCTCGATGAGGGCAACCTCGTGGCCGCTCTCATAGAGCTCGCGCGCAAGGTTAACCCCAACTTTTCCGCCGCCGGCAATCAGGATATAGCGCGCCTCTTCGGTATCAGTGACCTGGGGACGCGTATGAACCTTTGCCGGCTCGACTGGAGGGCGCTCAGACATCGGCTGCTTCGCGGCGATATCGACTTGCTCGACGATCATGGTCACCGCAAGAAGCGTCGGGCACACGACCATCAATTGAGGATCTTCCTGCGTAGCCTCGGCGTGGCTGGGCTCATAGACGCGCGCGATAGCACGAGGGACGTGAAAATGGCTGCGTGCCACCTGGGCAGCCATCAAGTTCACGTTGTCGTCAAAAGTCACCGCAAGCAGAATATCAGCTTCGCCGATACCCGCTTCGCGTTGAACATCGACGTCGATGCCATTGCCTTGAATAAGCTCGACCCCCTCCAGCGCGGAGGCACGGCCAAGCCGGCTCGAGTCTTTATCTACGATAGTGATTTGGTGGCCTCGCTCGAGGAGCGCTGCGACGGTGCGAAACCCGACCCTACCGTATC
>DATIFP010000228.1:0-4870 GCA_035455165.1 Blastocatellia bacterium
GTCTGAAACGCGAGCAGCGAGCCATCGGGCGACCACGCCGGAAGCGAGCCGAACTCCGCCAGCTGCTTTGCGACACCGCCCGATGACGGTATAAGCCAGATTCCACCGCGATTCATCGAGCAGTATGCGAGGTGTTGGCCATCGGGCGACCACGCGGGCGAGATGTTTTGCTGCCCATCGGATGTGATCTGTATTTCGCGCGCTCCCGGTATTAACTGTCTGACGTAAATCTCGAAACTCCCATTGTGATCCGAACTGTAAGCTACCGAACGTCCGTCCGGGGACAGCGTCGGAAAGAAATCAAGGCCCGGCCATGTGGTGACCTGGTTTGTCTTCAAAGTCGTCGACAGGTCGCTGGCGCCGGGTTGAGCTCTATCCCTCGAGCGAATGAGAATTGAAACTATAACGGCTCCCACCAGGACGAGGCCCGACAGGATCGCGACCACCGTCAGCGCTCGCCGCCCCGGCTTGAACGCCGCTCTGGCCGCGTCGCCTTTTGGGTCGGTAATCGAAGGTAAAACGCCTCCGCCCTGAGATCCGAACTCGGCTCCGACTGACTCCTCGAGAGTGGAACCTATGGTCGGCTGCGCCGGGGGCGTTGCTTCATCCGGGTTCTTCAACTCTGCGACGAAGCGATAACCGCGCTTGGGAACCGTCTCGATATAGCGCGGTGCGTCGGCATCATCGCCTATCACCTGCCGAATCTCTTTGATCGTCCTCGTTAATGCATTGTCGGTTACGAACTGCTCCTTCCAAACCTTGTCGAACAGTTCCTGCTTTTCGACTACGCGCCCGCGATGCTCGACGAGATAGACCAAAACGTCAAAAGCTCGCGGCCTAATCTTGCGCGGCTGATTGTCTTTTTTGACGCCGAGGCGGTCACCATCCACTACGACATCGTCGAAACGATAAGACACGCCAGCTTTGATAGCAGGATCCATTTGCAAAAACCTATCAGGAATAAGCCAGTTAGCGTCGTTGACCAGAAAATCACCCGGCGGCCATACGCTATCGCCGGCTGGTCATACCCTGCCTCGCGCCTGGATTATATTCCGCAACCGTGGGTCGACAAAATCTGAAATCAAGACTGCAGGAGGAGATCGTTATGAAAAATCAATCTCAGCTCATTCTCGTAATCGCCTTTCACTTCCGCTCAAGGGCAGACTGATACGCGGATCGCAGCGAACATACCGTTCAACTTTGTAGTAAAGGACCGGGCGCGAGTACGTATTCGAGCTCGTGCAGGTCGAAGGCTCGGATACGGTCAGGATTCAAAGCACGAACGGGCATCCTACGGCCTTTGTTCCTGCACGCTCGGCCTGAGCGAAGGCTCCGCAGACAGAACCGAAGTCTTCAACCGCACCTATTTCTCTTGCTGCTCGCCACCGGTGATCGTTTGCTTACTATCCCCGAGCCTGATCAGTAGTGACACTGCTGGCAGTTTTTCGTCGCTGAAGGGTGGCGAGTAGACGGATATTCATAGAAGAACGGCTTCAGATGACTTGGAACCGACCCCGGCTTTTGCAATACCAGGTTCTCGACCTTCGCGCGATCGTCAAGCAGACCGTCACGAACGAACGCCGTCAACTGCCACAGTTCTTCGTCAGTAAGATCGATTGCAGTCGCAAGAATTGGATCGACACGTGCAAGCACCGGTTCGATCGGTCCGAGCCGATTCAGGTCCCTTGCAATCTTCTCTGCCCGCGGATCGTAGTTGCGCGCCGACTCGAAAACGTGCAGATGATGGAAGATCGCAGTCCTTATACGCGTAAAGGAACCGTTGTGAAAGTAGGCGACCCGTGCTCCGACGTTGCGCAACGGCGAGGTGCGAAACTTGTAGCGATCGTCTGGGTTATGAGTCACCAGCTCGATCCCGTAATCTTCATCCGCGCCCGGCCCGTCGAATGTTGCGTTTGTGTTTTCGGGTGTGAGCTGAGGCACGGCGGCAACGTGCCCGGCGAAGTCGCTGAACATCTCATTCGCCTTGCCGGAGACCGCGTGACACTCGACGCATCGCGCCTTCCCGAAGAAGAGCAGCGCCCCACGCTTTTCGTCCTCGCTCATAGCGGTCAAATCGCCGCGGGCGTACTGGTCGATCGGTGCGTTTGCATACACAAGCGTAAGCTCGTATTCGGCGATTGCGTTCGCGATCATATCGAAACTGATCGGCGCACCCGCACTGACCTCCGGGTAGACCTTGGCAAACATCCTTCGGTAGCGCTTGATGCCGTCCACGCGCGCGGCCAGCGTAGCCCGAATGGCAGAGTTGTCGCCATCGAACTTAGGGCCAACCAATGCGGTGCGATCGGTGACCGAAATGCAAGCGACCGCCGCGAGGAGGTGCGAAAAATATGACAGCGTCAGACCTTCCGGCTGCGGCACCCGAAACCCCGCGCTGTTGTCGAACGGGTCTCCCGATAGCGATTCGAAGCGGAAACCCCAGGTCAACCTCGGATAGAACGCTACATTGATGGCGCTCAGAGCGCGCCTCCGGTTTCGCGGCCCCGTCCTGCTCGGTCCGACGAACCCGTTGCTGTCAATGCCGATTGCGATTGATTGCGTGTCGGCGAAGCCGGCTGTCGGCGAGTGACAGGCAGCGCAGGCGTTGTCCTGCTTGATGGCTAGTATCGCATCGAAGTAGAGCAAGTGGCCGGCGGCCGCGAGCTTTTGGTTTATCGGTCTCCCGAGCCGAGCTTCAACTGTAGACTCGATTCTTCCGGTAAAGCCAAAATTGGCAAGGACCGACTTGAGCTCCTGGTCCACACTTCCATCACCGCGCACGCCACGCGGGGCTAAGCTCACCCACAAACAAGCGCACCCGAATACCAGTAACGTACAAACCCTGATCTGCAAATTTGAAGAGCGCATCTTCGTTTCCTCACAGGATTGATTTATAGGGCTAAGAGTTTGCGCCTGCCTCGCGTAAACGTTCTGCGGACAGCGAAGGCGCTATCTTACGGCAAAGGAGACCGGTGACGCCGTGATGGCCGTCACAAGCCGGACCGAAAAGTTGTCAGAGAGGTTAGGGCACAAACTGTTAGACAGGGCGGGATTGCATCCGGGTGATCCGACGGGTTCAGGCTTGGCCAACACAATCGGCACGCCATCCCGAACCCGACCAACTCAGTTGATCGGATGTTCATAACACAGGGTCGGCTTAAGTCAGACCTCTAAAGATGGGCGAGATCAAGGCCAAGTTGGACTGAGCGGTGACCATCCTCCGCTAACACTCGAGCGAAATTATCCGACGCTTTGAGCTATTTCTCCTGCTTCTTATCGTACTCTTCCTTCGTCATCACCTTGATCGGCTCGAGCTTCTTGGCTGTCAACTTCGCGTTCACACTCGCAAGCCCCTGCCCGATGATCGAATCAAAGGACGCATTCGCGCTGTCGATCTCTTTCTCGAGCACCGGAATTCGGTCGAGCACCGACTGAGTCGGACGGCCGCCAAACTGAGTAACCCATCCGTAGAGCTCGACTATGCGCTCGCGCAACTGCTCTTCGCCGGTGATCGCGCCTTCCCTGGTCGCAACCAGCGTCTTGTGCAAACCATCGAGCTTGTCGGCGAATCCTTCGAGTTCCTTTGCGACCGGGTCCCCCTTCTCCAACTTCGTGGCTCGCTCCTTCGCTTTGTCTCGCGCATCGGTGACCACATCATCGACAAACGCGAGCCGCTCCTGCATGCCGTAGAGCTTCCAGACAGTTTGCTGCTGAAGCGCTCGATCGGCCGCTGAATGCGGAGACCTTGGATCAGCGACAATCGTCACTTGTCCCGTGAACGTTTCTTTATCCTTGATCAGCTTGACGGTGTAAACGCCCTCAGGAACCGTCGGTCCGGTTAACGCCGGTCCGGCAAGGGTCGGCGCAGGCGGGACCTTCGGCGGCTTCAACCGCATGAACCACTGAACACGATTGAGCCCCTTCCGCTTGCCGGTAGGCAGCGACTGCATCAGTTTTCCTTCAGCGTTATAGACTTCGATCTTCATATCCCCGAACACGTGTCGCTCCTTGAGGTAATAAGTGATCGTCGCCGCTTCGGGAGGATTGGCTCCGACGAAATCGCCGTCGCCGGGGAATTCCTGCGAGCCGGCGGAAATCGCAATCGCCGCAGGGCGAGAGTCCATTATGTAAGCCGTCGATTCGAGAATCCTGGGGCTGAGCTCCCGCAGAGGAGTTATATCGTCGACGATAAGAATCCCCCGCCCGTGAGTCGCCAGGATCAAATCGTGCTCACGCGGATGAATAGCTATGTCCCGAACGGCGACCGGCGGCAGATTCCCCGTGAACTGAGCCCACTGCACGCCGCCGTCGATCGAAACAAACAACCCGAACTCGGTTCCAATGAAAAGCAGATCGCGATTCACGCGGTCCTCGCGGATCACGTGCGCATAACCCTTGACCGCGTCCGAGGCAAGAGGCTTCCAGGTCTCGCCATAATCGGCGGTCTTGAAGACATAGACTTTCATATCGCCGGTCTGGTGACCATCGAAGGTGGCGTAAGCTGTTCCCCGATCAAATCGGCTCGGCTCGACGCTGCTGCACCAGGTGTTCTTAGGCAGGCCCGGTATGTTGCCTACGGTATTAGTCCACGTTTTACCGCCGTCACGGGTGATCTGAAGGTTTCCATCATCGGTCCCTGCCCAGATCGTTTTTTCATCGAGCGGCGATTCGGCGACGGCGACGATCGTGCAGTGGTTCTCGGCGCTCGAGTTGTCGAGCGACAACCCGCCCGACTCGTCCTGCTTCTGCTTCTGGGGATCGTTGGTGGTCAAGTCATCCGAAATGCGCTCCCACGATTCGCCTTTGTCCGTCGAGCGAAACAGGAACTGCGCGCCGATGTAGATGACTTTCTTATTCGTCGGGCTGAGGC
>DATIFP010000229.1:0-19662 GCA_035455165.1 Blastocatellia bacterium
AGGCGTCGGGAGTCTGGAGACCATTGGGGCGAATCATCGCGACGCGGCGAGACCGTCATCTTATGCGGCTCGCCGCCCGACGCCGATACGAGCCCGACGTCTGAGTTTCGGAAGTTGGTTTTCATATCGGCCTGGGTGACCACGAAGGCGACTTGTTTACCATCGGGCGCGATGCGTGGATCGCTTACGACGCGCAGGGTCATCACGTCATCGAAGGTCATCGCGCGTTTGGATTGAGCCGCAGTTGACGGGATCGCGGCGAGGGTGACGGCTGAAACCAGGATCAGGGATTGAAGCTTGAGTGTGAATCGCATGATAGAGCTCCGAGACGATGGTGATTTCAGCGTGGATGCTATAACAAACGCGTCGTCGAGTCTATGAGGCGGTGGAGACTGGGATTTCTTTGCGTCTTTGCGAATCTTTGCGTCTTTGCGCGAAACTACACTCTCGCAGGATTCGTTTCGCGCAAAGACGCCAAGACTCGCAAAGACGCAAAGGGAGAAGCAATGCCGACCACCAACTTCTCGTCCCACAGGAGGAACTATGAACACCTGTCTTTTGTTCTGTCTGTTACTGTCAATCGAGCTTATGGCGGTTCCAGTGCCAGCGCCGGCTCAACAGGCTATCGACACGAATCTTGCCGAGCAATATTTTCAGCAGGCCGAAGCAATATGCCGGCAAGATGACGCGAAGCTGTGGGGAATCAGGCTCTGCGGGCCGATGCTTCTCGCCGACCCGAGAACGCGAAACGTCGTGGCAAATCAAGGCGACGCCGAGAGTCATCTTTCAAAAAAGGGAAACGTGTTTGTCGGCCGGCTGCCGGATAGCGTCAACATCGCGAACACGGCGACGACCTGGGCGGGTATCAAATGGACCATGATCATGTGGCCGTTGCCGTCGAATGAACACGCGCGGGCGAGCCTGATGTTTCACGAGTTGTTTCATCGAGTTCAAGATGACCTCGGTCTTCCGGCGGCGAATCCGGCGAACAATCATCTGGACTCGCTTGAAGGGCGGATATGGCTTCAACTCGAATGGCGTGCTCTCGCTGCCGCGTTGGCGAAGCAAGGCGCAGAGAGCAAGAGCGCGATCGAGGATGCGTTGGTATTTCGCGCCTATCGACGAAGCCTGTTCTCGAATTCGGAGAACACCGAGCGCGCGCTCGAGATGAACGAAGGGCTTTGCGAATACACCGGCGGCAAGCTGAGAGGGACCTCGGAGGAAGAGTCCGCGGCTTACATCGTCAAACAACTGGAGGGCGCCGAGCAGACCCCGACCTTTGTTCGTTCCTTTGCTTATGCATCAGGCCCGGCTTACGGGTTTCTGTTGGACCGATCCAAGGTTGATTGGAGAAAGGGACTGAGGCAGACGGATGATTTTGGCGCCCTTGCCGAGAGATTGTTATCGCTCAAGGTGCCAGTGAATCTTAGACAAGAAGCCGAGTTGCGATCGGCAAGATACAACGGCGCCACCCTGCGCGCCTCTGAGACCGAGCGCGACGCGAAACGCAAAAAGCGGCTTGCCGATTATCGAGCGAAGTTCATCGACCGTCCGGTCCTTATTCTGACCCTCGGCGAAAAACAGTCGTACTCATTCGATCCGAATAACATCGAGTCGTTTGATGATATTGGCACGGTCTATCCAACCCTGCGAGTCAGCGACGAGTGGGGAGTTCTGGAGGTTACCGGTGGTGCGCTGATGATTCGCGATCGTCAGAAGGGCTCGCGTGTACAGGTCCCCGCGCCGGCCGATCGGGTGGGCCGAAAGATTCAGGGCGACGGATGGACATTGGAATTGAATGATGGCTGGAGCATCGCGCTGTCGGAAAGAAAGGGCGACTTTGCAGTAACACGTGGAAGTCGATGACTTGATCTGCGTTCTCTAAAAACATTCACCTCCTCCGGAGGTGGAAAGAGCTCGGATCTCCTCAATGTATTTCATCGATGCGTTTTCGGCCTCCCGGCGAAGAACCAGTGCGTCCGCAGTCAAACCGTCCCGGAGCCTGCGATACATATTCACTGCAGACTCAATCGCGTCCAAACAAGACACCGAGTCGTACGCGGCAAGCGTACTCTGCATCTCCAGCGCGAGATCCGGCGCTTCGAATTCGATCTTCCGCACACCGGAAGGACGCGCACCCCGCGCCTTGAGCGCAAGTGGCCCGAGCACCTGCCCCCGGATGAAGCCGAGAAAGTCATAGGCTTCCATCAACTCGCCTCTGCCGACCTTTGCGGCGGCGTAGTGAACCCAAACCCAAAAGCGATCCTCGATCCACTGCAAATCCGGCTCGGGATACCGAGGCGTTTCGCTTCCGAGCCCCGCGGTCAACCGCCCGTCTCGCTCGAATAGCACAAACGGATTCTCAACTCGGTCGGCGATATCGTCCAGGCTGACAAACTTCAGGTCCACGTGCAACGGCGGCGGACCATAAAGACAAATCAGCAAGCGGGGCTCTCCTACGTGCTCACCGGTGAATGCGGCGAGCAGAGACCCGAGATCGGAGGCAATCGCGTGCCGCTGTTCCATCACCGGCTCGAATGCATGCGGCTCCACGACTATCACGAGATCGACGTCGCTGAATTCGTCGATGGAGTTCGTTAGAAACGAACCGCCGGCGGCGACGCCGACTATACGGACGTCCTCCTTCAGACGGGCTAGAGCGCGCTTCAAGAAATCGGCGTGCGCGTGCGGAAGATTGGGTGTGCTAGCGCTCACATTTGGCATACGGTGTAATCAAAAGAGCGACTGTCGTTCAAAGCCAAAGCGCCGCCGCAGATTCGTAGGATACAGAATTCGCCTCGGGCGGCGCAGTCCAAATTATGCGCCGAGATACGCCTCGCGAACCCGCTGGTCCTCCAGCAACTCGCTGCCGCGCCCCTCAAGGACGACGCGCCCGTTCTCAAGAACGTAAGCACGGCTTGCAAGCTTCAAACTTTGCCGAACGTTTTGCTCGACCAGCAATACGGTGATGCCTTCACGGTTTATTGTTTGAATCGTCTCGAACATCTCCTGGACTACGATTGGTGCAAGGCCGAGGCTTGGCTCGTCGAGTATCAGCAAGCGAGGCCGAGCCATCAATCCGCGGCCGATTGCGACCATCTGCTGTTCGCCGCCCGACAATGTGCCGGCCATCTGGTTTTCACGCTCTTTCAGTTTCGGAAACATTGTGAAGATGCGGTCGAATGATTGAGAGCGAAGCGTCCTGGCTTCTGAGCGGATCGCTCCCAAATCCAGATTCTCCTTCACGCTCATCAGCGGAAACAAGCGGCGGCCCTCGGGAACGTGAGCGATGCCGCGCGCGGCGATCTCGTGGCTCGCGAGATGGTCGATTCGCTCTCCATCAAAGAGGATCTGGCCGCCGCTTGCAGGAACGACCCCCGAGATTGCCTTGAGCGTTGTGGTCTTGCCGGCGCCGTTCGCGCCGACCAGTGTTGCGATTTCGCAATCTCGAACGGAGAAGGTGACGCCCCAGAGCACCTGAACGTCTCCGTACCGCGCCGTCAGGTTGCTTATCTGGAGCAGGTCTCCGTTCGGAGCCGCGTCTTTGCTCATTGTGGCCCCGTATGTTCCGGTAACGACTTCAAGTTGAGTGGGCATTGTATCGAAAAAAGTGCCGGCGGCGTAGGTGTCGACGTCATCCAGAATCAGTCGCTTCATTTACGCCTATCGTTAGCGCGGTCGAGTCTCAACAGTTGACAAGCGGTTAGGCATTACCTATACATTTGTGTGCACCTGCAATCCGAGGTCAGCAACTGTTATGTTGAAGCGTAACCGCATAAGCTTCAGACTTCTGGCAAGGCATGCCACGCCGCTGGTGCTGTTGCTTACGGTTCACTCTGTTGTTGTCTCGGGCTTTCATCATCACTCCAACCTACAAACACCAATCTGCGAGCGGGGCAGTTGTCTTCAGTCGGGTGACACCGATCAGCCGGGAGGTTCGCCGTCTGGAAGTGGCGATGCGAGTTGCGTTTCATGTCAGCTTCAGCGCACTTTCGCGTCGGAAGTTCGAACGCCCTCCGTCCTCGGGATGTTGCCTGCCGAGCCCATAAAGAAGCTGCTGCTTGCGCCGCTGCCTACGCTCGGGCGACCGACGATGGTTCTCTCCAACCGGGCTCCGCCCGCCGCTTGATCATCAGGAGTGCCGCGAGAGCCTGGACCTTCTATCTGGTCGACCGGCTAAGCATCCATCAAGCCATTGGTGAACGCCAGGCCATGGGCCTGGTCGGATCATTGTGATGGCTGCTTCGTAAAACGCTCGCATCGGCTTGCCCGAACACCGGTCCTGCGCGAGCACTGCGACTGGATGGCAATGATTGAGTCAACTTCGATCCTATGGCGGAGGATCACTTGCTCGTAGACCGATTCACAACACCGAAATGGCTCCTGGAAGCAGATTGGCGAAGTCGCGCAACTGTTCGACTGGATCGGCGAACTTGATTAATAGGAAGGCAATCCTATGAGATTCTTTGCATGCCTCATACTCCTATCGCTGGCGCCCCAACCGATCGCGGCGCAGCAGCCAGCCGGGGCACCGAAGTCTTCCCCGAAACTACGAAGTTATCTGTTCGATGTGCTTCCCGCGCCGCGGCAGATCACCAGCCCGACACCCCAGAAGAAAGAGTTGACGCTGGCAGAGGCGATGGACGTCTTTCTTCAACAGAACCTGGAGATTGTCGCGGCGCGCTACGAGATCGAGACGGCGGACGCCGAGAAGCTGACAGCGCGCTTGAGGCCGAACCCCGGACTGGACGCCAGCTTCGAGGATCTGCCCCTGGACTTCAGTGGACCGTTCTTCAAGGAGCAGGAGATTTCATACGGCATCTCGCAAACTATCGAGATGGGCGGAAAGCGGCGAAAGCGGATCAACGCCGCCAACGCCAATGCCGAGCTTGCGCGGGCAAGCTTTCAAGTCACCATGTGGCAGTTGACCAATGACCTCAAGCGAAAGTTCTACGCGGTTGTCCTTGCCAGAGATCTGGCAAAACTGGCGGAAGACAATGAGAAGACCTTCGAAGAGATACTCAAACATTCAACGGAATTGGTTCAACAGGGAGAAATCGCCGGCCTCGACCTCCGGCGAATCGAAGTTGAGAAACTGAAGTTCGATACCGACCTCGCAAATTCGCGCCGCGACTATGAGCTCGCGCTTCGCGATTTCAGGGTGGTGCTTGGCGGCGACTACAGATCCAGAGACGTGTCGGTCTCCGGTGCCCTCGATTACAAGGCCTACCAGTTTGACCTGGCGGAGCTCCGGGACAAGTCGCTCGCGTCTCGTCCCGACTTGAAGGCGGCTCAGATAAGCGAGTTTGCCGCGGACTCGGACATCAAGCTTCAAGACGCGCAGCGGATTCCCGATCTAACGGTTGGCGTCGGCATCAAACGGGTTCTTATCGATAATACTTACAGTATCGGGCTCGGCATTTCGCTCCCGGTCTTCGATCGCAATCAAGGCGAACGAGTGAAAGCTTTGATTCAGAAGAAGCGGGCCCAGAACGACCAGAAGATCCTGACCAACACGGTTTTGAGCGACGTGGACAAGGCGATGGCCTCGTACGACTCCCAGAAGCGCAGAGTCGAACTGTACCGCACCGGAGTGCTCACCAAGGTTGAGGAGATACAAAACCTCACCGAGTTCTCATTCAAGGCGGGAGAAAGCACCGTGCTCGATCTCTTGGACGCGATCAGAACGCGTCGCGAGACTCTGGCGAGCTACTACCAGGCTCTGTTCGACTATCAGGCCTCACTGCTGGATCTCGAGCTTGCAACCGCGACGCCTCTTCAGAAATAGAGGCGCCGGTGAAAGGACACCGAATGTCACATCCAAGACTTATCAAACCGTTTTTGTTCGCAGCGCTGGCGGTTGCTTCCGCGTGCGGCCGAGCGGCCGATAACCGCTCGACTCAAGCAACCGCGGGAGCCGCGGCGGCGCCTTCGCCCCAGAACCAGGCGGTCGAAACCGAGACCGCGCAGGAGGCTCCGATGGCCGGAGCGATCCTGGCCACCGGGACCATTTTGGTTCCGGAGAATCGTATAGCAGCCATCGGTCCCGTTCACGAAGGCCGCATCGTCCATCTTTACGCGGGACAAGGGGCGCGGGTAAGGAGGGGCCAGAAGCTCGCGGATCTCGAATCGGCCGATATCGACGAAGCGAAATCCGAATACCTGAAGGCGGCCGCCGACTACGACAACGCTCGCAAGACTAGCCAGGCCGAGGTCAAGCTCGCACAAGCGACCTTTGATCGGACGAAGTTGCTTTATGAGAAAACCATCGCGGCTCAGAAGACGTTTCAGTCCGCCGAGCACGATCTGGAAGTTGCAAAGGCAGCCGCGGAGAGTTCGACCACCTCTACAAAGGCGGCTCTGTCGGCCGCTCGTCGCAAGCTACTCATACTCGGGATGACCGCCTCCGAGATTGACAGACTCCGGGGCGATCAGGATCTGGGCGCGCTCTTCTCGCTTACATCGCCGATTGACGGGGTGGTGGTCGAGAGAACCGCGACCATCGGCGCGACCGTTGGCGCGGACGCAAGCGTGTTCAAGATCATCGACATCTCCAGCGTTTGGATCGACGCCAATGTCTTCGAGAAGGACCTGAATCGAGTGAAGCTCGGGCAGGGTGCGAAGGTTTCGGTTCCCGCGTTTCCCGATGCGGTCTTCTCCGGGAAAGTAATTTTTATTTCCAGCGTGGTCGACCCGGACACGCGAACGTTGAAAGTGCGCACCGAGGTGCCGAACAAGGACGGCAAGCTTAAACCCGACATGTTCGCCAACATTCAGATCATCACCGATGTCGATCGCTCGGTCATTTCAGTCCCGCAATCGGCGGTGCTCAACGACGGCGCGCAATCGATAGTGTTTGTCGCGAATACCGGCGGCTATGAGAGGCGAGTTGTCGCTCTGGGGATTGTAAGCGGCGATCGGGTCGAAATTCGCGAGGGCGTCAAAGCCGGCGAGAAGGTAGTCGTAAAGGGAAACTACTTGCTGCTCGAGCAGAGCAAGGCCGCTAAGTAGGATTATGGTCCGACTATGACCGACAATTTCATCGCCTTTTTCTATCGGGAACGTCTGCTTGTAGCTGTCGTCTCGATGCTGATCGTCGGCGGAGGTGTGCTCGCGCTCAGGAGCCTGAACGTCGACGCCTTCCCGGACGTCACCCCGGTTCAGGTTGAAATAGACACCGAGGCCCAGGGCCTTGCGCCGCAGGAGGTCGAGCAGCTCATTACCTTCCCGATCGAGAACGTGATGAACGGGATCTCCGGCGTGGTGAGGGTGCAATCGATCTCCAAGTTCGGGCTCTCGGTCGTAACCGTCTACTTTCGCGACGATGTGGATATTTATTTTGCGCGACAACAAGTCTTCGAACGCTTGTCGCTCGCCAAGGATCGGATACCCCAGGGAATTGAACCCGAGATGGGCCCCATCACGACCGGCACCGGTCAGATATTCCTTTTCGAGGTAGTCGGGCCGGGTCGAAGCAATCAGGAACTGCGCACGATACTGGACTGGATCATCAAGCTTCAACTGCGAACGGTGCCGGGCGTGGCTGACGTCCTCAGCTTCGGTGGACACGTCAAGCAATACCAGGTAGTGGTGAATCAGGAGGCGCTCGTCAATTACAAAATCCCGCTAAAGGCGGTGTTCGACGCGGTTCAAGCTAACAATCAAAATGCCGGCGCCAACTTCATCGAGCACGGCGACAGCCAATACATCGTCCGCGGGATCGGCCTGATCAAAGACGTCGCCGACATCAAGAACATTGTCCTTGACTCTCGCAACGGCACGCCTGTCCGCATAAGCGACGTGGCAACCGTCGAGATCGGTAACGAGATCAGGCAGGGCGCGGTCACCAAGGACGGCAAGGGTGAAGTAGTCACGGGAATCGTGCTCAAGCGGATTAATGAGAACACCGAGAACGTGATCAATCGCATCAAGGCGAAGGTCGCCGAGATCAACAAGGCGCTGCCCGAAGGCGTCTCGATTGTCGACTACTACGATCAGGGTGAGCTCGTGGACAGCAGCGTGCACACGGTCGTCGAGTCGCTGATCGAGGGCGAGCTGTTAGTCTTGCTGATTCTCGTCTTGCTGCTCGGCGACTTCCGAAGCTCGTTGATCACTGCCGCGGCGATCCCGTTCTGCATGCTCGTAGCCTTCATTCTGATGTGGTATGGCGGACTGTCGGCGAACCTCTCTTCGCTGGGGGGACTGGCGATAAGCATCGGCATGATGGTCGACGCCACGGTCGTGATGGTGGAAAACATCTATCGCCATCTCGAGGAGCATCACGAGAGGTCACTCTACGAAGCAATACTGGTTGCGGCCCAGGAGATCGGCCGTCCCATCTTCTTCGCGATTCTCATCATAATTGCAGTCTTTCTGCCTGTGTTCACCCTCCAGGGAATAGAGGGAAAGCTGTTCAAGCCTCTTGCCTACGCGGTCACCTTCTCGATGATCGGCTCGATGATGATGGCGATTTGTATCGCCCCGATGTTGTGCGCCCTGTGGCTGAGGTTGAAGAAAGGACACAGGCGCGAAAAGCCGATCATTCGATTTGTCAAAGGCGTGTATGTTCCGGTGCTCGAGTGGTCGATCAAGCATCGCATTGCGGCTATCACGATTGCCGCGCTTCTTATCGTCTGGAGCGTCGCCGATGTTTTCATTCTGGGCAGCGAGTTCCTCCCGACAATCGACGAGGGAAACATGCTTGTCCGGGCTACGATGCCGGCAAGCATCTCGCTCAACCGCGCGATCGACGTATCGACCCAGATCGAGCGAGCCTTCAGGGAATTCCCGGAAGTCGAGACGGTAGTGGCGAAGATCGGGAGAGCCGAGCTCGGCGGGGATCCTGAAAGCGTAAGCAACGATGAACTGTATATCCGACTGAAGCCCAAAAAGGAGTGGACCACCGCCAGCACCAAGGAGGATCTGGTCGATGCGATGCGACATCGAGTCGAAGGCTTTCCGGGAGTGCGGTTCAATTTCTCCCAGGTCATACAGACGCGAAATGACGAGCTGATCTCGGGGATCAACGCTCAGATTGCCGTTAAGGTGTTCGGAGAAGACCGAGAGACCTTACGGCGATTGACTGACGAGATTCGAAACGCGATGTCCGGCATTCGTGGAGTCGAAGACCTCGCGGTCGAACAAGTGGCCGGAGAAGAGCATCTCGAGATAGCACTGGATCGCGATCGCCTGGCGCGGTACGGACTCAACATATCCGACGTGCTCGAGGCGATCAAGATCGCAATTGGCGGGGACGAGGCTTCCGACGTGCTCGAAGGGCAGCGGAGGTTCGCGGTCTTTGTACGGATGAAAGAGCGCTTCCGAGATCAAGTGGACAAGCTGGGCTCCATCCTGGTCGCCGCCCCGGCCGGCAGCCGCGTGCCCCTCGCGCAGCTTGCTTCATTCAGCTTGTCGAGCGGCGATTCGGTCATCAGTCGCGAGAATTCACTGAGACGCGTAGTGGTGATGTGCAACGTGGCCGGACGCGACATCGGCAGCTTCGTGCACGATGCACAGGCGGCGGTCGCCGGCCAGGTCAGGATGGAACCCGGGTATTTCATCACCTGGGGCGGGCAGTTCGAGAACGAACAGCAGGCCGTCCGCCGCCTGCTTATCGCAATCCCGATCTCGCTGCTGCTTGTATTCGTTCTGATCTTCGCGTGTTTCAATTCGCTCCGGAATACGCTTACCATCATCTTCAACATTCCAATAGCGCTGGTGGGAAGCACCACCTTTCTTCTTATCTCGGGATTTCCGCTCAGCGTTCCCGCAATCGTCGGCTTCATAGCGGTATTTGGGGTCGCGGTGCAGAACGGCATGGTGATGGTTTCGTACATCAACAAACTGCGAGACCAGGGAATTGAATTGCATCACGCGGTGGTTACCGGTGCGACCGTGCGTTTGCGAGCCGAGTTGTTGAGTGCGCTGATCGGAAGCATAAGCCTCATTCCGTTTATTGTTTCTTCAGGAACTGGAGCAGAGATCGAGAAGCCGCTGGCGATAGTCGTCGTCGGGGGTCTCGTCACCAGGCCGATCAAAATCGTGATTCTGCCGATGGTGTATGAGTGGGTCGAGAGCCGCGCCGCAAAACGAGCTGAGGCCTAGTTGGCGCGTCGCAGTGGTTCCCGAGAGCAGCGCGGCATCCGTGCGAATCCGGCGAATCACTGTCATCCCAGGTCTATTTGGCGGAAAGCATACTGCGAACGCATAGACCACCGATGACACGGATTTGGCGGATTGACACGGATTGCCCCCGCTGAAAGTCTGTCGGGGGTGCGAGGCAACGGGTTTGAGAACACTGATTCAAGCCATAAGAACCGACAAGTCGCGTTCGCGCGTTGCGTTCGCGATGCTTTTTCTCGTCGCGCACGGCTCGATAATAAATGCTACCCACCATCATCTCGGGGTCTTATTGCCGGAGGTGTCATCGGCGCTGTCTGTATCGCCAGCGCCGAACCATTCAGAGCGAGCGCCGCTGTCGAGCGACCCTTCGCATTGCGCCACCTGCCGTCTCCAGCGCGTTTTCAATTCCAGCCTGCGCTCTTCATCGATATGCCTGAACCCGGTGTCCAGCGTGCCGACATTTGCCGCCTTCCGTTGCGAGAGTTGCTCGCTCGAAACGCGCATAGTTTTTTCCGGACGCGCGCCCCCCTCTTGCCTGACTGATCTCACAACCAATTGACCGGGCTCGCGGCGGCTGCTGAGCGAGCCTCTATCCTTTCACTGAGCAAACAAGGAGATCAGACTATGCAGGCGAAAAAATATCTTTTCGGCATCTTAGCTCTTATACTCATCTGCGGTTTCTCAGCGCCTGGCTTCACACAAGCCAACGGAAGCTTGAGGGGGACGGTGACGCTTGAGACGTCAGGCAAGCCCGTTCACAACGTCGCGGTGACGATCATTCAACTCAAACTGTCGACCGACACGGACGACAACGGAGCCTATGAATTCAAAAACGTTCCGCCCGGAACATATGATGTGGTCGCGCACCTTGATCGCGTTCCGGACGTTGTGCAGACGATTCAGGTGTCTGCCGGGGCCTCGGTTACCGCCGACTTTCAAATGAGGCTCAGGGTCGTGGGCGAGCAGGTCACTGTAACCGGAAGCGGCGGAGAACAAACGTCGTTCAACTCGATTCAATCGGTTACCTCGCTCACCGCAGTCGAGCTTGCCGAAAAGAATCCCCAATCACTCGGCGAGGCGCTCGATCACGAGCTTGGAATATCGAAGCGAACTTTCGGGCCCGGCACATCGCGACCCGTTATCCGAGGCTTTGACGGCGACCGCGTGCTCG
Source organism: Blastocatellia bacterium (assembly GCA_035455165.1). Lineage (GTDB taxonomy): Bacteria > Acidobacteriota > Blastocatellia > UBA7656 > UBA7656 > Onstottus_A. Next base: position 11,294 of record DATIFP010000229.1, read on the forward strand.
TGCTCGAGGACGGAAATCGGATCGGGTCACTCGGGTTCCAATCCGGCGACCACGCCGAGCCGGTAGACGTTTTGAATCTCGAGAAGCTCGAGGTAGTCAAAGGTCCCGCCACGCTCCTGTACGGCAGCAGCGCCATCGGGGGGGTGGTCAATGCGATCACCGGCCACGAGTCCGCTCACCCCGGACTGCGAGGCTACATCACCGCTATAGGGAGCTCCAACAACTATCAAGGGGGCGGGAGCGCCGGGCTGGAATATGGAACCAAGAGCTGGTTGATTTGGGCGAACGGCGGCGGACAGCGAGCGGGAGATTACGAAACGCCCTTAGGCAGGATCACCAATTCCTATACGCGAGAGGGTAACGGGTCGGGCGGCTTCGGCTATTACCCGGGGACGAAGTTTTTGAGCGTCGATTACGCATTCGACCGCAGACGCTACGGAATCCCCTTCAATCCGTCCGAGACAGATCCCGAAGTAGTCTTCCTCAATCCGCGCCGCCAGAGCATCCGTTTGAACGGCGGACTGCGCGACATCGGCAAATTCATCGATGCTGCACAGTTTTCGCTCCAATACAATGACTACCGTCACAACGAAGTGAACTTCTTCACCGACGAGATCAACACCGCATTCAAGAACAAGACCTTCAACTATCGAGGCGTGTTCGATGAGCGAAAGAGCGCGCGATGGTCCGGCAGCTTCGGTTTGTGGGGACTACATCGTGACTATACATCGTCAGGCGAGGAAGCGCTTGCGCCGCCGACGCGGCAAAACGCGTTCGCAATCTTCGCGCTCGAGAAGCTCGGCTTCGAGCGGCTGTCGTTCCAGTTCGGCGGGAGGTTCGAGCACAACGGATATAACCCGGATCAGGCGCTTACGCGGCTGACACCCGACCGTTCATTCGACGGATTCTCGGGTGCGATCGGAATGCGCGTCCCGACGTGGCGAGGAGGAGCGTTCGTCGCAAACTACAGTCACTCGTATCGAGCGCCGTCGCTCGAGGAGCTTTACAATCTCGGGCCTCACGGCGGCAATGCGACATTCGAGATCGGCGATCCAAATCTCCAAAGCGAGCATAGCGACGGGATCGATCTATCTCTGAGGCATTCCGCCAACCGGCTCCGGGCCGAGTTGAATTACTTCTACTATCACATCAAGGACTTTATTTTCTTGGCGCCAACCGGCCAGATTGATGACGAGTCCGGCCTGCTGATCGCTGACTACGCGCAGGGGGCCTCAAGGTATACCGGTGCGGAAGCCCGGCTGGACGTCGGACTACGTCCCAATCTCTGGTTGATCTCCTCACTTGACTACGTAAATGCGAAGCTGATCGACAACGGTACGCCGATTCCTCGGATACCGCCACTGCGAGGACGGGTTGGTTTCGAAGCAATTTACAAAGGCTTCCGGTTCGCGCCTGAAGCGATCATCGCAAGGGATCAGGATCACCTGTTCCCGACCGAGACGCGAACGGCGGGTTATACGCTTTTCAACGCGAACGTTTCGTACACCTTCGCGCAGCAGCACTACGCGCAGATAATCTCAGTGACCGCCTTCAACATAGGTGATCGCCTCTATCGAAACCATCTGTCGTTCATCAAGGACTTCGCCCCGGAGATTGGGCGAGGGGTTCGGCTCACCTATACGGTGAGGTTCTTCTAATCGCAACAATAGTGTTTTCCTCGAGTCGGCGACCGGGAGCGAGGGCCCGAAGGTGTATCCAGCTTTGAACCCGCACAACGAATACGTGTGGCGGAACCACTTGTCTTCAGGGATGGAATCGTGCAAATGTTGCGCATCGTCACCCTTTTCCGGGACGGGAGCAATCGACATGAACGCGATATATCCGCGCATGGGTCTTCCTCGCATCTGGGCCGCAGTTGTTCTGATGTCGATGACAACGTTGAACGTGCCCGCGCAGGCGCCCAGGTCCCAGGCAGAACAAGCGCCGCAGGCTGACAACGAATATCAAACAGGCGCGGTGTTATGGCAGCAGTCTGGGAGCGAAGTTCGCGCGCTCCAATATCAGGCGTTCTTTTTAGCCCGCTTGATGCTCGATCGAGACCTGCGCCAACACATGAGGTTGAGAAAAAGGCGCGCGGTGGTTGTCGATGTGGATGAGACCGTTCTTGATAACTCGCGCTACCAGGCTTCGTTGATCGTCGAGCAGAAAGGGTTTAGCTCGGCCGGATGGACGGATTGGTGCAATCGAGCTCAGGCAACGCCCATCCCCGGCGCTGTGGACTTTCTAAGGTATGCGGCACGCCGTGGAGTTCGCGTGTTCTATGTGACAAATCGGCGAGAGGGCGAAAAACAGGGCACGATCACCAACCTCAAACAGGCGGGTTTCCCGGACGTCGGCGATGAAACGGTGATCGTGAGGACCGACGCGTCGAGTAAAGAGCCTCGACGTAGGAGGATCAGCCTGCGTTATAGGATCGTATTGTTATGTGGCGATAATCTGGCGGATTTCAGCAACGCTTTTGAAGGCAAGACCGCGGAAGAGCGCGCCGCCGCGGTCCAGACGGCGCGCGACAAGTTCGGCACGCAGTTCATTGTGCTGCCCAACGTGATGTATGGCGATTGGGAAAACGCGATCTACGGACCCGCAAGGCTCAGCGAACCGGAGAAAGCGGCCCGGCGAAAGGCCGCGCTAAAAGTCTACTGAGAAGAGCTCGGAACTCAGGTTTGCTTCAGCAAGCCGCTGTCGATGACAGCTCCCGTGCTGCTGATTGCTTGAAAGCTGGCCTGGGAATCCTCGATCTCGATCACCATATAATGATTGTCTTCATCGAAGCTGGCAGCCTTGATGCTGCTCCGCTGATCCACATCACCCCGACGCACCTTTCCTCCCGCGCCGGTGACGAAGTACTGTATGCCCTGCTGCGGCTGGGTTCGTTCGTAAATGTGATCGTGACCGGAGAGGGCAACGTTGACTCCGTAGCGTGTGAACAGCGGCTCCAGTTCTTTTCTCAACCCCATCGAGGAGCCGTGCCTTTTTCCTGATGAATAGATCGGATGATGGAAGACCGCGATCTTCCATTTGGCCTTCGAATCGCGAAGTGAGCTTTCAAGCCAGGTGGCCTGGGTTCGACCAAAGTCGGTGGAGTCCAGCATGAAAAACTCAGCGAGCCCACCCCCACGCTCCAGCTTGTAGTAACAACTTCCGCCCATATTAAACAACGGGTACTGGCACTGGTCCTGCCGTCCGGCGTCCACGTCGTGATTCCCGAGCACCGCATAAAACTTGATGCGGTCTTTGAGTAGATCCGCGAACGGCCGCTCGAAGTGCTTATCGAAATATCGACCGCTGCCGTTGGGATAGACGTTGTCTCCGGCGGAGATGACAAAGTCGAAAGGCGAACGCTGGTGAGAGAGGAACATCTGTCGCGCGGTTCCAACCTGATCGCGGTCACCTGTTCCCCAGTCGCCGATGACCGCAAACCTCAGTTTGTCTTTTACCGGCGAGCAGAAAATCGAAGAGGGCTTGAGGAACGCCCCCGCAGAAATCGTCGCAATCGATAGTATCGCCTCTCGGCGAGTGATCTTATTCGGCTTCATACACGCACATCCTTTTTTATGTCGGAGTCGGAATCGACCCAGGCCAACCCGAGGTGCTCTCTGAGTTCATTTTTGAATCTGTAATTGGTTTACTGCCTGGGTGGTGTCGAACACTGTTGAATCAATACCGGATGAGACTCGCTCTTCCGAGAAGTGATCCAGCCGTTGCCTTTCGATATTGCGATGCTGGTAGAGGGGTATTCTAGCAAGTGCACAGCGTCCTTGCCAAACAGACTCTCCTCTCGTCAGTGTGTTGCCACACAGGTGAATGAATGAATTACGCAGGGGCCCGGAGGGGACGTTTGGAGAGTAATCTGGTGACTTTGTGTCCACGCTTCGAGCAACACACTTCTACCCCTGCTTCCTTTGCTGCTCTCCTTTCCTACTAGACGTGCTAGAATCTCGCCCGGAAGGAGGCCGAAATCATGACGCCACGAAGAAGAGCCGTAACTGCGTTGCTCATTACTCTAGGCCTTGTATTTTGCATAACGAGCTTCGCTCAAACGGTCGAAACGTTTGTAAGGATGAAAGACTTGCCTGAAGCCGTTCGCAAGACCGTGCAGCAGCAAAGCGAAGGTGCGAAGCTCCGCGGACTCATCAAGAAAATCGAGAGCGACCAGACGCTCTATCAAGCTGAGCTCAAGGTGGATGGACACAAAAGGTACCTGCTCATCGATGAGAGCGGAACGGTCGTCGAGATCGACGAAGAAGTCCCGTTCGCCAGTCTGCCTGCGGAAGTCAGGGCTACGATAGAACAGAAGGCGGGCAAGGAAAAGGTCAAGACCGTCGAGTCGATCACAAAGAATAACGTCATCGTCGCTTACGAGGCTGAGGTGAGTTCGGCGGGCAGGATTCGTGAGATCAGGGTGGGCGCCGACGGGAAGCTGATTTCGATAGTGATAACCGATATAGTAATTCGGTGAACTTTGAGTGCGTGATTGGGTCTGATGTCACGAGCCCGGCCCGCAAGCATTCGTTTTCGTCTCGAGGGACGCGACTCCAGCAAATGGTGCTGGACTGCGCCAAGGCTGTTAAGCAGAATAGAGAGAGTGGACTATTGGAATCGAATTCGTTGCAATGTTCAGACCGATGACCCTGTAATGAAACGATGAATCAATCCATTGAGCGCGGTTTCCTTCTCAATCATTCCCTTCGTGTGTTTCTGGCGCCGATAGTTCTAATCACCGCAACAATCATCGCCAGCGGTCAGCAGCTCTCAGCTCGGGCCGCCGCGGCGCCATGCGGTGCTTCGATCGAAGCCCCTGCTTCGGGCGCTCAGCATTCGTCGTCTCAGCAGGTTGCCGCGCCCGTGAATCGGCTCACACGAGACGAGGCGGTGCGGCTCGCATTGGGGCAGGCATCCGCGTTTCAAACCGCACGCTACGCCGAGCTCATCGCTTCGGAGGACATCCGGCAAGCGCGCGCCGCCTTTCTGCCGCGCATCACAATCCCTTCAACGGTGATATACAACTCACCTACCCTTGGGCCGGTTGCGCCGGGGACCCCGCGCGCCGACAGGTTCAGCTTTATCGCGGCGAACGCGGTGATCGAATACCAGGCGCTTGCAGGCGCCGGCGGCGAAATTGATATTGCCGGTCGCTTGCGCGCCGTGTTGAGGCGCAGCATTGCGGTGCTCGAAGCCGCGCGCGCAGGGACCGAGATCGCTCGACGAACTTTGATCCAGGCGGTCGACGATGCTTATTACGGGCTTGCGCTTTCAATCGCGCGGCGACGCTCCGCGGAGGTGAGCGTAAACGCCGCGGAGGAGTTCACGCGAACCACCGAACTGATGTTGAATGCTGGCGAAGTGGCGCAGGTCGACGTCACTCGCGCGCGACTCCAATTGGCTTCGCGACGCGATGAACTCGAACAGGCGCGGGCGACTGAGGCCGTTTCAGCCGGCGGACTGCGCGTACTTATTGGGTACGACTTTGCCGCGCCCTTGGAGGTCGACGACCTGACCCGTGAATTGCCGAGCGCGCCAGACATCGACCGTTTCGTCGCCTCTGCAGTTTCGAACCGCCCCGAGTTCGCTCAATTCGATGCCGAGCGTCGCGCCGCCGAACAAGATGCGCGAGCCGCGCGAGCCGAGCGATTGCCGCAGCTCACCTACTCAATCAATGCAGGGTTTGATTCGCAGTCTCTCAAACCCGATCCGGTCCACGATCACACCGGAGTCCTGGCTACGGTCAGCCTTACGGTCCCGATCTTCGACTGGGGCGCAAGCCGGAGTCGTGAGCGCCAGGCTCGATTGCGCTTGCAGAGCCTCGAGTCCGAAAGGACGCTTGCGTTGCGAAACTTAAATCAGCAGTTCTATGGAGCGCGGGCCCAGGCGCTCGCGGGCGTGTCGCGATATCAAGTGCTGAACCAGAGCGTGGCCGACGCCGAACGCAACGTTCAGGCGTCGATTGCGCGCTACCGTTCGGGCGAAGCGCCTCTGATCGAAGTCACCGACGCGCTGAGCACGCTCGCCTCGCAGCGCGGGGCCTTGTATCAAGCTTTGTTCGACTATCAATCCGCCAAGGCCCGATTGAATCAAATCACCGCTCAGTGAACGCTGGAAGATATGGACAGCCAAACCTCGAACCGCGTGACCCCGTCTGCCGAAGAAAGGACCAGGGTCGATTCGTGGAGCCACTGGTTACGCGAGGGCAATCGCTGGAAAATCGTCGCGATCATGATCGCGCTGGTTGCGGTAATAGCTTTCTGGATCTTCTCGGCGAAGAGGAAATCGGCGGCCGAAGAGGAAGAAGCGCTCGTGGTCAGCGTGAAGGTCGCCAAAGCCGAGCGCGGCTCGATAGCCGCGGAGGTGACTGCTCTCGGAACGATATTCGCTCGAAAAGAAGCAACGGTCAGCTCGAAGATTTCTGGTCAGATCAAGCAGATGGCCCTCCTCAAGAATAAACCGCTCCGCGAGGGAGAGGTGATCGCAATCCTTGAAGCTCGAGACATTCAATCTCAACGCGCCGAAGCCGCAGCGGCGCTTGATGAGGCAAGGGCGAACCTGCGCAACGTGACCGCGGGCGCTATTCCGCAAACCGCGGCGCAGGACGAGAAGGCGTTGCGGGACGCTCGCGCGAACGTCGAGAACGCGCGGGCGGTTTACGAGCGCCGCCTCAAGCTTTACGAGCAAGGCGGCATTTCAAAGAAGGACGTCGATGCGTCGCTGCTTGCGCTCACGACTGCTGAGAACGACTTGCGTCTGGCGGAGGCCACCGGGCGCCTGCACGCGACAGCCAGCAGCCCGAGTGATCTTCGCGTCGCCGAGTCCCGTCTCAAACAGGCTGAAGATCGGCTCGCGGCGCTGGACACTCAACTGAGCTACGCGACGATTCGGGCCCCTTTTTCCGGCGTGATCACCGAACAGTTTCAATTCCAGGGAGAGTTCGCGCAGCCCGGCGGGAAGTTGTTCACGATGGCAGATACGAGTGAAGTGATCGTCAAGGCTCCGGTCGCCGACACCGTCGCCGCCGAGCTCAAGATCGGCGATTCGGCCAGAATACTTCCCCAGGATCTTCCCGGCGAAGAATTGGTCGGGACGATTTCGCTGGTCAGCCGCGCGAGCGACCCACAGAATCGCACGGTCGAGATCTGGGTCAACCTGAAGAACGAAGGGAATCGATTGCGGGCAAACAGCGCGGCGAAAGTGGTCGTCTCAACTCAGTCCGCCAACGATGTTGTCGTTGTTCCGGCGGCGGCGGTGACGCTCGAGGCTAGCAACGCCGCCGAGGGGACGGTGATGGTTGTCGACGAAACCTCGGTCGCACACGAAACGAAGGTGACCGTAGGGATTCGCACGAAAGAAAAGATGGAAATAACGTCCGGGCTCAAAGGCGGCGAGACGATCGTCGTCGAAGGCAACTACTCGTTGCCCGATGAAACCAAGGTCGAAGTAAGCGAGCCGGACGACAAGGAAGCGCCCGAGAAGAAACCCGAATAAGTCCCGCGAGGTGCTCCGTAGAGCTTCGACCAATGTTGTACCGTCACTACCGAACGCTCCTGTTTCTTTGCTTCCTGTGGCTGTAAGAGAGAATTGCTATCGCCCGATTCACCGGTATGCGATGGGCGCGACAGCACCAGCAAAGCCACCATTATGGGCCACTAGTTTACGAAGAACACGTCCCATGCCCATCGGCCGACACTGGCGCCGTGAATATCATAGACCTTAGCGCGATAGCGGAAGCTGTTACCGTATTGGTCGATCCGCTTCGATTCTTTATAGTTAAGGCTGATTGCATAGACTCCCAACTCCGTTAAGTTGTGAAGCTCGATTGGCTCGGAGATTCCATTGTGATTTGTGTCCTGCCACAACCGTAGCGAAGAAAAGATCACATCGCTGCTGTCAAGCTTGCCGTCGTTGTTTTCCGTTCGATGGCTTGTCGTACTCTGCCAATGCAAGGAAACCATTGCGAACTGACGAAGGCGGCTGAGGACTGAAGTTCCCGAACAATTCCGTTCCGTTGTCTATCGTTCCATTACCATTCTGATCAAGGGCAAGGAATGCATCATCGGAGGCCGCTGGGGTCCAGGAGAGGTGTTCTGTTATGCCGTCGCCGGTTAGGTCGAAGTTCACACCGTGGGCAGCGTCCGTCAGTCTCAATCCGTTCCCTTGTGGGTCAATTAGGATAGGGGACATGCAACAGGTCCCGGTGTAGCCTTCTGGAACGATCCAATTAGCGCAGTCCAATTGCGAGCAATCTTCTGGAGGCGGTGGTGGTGGGCAATCGTATGCGGTCGAGAAACTTCCGCAGTAATGGGGGGGGGTGGGGTCGTCATTACAGTATCTGTCGGTGTAAAACAGGTCGCTGCAAG
>DATIFP010000230.1:0-8223 GCA_035455165.1 Blastocatellia bacterium
AGGGTCGGAGTGAAGCCGTTAGAGTTCGAACACAGTGTAAACCGGAACGAAGCAAGTGCGACGACTGACTAACGCTACCTTCCCATCCGATCGCGTTTGGTTCGAAACTCCGGAAGGTGCAGCAAGTGGCGTAATAAGTCCGGTACCTCCTGCGCTTGATCCGCGCTCAATTTGAAGCATATGAGACAGTAAGCGCGTTCAGCAGACATGCGACGCCAGAAGTCCGAATGATTGATTGTAACAAAAGTTGGTTGGTTGACGTGACGCAGGAGCGAGGGCACCGCTTCGTCTTTGATTACCCTACCCGGACGCAAATGTTTGACGACTAAAACCGATCCTCGATACCACCGTGCGATTGCTTCTTCGAGGCCGAGCCCCTGAAGTTCTTCATCGAGAACGATCATACCCTCTCGACCAAAGACTGGGCCTTCTGATCAAAGGCTTTGGCGGCCATTGCCAGAGCTTCCTGCACCGCTGCGACCGGGATTTCGTAGCCGCGAGCGACTTGCTCGATAGGACGTCCTCCAGCTACAAGCCGCAATGCGTGTCGGACATCTATTCGCGTGTATTTGAATGTCGGTCGCCCGCCGCAGACGCCAGGGCCTATGACGATATGACGGCCGACAGGATAATACTCGTAGGGTTCGCCGCCCACCGTTTCACGCACGAGTTTTTTGCTTACCCTCTTCATCGTCATTGAGTCCAGATGGTGTGCGTTCTCATCGTCCAATTAGTAGACCTTGCTCCAGTTGCACAGCTTCCCTGATGGCCTCTTTTGTAATGCTGTCGTTCCAATCTTCGATGATCGTTTCCCAAGCTATGCCACTCGCGACCTGTTCCAGCACATCCGCAACCAGCACCCGTGTACCGCGAAAAGTTGGCTTGCCGTGACAAATCTTCGGATCAGTCACGATGTGACGGCCAATCAGATGAGCTTTGTCGGGTTCTCCCATAGTTACACCACCGTGCGATTGCTTCTTCGAGGCCGAGCCCCTGAAGTTTTGAATTATACCTTACGACTGCAGTCCTTATCACGACTGCCTTGCCGTCATCAGCGATGATCCTGCTTGTAATGCAACGCCAGCAAGTCGGCGCCGAAGTCGGAGGTGAAATCCCGCCAGACCGTGTGAATGTGATTGGCGTTGTTCTGAATGTTGTCGTATTCCACCAGAAACGAAGGGCCTTGGATTCGATAGTAATGCGGCTGACCCTTTTCGAATCCGCCCGCCCACGCCAGGAAGATGCTCCCTAGACCCGCAGAGCGGACTCTATCCGATCTCTCCGCCGCGATGTCCGGCGCGTGCCTCGAAGCGTATTCACCGAGAAGCGTCATCAGGATCTCTTGCTGTTTCTGACCCAGCTTGCTGGCCGCGAGCCCGGCAGGCTTGAGCGGTTCGGCCTTTCTCAAGTTGGTCGAAAGAATATCCGAAGGCGCTTTCTCGCTGACCACCGCCTGAGCGCGCTGCTTGTCGTCGAGCGATTTGATCAACTGGCGCGCAAGGTCCTCTTCGGGCGCAAGCGCTCGAAGCCCTTTACGCGCGCCTTGCAAGACTTCAGCGGGATTGGCGCCTAAGAAGGCTGGCGTCGATGAGATGGTCTTGCCTTCGACGAGCGTGAAGTTCAGCGCTACGTGATGTCCTTCCAGCCTCCAGCCCCACGGTTTGGAGGACCGCGAGTCGCCGAAGAGGCTGAGGAAGTAAAGCTCGGGGTCGCGCACCGGACCACTCCCTTGCTCTAACTCGCGAAGGATCGCGTCGAGACTCATGATCGTTGCAACCCTAATGAGCCCACGCTGACCGAGCCCCGAGCTTAGCAGAGCGTTGCCCAGAAGCCGCTGAACCGGGTCGAGGTCTTTGAATGGTATTCCTTTGCGGGGGCGAGGGATGAAATGCCAGTCGAATCGTTGCTCGTCCTCAAATCCGAACGTGGCCCGCGCTCGCTGATCGGGAGACAACGAATTGACGAACGCGCCGGCTGCCGCGCTCATCATCCCTGCTGAGTGCGCGTGATCGGGTGGGTGTACTTGTGAATGGCTCATCGGAAACACTCGCGATTCTAACAAGGAAACACCGGCGACGCCGAGTGCGGATTGCAGGAACTCACGCCGGCCGCCAACTCTTTTATCGTTTGTTTGTTTCATTTCGATATCTTCTCTGGGTTCGGCTCAGATTCTACGGTTTTATTAGCTGTTGCTTCCCGGCCTTGTTCGTCAACTTCAGAGTAGTGTCCACGCCTTTAGCCTCCAACAGCGCATGCGTCGTGTCGGTCTCGCCGATGAGCCCGACCGCTCCGCCTTGTTCTGATGCTCCGATCTTCACCTCGGGACGGCCCTTGGGATCGATCAACCGGAACATTACCGTTTCAGGATAGCCCGTAGTGCCATCCGGCATCTTGAAGTTGGGGTCTCCGGGGTGAATTTTGATGCTGGCTCGAACTCTTCCCTGATCGTCCACGATCTCTAGCGAGCTACCACGCAGCACAGGCGCCGGGCTGGCAGCCTCGCCGGGCGCAGGCGCAACTGCCTCGACGCGCCGCAAGCCTGTCAGTTGAAACATCAACAGCCCGAGGTTAATAACCGTCAGGCCGATGAGGATTCGTTGAGTCTTCATAGTTCTCTCCCCCTTAAGTCGGATGTTTCACCTTTGACGCGCGAGCGAACGGAAATCTTCCGTTTGAACGGTTCTTGGCGTCTTTGCAGACCTCACCTGGGAGCGCACGCGGCTCGCGTGCTTTGAGTGCGCCGGGATCGAAATGAAGCACGCGAGCCGCGCGCGCTCCCAGGTGAGGTCAGCAAATGCGCCAAGAGAATTATCACAACGCCGGTTTTCGGGCAGCCCAGGGTCTCGCCTTCTCAAGCTGAGCCGCCAGGCGGAACAGCGTGGCTTCATCGCCAAAGCGGCCCGAAAACATCACGCCGACCGGCAAGCCGTCGCGAGTCCAGTGAAGGGGAACCGACATCGAAGGCTGGCCCGTCACATTGTACAGCGCGGTGTAGGGGCCAAACTCGGTTATCTCTTTCACGAACGCCTGCATGCTCTCCGGCGACAAGCTCAACACCCCGAGACGCACCGGAGGCTTGGCCAGCACCGGACTCAGGATGACATCGTACTTTTCCTGAAACCGCGCCATTGCTAGTCCGACTTGATGCGTGGCGGCGATGGCTCGCGAATAAGCGATTACGTCGGTTCCTCGGCCGGACTGGCTCATACTCCAGGTCACCGGCTCGACATCGTTTTCAGTCACCGAGCGCCCGAGCGTCTTCGCGGCGTCGGCAAGCGTCCTGGCGATCGATACGTTGATCACGGTGATGAATGCCTCGCGCATCGGACCGTTATCAATCGGGAGCTTCTGTGGTTCGACGACATGCCCAAGCCCCTCACACAGCTTTGCTGCGTCGAGCGCGGCGCTCCTGCATTCGGGATCGAGCGGCGTGCCTCCGGGAGTGTCAACGCAAAGCGCAATGCGAAGCCTGCCGGGTAACACACGTGTCTCGCTCAGGTATGGTCGCGCCGGCGCGGGAGAGAAGTAAGGCGAGCCCAACTCCGCTCCTGCCGTTGCGTCGAGCAGCGCGGCGGAATCGCGCACTGAAATAGTCACGACATGATGAGCAGAGAACCCATTCCAACCTTCAAACTGCGAGGGACCCATCGGCACTCGTCCGCGAGTGGGCTTGAGCCCGAACAACCCGCAACACGAAGCCGGGATTCGTATCGACCCTCCGCCGTCGCTCGCGTGCGCGGCCGGGAGGATCCGGCTAGCCACCGCCGCAGCCGATCCGCCCGATGACCCGCCGCTCGTTCGCTCGAGGTTCCAGGGATTGTGAGTCTTGCCGTAGAGCACCGATTCGGTTGTCGTGGTCAGACCAAGCTCCGGCGAGTTGGTCTTTGCGAAGATCACCAGCCCAGCGCTCTTCAATCGAGCAACAAAGGTGCTGTCGAATTCCGCTACCGAATCCTTCCATACTCGACTGCCGGCCGATGTGACGGTGCCGCGGAGATATTGACCAAGATCTTTCAGCGCGAAGGGCACGCCTCGAAACGGACCCGCGGGCAGGCCCTGCTTGATCTGCGCTTCGGCTTTGTCGAAGAAGAGATGGCAAAACGCATTGAGTTTCGGATTGAGCGTTTCGACTCTCTGACGAACCGCGCTCAGCAATTCGGCGGGAGTGACTTGCTTCTTTGCGACGAGCTCGGCCAGACCCAGCGCGTCGTAGTTGGCGTACTCAGCGGCAAAACCGGACAGGTTCCCCAAAACCAGACCGGCGCCCGCAACCGCGGTGGTCTTGATCATTTCGCGGCGATCGATCTTCATCGGCAGACTCCTTGTTGCGTCATTGGGCATCGTTTGCGTCTTTGCGGATCTTTGCGTCTTTGCGCGAAAACGCCCACTCGCGCAGACACGGTTTCGCGCAAAGACGCAAAGATCCGCCAAGACGCAACGAGAGAACTTCCCTTTCGATCTTACGTCTCACATCATCGGGTCGCCATATTTCATCTCGCGAAGCTTTTTGGCGCTTTCACCTTTTCGAAAGTCGTCGAGGATCGCGGTGCGATGCTTTGTCTGAACCGCAGTCTTCGAATTTGAATTCAGCAAAGTCTCTAGCTCTTTCAACCCGCGGTCGGCGTCCCCCAGGTGGGCGCAGGTCAGCGCCAAACTGACCGCCAGACCGACATACGACTCATCTGAATATTCGGCTTCGGTGATCTCAGACTTCGCTTCATCGATCTCCCGGCGCAGTCGTTTGATCTCACCCTCGTAAAACGCGGCGAAGTCGCGCGAAGCATAAACGTACTTCCCGTCACGCCACGCATAGACCATGACTGCCCCGGGCGAGGCCGCGTGCGAAAGATCGTCGTATGACTCCCATCGCGCATCGGCGACCAGCAGCTCCTGAATCGAATCGCCGTTCAGGTCCGCAACCCTTTGGATTGGCCCGGCGGCGATAAGTTCGGCCTTGTGATTGCGCACTCGATAGATTTCAGTCGGGTTGCAGCTCCAGCAATTCCCCCCGCTCGAGCTTTGAACGATCATCTCTTTGACTCCGTCGCCGTTGATATCGGTTGCGTTCAGCTTGTTGGGCTCCCCGGCGAGGGCGAAAGAGAAGAAGAAGTCGGCGCGCTTGAAAATTGTTTTCGAACCGCGTCCGTCGCCTTCGATGATCCGGAACTCGAAAGCCTCGTTTGGGGCCTTGGGTTTCTCTCGCTGGAAGATCGCGGCGAGGTGATGAGCAGTTCCCTCCAAACTGGCTTCCACAGCCTCTTTCAAGCGGAGTCCGGTAGCGGACAGTTGTGAGATTTCTGCTTGGAATTCCCCGCTTACGTTGGGTGGCTGTGGGGCCTGATTCGATAGAGATGCGCTCCGTGAAACCGCGATTGGGCTCGCGAGAGCGAGAATAATGCTGAGTATAGTTAACGGTCCCTTCATACGGTGCTCGGCACCCCTTGAGGTGATCAGCGTTCGATCGTGCGTAACAAGCTCATAACGCCTAACTGCTGACGCTGCGAACCTGGCGGCCGCGATTGTCGACTGCTACTTCAAGGGTGCGCGATCTGATGCCGGCTGTCGCCAACCGGTAGCTCATTTCCGCGGCGATCTCGGAAAAGTGGTCGGTTGCAAAGGCAATCATCGTCGACCCCGCTCCGCTCATCGCCACGCCGAGTAGCCCGGGATGCTCGCGAGTCTCTTCGTTCAATCTCAAGACCTCACCCAGACCAGGACCGAGAGGGATTCGATGAGGTTGATGCAGCCGATCGCGCAGAGCCTCGCTGAACAATTCGAACCGATGTTCGGCGATCAGCGCTTGAAGCAAAGCCGAGCGCTGCACGTTAAAGACCGCGTCCATCAGCTTGACTTCCCTTGGCAACACGCTGCGCATCTGGCCGGTGTCCATTTCAAATTCGGGCACACACAAGACGACCTTTATTTCATCGGGCCACTCGCGCTTGACGGTTACCAACGAGCGCTCGCGGGCGATCCCCTCGACCATGCAGCCAACTACCATCCCTCCGAGCAGGCTCGGCCCGAGATTATCCCCGTGCTCCTCAAAACGCAACGCGTAACCGAACAGATCGCCAACGCCGAGCTGATCACCCGCAAGCATCTCATATAGCGAGATGCCGGCGATTATCGCTGCGCTGCTGCTGCCCAGTCCTCGCGCGAGGGGAATCTCGCTGTGTACTGTCAATCGGGCGCCTCCGATCCTATTGCCTCTGAGTTCGCCAACCGCGCGCGCAACTCGAATGATTAGATTCGATTCATCGCGAGGCAGCCGGTCAGCACCTTCGCCCGAGAGGATGACTTCAAAGCCGCCGGCGCGCTCCTCAACCGTGATATTCAGGTAGAGGGCAAGCGCGAGGCCGCAGGTGTCGAAGCTCGCGCCCAGGTTCGAGGTGGATGCCGGAATAATGATTTCGGTGGCACTCATAAGCACCCAAGGCGCGCGTCACGTCCGGCCAGGCATCGACAGGACTTCGATCATTCGATCTTGTATCAAGCCGTTGCTGGCAACGACTTCCGGCCTGTAGTTTGAGAACCGGCCTCCTCTGAAGTCAGTAACGCGGCCGCCCGCTTCAGTTACGATCAGCGCGCCGGCAGCGGTGTCCCACGGGCTCAGGCTCAACTCCCAGAACCCGTCGAATCGGCCGCACGCAACATAGCAAAGATCGAGCGCGGCCGCCCCGTCTCGCCTGAGCGCCTGCGCGTTCATCGCGAAGTTCGCCCAGTGATCCAGATTCGTCAGCTTCGATGTTCTTATGTCGTACGGAAACCCGGTTGATAATATGCTCTGCATCAATTGGTCGGTTCTCGATACCCGTATGGCCCGGTTGTTGAGCGCAGCCCCGGCGCCGGGCTCGGCAGTGAACAGCTCTTCGCGCATTGGGTCGTATACGACCCCCAGAATTGTTTCGCCGCCTCGTTCGAGCGCGATAGAGACGCAAAACATCGGATAGCCGTGCGCATAGTTGGTCGTTCCGTCGAGCGGGTCTACGATCCAACGATATTCCGATTTGCTCTCAGTCAATCCGCCTTCTTCGGCGAGGATCTCGTGACGAGGGTAGTAGGTCGAGATTGCTTCCCGAATAAGCTTCTCGCTTGCGAGATCTACTTCGGTCACGAGGTCGATGGCGCCCTTGTGCTCGATATCGAACCCGGTGCCTATTCGATCGCGAAGCAATCGTCCCGCATCTCGAGCTACTCGAATGGCGAAGTCCAGCATTTTCCCCTCTTACTTTGGGTAATCAGCCAAAGCGCCGCCAGGACTTTCCGAATCTAAGAGCTATGGTGGCGGGCGGCGCAGTCCAAACCGCTGATCAGCTCAACGAATCGCACGACGGTCGATTCTGCCCAGAAGCGCGATTCGCCCTCACCGTTAGCGGAGATGAAACCGACGTGCCCGCCCTGATCCGGCGCAAGCACCGATATGTTCGGGTTGGAAGCAACCTCCGGCTGTTCGATTTGGGAGAACGGGATGAAGGGGTCATCCTTGGCGTGAATGATCAGAGTCGGGACTCTCACTCGGTCTATCACTCGCAATGCGCTCGCACGTTCATAGTAGTCGGCCGAATCGCGGAAGCCACAGTGCGGCGCCACATAGGCGTCATCGAACTGGCGAATCGTCCACACGCCTCGCAGCAACGAAGGATCGTATCGGTCGGGAAACAATTCGGCCTTGCGCCGGAGCCGGCCTCTCAGGCTCAACACGAAACGCGTGCTATAAACGATGTTCCTCCGCAGCTCTATTGCGTCAGCGCACGCCGCTAAATCAATCGAAGCCGAGATCCCAACTACACCGCGTATCTCCGACGGAATCGAGGCACCATACTCGCCGGCAAGCTTCAGCACCATGTTTCCGCCAAGCGAGAAGCCGATCAGATAAATCTCTCGCAGGCCGTCGCGCTCGATCAAATCGTGAATGATTTGCCGAAGGTCGTCCGTGAGTCCAGCGTGATAGAGGGTCGGGGTCAGGTGCTCCGTTCCTCCGCAATTGCGATAGTTCACGCGGACGACGCTGAAACCGGCCGCCAGAGCCTTCTCCGCGGTGCCCAGCATGTAACGCGACTCGGATGAGCCTTCCATTCCGTGAACCAGGATCAAGGTCGCCTTCGAGAGCCGATCTTCCTGCCACGAGCAATGAGTCAGCACGCGCACACCTGGGGCAGTGTCAAACACGCGCGGCTCGGGGCGCCGGTCGACCATTCGGAACCGCCGAGGGATGAAGTGGCC
>DATIFP010000231.1:0-9110 GCA_035455165.1 Blastocatellia bacterium
ACCTCAGCAGCCTCGTTCCACCGCGCGTTGGAGCTCGGCTTACGCGCCCTGCGCATGAGACTCTCCGCCAGCAACTCCATCGCTGCCGCATCTTCAGGGTTGTCCTTCAAGGCCTCTCGAAGCGCCACGATCGCGCGGTCATCATCCTCGCGCTTGAAGTAAATCGCCCCGCGGTAGTAGGCGTTTGCGGCGCTCTCTTTCGCTCTCTCGGCATTGCCATTCACCGGCTTTTCGTTGGCGGAGGAGGCAAGCAATGGAAGAGCTTCGTCGTAGCGATCGAGGAAGAAGTAGGCTCGAGCAAGCGCCGTCCGGGCGCTTCCGTCGATTTCGCGTTTGGCCGTTGCGGTAAGCTCGATGTACTTCTTCAGCGGTTCAATTGCCTTATCGAAATGAGCCTGCAGGTAGTGCGAGATGCCTATCGTGTACCACGCAGCCGCGATGTCTGCACTGGAGGGCGTTTGAATCTCGAGCAGATCGATGGCATGAGAAAGCGGCAATTCGACGCGATCGTAATGCTTCAGCTTGAACTCGCACAGCCCAATGTAGTACCAGGCGCCGGCGACGTCAGGGCGCTCCATTACTATGTCCTGAAACTCAACGAGAGCGGCTCGGTATTCGGCTTTGTTATACAGCGCAACGCCGCGGTCCCAGTCGGAAGCCAGGGCGGTCGCCGCCAGCAGGACGATGAGTAAGGTTGCCCCTCGAGTCCAATGTGGGAGTCGCATCAGGCAAAATTATTACACGGCCGACCAGACCTGTCGAAGTCTTTGGAATACGGGCCTCCAGCAGGCTGCTGAGAAAGGGAGGGCGCCACCAAGACACAAGGACACTAAGCTACACCAAGTCAATTATTGCAACATGTTTTGGCTTTGTGGTCCTCGGTGTCTTCGTGGCTTGGTGGCGAAGGGTTAGTTCTTCAGCAGCCTGCTAGGCCCTGGCTCCGGGAAACGAGGGGGTGCGTTGACAGTCGCAACCGACGACGCGTATCTTCAGGTCTTGCCTTTATCTGCCCAGCCTCAATAAATGGTGGACTGAATCATATGGAAACGATACCTGCGCACGGCGGCCGGTTGATCAGCCGGGAACTAACCGGCGTCGAGCGCGAGACGATGCTCGAACGTGTGCCGTCAATGCCTCGGATCAATCTGCGTCCGCGTGAGATATCCGATCTGGAGATGATCGCAAACGGGGCGTTCAGCCCGCTTGAAGGATTCATGTCCGAAGATGACTACGTCGCAGTGAGGGGGAACATGCACCTTTCATCCGGGCTGCCCTGGACTATCCCGGTAACGTTGTCCGCTTCGGATGATCTCGCGCGCAGGCTGGCCGAAGGATCCGACATCGCGCTATATGCGATCGATGATCACCTGCTCGGGGTGCTGCACCTGCGACAGAAGTTTCGCTACGACAAAGAGCGCGAGGCCGAACGGGTTTATCTGACGACGGATTCTTCACATCCTGGTGTTAGGGCGCTTTACGAACAGGGCGAGTGGCTATTGGGTGGACCGATCAGTTTATTGAATCGGCCTCGGAACCCGTCGTTCCCGGGATTTCGCCTCGACCCCAAACAGACGCGCGAGTCTTTCACGAAGAAGGGCTGGCGACGCGTGGTCGCGTTTCAGACCCGCAATCCCATCCATCGAGCTCACGAGTACATTATTAAGTGTGCGCTGGAAACGGTTGACGGATTGTTGCTGCACCCGCTGGTGGGTGAGACTAAATCAGATGACATTTCGGCGGACGTGCGCATGCGGTGCTACGAGGCGATGCTGGAGCATTACTTCCCTCGAACGAGGACGCTGCTTGCGGTCAATCCTGCAGCAATGCGTTATGCAGGACCTCGCGAGGCGGTTTTTCATGCGATCATCCGCAAGAACTACGGCTGCACCCATTTTATCGTCGGTCGCGATCACGCAGGAGTGGGCAGCTTTTACGGAACGTACGACGCGCACTATATCTTCAACGAATTCGATGCCGAGTCGCTTGCCGTTACGCCGATGTTCTTCGATCACTCGTTCTACTGCCGGCGTTGCGACGCGATGGCTTCAAACAAGACGTGCCCACACGATTCGGCTGAGCACGTCACGCTCTCAGGGACAAAGGTGCGCGAAATGCTCAAGCGCGGGGAGATGCCCCCGCGCGAGTTCTCGCGGCCTGAGGTGGCGGCCATACTGATCGAGGCGATGAAATAATCGGTTGAATGAAGCCTTTTATTGGTTGATAGGACTAGAGTATAATCTCATCGTAGTATGGATGCCCTCGGGGTAGTGAGGCACGGAGACCCAACCTCATGATCAGGTGCGATAACTGCGGGACGAATAACATAGACGGGAGCGAGTACTGCGATGAGTGTGGAATGAAGCTCGATATGGCGCCGCCTTCGCGCCCCCGCAAGCGCGACGCAGACCCGATTTATCGACCCCCGAGCGCAGTTGAAAGCGACGCTATGAGCTCCGATACACTGGATACGCCGTTGCCGGCCCCGCCTTCGTTCACTACCTCAACGAGCGTGCCAAAACCGGCGATGCCCGCGCGCGAGCGAAGACCCGGGGTAGATTCGCGCATCAACAACAACGCGCGGCGGGCCCGGACTAATGAACGTTCCGGGCCGGCATTCAAATCTAATCCGCCCCGCGGGGATCGCTCCGTGCCGCCGTCGTCGCCACAGACATTTGCTCTCGCTTCTCCGGAACATACCGGTGAACTCGACACAGGCGGGGTGCAGCTTCAGGAGCGCGAGTCCTCGAGGGCGCTGGCGAGGCTGATAATTGAGCGTGGCGGCAGGGTCGGCAAAGAGTTTCCAATCATCGGAATCGAGACGAACATCGGCCGCTGGGATGCGGACAGCGGGATATTTCCAGACGTGGATCTGGATGAAGACGATTCGGAAGCCAAGGTATCACGAAGACACGCGCGCATCGTCAACCATAACAGCCAGTATTTCATCGAAGATCTTGGTTCGACGAACGGCACGTTCGTGAACAGGGGGCGACGGCTTCTGCCCGGTAAGCGGCACATGCTTCAGAATGGCGATGAGGTGATTGTCGGGAAAACCTTTTTGAAGTTTCAGATTCTCAAATAAGAGGTTTCTGGTTTCTAGTTTCTTGTTTCTGGTTTGATTTCCATTCGCCCGCTGCAGCTTCAAGATCATCGCGCGACCGGGAGCTGAAGACCGGAAACCACAAACTAGCTTATGTTCTGTCCTGAATGTGGCAGTCACTTGCGGCCCGGAGACCCGTTCTGTGGAGAATGCGGTGCCAGGCAGGATCCGATGCCGGCGCCGCCTCCGGCAGTCGTCTTAGAAGCGCGCAGCGGACACGTCGAGGACCGTATGCCTGAGTCGAAGAAACCAAAACACGTACCCAACCAGCAGCTCGAACCTGGAACGCTGTTGCTCGACAGGTATTCGATCGTCCACCGCGTCGGCGGCGGCGGCATGGGTTCAGTCTATCAGGCCCGCGATAAACGGCTCGCCGATCGCCTCTGCGCCGTCAAAGAAATGATCGAGATGTTCGCCGATCAGAGTCAACGCGCCAAGGCAGTTGAAGACTTCAAGCGCGAAGCCGAGGTCCTCGCCCAACTTGATCATCCTTCGATCCCGACGGTCTTCGACTACTTCATCGAAACAGGCAGATATTACCTAGTGATGCGATGGATCGGCGGCGGCGACCTTGCAGATCAGATGCGCGTTCGCGGCGGCATAGTCGATGAAATCACAGTCTGCAAGTGGGCGATTCAGATCTGCGACGTGCTTCACTATATACACACGCAAAAGCCGCCAATCATCTACCGCGATCTCAAGCCGGCAAACCTGATGCTTGACGACAAGACCGGACGAGTGATGCTTGTCGACTTTGGCATCGCTCGTATAGTGCGCCCAACCGAGAAGGGCGTGACTGCGATTGGCACCATGGGCTACGCGCCCCCCGAGTTGTTCGCCGGCAAAGTTGAACCGCGCTCTGACATCTATTCTCTCGGCGCTACTGTGTTTCACATGCTCACCGGCTCGGACCCGCAGGACAATCCGCTGCTGATCTTTGATTTCAGCAAGAACCCGCGGCCCTCTCAGATAAATCCAAGCATCACGCCCGAGATGGAGCGCATCTTGATGAAGGCGGTTGCGCACAAGCCCGAGGACAGGCATGCTTCGGCGCTGGAGTTCATGAGGGCGCTGGAAGCGCACAGCGCATATCTCTCAACGCACCCGAAGATTGAGCCGGCGCGGCCGCCGCTCGGCGCCCCGCGGCCCTCGTCCTTTTCAGGGCCGGCGGGCTCAAATGTGCGTGGGGCCCCGGCCCCAACGCCTGCCGGTCCCGCGGCTCCGCCACCACCCGTGCCGGTGATGGAGTGGGTGTTCTGTGGACACTGCGGCGAAAAGATAGGGTCCGACGATGTCTTCTGCGCGCACTGCGGCTCCCGCCAGCCGACTCCCGGAAGCGCAGCCGCCGCGGGAGGCGGCTACGTCGGAACAGGGGTGCCCGGGCGAATCACCGCCCAGCTCGTAGTCGTCGGCACAAAAGACATGGTCAAGCCCTTTGTCTTAGATAAGGAGAGCGTGCTTATAGGCCGCACCGACCCCCACACTGGAATATTCCCGGAAGTGGATTTGACGATGTACGACGGGGAAACGAAGGTGTCCCGCAAGCACGCGAGAATATATCGGCAGGGCGAACAGTTCTTGATTGAAGATCTGGGCTCGGTGAACGGAACGATTATCAATTCGGTCACCGGCGGATCGATCCGGCTCAACGCCAAATCCCCCCGCGTGCTCTCGGCTGGCGATGAAGTGAAGCTTGGCGGAACCACTTTGCAGTTCCTACTGACGTAATTAAGGGCGCCCGTCAGCGCTGTCCAGATCACTGGCATTTCACTTATGACGAAGTTCTGTCCATACTGCGGCAAGCAATTGAATGCGAGATCGAAGTACTGTCCGCAATGCGGCAGGGCGAGGCCCGAGCGTCAACAAGCGGGCGTCGAGGTGGCGGGTGATCAGGCGCCTGGCCCGGCCGCCGAGGCTGCGCGATTGCAGCGCAACTTCGAGCGGGCGTCGGTCAGCGACCGGCAAGCATCCCCTCGAATCGAAGGGCGGCCGCGCACTGTGGCTACGGCCCCGCGGCCAAACGGCTCCGCCCATCTCGCGCGCCGCTATGCGCCGCCGACCCATGCCCTGATAGGTTCATCGCAACAAGCGGGATTCGGGCTGCGATACGGCGCCTGGATGTTTGATTTTCTTATTACCCTTATTGCGATAATGGGATTCACATTCGCGGTGACTGCCGCGAGCCGGCGATCGGTGGTCGGCTCGAACACCGACCTGGCGATCGTAGCCCTACTGACGCTCTTGCTGCTGCTTCTTAACTTCGTAGTGCTCGCCGGGACCGGCGGTCAAACAGCCGGCATGCGCATTCTTGGCATATACATCGTGCGGGTTGATGGTAAGCCTTTTACAATCAAACAGGCAGCTGTTCGGCACCTGATAGGTTACCCGCTCTCAATGCTATCGTGCTTCCTTGGCTTTCTGTGGATGTTGTGGGACCCGCGTCAGCAGGGCTGGCACGACAAACTTGCGAACACTATAGTGGTGGTGGCTAAGTGAAATGACTCGCGATGCGCAGGAAACGCAAAGAGCCTTGCCGATCACCATTATTTCTCTCGCGTCACGGATCCGGTTCTGACTATGTCTACCTTTGTAATCCGTCCAAAAGACTATGAGCCTTCCGTCGTCAAGCTCGACAGGATGAAGCTCACGATTGGCCGTTCCTCACGCAACGACATTTGCATAAGCGATCCGTTCGCCTCTCGGTTGCACGCGGAAATCAGACGAGAGAACGATCAGGTGATGCTGGTCGACAACGGGAGCGCCAACGGAACTTTCGTAAACGGCCAACGCGTCACCGGTTCACTGCGGCTCAGTGTCGGCGACATCGTCCGGATCGGCGAGACTGAGATAGAATACACCTCAGGCGAGCAGGACATGCTTTCGGGCGCGACGGTGTACCTGACTGGCCTGGCCGGACAGTCGCTTCCAGCCGATACCATAACGTCGCCAATACCCGCGCGATCGACGACCGACCTTATCTCTTCCATCAGATCCGGCTCAATCTCCGGAGAAGCCCGCGCCAGTTCCGCTGCTCGCACCGCGATGAAGCCGGAGAAGCCCGGCCGTGATTTGCTGAGCATCGTCTCTCAGGTGGGCATAGCGCTTCTGCCGCGCACTTCTCTTGAAGACACTCTAAAGATGACCATCGACATTATCTTTCAGGCGATACCCGCCGAACGCGGATTTCTATTCTTAAAAGAAAACGGCGAGTTGACCTGCAAGATCGCTCGCGGCGCAAGTGAAGCCGCGCTGCCGACCGCTTCGCAGGTGCAGCTCAGCCGTTCGATAACAAACAAGGTTATCAGCGAAGGAGCCTCGGTGCTGACCTCCGACGCGATGCACGATCCGCGCTTTCAATCTCAGCATTCGGTGGTGCTCAGCCAGATAAGATCAGTGATGGCTGTGCCGCTCGCTTCGAACGAAGAGATTTTCGGAATGGTCTATGTCGATAATCCTTTTCACAATCGCTTTCAGGAAGAAGACCTGAAGGTACTGACAACCATCGCGTCGGTTGCTTCGATCAAAATCGAGAATGACCGATTGCTTGATGAACGTTTGGAGAAGCGGCGGATGGAAGAAGAGTTGAAAGTCGCTTCCGAAATTCAGATGCGGCTGCAGCCGTTTTCGCCGCCAAAGCTTGATGGCTGGGACATGACCGGCGTGTCGTTCCCTTGCCGCGAGATCGGCGGCGACTACTACGACTTCATTCATCGCAAGCGTGACAGCCACCTCATCGTGGCGGTCGGCGACGTATCCGGAAAAGGCACCGGCGCCGCGCTGTTGATGTCATCGCTTCACGCCGCTGTGCGGGCGCAATCACAGACTCGCGCCTCGATCAGCGAGGTGATGGGCGAGATCAATCAGTATATCTTCGAAAATTCTCCTTCCAATAAATTCCTCACGCTGTTTTACGGCGAGCTTGACCCTGACACCGGAATGCTCACCTATTCCAACGGAGGTCACAACGCACCGATATTCGTTCGGCGATCGGGCGAACTCGAGCGGCTCGACAAGGGCGGACTTCCGATCGGCATGATGCAGGGGGTCGCTTATCAGGAGGCTTCTGTGGTGTTCTCGCCAGGTGACGTGCTGGTGATCTACAGCGACGGAATCACCGAATCGATCAATGAGCGCGACGAAGAGTTCGAGGAGGATCGGCTGATCGAAGTAGTGAAGAACAATCTCGGCCGCTCAGCCTCCGGCATCCGCGACCGAATCGACGAGGCATTGTCGAGATTCGTCGGAACTACCGCGCCCGTAGACGACATGACCCTGATGATCATAAAGCGCACGGAAAGCGGGTTCGAGAATGCGGATCTCGCGTCACAAAAGTAACGCTACCACAGGCTATGGCAACCGCAGCGCTACTAAACACCGAGGTTAACATCATTCCGATCGCGAACGCCGACCTGGCTGGTTTGGAGAAACTGTTCGACGAGGAGTGCGCCGAATGGCTTGATCTGCTGAAGTGGGACTACAGAGGCGCGAGCATGTTGATCCGCGACGTAGCTCGCCAGCACCAGCTCGCGGGCTTCGTTGCGGTCAGCGGCAACACGGTGATCGGGTTCGCCTACTATGTGATCGAAGGGGGGCGTTGCTCGATCGGTGATATCTATATTTCCAAACCCTGGCGGGGCAAGGGTCTCGATAGGGAGCTGCTGATCGCCGTTCTACGGAAACTCGATCGGCTGAGCAGGCTGCGGCGAATTGAAAGCCAGTACGTCGGCTTTGACAACCCCGAGGCGGAGCATTTGTTTCAGGAGCGCGGATTCGAGCGACTCGAGCGCAGTTACATGCTGCTTGATGTCGGAGGTGAAGACCACGCCAACCCGAGCGCAGAGCTGCCGGACATCTCAATCCGACCGTGGCAGGCTGACGACTTCGACCGGGCGGCCCGGATAATACACCGGTCTTACCGCGGGAGGCACGACAGCCGTATAAACAGCCAGTATCAAACCGTACAAGGTTGCGCCGACCTGCTTACGATCCTCACCGATCATTTTTGGTGCGGTGATTTTCTCCCTCAGGTTTCGCTTGTGGCAGTTCGTCAATCTGGCGCCCTCGCCGGTGTTCTGATTGCGTCGCGCGTCGCCAGCGGGATCGGTCATCTCGGACAAATCTCCGTTCACCCTGCTCACCACGGTCGAGGCATCGGGCGCCGAATGATTGAGATCGCGCTGTCGAATTTCCGCCAACGCGGATACAAGTCGGTGACGCTTGCGGTAACGACCGCGAACACGAATGCGTTTCACTTGTACACATCTTGCGGGTTCCGAACTATTTACACTTTTCCGGTGTTTTGTCGCGAGAAGGTGTGAGCTGCTGGTACGGCTGTTAACAAAAAGTGTCAAAACTTCAGGCAGACACCTTTGTGGCTAACACCCGAGATATCGTCGTGACCATCCGGTTCCGAGGCACACAATGCACCGCGGGAAGGTGAACTCCATTCTGTCGCTTGTCCTGCCCTCCCCGAAGCAACGCGGGCACTTGATCGGAGGCTGAACAACCGCTACGGAGCCAGTCCCTTCGCAGGCCGGACATTTGCCGCTCGCGCTTCGTCCGGTGGCGACGCACCACGCGCAATCCACGAGTCCTACTCTAACACTGGGACTCCCATCGTCGCTGCTGGGGGCCGATGAAGCCATCCATTGTCTCCTGCGGGCTCAAGTTTGGGAGGAAATTAATCCTAGCAATTCGCATCGGCGAAGTCGGTACGCCATCGAACAAAAACGGTTAGCGTGTAGCCCAGGGCGAGTCCGCGAGCCCTGGGTAGCGAACGATTGGCCCGCAAGCCCGCGCAGCGGGCGACAGAAACCCGAGCGCGCGGACTCATTTCCAGACGACATCCAACGAAACGCTGTCACCCGCTGCGCGGGCTCAGCGGTTGTCGCCGCATTGATACTCAGGGCTCGCGGACTCGCCCTGGGGAGCCAACGATGGGCCCGCAAGCCCGCGCAGCGGGCGACAGAAAACCGAGCGCGCGGACTCATTTTCCAGACGACATCCAACG
>DATIFP010000232.1:0-19090 GCA_035455165.1 Blastocatellia bacterium
CAGGCGCAACAGTCATCGCCGTCACGCTGGTTCCGGTGCTGTGCACGATCTTGCTGGGCGGCAAGTTTCACGCGGAAGAAGAGAACCGGGTGATGCGAGTGCTGCAACGGGTCTACCGGCCGGCATTGAGTTTTGCGCTCGCGCACCGAGTCACAACAATACTGGTGGCAGCGTCCCTCTTTGGCGGCGCGCTCTATGCCGCGAGTCGAATCGGCAATGAGTTCATGCCGCCGCTCGATGAGGGCGACGTTATGTATATGCCGATAACCGATCCGGCGATCTCAGTGGACGAAGCGCTGAGGGTCATGCAGATGCAGGACGAGACGCTCAAGTCCTTTCCCGAAGTCGAGTGGGTTGTAGGCAAGGCGGGACGCGCCGACACGTCCACTGACCCCGCGCCGGTGAACATGAACGAGACGCTGATTCACCTGAAGCCTCGAGACCAGTGGAGGCCAGGGATGACGCGCGACAAGCTCGTCGAAGAAATGAACGACAGGCTATCGATGCCCGGGGTCACCAACATCTGGACTCAGCCGATCATCAACCGCATCGAGATGCTTACGACAGGCGTGCGCACGCAGATTGGCGTGAAGATCTACGGTAGCGATCTGAACGAGCTGGAGCGAAGATCGCGGGAAGTGGCTTCGGTGCTCGAGACCGTTCCCGGCGCCGCCAATGTTTCACCCGAACCCCTCACGGGTCAGCCGTACATCGACATCAAAATCGACCGGCAAGCTGCCGCCCGCTATGGCATAGAGGTGGGCACAATTCAGAACGTGATCGACACCGGCATCGGCGAGACCAATCTGACGGTGACGATCGAGGGGCGTAAGCGATTCCCGGCGCGCGTGCGTTACGCGCCGGAGTTCAGGAGAACCCCGGAAGCGCTCGGCCAGTTGGTCGTGCCGGCTCCTACTGGCGCGCAGATACCACTATCGCAGTTGGCGAGCATCCGCACGGTTGACGGAGCTTCGATGATCTCGAGCGAAAGCGGCTTGTTGCGCGCTATCGTCCTGCTCAACGTTCGGGGTCGTGATGTCGGCAGCTTCGTGGAAGCAGCAAAAAAGGTTCTGGGTGACCGCGTGCAGTTGCCGCCGGGCTACTACATGGAATGGAGCGGCGAATATGAAAACCAGCAGCGTGCGCGAGCTCGGTTGATACTCGTGATGCCGATTGTGCTCCTGGTTATCTTTGTGCTGCTCTACTTGACGTACCGCTCGTTCATCGAAGCGGCGCATGTGTTACTCGCCGTGCCGTTTGCGCTCACCGGCGGCGTCTACCTGCTCTACCTTCTTGGCTACAACTTTTCAGTCGCGGTGTGGGTGGGTTTCATCGCGTTGTTTGGGACCGCGGTGCAGACCGGAATGGTCATGGTTATCTACCTGGAAGAAGCGGTAGAGCGCAAGAAGAGGGAAACGAGCGCGCGGCTGACGCGAGAGCACCTCAAACAGGCGGTGATGGAGGGCGCGCTGTTGAGGCTGAGGCCGAAGCTCATGACGGTGACGACCGTTGTCGCCGGACTGCTGCCAATCATGTGGAGCACCAGCGCCGGCGCGGAGGTGATGAAGCCTCTTGCTGCGCCGGTGCTCGGCGGGATGGTCTCATCACTGCTGCACGTGTTGATCGTGACGCCGGTGATTTTCTATTGGCTTCGCGAGCGCGAGCTGAGACGGACGAGGGTTGATTGAGCTTTGCGTCTTTGCGGTCCTTTGCGTCTTTGCGCGAAACCGTTTCTCGCACAGACGCACAGAACCGCAAAGACGCAAAGCAACTGGGAGCTGGTATGAAAAGCAAAACTCGATTCAGATCAATCGGGGCGTCGCTGTTGCTGCTAATTTCAGCGCAGGTGGCCCGTCCGCAATCCAGCGGGCAAGAGATGGGGCTGGTGCTGTCGGCGAAGCCTCCAAAAACGGCCCAGCCCGCCGAGGCGCCCTCGGTGTATTCGCAGTCGATAGACCCGGTGAATGGTCTGGGAGCGGACGAGCTTGTCCGGTACGGGCTCAAACACAACGGTGAGCTTGCGGCCGCGCGTCAGGCGATCGCGGAGGCGCGCGGCAAGTTTCGCCAGGCCGGGCTGAAGGCAAATCCGATGTTGGAGACAAGCGGGACTCACGCGGCCAACACACCTGACAACAGCGTGATGGTTGGCGCCGAACTGCCGCTCGAACTCGGGGGCAGGCGAAACGCTCGCATCGCGGTCGCAATCGCCGAGCTGAAGGTGCGTGAATCCGAGGTTGCGGACTTCGAGCGAAAGATTGCAGCCGATATTCGAATGAAGTACGCGGATGCCTTAGCGGCGGCGCGCAATCTCAAGTTCACCGAAGACCTGCTCAACCTGACGCGAGACTCGCATCGGCTCGTGCAAGCTCGCGTGGAACGCGGCAAAAGCGCGCCGCTGGAGCAAAACCTGTTGCTGGTCGAGCTGAACCGGGTCGATGCGCTGCGGATCGGATTCGAGAGCCGCGCCGAAGTGTCGCTCTTTGAGTTGAAGAAGGTAATCGGGATGCCGCCCGGTGAACCGTTGCGGTTGCGCGGCGAGTTTGACATCAGCCGTCAGCAGACGACTCAGGGCGATGCTGTTCGGAACGCGCTCGCGACTCGGCCAGATTTGCTGGCCGCGCGTGCCGCTGAGACGCTCGCCGCCGCTCAGATCGATCAGGCTCGCATCGACGGGAGAGTCGACGCGAGCCTGTTCGCAAGCTACGAGCGGATGCGGTCCGGGTTTGATGTATTTGGCTTCAATGATGCCGGCGCGCGCGCGCCAGTCACTGGTGTGTTTCACAACCTTACGTTTGGCGTGAAGCTCACCTTGCCCGTCAGAAACAAGAACGAAGGCAACATCGAAGCCGCGGTCGCCGCTTCTGAAGCCGCACGCAGCCGGCGCGAATTCACTGAGCTTGTGGTGCGAAACGAGGTTGCCGCGGCGTACACGCGACTGGAACGAGCGCAAGCTGCGCTCGCGGTTTATCGCGACGGAGTTCGAAATCAGGCCGAGCGAAACCTCGACGTCATCCGCCAGACATACACGCTCGGCCAGAAGACTGCGCTCGACTACGTGAGCGAGCAGAGAAGGTTTGTCGAAGTAGAGACCGGATACACCGAGGTTTTGAAGGAGTACTTCAACTCGCTAGTGGAACTTGAGCGAGCCGCGGGAACGCCGGTTCCTTCTGCGTGAGGTCACGATAATGGACGATCAAATCAGAACCGCGAATTCAGATCACAGTTCAACCAACCCGCCGTCGAGGCATTCGGTAGCGCTCAGGCCCTGGGTTGTTGTCATAGTTGTAGTCTTGCTTGCTGCGGCTGGGCTTGCAGCCTGGATGCTTCTGCGCGGGTCAAGCCAGGTTTCGATTGCTGGACGGCCGGTCCCGGCCCCGGACGGAACGCCGGTTCCCCAGCCGGGCGGTGCGGCTTCGAATGGGACTGCGCCGCCTGGCGAGATCGTCATCACCCTATCCACCGAGAAGTTTGAGAACGCGCAGATAAAGACCGAAGTCGTGACCGCGCAAACCGGCATGGCTGCTCCGGGCGCGGTCGAAGTTCGCACAACCGGGACCGTTCAATCAAACGCGTACAAGGAAGTGCCCGTGTTTCCGGTGGCCGGCGGAATCGTCAGACAGGTCAACGTCGAGCTCGGCAATCGAGTGGCGCGGGGACAAACGCTGGCGACGATCTTCAGCACCGAGCTGGCCGACGCCCAGTCGAACTACTTGAAGATGGCTGCCGAGGTTGAGGAACACCATCAACATCACCATCGAACGACGGCCCTGGTCGAGATAGGCGCGGCGAGCCGCGAAGAGCTCGAGCAAGCAACCTCCATGAACAAGACCGCCGAGGCGGGTCTTGCCTCTGCACGAGAACGGTTGGTCCTGCTGGGCATGACCGAGAAGCAGATTGAAGCTCTGGGAAACACACAGCGAATCTCAAAGCCGCTGCTCGCAGTTGAGTCGCCCACATCGGGTACGTTGATCGCCCGAGCCGTCAACACCGGCGAAGTGGTGATGCAGACCAAGGAAATGTTCAGAATTGCAGATCTATCGACGGTGTGGGTGATTGGGCAGCTCTACGACAGAGACTTCCAGGCAGTGCATCTCGGGACGGCCGCGGTTGTCACAACCGCGGCTTATCCGGGCCGCAGTTTCAAGGCGGCCGTCTCATACATCGACCCGCGAGTCGATCCGCAGACGCGGACAGCTCAAGTGCGTATAGAGCTTGCGAATCCGGGTGAGATGCTCAGGCTGGGAATGTTCGTCGACGTCAACTTCGGAGGGGCGCCTCAAACGGCGGCGAGCGGCCAGGCAGTCGCGGTCGTGCCCGTGTCGGCGGTGCAGAATATCGGAGGGCGACAGATTGTATTCGTTGCGACCGACCGCCCGGCTGCTTTCGCGCAACGCGAGGTCTCGGTTGGACAGGAGATGAACGGGATGGTCCCGGTCTACAACGGAGTGAGCGCCGGCGAGCGAGTTGTGACCGACGGGAGCTTCCTGCTTCGAGCGGAGAGCTTGAAGATGAATCCCTCGCAGCCGATGTCACATGCTCCGGAATCTGCGGCGCCTTCCGGGTCCGTTGCTCCTTCAGTCTCTGAACGAGCTCAACAGGAAGGCGGCGTACAAGTCGCCACAGTCGTGGTGGCGGAGAACGGGTTCCGCCCTGAAACAATCAATCTTAAGCGAGGCACTCCCGCGCGAGTGACGTTCATACGCGAGGTGGAGGCGACGTGCGCAACCGCTGTCGCCATTCCCGAGTTCAACATCAAACGCGATCTCCCGTTCAAAGAGCCCGTAACGGTCGAGTTCACGCCGGCGAAGAAGGGCGTCTACAGTTTCTCGTGCGGAATGGGGATGTTGAATGGAAAGATAGTAGTGCAGTAGCTATGCAGGGCGAAGCTGCGTTGCCGCAGCATTCCTAAGGATCGGAGGGACACAATGAGCGAAGCCCGAAGCGGCAATGAAGAGTTGACAATTGAAGTAGTCTGTCGCCATCTTCCGGGAATTCGCTTTGACGACAGCCACAACCCCGCTGGCGTGGTGTACGAACCCGTCCATCTCGGCATTCAGAAAGGCAACGAGGTAACCGGAGCCGTACCCGGCAATCGGAAGACAGTGATCTTTCGGCCGGCCTTCAAGATCGGCAAACAACCCGATGGATCTCCGAACTTCCTGGGGCCATTCGCGAAGGGAAAGCCGTCGGAGAGATTCTTCTATCTCTCGTGGGGCGTAGTGGACAATGCAGGCCATTTTGCGATGTTTCGGCGAGCGAAGATCCATCTCAATCATCTCAGCTGGGAGCCGATTCGTGATGCGATCTCTAGTAACCGACCGATCAGAGTCATCATCGATATGACGGATAAAAAGGGCGGGCCGCTTTGCGCATCAGTCAGAAGGGATCGCGCGGATTGGCAGATCTGAGAGCTCCGCGTTTTATGCATTAGAAGTCTCGTCGGCGTTGACGATGGTCTCGCTTGCAATAGCCTTTCCAACTGCTGCTCGATGAGCAAAGTAAATGACCAAACCTACGCTCGCGGCGATCGTCGCATCGCGAGCTTGAGCGAGAGTGCTGTTCGACAACAGCCACGCACAAAGCACCAACGCGGCGATCGCGAGCGCAACTCCGGCGGGCGCTCGATACAGCGCGGGCAAATCGCGCTCTCGCCTGCGCAGAACCGGCAACGCCGCGCAGGTAGCTGCGTAGGTCAGGAGCCGGGCGATGGCGCTAATCGTCGCGGCGTACACAAACGTCCCGGATAACGTCAGCGCAAGCACGAAGGCTCCGGTGATGACAATCGAGATGTGCGGAGTTCGAAATTGATGATGTACTGAGCCGATCACGCTGGGAAGCTCGCGGCGTTCAGCCATCGCGAACGGCAATCGCGAGCCGGCGAGCATTATCCCATTCAGATTGCCGGCGATCGATATCAAGGCGCCTGCGGAGATGATCGCCCCACCGGTCGAACCGAGAAACCTGGTTGCCGCGTCCGCGAGCGGCCGCTTCGATGCGGCGAGCTCCGGCAACGTCCCGATACAAACTACTTGTATCAGCACGTACACGATCGCGACGGTCACGATTGACGTGAATAGCGCGAACGGAAGATTGCGGCGCGGGTCTCTCGTCTCGCCCGCGGGGATCACCGATATCTCAAAGCCACTGAACGCATAGATCAATATCAAACACGCTGCGGAGAATTGCCCGGTATTCGGGGCGGGGCCCAGCGCGAAGCTGGCGGGTTGGATAAAGAAGAGACCAACCGCGATGAACAGCATCAACGGAATCAGTTTCCCCACCGTGAAGAAGTCGGTCACTATCGCTGTATTTCTTACGCCGATAATGTTGACGAGCGAGACCATAGCGACGATCGACGTTATGAAAATCGGTCGCCATGGGTTCGAGTTCGCCGGGGGCCAGAAGAAACTCAGGTAGCCAACCAGCAAATTGCAATTCGCCGCGAATGCAGTGAGCCGAGCAATCCAGATCAGCCATCCGACTTCAAAGCCGGCCAGCGGGCCGAAGGCCTCACGCGCATAGAGGTATGGGCCCCCGGTATCGTTGAATCGGCTAGCCACTTCGGCGAAGCAGAAAATGATTATAGCGACCACAAGCGCGCACGCGGCAAAGGCGAACAAGGAGTATGCGCCGATGCGCCCAAACGCGTCGGATGGCAGGCCGAATATTCCGGCGCCGATGATTGCGTTGATCGCTATGGCCGCCAGGTCCCAGCGGCGGATACCTCTGACCAGACCTTCGTGGGTTGGTTTAGCCATTCCGTGTGTTCCGTTCGTGAGAGCGCGGCAATAGTAATGCTCGCGATTGTTTTATTCAACAATCAGTGAGGGTTGTAATTAGCCCAGACCGGATATCACAAGCCCTCGCGGGCTTGCTGAATTGGCGCACGCTGGCGTAAGCGAATGCTCCCAAGGCCCACATTCAATATGCACAATCACAGGGACCAGCCGGGCGCGCTTTCTGGCAACCCGGCGCGTGCGTTACAATGAGCAGCCGAGCTAAGCAAAGATAATTTCAGTGGAGGCAATCAAATGAGTGATCAGGACGAAACTGTCATAGTCATAAACAACGGACCTTATCGAATAATGGGTGACAACATCACTATCAAAGACATGGCTGGAAACACCTTCGGTCTCGCGGGCCGAACGGTGATCTCGCTCTGCCGCTGCGGTCACTCGCAGAATAAGCCGTTCTGCGATGGGAGCCACGCGAGGGTGGGCTTTCAGTCTGAAGTCGAGGCGAGGGAGCTCCCGCCACCGGTACCTAAACCTTGAAAAATAGACCACGGATAGTGCGGATTTGACGGGTCCTCACGGATCAGATCCTTGCTGATCCGTCGAATCAGTGTCATCAGTGGTCTTATCCAGTAACGAACAATGAAGACAATCAGAATCGCAAACGGGCAGGGCTTCTGGGGCGACTCGCTCCAGGCGCCAATCGAGCAGGTTCGACGCGGCCCGATCGACTACCTCGGTCTCGACTATCTGGCCGAGATAACCATGTCGATCATGCAGAAGCAGCGCGCTCGCGACCCTCGCTCAGGGTTTGCTAGAGATTTTGTCCCGATGATCGAAGAAGTCCTCCCCGATCTCGTGGAACGCAACATCAAGGTGGTTGCGAACGCGGGCGGCGTGAATCCCGAAGCCTGTCGCGAGGCAGTGATCGACGTCGCGCGGCGGCGCGGCTTCGGCGGTAAGATCAGAATCGGAGTAGTTGCCGGCGACGACATAATGGATCGACTCGACGACTACATCGCTCGCGGCATACAGCTCAAGAACATGGACACGGGCGCTCCGCTGTCGTCGGTTCGCTCACGAGTACAAAGCGCCAACGTCTATTTCGGCGGCCGTCCGGTTGCCGAGTGTTTGGGCAAGGGCGGTCAGGTCGTGATTGCCGGCCGCGTGACTGATACGGGTCTTACGCTCGGGCCGATGATTCACGAATTTGGTTGGGCGGCTGATGACTGGGACAGGCTCGCCGCCGGAACGATCGCCGGACACACCGTCGAATGCGGCGCACAGTGCACGGGAGGTAACTGCTTGATCGATTGGGAGTCGATCCGAAATGTTGCGGACATCGGCTACCCGGTGATTGAAGCGCATCCGGACGGGACGTTCGTGATAACCAAGCACGAAGGCACCGGAGGGCGAATCACCGTCCCCGGAATCAAAGAACAACTGCTCTAC
Organism: Blastocatellia bacterium; assembly: GCA_035455165.1. Taxonomy (GTDB): domain Bacteria; phylum Acidobacteriota; class Blastocatellia; order UBA7656; family UBA7656; genus Onstottus_A. The sequence continues at coordinate 8,187 of DATIFP010000232.1, forward strand.
GAGATGGGTGATCCTCGCGAATACATAACACCCGACTGCGTCGCCGATTTCACGAGCATTCAACTCGAGCAGGAGGGAGCAGATCGCGTGAGGTTCTCCGGGATCAAGGGCCGACCTGCCACTGATATGTACAAGGTCAGCGTCAGCTACTCGGCGGGCTGGAAGTCCGTTGGCTCTCTCGTCTATGCGTGGCCCGACGCCTACAAGAAGGCGCAGGCGGCGGATCGAATCATCAGAGAAAGGCTGGATCGACTCGGTCTGAAGTTTGACAAGGTGCTTACCGAGTTCGTCGGTGTCGATGCATGCCACGGGGCGCTTGCGGGGCCGCCTCCGCCGGAAATCGCCGAGGTCGTATTTCGCATCGGGGTGCGCTCCGAGGACAAACGCGCGATCGAGCGGTTCACGCGAGAGGTCGCGCCGCTCGCGCTCAACGGCCCTCCGACCGTTACCGGATTCGGCGCCGGGAGACCCAAGGCGGAGGAGATAGTCGCATATTGGCCCGCGCTGATTCCCAAGACCGAGGTCAACCCGCAGATTTCGGTGATCGAGGCTTGATATGACCAGAGTGAAATTGATCGAACTTGCGCACGCGCGTTCGGGTGACAAGGGCGACACGGCGAATGTCGGTATCATTGCGTACAAACCTGAATACTATCCAATACTTGTCGACCAGGTGACTGCGGCGCGAGTGAAGGAGCATTTTCGGGGAATCTGTTTCGGCGATGTGGAGCGCTTCGAGATACCCAATCTCCACGCGCTTAATTTCCTGCTTCACGAAAGTCTCGATGGCGGCGGGACGATTTCGCTGAGAACCGACGCGCAGGGGAAGACCTACAGCACCGCGCTGCTGCGGATGGAGATCGAAGTGGATGAACCAGTAGCGCGTGGCCTTCAATCAGGTGGTTCTTTGTAGTTGGGATCGTCAGGTCGAGTGCACGTAGGGGCGCCGAGGAACGCGGGGAAGACATTCTGCGCGCCTCAGCGCCCCTTCGCATTTTGAGAAAGCCGACTGAAGGGAGAACCCGGTATGGACTGGCGAGTCTTGCTGACAACGTTCGGAGTGATCTTTCTGGCGGAGATGGGCGATAAGACTCAGTTGGCGGCAATGACTATGGCCGCCCAGACTAGAAGGCCATGGGCGGTTTTGATCGGGGCTTCGCTTGCGCTAGCGTGTGTGTCCGCCATCGGCGTTGCAGTAGGTGGCGCGCTCGGCCACTACTTACCCCTGGTTTGGATCAAACGCGCGGCCGCAATAGCATTCATCGCGATAGGTGTTTTGATACTTTTGGGAAAACTGTGAGGACCGGCCCCTCCCGGGTTGGTCGACCCTTGCGAGAATGGCTTCCACGCTAGTTGGATTTCGCGCAAAGACGCAAAGTCCCGCGAAGACCGCAGAGAGTCGAGCAATCTGATCAGTTAGAAGTGCCGGGGTAGCTCCCCGATCGAGTTGAGATGAATGTCAGGCTCTTCGTCGCGCAAGCGCCGGCTTGTCGGATAAGCGCTTTGAACGGCGACGGTCAATACTCGAGCTTTCTTTCCCATCTGCACGTCCTCGGGCGCGTCGCCGATGTACGAACACTCTTCGGGTTTGCTGTCGAGCAGCCGCATAGCTTTTTCGAGGCCTTCCGGATGCGGTTTCTTGTTTATGATGTGCTCGTTGCAGATCACTGCTTCGAATGTTGACCCCAACCCAAGTTGCGCGATTTCGCGCGCGACGCGTCGCTCCGTGCCGCTGGTGACTATACCGAGGCGAAAGCCGCGTTTCTTCAGCTCGAGGATCGTTTGGCCGGCGCCCTCGACCAGCTTCGGCGGTTCCTCCCCGTAGTGCTCGAGCCACAACTCATCGGCCTTCTTCCATTGCGCCTTCGGAACATTCAATGCTTCGTACATCGCGTACCAGTTTGGCGAGTAGCAGGCCTCATAGAGTTCACTGGTGAAGCTGATGCCGAGATCGGCGAAGGTCTTCTGAAAAGCGAGCAGCCCCGGCCCGGCCGAATCGAACAGAGTGCCGTCCCAGTCGAAGAGCAGAGTGGTGATGGTACGGGTGTGGCGTTTCATGTCATTAATGTGCCGCCCGCGCGACTCTAACTCGCAATGTGAGAGTTCGCAATCGCCGCAATGCGCAACGGCTTCAGCCCGAACCCAGCGCTCGAGTAAGATATGCTTTAGCGAATTACGAACCGCCGTGGGACTTCTACGCGCGGATTTGAGTTCAGAAACAGGCTTTGATACTCTGAGCCATCGCGAGAATGCCTTATGGGTGATTATCAGAAGATCGTTTATTCTGTTGAACAGGCGATCGCGCGGATCACGCTCAATCGGCCTGACAAACGCAACGCGCTTGATGACGAGATCGTCCGGGAGTTCAAAGATGCCCTCGCCGCTGCGAGCCGCGACGAAAGCGTGCGAGTCGTGCTTGTGCAGGGCGCCGGAAAGGATTTCTGTTCCGGCGCGGATCTGGCTTCGCTTCAACGCGTCAGCGCCGCCGGCGTTGAAGAGAGTATGGCCAGCGCGCGAGTCATGGGCGAGCTGTTTGTAGAGATGCGCCGGCACCCGCGACCCATAATCGCCGCGGTTCGGGGACGAGCACTTGCCGGCGGGTGCGGCCTGGCGACTGCCTGCGATGTTATTCTTGCCGCTGAATCCGCGCAGTTCGGGTACCCCGAGGTCAACATCGGGTTCATACCCGCAATGGTGATGGCGATATTGCGGCGGTCTGTTTCCGAGAAGCGCGCGTTCGAGTTGATCACGCGAGGTGAGGTCATAAGCGCAACCGAGGCGGCCGAAATCGGGATGATCAACCGCGTGTTCGCAGACGGTCAATTCGACGCTGAAGTTCAAGCCTACGTCTCAAGGATGGCTACGAAGTCCGCCTCGGCAGTGACCCTGGCGAAGGAACTCCTGTACCATATGGACGGGATGACCTTTGAGACCGCGATCGAGGCGGGTATTCATCTCAACGCTATCACACGAATGACTGAAGACTGCAAACGCGGCGTCGAACGCTTTCTGATCAGGCAGAATTAGGGGAGTGCGCTCATCTGAGCGTCACCGTGAGTAAACTATGCCGAGTCCATTTGAGAACGCGATATTAAACCTTCGCCTCTTTGATTTGCGCCGCGAGGCAGTGCTGCGCGAGGCGCGCGATTGGTTCACGCGCGAGTTCAATCCGGAGAGCATCGCCGAACTGGTGTCGATCGTGAGCGGTGAACGGAATGCTTCGTTTCGAATGGTGCTTGGCTATTGGGACATGGCGGCTTCACTGGTGACAACGGGCGCCATTGACGGAGACGCTTTTTGCGCCGCTCACGGCGAAATCTTCGCAACCTTCAGCAAGATCCATCCGTTTCTCGCCGAGTTGCGCCAGGCATCTGGTGAACCGGAATTCTGCAAACACATCGAGACGGTTGTGCTGGCCGCCCCGGACGCGGAGGCCATTCTCGCGCGACGCCGCGACGCGATCCGGGCCGCGGCAAAGGGTAAGAATCCGGAACAGGCTTAACCCCCCCGGCGAAGCCTGCCCGCCTTCTGAAGAGACCTCGGACACATTTAGCGAAATCGGGAACAAGTCTGATAGCGCGGGGTCTAATGCGGTCAGCAAGACCGAAGTCTTTCCGCACGGAGGGTCACATGTACAATCCAGGATCCTGTCTCAGGTCAGGCCGGTTTCTTCTGCTCCCGTTGCTTGTCTTATGTCTTGTCTCGCCGCTTACTAACGCTGACAGTTATTCGAGTCAGAAAGAGGCGGTAGACAAGAAAGAAAGACCCGAAAAGATTGTGCGCGCCGAGGGATCAACGCTGAAGATAAGCGAGTATCATCCCATCCCGGAAGCGACTGAACGATGCACTCCGGAAGAGGCAGAGTGGTGGCAACGGGTCCGAAATGCGGGCAACGAATTACAAAAGAAGAGCTCTGAGAAATCGATAAAGAACTTCTACCTGCTGCTCCTCGAAGGCCTGCAAAAGGCCTATCGGGTTCCGCTCAAGGATAGAGGGCCCCAGATGTTGGTTGTGAACCACCCGCCTCAGACCGATGTAGTTCCCAAGTTTCAGATTAACGCGACTTTGGTGCTGTCGATTGAATACCTGGCTGATGCATCGATCGGTGATATTCAGATCATTGAGAAGGTAGGGCACGGGTTGGATGAGAGTACAATCCTGGCAAAGCGCCGCGATGTGTTCTTACCAGCGATCAAGGATGGAGCCTTCGTGACGGACAGGCTTGAAGTAAGAATCAAGTTTTCTACTCGACGCTAGCAGTCCGCGATTGCCAACCGACAACCAATGGAGAAGATCGTTTGGTAGTCCTGATCTTGTGATGACCGTTCGGAACGGCATCTCAGGAATCGACGCTCTGCGACCCTGAGCTGCCGAAGACTACCAACCTAAGATTAGGAGACTACCGATCGTTTTCCTACGAGTGGCTTAGCTGTCCGTGGGACCAGGAGCATTCGTATTGCGAAACATTAGATACAGGGCTAGTCCAACCGCCAGCGCGACGCCGCCGGCAACTGCTTGAGTTCCGCTGACGCCGGTCAGCAACCATATTGAGATCACTGCTGCCAGCCCGGGGATCACCAAGCCGCCGGGCACCTTGAATGTGCGCGTCGCATTTGGCGTCTTTCGCCTCAACACCGGCACTGCAAGACAAGTCGTTGCGCTGAACAGCAGACGAGCGATCGCGCTCACCATAACAAGCTGGGCGAAGCTCCCGTACAGTGCGATCGCCCAGGCCGCCAGCGCAAACACAATCACCGCGATATGTGGCGTGTGATAACGCGGATGCACTCGAGCAAGCGCCCGCGGCAGCTGACCGCCTTTCGCGAGAGCATACAATATGCGGGGACCGACCAGGATCACCGCGCTGTCGCTCCCGAGCGTGGACAACACGGCGCCGACCGTGATTATCGCGGCGCCGGCCGGACCCAGGAACACGCGCCCTGCGGAGGCCAGCGGGGTAGCGTCGCTTGCGAGCTCCGGCAGCGTGCCAAGCGCGACGATCTGGATAAGGATGTACAACAAAGCCGTCAACGCGACAGACGCTATCAGCGCGATCGGCAGGTTGCGCGTCGGGTCCTTTACTTCCTCGGTGGGCACCGACGCGTTCTCGAATCCGCCGAACGCGAAGATAAGCGCCAGCGTCGCCTGCCTGAGCGCGCTTGTGTCCGGGAGCTCGAGAATCCGATAACGCGAGCTATCGACGAAGAACAGACCGGCAGTCACGAATAACAACAGCGGAACGATCTTTACGACTGTCAGCACGTTTACCGTCCACGAACCGTACTTCACCCCAATCAGATTCAGCCAGGCCAGGGCCCATATCAACACCGTGAGCACAATTGCGCGGCCGGCGCCGCTTGCCGCCGCCGGCCAGAAGTATCCCAGGTAGGCGGTGAATGCGTTGGCGATCGCCGAAGTCGCCGCCAGCCTCGCAAGGAAAAACATCCAGCCGACTTCAAGACCGATGAAGCTCCCGAACGCTTCGCGCGCGTACAGATAAGGACCGCCCGTCTGCTCGAACATGCCCCCGGCTTCTGCAAAGCACAGAACGATGAGCGCGATCAGGAGCGCGGCCACGATGTATGCGACCGGGCTTGCAGGTCCGAGCAGCGAGGCAACCGTGGCCGGCAGCACGAAGATTCCGGATCCGATGACTCCGTTCACCGCGATGGCAATCAACCCAAACAACCCGACGGCCCTTAAAAATCGGGGGGCAGCGGAGCCGGCGGATGGAATGGAGTCCGGGGTCTTCAAGGGTTTGGGTCAGATCGAAGATGAGAAATCACAAATGAGAAGTGGCAAATGGGACATCATCATTGACCGAACGGTTGAGTGGAAACCAACGATGGTTCATTCTCTATTTCTCATCGCGTCTGCGTTATTCAGAATCGACATCGCCGTGCCGCCAAAGATTTGTTGTTTCTCGTGCTCGGGTATCGGGAGGTCTTGAATCGAGCTGACAGAGCGCTCGATCGACCCCAGCAAATGCGGGTAGTCGCTGCCCATCACCATATGGTCGACACCGACAAGATCGCGAGCCAGCCGGAGGTTGTATGAGCTGAACGTCACCGTGTCGTAATAGAGCCGCTTGAGGTAAGTGCTCGGCAGCTCGTCGATGTTGACGCGGCACTCGGCGAAGTCTCGATAGCCGTTGTCGAGCCGCTCCATCAAGTACGGGATCGCTCCTCCAAGATGTCCGATGACCCATCGAATGCCGGCGAACTCGCGAAGCATGCCAGCGAAGCACATTCGCGCGACCGCAAGTGTGGTGTCGAACGGAAAGCCCACCAGCGGGCCCAACACGTACTCTCGGTAGGGCTCGGAGTACACCGGAATCATTGGGTGCAGAAAAATGCACAGGTTCATCCGATCGGCTTCTTCAAAAAACGGTCTGTAGATCGGCGAGGTGAGCGCGCGGCCTCGGATGTTCGAGAGCAGCACGACCCCGTTCATCTTTAGCTCATCGATCGCTCGATGAAGCTCGGAAAGCGCGGCGTCCGGATCATCCATCGGGATGGATGCGAATCCCCTGAACCGATTCGGGTGACGCGCGATCAGCTCGGAGTAGGCGTCGTTGAGGATTCGCGCCACCTCAGGTTGCCGGGACTCATCGGCAAAAAAGATGTTGGGCGTAGACAACGAGATGACCTCGACGTCGATGCCCACTCGGTCCATGTCCTCGAGCCGTTTTGCGGGATCAGTCATCGGCGGCGTGATGCCGAAGAAGCGCGCGCCTCGGTGAGTGATGATCGTCCGGCCGGTCGGATCCTTGTCGAATGAGAACTCCGACGGCGTTTCTCGGATCATCTGGAAAAAGACCTCGGGATAGTAGTGAGTGTGCAAGTCGAGTTTCATAATTCCTCTGAGTGATTGGCGAACTTCGGACCGGCGAGCCAAGAGCCTATCACGACGCAATTGCGCGACCAAAGCCTTGCGCCCCGGGTTGACGTCCACCGATTGGAGCGTCTCTCGACGGAGTTTTCAGAGCTCGGCCGCAGATCTCAGTTTCAGATCTCAAATTTCAGATCTCAGACGATGACGTAGGCGAAAGGCGTAACGACGCTGGGCGGAAACGTGACGACCGTGGCGCGAGTACGATGACCTGGGTGCGCGGTGTGACGAAGGTGCCTCAGTACGAAGAGCGGTGCTGGGTCTGACGATCGCGGCCCGAGTGCGATGACACTGGCCCGCGTTTGCACGAGCCTCCGCTTGAGATTCAAGAAACCCCGGTTGGAATTTCAGAACCTCGAAATGTACAATCCGAAATTTGAAATCTAAAATATATTATTCCCAGAGGAGGCGAGATGAAATACTATTTGACCGACAGATCCCGTCGCGCCTGGCAGTCCGCACGAGAACGCGAAGAGTTTCTCGAGGAGCTGCGCCGAATGCAGGAGGATAGGATAGCCAGGATTCAAAACGCACAACCGGCTCGTAATGATGACTGAAACTCACCGCAAGAGAATGTGAGGTCCTGATCTTATTGGAGTTGTCAGGCGTGAGTGCCCATGATCTTTGGCGGTGGAGTACCGTGCAAGGCATGCGGATTGGGGTAATCTTGCCCGGCCTATCGGTTGGAACCTCTTGCCTCACATAGATTCTTGACGAACTATAAGGTCTCTTGACGATGCAAGGTGTCGCCGTATACGCTGCGCCCTCGCGAGTACGAATGCCAAGATCTGAAATCTGAGATCTGATATCTGAGATCTCACGAGGCCGAAGCCATACGTGTCTCACTTGGAACGCTCGTATCATGATCAACAACTATCTTCGCTCGGCATCGCTCATCCTACTAATAGCCGCCTTCATTGCATCCGTTGCACCGACTGGCACCAATGCGCTCTCATCGGCCTCCAGATCCCGCGTTATCGTTGGGGCCATCGTCGTTGACGGGAGCGGGCGCAAGGCTTTCCGAGCCAGCGTGCGCATCGTCGGGGATCGAATTGCCAAAGTCGGTCAATTCCAACCCTCGGCCGGCGAAGAAGTAATTCAAGCCCGCGGAATGGTAGTCGCGCCGGGTTTCATCGATATTCACAACCACTCGGACAGCGCTCTTGACGCCGAACCCATCGTGGCAAGCCAGACCTCGCAGGGAATAACCACTCTTGCCGTCGGACCCGACGGCGGATCTCCGTGGCCCATCGGCGATTATCTTGCAAAGCGGGAACAGAATCGCGCCGCGGTGAATGTGCTGGCGTTTGTAGGACACGCGACCGTTCGGTTGCAGGTGATGAAAGGCGATCACAACCGCGCCGCAACCCGGAACGAAATCGCCGAGATGATGAAGCTGGTCGAACAAGGCATGCGCGAAGGGGCCGTCGGACTCTCGACCGGCCTTGAATACGACGTCGGCCATCCAAGCACCACCGACGAAGTGATCGAGCTTGCGCGAGTCGCCGCCCGTTTTCGCGGAATCTACATGAGCCACGTGCGCGATGAAGCCGACGACGTGATGGCTGCTCTCACCGAAGCTATTGCGATAGGACGCGAAGCCGGCATCCCCGTTCAGATCTCTCATATCAAGCTGGGAACTGTCGGCGTGTGGGGACAAGCCGAAAGAGCGGTCGAGTTGATAAATACCGCGCGTCACAACGGCGTAGACGTGACCGCCGATTGCTATCCCTACGATGCCTGGCAATCAACCATCACCGTCCTCATTCCAAGTCGCCGGCACGACGACCAGGCGGCCGTCAAGAAAGGGCTTGATGATGTTGGCGGCGCGGACAATGTTCTTGTGACCAACTGCCGGGCGCATCGCGAATACGAGGGGAAGACGCTTGAAGCAATCGCGCGCGATCGCAAGATGTCGGCGGTCGACGCCTACATTCAAATCGTCAAGGACGGCGGCGCCAGCGTCGTCTGCCGGTCGATGAAGGAATCCGACATCAAAACGTTCTATCGCCAACCCTGGGTGATGGTCGCGAGCGACGGCGCTGCAGGTGGACGTCACCCTCGCGGCGCGGGCACGTTCCCGCGCGTGCTTGGGCGGTTCGCACGCGAGCAGCAATGGTTCACGCTTGAAGAGGCGGTGCGCAAGATGACCTCGGCGCCGGCCACCCGGCTCGGCTTATTTGACCGCGGCTTGATTCGCGAAGGAATGAAAGCGGATCTTGTGATCTTCGATGCGAAGCGCGTGATCGACCGTTCCACTTTCAAGGAGCCCCTGCTCACATCGGAAGGGATCTCGCGGGTGTATGTGAACGGCGAGCCCGTCTGGCAAGACGGCAAACCGACCGGCTCACGGCCTGGAGTAGTGATACGCAAGGGCGGCTTCTAACAGCCTGGCCTCGTTGCGTCTTTGCGTAGCAAGTCTGCAGTTTCTTGTATTCCTGGCAAGATTTCATTCAGCAGCCAGGAGTGCAACATCCGAATCGCGGAATGTTGTAGCGGTAGCCATGACTTCGTGTCCTTTCTTGGTTATTCGATGGTAATTGGTTTTCGAGACCTTGTAGATAAGGCCATGTGCTCTCAACAGCCTGATCAAGCGGCTAATGCGTGCCGAAGCTTTCCGTCTGGTTGCCGGATCAAGTTCTGCAGCCGGGAAGAGCTCCGTTCGCAGATCCCGATTTCTGATTCCTTGAATGAGGTTCTCCCCCTTCAAGAGGAGCTCGAAGACTCGACTGTCAGCCTGACTGATCGGATGCAATGCACGGTAGCTCCGACCATCTTTAACCAACCGTTGGCTGACAGGGTCAAGCAAGCGGTGGGAAGGAGTTGTCTCTCCGACTACTGCGAGCGCCTCCAAATAGCGCCCATTGGCGGATCTGCTTACTTCCACTCGTCGTTTCAGATCCGCTATCCCTTTTCTCAGGGGGAACAATGCCATTGTGGTTTTTCCATTTCTCTGGGTTGGGCGACGAACTTTGAAGCGCCTGGCATTGTTGATAGTGGTCTCGATTCTCAATACGCTGCCTTGCTTGTCGTACATCTTGATCGAGTTCTCATCGACCCAATGTTTTATGCGAACTCCTTCGACTCGCTTTTGCAGCTTGGTGGTGACTTCACGTTTGAAGCCGTCACAATCGCGGCGCCCGAGAAATCGCAATACATCCCGACTAGAGAACCGCTCGATTGCGTGTCTGGTAAGAGCGGGATACAGCTGGGCGAGACTTTGCTCGTCTTTGAACATCACATCAGTGGCGTACTCGCCCTGGCGAATGCTCCAGTAGTACCCCCTGAGGTTGAAACCTTCTTCCGGTTTGATGATCGGATTCAAGCGACGCGCAAAGCTGTTAAGGAATCCCTCCCACTTCCGTTCAGTAAGCTGGTCCATCAGTCGTTGAGCAGCAGCGACGTCTTCAATGTAAGTGAAGGTATTATCTCGTTTGGTATAGCTGATGCCGGCTCGGTCCATCTGGCGCGCAAGCCATTCCCTTCCATTGATGCAGACTTGTATCGTGAACGGCAACCAGGTCTGCAATCGCACATGCATCAGCCCGAAATCGCGATCAACGTAATAGAAGTATATGTGCAGACACTTGCGCTGTTTCCTCTCCAAAGCCAGTTTCTTTGTTGGTCGGTCTCTGCGAATGGAGAACGTTTGGCAAGGCTCTATACAGGTCAGAACACATACCAGTCCTCGTGTGATCTGGTCTCTATCCATAATCTCGCGAGCAATTTCCTCTTTGGACAGTTTCGAGGATTCAATGTAGCGGTAAGGACGTTTGTGGTTCATGGCATACGATTCAGAATGTGCCTTGATACGACTGGAAAGCTTCTCTACAAACTGCCCGAAGTCCTTAAAAAGTACTCGCTGGATGGTCAAGAATATCTCCAAACCCTCTACGTAACTGATCGAGCGCAAGGTGCCGCCGAACAAGACTCGGTCGAAACCTGTTATAGTACCGATGATGCGGTCTTGATGCCGCTTCATAAAACGCTCCATAGCTCGCCTCCGGATGACG
>DATIFP010000233.1:0-9628 GCA_035455165.1 Blastocatellia bacterium
TGGCCGGCACCGCGCATTTCGACGGCCGCTGCGCGTCGATTCGTCAAGACGACATCGACGCAATCACCTTTGTTTATCCCGCATCAGGCGCAGGCCCGGGGCCGCTGAGTATTCTCACCACGTACCCGTTCGGAGTCGGCACGGCCGGCGAGGCGTTTTCGAGACAGCTCCTTGCTTCCGGCGGCACAACTCCCTATAGCTGGAGCATCATTTCGGGCTCGCTCCCCGAGGGCCTCACGCTGAGCGCCGCCGGCATCGTCAGCGGCACGCCGGTTTCAACCGGAACATCTGACTTCACAGTGAAGGTGACCGACGCAAGAAGCGGCGCAGCACAAAAGGCACTGTCCATGACCGTGACCGCGCCGCCGTCGGGATATGACGCACAGTTTGTATCTCAGAATGTAGCGTCAACCCTGAAGCCCAATCAGACGTTCTTCGCAACCCTAAGATGGCTCAACACCGGTTCGAAACCATGGGACGGCGCCGGCGGGTTTGCGATCAGGTCACAGGGTCCGTCGGGCAACGTGACCTGGGGAGGCGACACGGTTCCCTGGTTCGGATTTCCAATAAACCCTGGGGAGCAGCTGGAGCTGCTGTTTCAAGCATCCGCGCCGGCGATCCCGGGCACCTACAATTTTCAATGGCAGTTGAGCCAGACCGGTGTTGGTTTGTTCGGCGAGATGTCGGCAAACATCAGCATCGCCGTGGGCGACGGCAGCTTGCCCGCCATAAGCAGCCCGGCGTCTGTAAGCGCAATGAAGGGGATATTCTTTACACACATACCGACCGCGAGTGGGGGTATACCGCCGTACAGTTGGCAGCAAGTCGCGGGCGCACTTCCGGCGGGGATCAACCTGAACCCAAACACCGGCGCTCTCGTCGGCACACCATCCGCCACCGGCAGTTTTTCAGTCACGATTCAGGTGACGGATTCAAGGTCTCAAATCGCCCAGAAGACATTGACCATCACGGTGACCGAGCCTCCGTTCGGAATAACCACCTCAACCCTGTCGCCCGCCACGAAGGGAGTCAGCTTCAGCCAGCAACTGAGTGCGGCGGGAGGGAAGCCGCCTTACACGTGGACTGTCACCGCGGGCGCTTTGCCGGGCGGGCTTACGCTTGCGTCTTCAACGGGAATAATCTCGGGGACGCCGGCCGCGAGCGGGACTTTCAGTTTCACCGTAACCGCGACCGATGCTCAGTCGACTTCCGCGGGCAAGGCGCTTTCGATCGTCGTCGCTGAGCCGCCGCTTGGAATAACAACATCATCCGGTTCACCGGCGACCAGGGGCATTAGCTTCAGCCAGCAACTAACCGCAACGGGAGGGAAGCCGCCTTACACCTGGGCGGTTACGCTCGGCGCGTTGCCGACGGGGCTTACGCTCGCGGCATCAACAGGGATAATCTCCGGCACCCCGATCGTGAGCGGGGCTTTCGGATTCACCGTAACCGCGACCGATGCGCAGTCGGCTACCGCAGGCAAGGCGCTCTCAATCACCGTCGCTGCACCGCCGATGTCCCTCCCTGGCGTGCCCTTGCTTGAGACGCTGCTGCGATCTTCATTCAGCTATCAATTGACTGCAAACGGGGGAACGCCTCCGTACACCTGGTCGGTGACCGGTGGGTCGCTGCCGGCGGGGCTGAATCTGAATTCGTCCGGTCTGATCTCGGGAGTGTCGACCTCGGCGGGTCTGTTCAGTTTTGTCGCGACGGTGCGCGATCAAGGTACGGCGAGCTCAACCGCATCGGTCCAGATAAAGGTGATCGACCCGGACACGATCCCGTCGATTCGCAAGGTCAAATACAAAGGCCATAAGAAGTTGATCGTAACCGGAAATAGGGTGAACCCCGCCGCCGTCCTGTGGGTGGACGGGACTGCGACGCCCGCGATAAGCGATGACGGCTACTTCTTGTTCAAACTAAAGCTTGCGGCGGGGTCTCACGAGGTAAAGATCGTCAACCCGGGCGGCATTTCGTCGCAACCGGTCGCGTTCAGTGTAGAGTGAGGCGAGTCCGGTCTGACGAGCAAACAATGAGATTAACGAATTTCAATTTGCACGCCTGCTGCCTTTGGCGACAAATCAAATGTTCAGCAGATTCGCGCCGCAGGCTGGCTCGAACCGGCGCGACACTTCTCCTTCAAACACACGCACGAAGATCTCGACTGTGACCGAAACGTAAGCTTCGAACAGGTGTCCGCCGAACGTGCGCATTTCGCGATCACCCAATACAACGTGGCAATGGGGAAGGGGTTCACCTTTGAGCCGCGACATGTTGCCGGTGAGTGAAAGAAGCTCCACTGACTCGGGGCCGTATTGACGTTTCAAGTACTGCTTCTGTTCGACGTCCAGGTAACCGAGAACCGCTTTATGCACTGCCCCGATTCCTGCGATCGATGCCAGCCCGATTCGCTCGGTCGAAGCCAGCTCCTTGAGCGAAGCAATAATTTCATCCCCAATATCGAGGACCAGGAGAAAGCCGTCTTCTGTGCGCTTAACTTTCATCGTTTTGTGGTTCGCGGGAGCACAGGGCGTCCCGCATCTCGGAGCGCGGGCGTCCCGCCCGCATAATAGCAATGCCGCTCTTCAATCATGCGCGCGGGACGCCCGCGCTCCGATGATGCCGGCGGGACCCACGCGCTCACAGGTTATGGCAAATAATCATCATCAACGTTTCGGTTTCGCTTACCTCGCTTGCGGCCGCCGCGCCCGCCGCCAAGTTGAGAAAACTGATCCGTCCCGTAGCTCCCCAATCCTGCGAGCGTGAACGTGAACGACCACGCACTCTCGTTTCGCAGACCCGCTTTGAACGTGTTGTAGTTGAACTGCACCCCGCAGCAATCCCACGCGTAGCCGATGTAGCTTCGCGAGTTCATCAACCGGCCACGCGAGACCTGGGTATCGGTGACGAAGCGGTTGGTGAAATCGTAGCTCACGCGCGAGCCTCCGTACGCGCCCCGCAGATCGTCGCCGAGCTGAATTGTCGTGCTGATTTGATCGCCCGGAAAAGTGCCCGGTTCGAAGACGTTCGGCTCAAGTTTGATCTGCCGGGACAGATAATAGCTCGCCGAAACTGATACCTTGTCTCCTCTCACTCCGCCGCCAATCGTAACATTGCGCACCATGCCGTCGTCATTTCCGATGTCCATTCTGAGATCGCCGTAGACGGACGAGAGCGGGCGGTATCGGACGGCTACGTTAACCGGTGAAAAGCTGCGCGCGCGCCCTCCAATAGTGAAACCCGACAGCGTGTTGATGGGGTAAAACTGGTTGCGGCGTCCCTCGACCAGCGCGCCTCCGAAGTTTCGATCGAGGAAATACTTCTGCGCCACTTTTATGGTCAGGAGCTCATAGGCCTGGGGCGTAGCGTTTTCGTTGGTTGCGACGTCGCTTTCCTCTTCGCGCTCCTGCTCGGCCCGCGTCCGGGGCTTACGGGACGATCTTTGTGGCCCAGACCGAACGGGCGGATTCAACTCGGTCTGCTGACCCTGTTCGAGCTTTGTCTTCGATTGGACGGTCTGTTCAGTCGCAGGTTTGACCGCTTCTTTTTGCTCCGGCGCAGCGGTCTCGGTCCTGGCTGGCGCGGTCTCGCTTTTGGCAGCCTGGGGCGCCGCCTCTTGCTTGTCCTCGGCCTTGTCGTTTTCTACTGGGCGAACAGGTTTCATAGTCGAAGGCGCGCGGTTTCCCTTCAGGCGCCGGCGAGTCAGATCGGAAGACAGTTGCCGGGTGAAGAATCGATTGACAACCGAGTACTCGAATTCATTTGTGTTGGCCACCGCGTCACGATCGTCGAAGCGAATGATGCGGTTGAACTCTTCGCCGATGCCGCCGATTACTCGATAGGTGATCGACGGCTCGATCAAATGTTTGAACCGCGTCGAGCCGTCGTCGTTGAGGTAAGTCTTCTCGAGCGCTGGCGGCCTTATGTCCACGGCCAGCTCGGCATAATTTCGTGAGACGGCGTCCGAGCTGATCGCGTCAAGCGCATTGCGATCGAATAGCTTCAGCTTTGGATCAAACTCAATTCGCTTGGGATCGATCCTTGGATCGGCGGGATCAAAGGTGAACTGGTTAGGATCGAACAACGGCACGGTTGGATCAATGCTGCTGGTGTAATAGGTTTCGCGCAGGGTAAGGCTCGGCGTCACCGCGATGCCCGCAATCGTCGCGAGCGGAATCGTGATCTTCGGCTGGAAGTCGAAGCGCTGAACCGCCGCCGGGGTCACGAGAGTGACCTCTGAATTGACAGTCTCCTCCCGCTTGAGAGCGCCCATACTGGAGTTGAGCGAGAAATATATGGGTACGTTGGCGAATATTCGGCGGGAATAAACAGTCATATCAAATTCAGGGGCCTGGCGTATTTTGATGTCAAAGTTTGTACCCGCGCTCGGCGTCAGAGGATTGCGACTCGGGCTGAACAAAGTTGTAGTTTCGTTGGATGCCAGGAAATTGAAGCTGAACCCCGCCGCGTTATTGTTCGCGTAAAAAGTAGATTCGCGCCTCGGATCGATCACTTGAGTTATATCTTCGGAGAAGACTTGCCTGAAAGCCAGGCTCGAGACGAGCGAGACGTTACCTACGGCAAGCCAGCCGTGCGGCAGGTACTGTACGCCGTCGGCGACGAATGCGGTCCCGCCCTGATTCTCTCCTGCCGGGCCGAACAATCTGTCCTTCACCGAGAACACACCGAGTCTCAGATAAGACTTCTCGTCGGTCTGCGCGCGAAACTCCGCGCCCATACCAAGGCCGCGTTGAGTATAGACATCGCTCCGAAAAGTTATATCGGCGGAATCGCCGAGCGTCTGATAGTAGGCGAGCTTGAGGGTGCGCCCCTTCTGGTTCGAGTTGCCGGTCGAGGGCAGCAAGAAGCCCGACTTGCGTTCTTTTCTGGTCGCGGGTATCCACGCATATGGCAGCACAAACGCGGGGAGCGTTCTTACGTGAAAGACCGCGTTGTGCATGATGACGCGATCGCCGAGCTTCAACTCGGCGCGTTTGCTCTTGAAGTTCCACTTCGGAATCACGTCCTCGCACGCGGTGACGTCCGCGTCATAGAGCTCGTAGGTGTCGGGGCCGGTCTTCTCGACTCGCTTGGCTGTGAAGAAGACATAGTCGCCGGTCTGAGTGCGATTGGTGAAACCGGTTGTGTCCCAGAAGGTCCCTCTCTTGGCTTCCAGATTGATCTCGGCTCGTCGCGCGGTGACTCGCTGGTCGGCGCCCTGGTCGAAGATCACGTTACCTTCCGCAACCATGTCGTGAGTGGTGTTGTTAAAGGTGACGCGATCGGCCTGGAGACGCACGTCGCCCTGCGTTGCGTTGACGTAGCCTTCGTAAAGAATGAGGTCGCCGTTTTTGGATTGCTTGTCCGCGATGACTTCAACTGGTTCAGCGTCGGCGGCCGCGCCTGTTGGCTTGTCGGGCTGCGCGTCTTTGTCGCTTCCGGCTTGCTTCCTTCGCTCGGCTCGTCGAGCGCGCTTTTCCTTTTTGGTTTCCGGTTCCTGCTCCGGCTTCTTTGGGTCTTGAGATTGAGATTGCTGCTTGGGTTCCTGGGATAGTTGCTTCACGATCTGGCGGGCGATGATTGGCTCGGAGTTAAGCGCGATCAGGATGAAAAAGCACAGCGAGATCGAGAGCGGCTTCGGGAAGCGAACCATTGAGTTAAACCAGCCTCTGCACGGATAGGGGATACTAGCACGCAAGTTTTGCGACGGGCAACGACGGTGTGGTTCGGGCAATCAGGATTGAATCGTGCTCGGCGCCCGAGGTCGCCGAGCGCGATGTCTTTGAGCCGCTGTGCTTATCTGCCAACGCGAGTCTATGACACCGTTCTCTTGTCGTTTTGCGACAACATAGTAGTATCTTTGAACCTGACACGGATGGTGACCCACGGGTTGAGAACGATCCGCTTCGCGAAACAGAGGGATAAGATGATGAGTAAGAAGCCGATCGCCGCGCCGGAGGACCGCGCAGTACGCGTGTTCGTTTCCTCCACTTTCCGCGATATGCACGGAGAGCGTGATGAGTTGATAAAGAAAACGTTCCCTCATCTGCGTAAGTTGTGCGAAGAACGCGGAGTAGCGTGGGGCGAGGTAGACTTGCGGTGGGGCATAACCGAGGAACAGTCGCAGCGCGGCGAAGTACTGCCGATTTGTCTGGGAGAGATTCATCGGTGCCGGCCCTACTTTATTGGGCTGCTCGGCGAGCGCTATGGCTGGGTGCCGGATGAGATCCCTCATGAGCTGATCGAGCAAGAGCCCTGGTTGCAGGAGTACCTCCATCGTTCAGTGACCGAGTTGGAAATCCTGCACGGTGTGCTCAACGATCCCCAGATGGCCAATCACTCTTTGTTCTACTTTCGGGATCCCGCCTTCATAGATTCGCTGCCCGCAAGCGTGCAGAGTGAGTATCTGGAGCTTCCAACGAGCGAAGAAATCGGAATCCACGGCCGGGAAGAAGCGGGCCGCCGCGCGCAAGACCGAAGAGACAAGCTTGCAGCGCTGAAAACCCGCATCAAGAAAAGCGGCCTTCCCGTTCGTGAAAACTACCCGACCCCACAGGCCCTGGGTGAGATGGTGGCATACGATCTGGCTCAGATCATCGATCGTCTCTATCCGAAAGGTTCCGAACCCGGTCCGCTCGATCGCGAAGCGATGGATCACGAGGCATTCGCCCGGAGCCGCGCCAGGGTTTACATCGGTCGCCAGATTTACTACGAGCAGTTGGAAGGTCATGCCCGGGGCGACGGGCCTCCACTCGTCGTGTTGGGCGAATCGGGTTCTGGTAAGTCGGCGCTGCTGGCAAATTGGGCCCTGCGCTATCGCGCGAATCCTTCGGAGGCAGGGCAACCGGAAGAGAAATCGCGATGGAAAAAGCTCACCGCGTCGCTTCGGCGCGCTTCAACGCGACAGAGCCAGCCGTTGCTGCTGATGCACTTCATCGGAGCGACTCCTTATAGCACGGATTGGGAGGCAATGCTGCGGCGAATCATGGGCGAGTTCAAACGGAGCTTTGGTATTCAACAGGAGATCCCGGATCAGGCTGACGCGCTTAGAGCGGCGTTTGCAAACGGGCTGCACATGGTGGCGGCCAAGGGCAGGGTTGTTCTGATACTTGATGCGCTGAATCAGCTTGAGGACCGTGACGGCGCTCCCGATCTGGTATGGCTGCCGCCGGAGATTCCGCCAAACATAAGGCTGATCGTTTCCACGCTGCCGGGCCGGGCTATGGACGAGTGCAAGAAGCGCGGCTGGCCAACGATACGGATCGAGTCCCTGACTGCGGATGAGCGCGAAGACCTCATTTCTGCCTATCTCGGTCAATATTCCAAACAGCTAAGCGCGAGCCGTGTGGGACACATTGCAAGTGCCGGCCAGACTGGGAATCCACTCTACCTGCGAGCGCTGTTGGATGAACTGCGTGTCTTCGGCATTCACGAACAAGTGGATGCTCGCATCGAACATTACCTGGCCGCCGCGACCCCGGAAGAGTTGTACGAGAAGATTCTCGGGCGTTATGAGCAAGACTACGAGGGAGACCGCCCCGGGTTGGTTCGAGATTCGATGGTGATGTTGTGGGCCGCGCGTCGAGGCTTATCCGAAGGAGAGCTGTTAGAGATCCTTACCTCGGGGCAGACTCAATTGCCGCGCGCATACTGGTCGCCGTTGTATCTGGCGGCAGAGTCGTCGCTGGTCAGACGGTCGGGGTTGATCGGCTTTGGGCACGACTACATCCGCGAAGCCGTCCGAAGCCGCTACATGACTGGAGAGCCGCAACAGCGCGACGCTCACCTTAAACTTGCCGACTATTTTGAGGAACAGAGTCCTGGCCCGCGCAAGCTGGAAGAGTTGCCGTGGCAGCTTGCCGAAGCAAAGTCTTGGCAGCGCTTATACGGCTTGCTGGCTGACCGAGAGTTTTTCACCGCGGCCTGGGACGCCGGCCAATTCGAGGTCAAGGGATACTGGGCCAGCATCGAGGAGAATTCGCCACTGCGTATGCTCGAGGCTTACGCTTCCGTGATTGATGATCCGGCGACAGATGCCGACCATCGATGGACCATCGCAAACCTGCTTGCCGACACCGGCCATCCCCTCGAAGCATTGAAGCTGAGAGAACAGCTCGCCGAGCACTTCCGGCAAGCCGGCGACCTGTCAAATCTGGCAGCAAGCCTCGGGAATCAGGCGATAACGCTTGCTGACCGCGGCGAGCTGGACGAGGCGATGCGGCTGCATAAAGAGGAGGAGCGGATCTGCCGCCGGATCGGCGACGACCAAGGACTTCAACGCAGCCTGGGAAATCAGGCGCTCCTCTTGCGAACGCGAGGCGAGCTGAACGAGGCGATGCGGTTGCTCAAACAGAAGGAGCAAATCTGCCGCCAGCTTGGCGACCAGAGGGGACTGCAAACCAGCCTCGGCAACCAGGCGGCGATCCTGGTCGCTCGAGGCGAGCCGGACGAGGCGATGCGGTTGCTCAAGCAAGCGGAGCGGATATGCCGTGAGACTGGCAACAAGGATGGCCTCCACGCAGCCTTGGGCGATCAGGCTGCGATCCTGAAAGAGCAAGGGCAGCCAGACGACGCGATGCGGCTGCACAAAGAGGAGGAGCAAATCTGTCGAGAGCTTGGCAACAAGCTCGCGCTCCAACGTACCCTCGGCAATCAGGCTCTCATCTTCAAAGAGCGCGGCGAGGCAGACCAGGCGATGCGGCTGCTTCAGGAGACTGAGCGCATATGCATTGAGCTTGGAAACAAGGACGGACTTCAAGCCAGCCTTGCCAGTCAGGCGTTCATCCTCTATGCGAGGGGCGAGCTAGACGAAGCGCTTCGGCTGCACAATAAGCAAGAGCAACTCTGCCGCGAGCTTGGCAACAGGCCGGAACTGCAAGCGAGCCTCGGCAATCAGGCGGTGATCCTCAAAGAGCTGGGCCGAACGGATGAAGCGATGCGATTGCACAAAGAGGAAGAGCGAATCTGTCGCGAGCTTGGCAGCAAGAATGACCTTCAACGAAGTCTTGGCAATCAGGCGGCGATCCTCGAACAAACAGATGATCTGGATGAGGCGATGCGTCTCTACAAAGAAAAGGAGCAAATCTGCCGCGAGCTTGGTAATAAGAGCGGGCTGAGCGCTAGCCTGGGGGGCCAGGCGTATATTCTCTCGGTGCGAGGCCAGGTTTATGAGGCTACGCGGCTGTTCGCCGAGGTGGAGCAGATGTACCACGAGCTTGGCGACCAGGATCTGCTGGCAAGATCGCTCATCAATCACGCCTCGCTACTGGCGCTCAGAATCGGGAGGCCGGCCGAGGCGCTGGCATTAGCAGAAGAGGCATACAGAATAGCGAACGATCATGATCTGGCTACGCTGGCCCGGCAGATCGAACCCATTCTGGATCGAGTGCGTACAGAGGCCAGAAATCGATAAGGTGATAGCGAAGCTCATGGATAGATGAGCGAAAACACTACAAAGCTCAAGGTACTCTTCATCTGCAACGCGAACCGATTGCGCAGCCCAACTGCTGAAGCAATCTTCAGCGGCTATACCGGGGTGGAAACCAGGTCCGCGGGAGTCGGCAGAGAGGCCACTGTGCCAGTCAATATCGAACTTCTCGAGTGGGCCGATCTGATCTTTGTGATGGAA
>DATIFP010000234.1:0-7031 GCA_035455165.1 Blastocatellia bacterium
TTAAATACAACCGGCTTCGCGTCGATGACCTTCAATTCGAACGGCTCGATTCCAAACGCCGCCAACTCTGAAGGACTAACGGATTCCCCGCGCTGAATGACCCATGTGCCGACTACCCTCTCCTTCTTGTCCTTCCACCATTCTTGATTTGAGATATCGTTGTAAATGATCGAAAGTCTGACCGTCATCGAATCGCCTTCGGCCCTCGCCTGAACATCGACTGCGGTGAAGTCTCCGGCAGCGGTCGGGTCAATGATTTTCAGCGACTCGCGGCGAATCAGCCCGCCACCGGCGAAACGCACGCGCGGCTGCGGAAGCTCGGGCAGGATGATATCTAACGCTATTTCCGGGGGGCGCCAACGAACCTCTCGCTCCTGGCCTCCATAGCCAACGCTGACCAGAGCGATCAAGACTGCGGGAAGTGCTGAAACCGTGCGCGGAACGACGCCGAAGAAACGACGGAATTGAGTGTCCATTGGATTCTCCTTGTTCGTTCGGTTGCCTGATTATACACGTCTTAAGTGATCAATAGTTCGTAATATTCGGTTTTGCTTGATTCGCGGATAGAGAGAGCCCTCAGCATTGCTTTCTAAGATCGATTGAGTTGGCGCCTTTCGTGGATCGCCGTCTCGCCCAAGACAGACGCGCGAGCGTCAGCGTCACAACACCTAACAGGCATCGCATCCGCGTTCTAGGTCATGAAAGCCCCGCCGGCAAAGAATGAATTGGATAAGCCGCCGAAGTGATTCGATCCGGGGAGAGACGCCGATTGAATTCTCATCGATCGGTTCAAACCGAACCAGGCGCTCAGCTCAGCGGTTGAGCGACGCCCATCTGTTTGAACATGGTCGCGAAATCGAAGTTGTTCCACGCCTCAACAATCTTGCCGTCTTTTATCCTGAGGAAGGACATTCCGCTGAATTCAACCGGTCGATTAGTAGCCGCCAGGCCCAACGCATCCCCCGCGTGCAATCCGCGAACGGTGCATCGCACGGCTACCATGTCACCCTGGGCGACTGCGTCTTCGATTGTCACTTGAATGTCCGGAAAAGCGTTTCGAAAACTCCGGAAGAAGGGTTTGAAGCCTTCCGGCCCGCGAAGCTCATTGCCGGCTTCGTCCGCCAACCCGTGAGCGATACCCTCGACGGCGAACATCTCGTCGATGGCCTCTTCGCGTCCCTTGTTCCAGACCTCTTCGAACCAGCGATGCGCCAGTGTTTCGTATTCGTAAGCCATTCCAATACCTCCAGCGCGACTAGGCTACTAGCTTTCTGTTGGCTCCGCTACCCGGAAAATGACGCGCGGGCGCGGCGAATAAACGGGATCATTCGCCGCACCCGAGACTGCTTATACAAGGATCTAGACCGTCGGCTTCTCTTTGGTCGGGTTCTTGTTGTATTCGCGAGATTGTCCCTTCGGAATGCTTATCCATTCCCACTCGCCTTCCTTCAGGATTCGCGCCAACAAGACGATCTGGCCGACGTGATAAGCGACGTGGGCAAGCGACCGGCATAACGCGTCGTGCACGGTCCACTCGACTCCTCTGATTCTCACCTTCTCGAGCAGATGCTCGTCGCTGATTCTCGAGAGCTCCGTTTCCAGCTTGTCCCAGCCCTGGACCCACATCCGGTCGACGTCCGCTCGCCCGTACGATCTATCCTCGAATTCGGAGTCTCTGTCTCGCCACGGCTTCTCGCCGTCGGCGGTGAGGAAATCGGTGAATCTCGAAAGCAGGTTTCCGCTCATGTGCCGCACGATGATCGCGATTGAGTTGTTATCGGCGCCGATGACTCGGTTGAGATTCGAGTCGGAGACTTGCCGGAGAGCTTTCTCGCCGGCGATTCTGTATCGCGCGTATTCGCCTATAAAGTCTTTCAGCATGCTTCCCCCACGACCAGGATCTAATCTTCACCACGAATACTATAGATAATTAAGCCAAAATTCGCCGGCCCACATGCTTGACTGCCTGTTCACGCAGTTGTTAGTTTCTCTCGTTACGTTTCAAGGATCGAAGGCGACTGTTAGTGTCGCCTTGGGGAACTGGGGAATAAGATGCGCTGGTCCGCTTTGTTCATTCCAACCCTGCGCGAAGACCCGGCTGATGCGGAAGTCACCAGCCATCGTCTGCTCGTTCGCGCGGGCTACATCCGGCAGCTTACTGCCGGCGTTTACTCGCTGCTGCCTCTCGCACAGCGGGTTCGGCTCAAGGTGATGCAGGTCATCCGCGAAGAGATGAACCGTATAGGCGGGCAGGAATTCCTATTGCCTGCTATTCATCCCGCAGATTTGTGGAAGGAATCGGGACGCTGGGAGGTGATGGGCGACAACATGTTCCGGCTGCGGGACCGCAAAGGCGCGGACATGGCTCTCGGCATGACCCACGAAGAAGTTTTTACTTCAATCGCCCGGCATACGATCAATTCATATCGCCAGCTCCCGCAAGTGTGGTATCAGATTCAGACGAAATTCCGCGATGAAGCGCGCCCGAAGTCAGGGTTGCTCAGAGTACGCGAATTCACCATGAAGGACGCGTACTCGTTCGATATAGACTTTGACGGGCTCGACAAGTCCTTTGATCATCAGTACGAAGCTTACTGTCGCATCTTCTCGCGGTGCGGACTGGAGTACACTTCGGTCGAAGCGAGCTCGGGCGCCATGGGCGGAAGCCAATCCACCGAGTTCATGGTTCGCACCAACGCCGGTGAGGACCATATCGCTGTTTGCCACAAGTGCGGCTACGCGGCCAACGTGGAGAAGGCCACGTCCAAGCTCGCCGACGTTGACGACGGCGAAGGACGTGCGGCCCCGGAAGAGTTTCCAACTCCCGGCGTTCGCACCATCGAGGACCTGACTACGTTTCCGGGCGGCGCGCCCGCCGACCGGCAGATCAAGACGCTGGTCTACGCGCTCGACGATCGAATCGCGCTTGTGTTGATGCGCGGGGATCACGAGTTGAACGAGACGAAGCTCATAGACGCCAGCGGAGCGATAGCCGTCAGGCCCGCGCATCCCGAGGAGATACGCAAGGCACTCGGCGCATCGGCAGGATCGCTGGGAGCGGTCGGCGTGACGCAAAGCTCGACCGGAAACATATCCATCATAATCGCCGACGAAGCTCTTCGCGGCCGGAAAAACATGACCACCGGCGCTAACAAAGATGAGCGCCACCTGCGGGGCGTTTCGGTAGATCGCGATATCAAAGTCGACAAATGGGCGAGCTTGCGCTCGGTGAAGGCAGGCGAAGCCTGCGTGAACTGCGGCGACGCGCTGGACGTGTTCAAGGCGGTGGAGGTCGGTCACATATTCAAGCTCGGGCTGAAGTATTCCGAGAGTATGGGAGCACGAGTGCTGACGGCCGACGGCCGGGAGGTCCCTATCGTCATGGGAAGCTACGGCATCGGAGTCGAGCGGGTGATGGCCGCCGCGGTGGAATCATCCAGCGACGATGCCGGGATCGTCTGGCCGGTTTCGATCGCCCCGTTTCAGGTCGTGGTCACGCCGGTCAACATCAAGGACCGGGAGCTTCTCGGCGCGGCCGAGCGCATTTACGACAGCTTGAACGCGGCCGGAGTCGAAGCGTTGCTCGACGATCGAGATGAGCGCGCGGGCGTCAAGTTTAACGATGCGGATCTGATAGGCGTACCCTATCGCATCACCGTCGGCAAGAAGATAAAAGAAGGCAAAGTTGAGATGCTGACCCGCGCGACGCGACAGTCGGAAGATGTTTCGGTTGACTCTGTTGTCGCCGCCATGCGAGCCAAACTCGAGCAATCCACGTAACCGGCGCCCCGCGCGGTTTAAGACGATCTTTTTCATCGTAGCCAAAGAAATCGCCGCGCATGCTTAATAGAAGAATGGAGCGAGTCATGGATCATCCAGCAAAGTTCGCTTCGTTAACAGGGATCGCGCTGATTCTGACGCTGGCGAGTTTGCCAGCCGGGGCCCAAAAGGCCGCCGCCGCGCCCACCGCCAACGTCGCCGTCAGTTCGTTCTACACATTTCACCTGGCTCGCAATAAAGACTTCAACCTCCGCAACGTCCAACTGCGTAAGCGGTTTCTCACGCCGGAGTTGTACGGGCTTCTGGTGAAAGAGTTGAACCGGCAGGCTGCATACAGCAAGGCGCATCCGGATGAGGCGCCCTATTTCGAGGGTGATCCTTTCACCGATTCGCAGGAGTACCCCGACTCATTTCGCGTCGGGACGGTAGTCGCGAACGGCGATCGAGCCAAAGCAACCGTCACGCTCGACTGGAGCGCGAAAACGAGCAGGGGCACTGACACGCGAAAAATCACCGTCGAGTTGGCTAGGACGGCTGGAGCATGGCTGATCGATGACATCATCAATGGCGACGGCTCCAGTCTTCGTGCCGAACTCAAGAAGGAGCACTAGCTCGATTCGAGCAGGAGTAATTATGAAAAGAACTATCCTGGTTTTGTCGGTCCTTATGTTCGCTTTGAACACCAACGTCCTCGCAGGCAGTGACTTTGAGAGGATGAAGGCGCTGGTCGGCGAATGGGAAGCGACGAGTCCCGAAGGAAAATCTCGCGTCACGTTTCAGTTGATTTCCAACGGCACTGCTTTGATGGAGACGGTGACAAACGAGAACATGGTAAGCATATACCATCCGGACGGTCAGGCTCTGTTGATGACCCACTACTGCGCCGTGGGCAATCAACCAAGGATGCGCGCTTTACCGCTTAGCGGCGGAGACGCCATTTCCTTTCAGCTCGTCGATGTCGCCAATCTGAAAGGCAAAGAGGGCCACATGCAGCGATTGGTGATCAAGTTTCAAGACGCGAATCACATCACCGAAGAATGGACCTGGAACGAGAACGGGAAAGAGACCACAGCCGTCTTTCATCTTCAGCGTGTGAAGTGATACGGGCCTTTTGCGATCATTGCGGGCCTTCGCGTCTTTGCTCGAAACGCTTCAAGCGCGAGAACCTGTTTCGCGCAATGACGCAAAGTTCCGCAAAGACCGCAACGACCGCAACGAAACGTTAATCTGACCGCGGAAGGCTTCGACGTCATCCCATCTCCGGCCTGCGAAACGTAACCTTTCAGTGTCTTCGCCGTTAATACATTTGAAGTAATGGCACGCGGACAACTATCTGGGGCTATCGACGATACTCAAGCTGAACGGCTTCGGATCGAGGCCGCACAGCGCGACGTCAGTCTTTTCGGAGAGATCTACGAACGAAACTTCGAGCGCGTGTATGCCTACGTTGCGCGTCGCGTGCACAGTCGCGACGAAGCGCAGGACCTAACGTCGGAAGTTTTTCACAAGGCGCTGGCGAACCTGGGGCAATTCGAATGGCGTGGCGTACCATTCGCCGCATGGCTGTTCAAGATCGCCGCGAACGCGATCGCCGATCGCTCACACCGGGCGGCAAAGGAGCTTTCACTTCAATCAGCAAAAGAACACGACGCTCTCAGTCAATCTGAACGCTCCGGGCTTGAAGAGATCGAGGAACGCGCGCGGCTCTTTCGTCTCGTCGGCCAGCTCCCGCCGGACCAGCGCCGCGTAATTGAGATGCGCTTTGCCGAAGACAAGAGCATTCGTGAAGTCTCACTTGAACTCGGCCGGAGCGAAGGCGCCGTGAAGCAGCTTCAGTTTCGCGGCCTGCAGAATCTCCGCGAACGGCTAGGTGCTACCAATGTCTAAATCTCGATTGCCGGAACAACTGGACGAGGCAGTGGAGGCGGTGATGGCGAGTCCCGAAGCATCAATCCCCGAACTAGACCCCCGTATCGCAGCGCTGATCGGCATCGCCGGAGAGCTGCGCCATCTTCCCAGCCCAGCCTTCAAGGCCGCGCTCAAAGCGACGCTGCTGTCGAAGCATTCCTTGCCGGCGTCTCCGAGCTTCGGGAAACCAGTGAGTAAGGCAAGTGAGATTGACGCCCGGTTGAAGGAATTAGCCGAAGCGCCCGGTCTCGTAGCGTACGACGTTCGCGATGCGTTGAAAGACCTTCCGCCGACAACCATGCGACTCCTCGCCTCGCTGGATCAGTACACGATCGGCGTGTCGCGCTACTCGACTCAACAGCCCTTGTGGGAGCGCCATCCCGCGGGGGACGAGTTGCTGCACATTCTTGACGGTGCTGTTGAAGTAACCACCCTGACAGATCAGGGTCCTGTTCGCACAACCGTCCGCGCAGGTTCAGTCTTCGTCTGTCCTCGCGACCTGTGGCACTGGCCCAGACCCGTCGGCGAGGTGTCGATGCTATTTCTGACCGCCGGTCAGGGTACAAAGCATTCGAGGGCAAAGCACCCGCCGGGGGCGCCGCGAGGAATGCCCGGCTCAATGCCGATGATCATGACCCCCAGAGAAATTGGTAAAGTGCTGAACGGCATACCTGAGTTGAACATAACCTCAGAGACCACGGGTGAAGAGGCCAATGCCGCGGTTGGTCATCTTGGCTGGCTTGGCGATCACGCGCTCGGTGTTATGCGCTACTCGGGCCAGACGCCGTGGGAGCGCCATCCCGACGGTGACGAGTTGCTTCACGCCCTCGACGGTGAGGTTGACGTCACGGTGCTGACAGACGACGGGCCGGTGCGCACCACCGTCGGCGCGGGATCGGTCTTCGTCTGTCCCCGAGGCCTGTGGCATCGACAGAATCCCAAACCAAAGGTGACGATGCTCTTTGCAACACCGATAAGGACAACCGAGGTGTCATTCGCCTATGACCCGCGACGCGGTTGACCTCGAAGGTGGGTGGACCTGCCAGACTAAACGAAAGCGAGAGACCTATGACCAGCAAAGTGAGAGCGAAATACATCCCCGAGGGCTTCCACACTGCGACGCCGTACTTGATTTTGAAAGACGCCGCGGCGGCAATTGAGTTTTACAAGAAAGCCTTTGGCGCCACGGAACTCGAACGCATAGCCGACGAGGCGGGGGCCATCAGACACGCCGAGATCAAGATCGGCGATTCGCCGTTCATGATGACCGAAGAGACCCCCAGCTTCCCTGACTATCTCAGCCCGCAGTCCCGCGGCGGCACGCCGGTGCACATTTACCTCTA